>CANQQE010000050.1 GCA_947625935.1 uncultured Muribaculaceae bacterium | reverse complement strand
CTACCGCGGGCGTATGGTGGTGTGGGATGCCGCAACCACTGCGAGGTAGCGGCACGGGGTGATGGTTCGTCGTGGCGACCCCCCATGTAGTCGCTGCGCTCCAACATGGGGTTATCCAACGATGTGGGGTGTTGCGGGCGGTGCGATATGGGCGGCTTGCCCGTGGGCAAGCCCTACCGCGGGCGTATGGTGGTGTGGGATGCCGCAACCACTGCGAGGTAGCGGCACGGGGTGATGGTTCGTCGTGGCGTCCTCCCCATGTAGTCGCTGCGCTCCAACATGGGGTTATCCAACGATGTGGGGTGCCGCGGGCAGTGCGATATGGGCGGCTTGCCCGTGGGCAAGCCCTACCGCGGGCGTATGGTGATGTGGAATGCCGCAACCACTGCGAGGTAGCGGCACGGGGTGATGGTTCGTCGTGGCGGCCTCCCCCATGTAGTCGCGCGGTTGCGCTCCAACATGGGGTTATCCAACGATGTGGGGTGCCGCGGGCGGTGCGGTCTGGGCGGCTTGCCCATGGGCAAGCCCTACCGTGGGGCGTCAGGCGTTTTCGTCGATTTCAAAGTCTTCGTCGGGGATGTCGCCGAAGTCGTCGTCAAAGTCGTCGCGGCTGTCGTTGTCGTCGTTGTTGTCGTCGTCGATGTCGACATCGTCGTTTTCTTTGGCTTTCTTTTTGGCGGCTTTCTTTTTGCCTTTCTTGCCTCCGTTAAGCTCGTTTTCTTTGAGGGCTTCCATGATGAGTTTTTCAAGCTCGTCGGCGAGCTCGGGATTGTCGGCAATGACTTTTTTGGCTGCGTCGCGTCCCTGGGCGAGTTTTGTGCCGTTGTAGCTGAACCATGATCCGCTTTTGGCGATGATGTCAAATTCTACTCCGAGGTCGATTATCTCGCCTGCTCGTGAGATGCCTTCGCCGAACATGATGTCGAATTCGGCGCGCTTGAAGGGTGGCGCGACTTTGTTTTTGGCGACTTTCACTTTGACGGCGCGCCCGAACACTTCGTCGCCGTCCTTGATTTGTGAGCCGGGGCGCACTTCGAGGCGGACGCTTGAGTAGAATTTGAGGGCGTTGCCGCCGGTTGTTGTCTCGGCGGGTCCGAACATCTGTCCGATGTTGGCTCGCAACTGGTTGATGAATATGCAGCAGGTGTTGGTGCGTGAGATTGTGCCTGTGAGCTTTCTCATGGCCTGTGACATGAGCCGGGCCTGCAGACCCATGTTGCGGTCGCCCATGCCTCCCTCAAGCTCTGATTTGGGCGTCAGGGCGGCTACTGAATCGACGACGATGATGTCGACGGCGGTGGAGCGGACGAGCTGCTCGACGATTTCGAGGGCTTGCTCGCCGGTGTCGGGCTGCGAGATGAGCAGGTTTTCGACATCCACGCCGAGTTTCTCGGCGTAGAAGCGGTCAAAGGCGTGCTCGGCGTCGATCATGGCTGCGATGCCGCCGGCTTTCTGTGCCTCGGCAATGGCATGGAGGGCGAGTGTGGTCTTGCCTGATGATTCCTGTCCGTAGATTTCGGTGATGCGCCCGCGTGGATATCCTTTGACGCCGAGGGCGAAGTTTAGTCCTATCGAGCCTGAAGGTATCACCTCGATGTTTTCTATCTTGTCGTCGCCGAGTTTCATTATTGAGCCTCGGCCGAAGTTTTTCTCAATTTTGGCCATGGCTGCGCTGAGAGCCTCCATTTTGGCCTTCTGAGGGTCAACGGCTGCTTTCTTGTCGGCGGTTTTCTTTGCCTTTGCGGGTTTCTCCATTTGTCGTATAGTGTTTTATGGTTGTTATTCTCAATCTGTTTACAAAGATAACGCCCTGACCGTCCAAATCGGTTGCCCGATCTGATTAAAAAACATTAAAACGCAAATACGCCGTATGGTTATGGATTTTGGTTTAGTTTAAGAAAGTGTTGACTGAAATTTTTCCGTCCTTTTTAACGATGCTATAAGGAGTAATCCGGCCGTTTTTATCGCGGAGGAGTCCGTATGCGAACGCTCTTTCTTTTGCTGTGGTTTCGGGGAATCGCTTCTCGGTCTTTTCCCCGCTTTTCCGGTCAATGCTTACATATGTGAAAGTGTCATCGACGGTATTGGGCGCATTGTGGTCGCCGTATCTGACAATGCAGTGTATTTTGTCGCCGGAAAGTTTCATGTCGGTGATAGTGCGGCAGAACACCGGTTTGTAAGGTGTCACGCAGTCATAACTGTAAAACAGCGATGAGTCGGGCGGTGCTATCATGTCGTCGGGAATGATGAATGCGGCATATTGATGTTTGATTTTATTGTAATCTCCGATTGTATCGGTGACGGAAATCATGCCTGAAACTGCATCGGTGTAAGCGATTTCGCCATCGAAGTAGTCGAATGCGTAGCCACTGAAATAGTCGCCTGTCTTGCTTGCTTTGGCGTGGCGGGGCAGGTTGCCGAACAGTTTTCGCAATTTCCAACTGTCTATTCCGAAAGCAGCCATTATCGGGGTGGGCGATTCGTAGAATCCATCGGTGAACGGATTGAGGGCGGTGTCGTTCTCATATTCGTGACGCTCATAGTTCATGGGCCATGTCATGCGTTGGCATCCGATAATGATGTCGGTCGGTGTCGCGTAAAAAGAGAAATGCGGGAAGAAATACTCGTGGCTATGAAGCAGAGGGATGAGACCTTTATGCTCATGTGTGTCCGGATCGACAAACAATATGGCTGATTCATTCATGTAGCCAATTGTGCCGTGGTCGGTGTGGAATATGTTGGGCAATGAGTATGATATCGCCAGTCGGCCGTCGGGGATGAGAACCGGGGTCAATGGTATGTATCTGACTCCATCGTCTTCTTGGAACATCTTGAAGTATTTGTCTTCCACGGTCACAAACCTGCGGTTCTCTGATTCGTCGGTTTTTATTTTTCCGTCAAAAACCATCAGTCCGCTGTTTTTATCTAACCTGTATGCGTAAATCGAGGCGTCCATGTCGTCGTTAAAAAACAGACGTTCGCCGTCAAACGCCGGTTGGTATTTGGTTGTGGATACGATTATGGAATCGGGGTGTTGCATAGGGTATTTTTCGGACAGTAGGAGAGTTTCGGCCGGGGCGGAGAATCGGGGTGCCGCGACGGTCTCTATCGCGAAACGTTTTTGCGGCATGGGTTTGTTGTAGGCTGTGAACTGATTGATGAACTGCGGGGTGCAGTCAGAACTTTCCAAAGCTGCTATGACGGTGCCGCTATTCAGACTGATTTTAGCTAAGAAAACGATGTGCATGAAACCTCCCGAAAACGACAGGAACTCTTTGTAGCGTTCGTCTGTGTCATAGATGTAGTTGTCGGATTTGAAACCGTGTTTGATGTTGTAGGCTTGAGCGACATCTTTATCGTGATAGGCAGAAATCAAGACGGTCTTATGTTTCGGGTCGGCTTTCTTTAATTCGTAGTCCAACGGGTTGATCTGGGCTTCGCATCTGGGGCAGTTGCCTGGGGGGAATATGATTGCATATATCGTGTCAGCGTCAATTTCCCGGAAGTAGCTTTTCAGGGCTTGTTCGCTGCCGGGGATTTGTCTCACCATAGTCCTCTCATTGGCATAACGGTCGACCAAGTTTTCCGCGTGGCCAACCGTTAAGCAAATAGTTGAGAGAACTGCTAAAGCAATTTCTTTAATC
Source organism: uncultured Muribaculaceae bacterium (assembly GCA_947625935.1). GTDB lineage: Bacteria > Bacteroidota > Bacteroidia > Bacteroidales > Muribaculaceae > JAJPXC01. Next base: position 11,845 of record CANQQE010000050.1, on the reverse strand, counting down.
ATTGTTGTCGGAGGTTATTTTTACAATTTCAGCGTTTTCAGGTACATCATATAGATATCGCATCATTTTCTCGATTGAATTAAAATGCTTTGTCTGCCGATTTATTATGTTTCCGGTTGAATCTTCGATTGTTTCCAAAACATAGATGTCGGCGTTTTCAAATTTTGTCTGTTGGGTTATTTTGGCACACAGGCGGGTCGTTTTCCCTTTACAAGGGTTATTGCCAGCGTTGCTGGCCTCTGTCCCGTAAAACTCTTTTGTGATTGTGTCGGCGTTGGCTGCCAATGAAAATCCAAGCAAGATTGCGAGGGTAGCTAATAACTTCTTCATAAATTTAATAGGTTTAGAATAATTAATAGAAATAGGTAACAGATTAATCAGTATAATTTATGTTAATCCCGTAATGTGAATCACAGTAATCACATGGTTTATGTGATAATCACGAAGCAAAATTACATTATTTTATAAAATATGCAAAACCGCCATGTGGAGATTTTTCCACATGGCGGTTTTTATCAGTTTTACAGTCGGATGACTCTGCTTACGCTTTTTTGATGCGGCGTTTGTTGACGAGGTAGGCCACGGGGGCAGCCACATAGATGGTGGAGAGGGTACCCGTGATTACGCCGAACAGCATCGCGAACGTGAAGCTGCGGATGGCGTCGCCACCGAGGATGAAGATGCAGAGGAGCACCAACAGGGTGCTTGCTGAAGTCATCACGGTACGTCCCAATGTTGAGTTCATCGACATATTGATTGTGTTGAAGAAGTCTTGCTTGGGATAGAGACCTACGTTTTCGCGGACGCGGTCGAAGACCACCACAGTATCGTTAATCTGGTAACCGATGACGGTGAGGATCGCGGCGATAAATGTCTGGTCAATCTCCATCGCGAATGGAAGTACGCCCCAGAACAGCGAGTAGAAGCCGATGATTGTGAAGGCTGTGAAGGCCACGGCTGCCAATGCGCCGACCGAGAAGGCCACGTTGCGGAATCTCAGAAGGATGTAGAGGAACATGGCGATCAGTGAGAGCACGACGGCGATGTAAGCCTCGTTGCGCATATCGTCGGCCACCGTAGGCCCTACTTTCTGTGATGAGAGGATACCCTGGCTTTCGTCGGTGGTGGAGAACTCCTCGGGTGTCATCCCCGCGCGGAGGTCGGGCTGGAGGGCTTTGAAGAGTTTGCCTGTAATCTCTTTTTCGACCTCGGGTGCGTCGTCGTTGATTTTGTAGTTGGTCGAGATGCGCACCTGGTTGGAGCTTTCGATGGTGATCACAGAGACTGTCGAGTTGGGGAACTCGGGAGCCAGACGCTGCTGTAGGTCAACAGTGTTGACAGGTTTTTCAAATTTCACCACATAGTTGCGACCGCCGGAGAAGTCGATACCCTGGTTCATGCCGCGGGTAAAGAGCGAGATGACTACGATGGCCACGAATATACCGCATACCGCGAAGCTGACTTTGCGCTGGCCAAGGAAGTTAATCTTGGTGCCGGTGAACAGGTTGCGCGAGATGGCGGTGGTGAAAGTGAGGTTCTTGTACCAACTGCTCTTGGACCCGAGCAGGAAGATGATGCGGCTGAGGTAGACAGCGGTGAAGAACGAGCAGATGATGCCGATAATCAATGTTGTGGCGAAACCTTTGATGGGGCCTGTGCCGTAGAACAGGAGGATGACACCGGTGATTATCGAGGTGAGGTTAGAGTCGAAGATTGCCGAGAAGGCGTTGCTGTAACCGTCGGCGATGGCGTTGCGGACGTTCTTGCCGAGTCGCAGTTCCTCTTTAGCACGCTCGAAAATGAGCACGTTGGCGTCGACCGCCATACCGAGCGCGAGCACGATACCGGCGATACCCGAGAGGGTGAGGACGGCCTGGAACGAGGCGAGGATGCCGAGGGTGAAGAACAGGTTGCAGATCAGGCCGAAGTTGGCGATCAGACCGGGTGCCACGCCGTAGATGCAAATCATGAAAATCATCAGGAGCACCAATGCGACGATAAACGAGATGAAGCCTGACTGGATGGCCTGTTGTCCGAGCGACGGGCCGATTACCATGTCGCTGATAATCTCGACTTTGGCGTTCATCTTACCGCTCTTGAGCACGTTGGCGAGGTCTTGAGCCTCCTCGACCGTGAAGTCGCCGGTGATCTGTGAGCGGCCACCTTCGATGGCGGTGTTGACGCGTGGGAATGAGTAGACATAGTCGTCGAGGACTATGGCGACGCAGTTGCCGATGTTGTTGCCTGTGACGCGGGCCCATTGCTTGGCGCCTTCGTTGTTCATGGTCATCGAAACGACGTTGCCCTGCATCTGCTCGTAGTCGGCGTTGGCCGCAACGACACATGAGCCGTCAAGGGCGGGCTTGCCGTTGTTGGTCTTCAGGGCCACGAGTCGGTAGAGGTCGATATCTTTTTTTGCTTTGGTTACGGTGTCGTTGAACTGCACAGTCTGAGGTTTGACCTCCCAGAGGAGTTTCAGGTTGGCGGGGAGAATGCGTTTTGCCGCGGGTGAGGCGAGCATGGCGTTGATGGCGTCCTGGTTGGTCTGTGTGGCCATACCGATTACTGGTGAGCCTTGCATATCGACCTGTGCGAACTGTTCCCAGAGGCCGGCTCCGCCATTCACGCTGTCTTTGCGCAGCTCGGCGTCGAGTTGCTGGAGCTGTGCGGCGATTTCGTTGGATTTGTAAGTTTCGTAAAATTCGAGGTTGGCCGAGCGCTGGAGGAGGTCGCGTACGCGTTCATGCTCTTTGACGCCGGGGAGTTCGAGCAAAATCTGACCGTCTTTTCCCTGAAGCACCTGGATGTTTGGCGAAACCACGCCGTAAGCGTCGATACGGGAGCGGAGGACGTTGGTGGCCGAGTTGTTGACGCGGTCTTTGACCTCCTGCTTGAGGGTGCGTGTCACGGCAGCGTCGTCGCTGCCGGGCTTAACGAGTCCGGTGAACACCACTGAGAAGTCGGCGTTCTTGCTGCGCTGACGGTATTGTTCGGTGAACGTGCCGACGTAGTCGTCACTCTTATGTTCTTTGATGATCTGGTTGGTAGCTGCGATAGCTGCGTCAAACACGGTATCGGTTTCGGCGTTTTTCATCGAACGGAGGATGTCGGGCATCGACACCTGTAGAATCACGTTCATACCGCCTTTAAGGTCGAGACCTAACCCGATGCCCCATTTCTGGATTTCGTTGTAGTTGTAGCCCAGATAGATGGGTTTGTTGCCTAACGAATCGGTGATGAAGCTCTTGTAGGCTTTGTTGTAAGTTTCGGAAGCTGAGTTGTCGGGGCCAGCGACCTTGAGCGCGTACTCTTCAGCCTTCTTCTCGTAGTGGTTGCTGACCAACGAGAACGAGAGGTAGAACAAGCACACAAGCACCAAGAAAATCGCGATGACACCGGCAACGACGCTGCCCAATGTTCCTTTGCTTTGCATGTGTTTAGATATTGTTAATTGAGTTTATTAGTTAATTTCAACTTTTTCAGCTTGCAAATATAAGGAAATTCTTTTATTTACATCTTATTCCCGCTCATTTTTCTGCCATTGCGGTTGTCGGGGAGGTGTTTCAGGGGGTGATTAACGGCGTCGGAGCGTTGCGGCGGCGCGCGCTATGACGAATGCCGCTACCATGACGATGACAATCAGCGCGGAGCAAGGCACGTCGATGACCGTCGAGAGTCCCAGCCCGATAAGGCAGGTCACAGCGGAGACGATTACCGACAGGCACATTATGCGGCCGAAACGCTTGTAGTATATTTCGGCTATCAGTTGGGGCAGCGACAGCATAGACATCAGCAGCATTACCCCGACGAGCCTTATCGTAAGCACCACGCACACAGCCACAAGCACGGTCATCGTGCAGGTGATGAATTTCACCGGGAGACCGGCCACTTTGGCGAAGTCGCGGTCAAAGGCGCACGCCACGATCACCTTGTATTTCCACAGGAAGAAGGCGATCAGGACGGTCACATATATGGCGAATGCCCAGAGGTCGCCGGCGGTGATGGTGAGGATGTTTCCGAACAGGAATGAGTTCAGCTCCGGCACATAGCCGGGGGTCAGAAAGACGAAAAGCACTCCGATGGCCATTCCTGTGGCCCAGACGACGGCAATCGCCGAGTCTTCCCTGACGCGGTAGCGCGAGGCCATCCACTCGACCCCGAGGGATGAGGCCACGGCAAACACTCCGGCCATCACTATCGGGTTGATTCCCAAAAAATAGCCGAGTCCCAAACCGCCGAAACAGGCGTGGGTTACGCCGCCCGAAATGGCCACGAGCCTTCGGGCTATGATGTAGGTGCCTATTATGGCCGATGCGACGCTGATGATCAGCACCCCGGCTATGGCGTTCTGGAAAAATGTGTAGTTGAGCAGTTGGGTCATTGTTCAGGGTCGGTTGTGATGTTATGCCGTTGCCGGGCTTCGCCGACGATCATCAGCAGCTCCTCTCTGACCTCGGCGGGCAGAGTGACGCCTCGGAGCTGTATGCTTCTTCCCCATCCGGCTATTTCCTCGGGCCGGAGTGTGAGCAGCACATCGCGGAACTCCTCGATTTCTTCGGGGGTGTAGTCGTCGGCCTCGCGCCCTTTGAAGCGGTCAAGTTCCTCGTCGTCATAATATTCTATGGTTTCGCTCACTGCTGACAGCAGCGAGTCTTTCTCGCAGGTGATGTGCATACCGCAACAAGCCTGTTGCGGCTCGTTGACCTGCTTGTCGGGGTTGCGGCGGTAGGCAAGGTAGCATATGCCTCCCACGACGACGAGCGCGGCTAATATTATCAAGCTTACAATCATTCTTCCTCCTCGGCGGTTTCAGGTTCAAGCGGGGTTTCGGCTGCGTCCTGGAGCGTGAATCCGGCGGCGCGCAGGTCGTCCCAATAGCCGGGATATGATTTGCTCACGACCTCGATGTCGTTTATGATTATCTCGGGGCAGAAGATGGCCACCGGGGCGAATGCCATTGCCATGCGGTGATCCTGGTAGGTGTCGATGCGGGGCATCTCGAAGACGGGGTGCCGACGTCCTTCCCAGAACAGCACCTCGTCGCGCTCGGTCTCGACAGATATACCGAGTTTGTCAAGCTCCTTGCGCAGCGCTTCGAGGCGGTCGGTCTCCTTGATTTTGAGCGAGGCCAGTCCCGACAGGCGGAACGGCACTCCGAGCATGGCGGCGGTTACGGCCACGGTCTGCGCCAGGTCGGGTTGCTCCGACAGGTCTATTTCCAACCGTGAGTGCATTTCGGGCGACGGTGTCAGTGTCAACGCTCCGAAGTCGTCGCGCCCGGTCAGCACGCCGAGCCGTTCAAAAATCTCGACGCACCGCGCGTCGCCTTGCAGCGACGGCAGCGACAGGCCGGGCAGGGTCACGCTTCCAGCCGACAGGGCTGTGATTTCATACCAGTAGCTCGCCGCACTCCAGTCTTCCTCGATGGTGTTGTCGGCGGGGAGTCGGTAGCGTGCCGGGGCAATGTCGATTGAATCGGGCCCCGCGACGGCCTCGACCCCTCGCTGTTCCATCATTTTGAGGGTCATCTTTATGTATGGTGTCGATGGCAGTTCGCCGCCGAGTTTGAGCGACAGGCCGTCGGTCATCGTCGGTGCCACCATCAGCAGGGCCGATATGTATTGCGAGCTGATCGCGCCGTCTATCCTCACGTCGCCCCCTTTGAGGCGTTTCCCTTTGATTGCGAGCGGGGGGAATCCCTCGCGGTCGGTGTAGCTGATGTCGGCACCGGCCTCTCTTAGCGCGTCGACGAGCTGCCCGATGGGGCGTTGGCGCATACGTTCCGAACCGTCCAGTGTCACTTCGCGTCCGGGTGATGCGGCGAAGTAGGCGGTGAGGAATCGCATTGCGGTTCCGGCCGCGCCTATGTCGATTGTTCCGTCGGCTGCGGAGAGTGCGGCGGTCATAGCGTCGGTGTCGTCACATCGGGCCACATCGCTTAGCGGCCCGGCTCCGGGTGTGAGTGCGTTGATGATCAGCGCGCGGTTGCTGATGCTCTTTGACAGCGGCAGTCTCACGTCAGCCTCGACAAATCCGTCGGGGGGGTATATTCTATAATCCATGATTGTTAATGGCTTTTTCTATGCGTTCCATCGCCTTTATGACTTCGGCCCGGGGCGATGCTATGTTGAGTCTCATAAATCCCGCCCCCTCGTCGCCGAACATCGCTCCGTCGTTGAGCGCGAGGCGCGCTTCCCTGACGAACAGGTCAATCAGCCGCTCATGGCTCATCCCCAGCGCGCGGCAGTCGAGCCAGACCAAGAACGACGCCTGAGGCCGGTAGACTTTCAGTTTTGGTATGCGCTCGCGGCAGAAGCTATCGATCGCATCGACGTTGCCTTCGATGTATTCGAGCAGTTGTCCGAGCCATTCCTCGCCGTTGCGGTAGGCGGCTTCGGCGGCGAGCGTCGCCGGCATCGGAGCCTCGTTAAATTCGTTGCACTCGAGCCAGTGGAAGAACGGCTCTCTCAGCTTCGGGTTCTTGACCACTATCCATGAGCTGACCATGCCGGGGATGTTGAACGTCTTTGAGGGCGCGCCGAGTGTCACGGTCACTGCGGCGGTGTCGTCGTTGACGGCGGCCATCGGCAGGTGTCGCCGTCCGTTGAGCATCAGGTCGCCGTGTATTTCGTCAGACACCACTACCATTCCGTTTTCGCGGGCGATGCGCCCCACTTCGGCCAGAGTCTCACGGTCCCACTGTATCCCTATCGGGTTGTGGGGGTTGCATAGCACCATCATGCGGGGCTTTTCCCGATCGACAATCTCCCGCAATCCGGCGATATCCATCTCATAGTGGTCGCCGCGGTCGATCAGCGGATTGTTGACCGCGACGCGGTTGTTGCCCTCGATCACCATTCTGAACGGATGGTAGACTGGTTGCTGTATCACGATTTTGTCGCCTTCGCGGCTGAAGAAGTTGACGGCCAAAGCCAGACCTTTCACCACTCCCGGGGTGAACGTCAGCTCCTCTCGGCTCACCTTGAAGCCGTGACGGCGGTCGAGCCACTCGATTATCGATTGCCAATAGCTGTCGGGTGTCAGAGCGTACCCCAGCACGGGATGGTCGAGTCGTCGCCTCAAAGCGTCGATTATAGCGGGGCATACCTCGAAATCCATGTCGGCCACCCACATAGCGGAAAGGTCCGGCGAGCCGTAACGCTCCTCCAGACCGTCCCATTTCAACGCGCCGCTCCCGCGTCGGTCGATATGCTTGTCAAAATCATGTTTTTTCATCGTGATGACTTTGGGTTAATGCGCGAATTTAGCAATTTATCGCGACATTGCCGCTATGGGTCACCACCGTTTCCTGTCGAGCATTAACCGCAGTTCTTCGTCATTGACCCCTCCCCGCTGTTGCCGGGCGACGTAAAGCCCTATGGCCCGTGTCATCAGTATGTCGTCGTGGTGTCCGGCTTTCGCTCCGTAGGTTCCCCCCGGTTTAAGCTCATAGACGGCCAGCTCGTCGCAGGCGTCGCTGTCGCGCTCGGTGTATTCGCCGTCGCGCACGCGCACTATCAGGTCATTGATCACCAGCGACTTTGTGGCGCGGTTGGTGTGGAATCCCACTTTCGCACCTGTCTGTCCGTCGTTGTCGCCTCGGATGTACAGGTTTCCGTAATGGTCGCGGAGCCGGGTCAGCACATAGAGGGAGTTGTCGCCCTCGGTGTTCTCTGTCTCAAGGGTGTTGCTCTCGATCACGAGCAGGGCGTTGTTGTACCATCGCGCTATAGCCGCGCTTTTCCATGTCAGGCGGTCGTGGTCGGTGTGTCCGCGCCATTGGGCGGCTATCTCGGGGTGTTCGCCGCTGTTGTCGATGACCGCTATTACCGACCAGTCGCTGGTTACAGAGCGTCCACCGATGTCGACCGCCACTATGTACCGGTTGTTATCCTCCCGGGGTTCTTCCCACACTTTCAGGTTTCCTGTCGATGTCGGTCTGAAAGTCGCCCCTTGCAGCATTCCGGGGCCGTTGCTCGCCATCCCGTCCACTTCCCCGATCAGTTTTGGCGGGCGGCATCCGGCTCTCAGGGCCTCGATATGCTCGTTGGCGAATATGTTGTGGCCCGTGTTTACAAACGCCTCGGTGTCGTCGGTCGGGTACTCGGCCTGCATCATCGTGTGGCAAGGGTATTCGCGCCGTTTATGGTGGTACCAGTTTATCATTTCGAGCGTCAGCCCCTTTTCCCACAGAGCGTGTTCATACGCGTCCATCGACTCCCACAGCCCGGGAAGTTCTTCGCGTTTGAGCGGCTGTCGGTAGATTTCTATTTCATACCATGGCACCATCACCGTGCGTTTGTCGCTTTTGCCGGCCTTTGAGCGGCACCATTCCTGGTGGAAGTAGTTGCCCACGCCGTTGGCGGTGCTTTCCATCACCACCAACGACAGCGGCACCAGAGCGATAGCCCCGCAGATGGCTCTGATGAACTTGTCGGGGCTTTTGGTCGCCGAGTCGTTCCAGAACGCCACCTCGCTCAGGTGGGCCATGGCGTAGTCGGCTCCGCGCACCGCCTCCTGGTTCTCGCTCGACCCCACCGTCACGCGGCAGCCCCTGCCGGCTATCTCTCTGACGTTGACCGACCGCTCGTAGCTCCCGAACCGGGGCGGCTCGTCGCCGTCCCACAGCTCCTCGGGGTAGTGCGACAGCAGTTTGCTGTACATCCCTCTGATTGTGGCCGCCGTGTCCTTGACGTGGGCGCATATCAGCGAGTGCCAGTTGCGCCGGTGGTAGCTTTGGATCCAGGCCATATACATCTGTATCAGCGTGCTGCCGCCCCACTGCCGCGCCTTCAGCATGATCAACCTCAGCGGTTTCCCTGCCAGGCGGTCTTTCTCTAAAAGCGACGTGACGCGGCGTTGGGGGGCGTTGAGTATGAACGGCGTGTCGGCCCCGCTGATTTTGTCTTTTATGGTGACGCAGCGGGCGCACCAGTATTCAAAGTCGTGGCGGCATCGGAGCCGTTCCCGGTCGATGGCTTTCATCGTCGGGCTGTAGGCATAGTCCGCGGCCATCGATTCGGGAATCATCACTATCGAACCGCTTGCGGGGTCGGTGTCCACCAGTCGGTGGCCCGCGCAGCCTTTTCCCGATATGGGGTCATATTCCTTCTTGAGCTTGTAGCGGCGGAGCTGGTTCTTGCGCCAGATTTCGTTGTACTCCTTTTTCATAGTGGAATTTCTCATATCGCCAGTCTTATTTTTCTGATTACACTTCCCGCCGCAAGTTTTCCCCCTATTCTGATGTCGATCCATCCCCGCCGCGGGGCTCTGACGCGCATCGTCAGCGGCCGGTCGATCGCTCCGCGGGCGTTGGCTGTCAGCAGCGGGCGGCTCCCTCCGGCCCCCGGGCCGTTATCCCCCCTCAGCTCGATTTCAATGTCGGCCTCAGGCGCGTCCATGTCGATGGTTACGGCTCTCACGGCGGCTATGCGGCTGTTGCCGCGCGCTCCGGGGTCGGGAATGCCGTCGACCTGCAGGCGCGTTTTCCATAGGGTTTCTACGGTGTCGGCGGTCTCGGTCGCTGTGTCGCTCACTCCGCTGCCATCGACTATCAGCAGCGTGTCGCCGTCGCTGTAGAGCGAGTCGATTTTTTCCATGCGGCGTTTCACCGTCTCCATGCTGCCGATGTCTATTATGTCGGCCGACCCGTCGGAGTCCGTCACCCACAGTTGGCCCCCTGCGCGCCGGCTCCATCCGAGCGCGCGTCGCTTCCCGTCTAAGCTGACGGCCCATGCGCTGCGGTTGCCGCTGATTTTCATTATGCCTCCGTCGGTCAGCGTCCACACCCCGTCGTTTCCGGGTGCCACCTGCTCCGGGCGGTCTATGCCTATGGCCGAGATGAGGTTTGCCCCGGTCACCACGCGGTTGCCGTTTATGCCTATGGCCGAGATGCCCGCGGGGCTGAATGAGTAGAAGTGCCCCCGCCCGAAGTCCCATGTCGAGTCGCTGCGCGAGGCTGCCGTTAACTTCGTTATAGCCGCGGGCGACACCGCCAGCGCGCCTGTCGGGCCGAGAGGGAAGCCTCCCGTTGCCGACAGCACCCTCCCCGCCATTTCCCGTGGTTTCTCTATCTCCGCGGGTGTGAGATAGGAGTCGGCGGCGGTCGCCGGCGACCAGGGGGCGAGGGTGGGGTGGAGGTAATAGGCCATATCGCCGTTTCCCGCCGGCGTCAGGCGCAATGTTTCCCTGACTATGCTTCCGTCGCTGTGTGATATGTTGACGGTCATTTTCTCAGCGTCGGCGGCGGGGTAGGAGAGCAGCGGCGACAGCGTCAGCGGTTCCCCGCTGTCGCCCGCGCCGCTCCACACGGCCCTCTCCGAACCGTCGGCCATCTCAACGGCCACGTTGGCGCGCCAACGTCCGCGGCGTGTCCCGGCCGCTGCCATCGTCAGCGGATAGCCTCCGTAGCGCAACGCCGTCGGGTTGCCCCACAGCACTGTGTCGCCACACGCAGCGGCTGTCGTTGCGGTGAATCGGTGCGGCACGCGGCAGGTGGCCAAGGTCGATTCCTTGTAGCCCCGCGGAGCGGGCGGCTCTTTTCCAAGCGATTTTTCCACCGAGGCCCACTCGCTGTCGACCCCCGCGCTGTTTCCCCGCTCTATGACCCTGATTGTCCCCGCCGCTCCGATCGCTCCGCCAAATGGGTCGTTGATTCGGGCCACCACGCTCATCATCTCGTCGAGCCGGTCGAGGGCGGCTACCACCATGGCGCGCCGCTGGCTGTCGCCGGCCTCGTAGCGGGCTACGCCGGGCATTGTGAATCCGAGTGTCGAGATGTTGGTGCCGCTCTGGTTTATGGAGCCGTCTATTTCCCCTTTCATCCTCACCGGGTGGAGTTGCCGTGTGGCGAGAATTTCGAGTGTGGCGGCTTCTTCCCTCCATATCCCCGCGAGGGTCTCGGGGGCTATGATACCCATCCTCCACACGCCGGCGCTGATGTTGGCTGCCTGACGTTCGCCTCCGCTGACGGTGCAGCTTATCGGCCCGGTGCATTGGAACCCGTCGCCAACCACCACGGGAGCCGAGGTGTAGAGCGTGTTTCCGTCACGGTCCTTGATGCGGTATCGGGCTATCAGCGGTTGCATATAGTAGCCGCCGGCCCGTGCGGTTTTGTCGAGTCGGCGGTAAGCGTCAAGGCTGTCGATTGTCAGAGCGAGGCTGTCGTCGGCCTTTAGTCTGCCCGATCCATGCGGGTAGTTGCCGGTAATCGCCGCTGCCCGTATGGTGGTGGTGAGTGTGGTTTGTTCGGTTGCCACGATTGCTATCGGCGGAAATTCGGGCATCAGCCCCGACAGTTCCCAACGTCTCTCCGCGCGGTTCCATCTCATGCGCTCGGCTCCGCGGGCGGTCATCACGGTCACTCCGCCGGCGACGGCTATGGCACACAGCGGGCGGCTGTTGAGCGCGCCCACCTCGGCTGTGGTTGCGTTGCCTCCCGTCTCCACCGCTTTGACCACGTTTCCGTTGGCCATTATCAGCCATCTCTCCCCCTCGGGGTTGAGTGCCATGACGAGCGGAGTGCCGGGGGTCGTTGTCAGCTTGCGGCACAGCCCCATCGGCTCAAGCCATCCCGTCAGGCGGTTTTTCCTCATGTTAACCACTTCAGCCACGAGGTTCTTGTTTCCCCGCGGCCGTTCATCCCTTTTGAGGCATCGGAGCGCGCCGGCCTCCACAATCAACTCTTTCCCCATAAAAAATCTTTTTTCCCGCAAAATTATCCCACCCCTGCGGCGGCACCCCTGCGTAATCCTCCCTTACATCCCGATGGTGTTGCAGAACCTCTCAATTCAAAGAGCCTGAGAATTGACTATTCACGTCAAACATTGAAATTATCTGATTCCGA
>CANQQE010000049.1 GCA_947625935.1 uncultured Muribaculaceae bacterium | reverse complement strand
GCCGAGGCGGTAGCGGACCTCCAAAAGGAGCATGACAACCTTACAGAAGCCATCGATGTCGGAAGTGCAGCTATGGAGGAATCCGGAGCCGTTATAGACGATGCGCGTGAAGCGGTCGAACAGCTCACAGACGCTCAGCGTGACAGCGCACTTGCCGCTGGCGAGATGGCTGACAGGCACTCCGCCATTGACGGCATCATTCAGAGCAACGCTGAGGCTATTGATGACCTGCGCGGCAGGTACAACGAGGCCTACGATGATGCGCTGAAGAGCGTTAGAGGCACCTATTCCCTCTGGCAGGAAGCCGCTGAAGTCGAGCCAACGTCCATCGGGGAGATCAACAAGGCAATCCAGACCCAGATCGATTACTACACGAATCTGAACACCAACATGGAGGGGCTGAGGCAAAAGGCTGAAGGATTCCCTGCCATTCAGGGCTACCTGGAAAGCCTGTTCACTGCCGCCCAGAACGGATCCCCGGAGGCTGCGGCTGCCATCGCTGCGCTGAACAACAGCTCGGCGGATGACTTCGCATCGATGGAGAAGAACATCGAAACCCTGAACGAGGCCCAGAACTCCGTGGCGGACAACACCGCGAAGGTGGCCGTGGACTTTGACGGCTCTATGGACCAGATCCTCAAGAGTATGGAGGATACCGTCTCCGGAATGGACATGAGCCAGGAGGCCTATGACGCGGCAAGCAGCACCTTCACCGACTTTGTATCCGGGATGCAGGATCAGTTCCCCGACCTCCAGGCGGAGGTCAGGAGATGGACCGAAGAGTTCAACAAGGTCCTGAACGCAAGCAGACAGGCCACAGAATCCACCACATTCAGGGGAGTCAGAGTGCAGGGCTACCAGGCACCGCAGGACTCCTATCGCGGCTGGAAACCGCAGGGCAACGCCTCCGGCACCTGGCAGGCTCCGGAAGGATGGTCCCTTGTGGGTGAACGTGGCCCGGAGCTTCTCTACTCCAACGGCTACACTTCCGGGCTGGACCCAGAAACCACCCGGATGCTTCAGGAGCTCCTGGAGTCCGAACAGTACCAGAGAGCCATGCAGGAGGCGGACGCCGTCGCCAGGCGGCTGGGCGGGAACGGTACGGATGCGATCCGGGCGCTCGACGGGAATGCCCCCCAGCTCCTGGGTGCCAACGGGCCGGAGATCGTCTACTTGAACGGCGGCGAGCGGATCCTGAATGCCAGTCAGACACGGCTGGAGCGCCAGACGATGGCGCAACGGGAGATTGAGCGATTCTACAGAGAGATTCAGCCCATCTTCCAGGAAACACCCTCTGAGGCCTACGCATCCGGCACTGTATCCGCAACCCCTGGGCCTGCCCTTGTGGGTGAAAGAGGCCCGGAGGCCATCTACCCGAAGGGGACCGTATCCGGATCCGCGTCTGTCCTGCAGGATCCTCTGATGCTTCAGCAGTACGCAAAGGCCATGAAAGAGGCCGCAGCCATCAACAGGCAACTGGCCGTACCGACAGCGCAGCCCGGAGAGACCGGGCAGACTGAGGCGATTGCCCCTGAGACCATCTTCCTGCCGGGAGCCCAGAGCACACTGACCACCAACAGCAGAACCTACCGGGAATCCTCCGCTCTGCGGGAGATCAACCGGATGTACCGGGAGATGCAGCCCATTATCGAACAGGAAGCAGTTGCCCCGGCAATACCTGGTTTCCCGGATATCACCTACCAGGCACCGGAGCTGCCGGAGGCTGCAATACCGGAGATCGGGAGCCCCTACGTCAACGTCAACGCACCAGCCGTAGAGGTCCCGGAAGTGGAACCCGCAGCATACCACACCAACAGCGCCGAGTATCACGTCACGGTTGCACCGGTCTACACGATCAACGGAGGCGGGAACACCGACGAAATCAGGCGCGTCCTGGAGCGCAGCGTCATGGATCTGCGATCCCAGGTTGAAAGCGTCCTCCGGGATATCCAGGAGGATCAGATGAGGGGGGCATACGTGTGAAAACCTACACCACCACCCAGGGCGACATGTGGGATCTGATTGCCCACAAGGCGCTCGGCGATACAAAGCACACCGGAACCCTCCTGGCGGCCAACCTGAACCTCTGGAGCTATTTCACCTTCCCGGCTGGGGTTGTGATCAACCTGCCGGAGGTGGAGCGGAGCACGGTTCCGGATACGGTGCCACCGTGGAAGAGGTGATGACCAGTGAGTGACATCAACCTCGCCAGACGGGCAGAGATCAGTGTCAGCTTTCAGGGAGTGAACATCACATCATCCATCCGAAAGAACCTGGTTTCCCTCGCCTACACGGACAACGAATCCGGCAACAGCGACGATCTGCAGATAGTTCTCCAGGACCGCGACGGCCTCTGGATGGAGAACTGGCTGGGGGAGGCCATCGACAGCGCAAGCGCAGCCAGGCTGAAGATCACCGCCGAAATCATCCGGCAGAACTGGAAGAGCGACGGCAAAGACGAAACCCTGAAGTGCGGAGAGTTCGAGCTGGACAGCGTGACCTGTTCCGGGCCACCGGCCAGCGTGACCATCAAAGCCAGTTCCCTCCCCTTCTCGGCTGCCATCCGGCAGACCCTGAAGTCAAAGGGCTGGGAGAAGTACAACCTCTCCGGCATCGCGGGCGAGATGGCCTCCAACAACGGAATGAGCCTCCGCTACGATGCCAGCTCAGATCCCTACTACGACCGCACGGAACAGACGGCCACCAGTGATATCTCCTTCCTGTACAAGCTCTGCAAGGATGCCGGGCTCAGCCTGAAGGCCACCGGCACCGAGATCGTGATTTTCGACCAGAAGCAGTATGAGTCCCAGCCTGCGGTCATGACCATTCAGAAGATGAAACCAGGCGACGGCCACGCAGCCGCCTACAACTCCTACAAGCTCAGCAGCGGAAGCGCTTCAAAGAAATACGCCTCCTGCCGGGTGACCTGGGTGGACGATAAGGGGCAGCTCCTGGAGGGCATCGCCAAAACCGATGACTATAACGAAGAGGCAAAGAACAACCAGCAACTGGAGCTGAAGGAAAAGGTCAGCTCCGCGGCAGAGGCGAAGCAGCTGGCCGAGAAGCGCCTGCGCTACGCCAACCTGTTTTCCCGTACCGCTGAGTTCACGTTTCCCGGCAACCCGGCTCTTTGTGCCGGAGTGACCGTCATGCTGAAGGGCTGGGGTTCCTACGACGGGAAGTACCTCTGCTCCTCCGCCAAGCACACCGTGCAGGGCGGTTACACCACATCCGTCTCTCTGAGGCGGGTCCTGGAGGGGTACTGAGATGGATTCAAGCTACATCATCCGCAAGGGAACCGTCACCAACGTGAACAACGACGAACACACCGCCCGCGTCAAGTACGAGGATCTGGGCTACACATCCGGATGGCTGAAGGTCATCGGGAGCCCACCCTACTTTGTCACCTACGACGGCTACCAGGGAACGGAGTTTGAAGGCCCAGCCGGTTCCGATTTCGCTCTTTTCGAGCGCCACCGCCACCAGATCAAGGTGATCCAGTGGATGCCGAAAATCGGGGACATCGTGCTTGTTGCCTACATCGGGGTGGATAACGGAGACGGTTACGTGTTAGGAGGGATTTACTGATGGCTCTCATAGGCACACTGGATGACATCGTGTTCGAGTGTTCGGACAGTAAAGTGTACACGGTAAACTCCATGACCTGGAGCGGAAAGGCTTCCATCGCCACCACGACCCGCCACAACACGGACGCGCTGACTGAGTTCACCGGGCTGGAACCGGATGAGATCCAGCTCTCCATTTCACTCTGCTCCTGGCTTGGGCCGGACCCGATGGAGGAGCTGGTGAAGATCTGGACCTATATGCGGGAAGGGAGAGCCCTGCCCCTGACTCTGGGGGATCACGCATATGGCCGTTACCGCTGGCTCATTACAGACCACTCGGATGAGGCCCGGCATTTCGACAAAGCCGGCAACCTGTATTCCGTAGACGTAACCATCACGCTGATCGAATACCTGAGAGACTGAGGAGGGAGCGGATGACATACCAGGTCACACAAGGGACTGTCGCAGATATCTCCCTTCTCGAAAACGAGACAATCCGAGAGATTGTCCAGAACGTAAGACTGATCATCTCCACCACGCGCGGCAGCGTGCCTCTGGCCCGTGACTTCGGGATCTCCCCCGAATGGACCGACCGACCGACCACCGTCGTGAAGGCAAAGATGATCGTAGACATCCGGGAAGCAGTGGAGCGCTGGGAGCCCAGGGTCACCGTGAAGAAAGTCACCTTCCAGGACGACCTCTCCCAACCAGGCCGCCTGATTCCCACCGTACACATTGAAATAAGGGGGCTGGAAGCGGATGCCTGATCAGCATATCTTCGTGGAAATGGACGTCTCCGCTCTGGAGGCCTCCGTTGTGGCAATGTTCACCGAAATTGCAGGATACAGCCCGCAGCCCGGCAGCCCGGAACGGCTGTTCCTGCACGTCCTCTGCAATACTCTGGTACTGGCCTACGCGAAGCTCAACTATACCGGCAACCAGAACCTTCTCCGCTTCTCCGAAGGCGAGAACCTGGACAAGCTGGTGGAGATGTTTTTCGTACAGAAGCGCCTGGAAGCCCAGGCCGCGCAGTGCACCATGAAGTTCACACTTTCCAAGAACCAGGCACGCTCCATCATCGTGCCAGCGGGCACCAGGTGCACGGATCAGAACCGCTCCCTGTACTGGGAGACCATCGGACCCGTGGAAATCAAAGCCGGAACCACGGAGGCCACCGGCACGGCAGTCTGCCAGACTCCGGGAATCGTCGGAAACGGCTGGGAACCCGGCCAGATCAATACCCTGGTGGACATCTACGACTATTACGACTCCTGCCAGAACATCACCCGCAGCGATGGCGGCTCTGACCTTCAGACCGATGAGGAGCTGCGGGAGTCCGCCAGACTCAGCATGGACGGATACTCCACCGCTGGGCCATACGGCGGCTACGTCTACAGGACGAAACAGGTCAGCACCGAAATCGGGGACGTCAAGCCCTACACCCCGGAACCCGGCAAGGTTGCCATCGTGGTCACCACGAAAGACGGCAAGCCAGCATCCGAGGAGCTGAAAAGGCGGATCCTGGAGGCCAACAACGCCGATACCGCCCGCCCCATGACCGATCTGGTGGTCATGGAAGACCCGGATGAGGTGGAATACGACATCGACCTCACCTACTACCTCTCCCATAACGGACCCAGCAACGTGACCGTTCTGGAGGAACAGGTAAAGGAAGCGGCAGCCGCTTTCCAGGCCTGGCAGTGTGCCGAAATGGGCCGGGATATCAACCCGTCCAAGCTGCACCAGCTCATCATGGAGACTGGCGTGAAGCGCGTCGAGATCACTTCGCCCGTGTTTACCGTCCTGCGGAACGGGCAGAAGATCGGACCCGTGGAGGATGAAAGGGATGCTGGGGCTCCCCAGCTCGCCAAGATCAGGAACGTGACCCTCACGAATGGGGGGTTTGAGGATGATTAAGGCTCCACCCGCTCACACCTACACGGAAGAGAACCTGATGCGTACCTTCCCCACATCGCTGGGCGTTTATGAGAACGTCCAGGAGCTGTGGCGGACCGTGGCGCAACGGTACGAAGAGTACTACAACGAAATAGAAGCCGTCCTGATCTATCCCGCCATCGATAACATGCCGGAGGATGTCCTGGACATCCTGGCCCAGGATCTGAAGGTGGACTGGTACGACTACAACTACAGCCTGGAGTCAAAGCGGGAGCTCATCAAGACCTCCGTCTATGTCCACAAGTTCCTCGGGACCCCTGCGGCCGTGGAGAGGATGCTGGGCTCTGTCTTTCCTGGATCGGAAGTGGAGGAATGGTTTGACTACGGTGGGCAGCCACACCATTTCCGCGTGGTTATCGGGATGGAAGCCGCCAAAGAGACTGCCAACATCGAGCGGATCCTTCGGGCGGTCAACATGGTCAAGCGTCTCAGCTCCTGGCTGGACGGTGTGGTCTACCGCACCAACGTTGGCATCCTCATCCAGACCCACGTTGACCGATGGCCTCACTCTCCCTACATGGACAGGGAGGACAACGTGGACGGCGAGTACCCCTGGCGCTCGGATATCTGGCAGCAGACCGGCACTGAGGTCAGGATACAGACCCGCGCGGATCCGTGGCGCCACCCTGACGAATTGGAAGGTACAGAACCCTGGCGCTCGGATATCTGGGAAGATTCCCCGACTGATGTCACGATCCAGACCCACGCGGACCGATGGGCGCATCCCCCATACATGGACCGCGAAAGCGGAACAGATGGCGAGAGCCCGTGGCGATCCGACATCTGGCAGCCCACAGACAGCGAATTGCAAATCCAGACCCAGACAGCCACCTGGCGCCATCCGGATGAGCTTGAAGGCACGGAACCCTGGCGTTCGGACATCCTTGCGGAGTCACCGGCGGAAATCCAGGTCCAGACCCAGGCGGAACCCTGGCACCACTCAGAAGGTACCGATGCCGAAAGCGAGCTCACCGGCACAAGACCGTGGAGAGCGGATAAGCTCACTACCACGGAAACGGACGTAACTGTCCAGACCACTTCAGACCCCATGCCGTACCCCAGCGAAGCAGAGGGGAAACCCATCTGGGCTTCCGCCCAAGGCGAGGAACCGAGAGGACGGCTGGAGATATCAGCAGATGTCACCGTCTACAACTACAAGATCGAATTTGACCGGGAAGACCGGTTGGACCGGGACATCTGAGAAAGGAGGAACGGCATGGCTCAGAAGATCCTATCGGAAACCGCTCTGGAAGGCTACCGGGTCTACACGGAAACCACAATCTCCCACAAGGCCCGTTACCGCCTCACAACCGGAAGCTGGATCGAGACCAACGTGGATAGCCTGCGAAGGGCTCCGGACAACCGCATCCTGGTGGATGTGGACGTGTCTCCCGGAGCATCCGGCACCGTGACCGTCGCAGAAGTCCAGCTCCTGGACTACAACGGCCGCCCGTGGGCAACCACAACAGAGCAGGTCACGATCGAGAACCTGCAGGAGGGAATCCTGTGGGAGTTCTCATTCAACATCGTCGAGCAACCAGTCTGAAATGAGGTGAAACCATGTACCTGAAAACGTACCACATCAACCACGTGACGCAGTACCCGTACCGGGTCAAGGACCATGACGACGGCGGCGGGTATCACACCCACACGCCCGCAGAAGGAGACATCAAGCGGCAGGGCACTCCGAATAACGCCCAGAGCCGGAACGCGATGGAAGCAGGCATCGAGGATGCCCACGTTGCCGTCAGCCTTCTGGGCCTGGACTACTACCGCATGCGCAGGATCTATGACGCCCACAACGCTCTCATGGACTCCGAAGTTCTGGGAGAAACCAAAGACGTCACCCTGACCAACAAGGATACTTTCCCCTTCAACACCACCCTGACCACGGCTGTCAGCGTTGCGCTCCAGAAGAACAGGAAGAACCTCTTCTATACCGTGGAGGCCTCCCTGAAGAGCAAAACCGGAGGCGAGGTTGGTGAGATCCGCGTCACGGATAAGACCTTGAACGGATTCAAGCTGTCATTCGACGGCAGCGCCAAAACCGTTGTCGTAACCATTCGAGTTAAAGGAGGCATGACCTGATGAAGGTTATCGAGATCAACGAGGGTGCCAAGATCGCCTATGAGGTTTCCGGCACCCGCATCATGTTCGGCGACGACGATCTGACTATCAACGTCGCCAAGTACCAGCGCAGCTTCCCCAATCATCTGGACATCTGCGCGGACTCCTATGGCACCCTCTACACCGGGCTGAACGACTACTACGTGGCCCAACTGGACGTGCCCGCTTTCGCCTATCCGGAGCCCGAAGAGCCGGAGGAAGGCGTGGACCCCAAGCCCGTGGAGCCGCTGCCCCTGAACATGGATGACGTTACGCTCACTCTGTGGGCACTGACCTGATAGGAGGTATAAAAATGAGCTACGATACCAGCAATTTCGCGCTCCAGGTAGCCTACCCGGATAACATCATGATTCTGGATGACCGCGACATGCCCAGCATCTTCGTCCGCTATCCCTTCGCCAACTGTAAGGATCTTGTGACTGGCACCGTGGAGGATGACTCCGTTCATCCTGCGTTCAAGATCAATGGTGAGCAGGTCAACGAGATCATGATTGGCAAGTTCCCCGGTGTCTCCCACGATGACCGGATCTACTCTCTGCCCGCCACCGTCGCCACCACCTACATCACCCACGATCAGTATGTGCAGCGCTGCCGCAACAAGGGCAAGGGTCACCACTGCATCACCGCTGCCGAGTGGGCCTTCCTGGCTCTGAACGCTAAGAAGCACAAGACCCAGCCGAAGGGCAATAACAACTGGGGCAAGGATTACCAAGAGACCGAGTACGTTGCCATTCGTGGCAACACGGATGAGCGTTCCGACGCTGGCGCCCACAAGGGCGACACTGCCCAGGTCCTGACCGGAACCGGTCCTGATACCTGGTTCGACAACGGCACCAAGTCCGGAGTCTGGGGGCTCAACGGCAACATCTGGGAGTGGTGTGCCGGGCTCCGCTTGGTTAAGGGCGAGCTGCAGGTCATCCCCTATAATGATGCTGCCAGGAACGACATCGACATGAGTGCCGCTTCCGCCGAGTGGCGGGCGATCAATGGCGATGCCACCGATTGGGCCAACATCTACATCGTCCCCAACGGGAGCGGAACCACCGCCACGTCCATCAAGCTGGATTTCGTCTCCAGCCACTGGCAGTGGCAGAAGTCCGAGATCAAGAGCGCGGATGATTCCGGCCGTAGTGCTGACTTTAAAGCAACCACCATCGAGGAAGGCGTCTCCGATTTCTGCAAGCACTTCCTGGCCGTCATGGCCCTGGCTCCCGCCTCTGACGATACCGATTACGTAGGCCGGTTTTGGGCCAACAACAAGGCAGACGAGCGCTGCGCGTTTCGCGGGGCGGATTGGCGCAGTGGAGCCGGCGCGGGTGTCTTCGCGCTCGCTCTGAGCAGTCCCCGGGCGTACTCGGGGGTGACCCACGGCGGGCGGCCCGCTTTCGCCAGCTGGGACCAGTAACCTGATGAACTGGGGCATTTGCGGAAGCAAATGCCAAAGGAGCCTTAAAGGATCATGTATACCGGAAAGAGAAGTCAAAACCGCCCACCTGGCGGAAGTATCGTGACTACGCCGGAAATGGAGAAGCCGAAAGAGTTCATCCTTCGGGAGAAGATCCTGGAGATGATCGCCTACGCCCTTCCAATTCTGGACAATTTTCCTAGAAAGGACCGCACGCTTGCGGGCAGGATGCGTTCCTACATCTTCGACATGCTGGAGCTCGTCGAGAAAGTCGAGATCAAGCAGTCGAAGAAAACGGCGGTGGACGATCTGGATATAAAGCTCCAGCTCCTCCGCGACCTGATCATGCTTGCTTCGGACCGCAGATTCTGCGGGTCGAAACATCAACCTCCCCTTTCGCTACATCAGAGGGACGTCTGGGGAAGGCATAACAAGGACATCGGAAACCTGATAGGTGGCTACAAGAGGCACCTGTATCAGGACCAGAGTCCGAAATAATCCCTCTGATGAGGGGCAGGCTATTTACCGAGAACCGGCGCTGCGCGTTTCGCGGGGCGAATTGGAACAATGGAGCCAACGCGGGTGTCTTCGCGCTCAATCTGAACAATCCCCGGACGAACTCGTGGGTGAACAACGGCGGGCGGCCCGCTTTCCCTTTGACGGATTGCAGGATGCGCTCTTACGAGAACGCATTGAGATCAAGGCGAAAGGAGCCTGCCTCTCGCTACGGCAAAATCAAAGTAAGACACGAAGGCGGTGACGTCAAGCGTGTTGCGCGCAATTACAGACGCATGGGATAAGATAACATCATTTGAACATCTCCTGGAG
Organism: uncultured Muribaculaceae bacterium; assembly: GCA_947625935.1. Taxonomy (GTDB): domain Bacteria; phylum Bacteroidota; class Bacteroidia; order Bacteroidales; family Muribaculaceae; genus JAJPXC01. The sequence continues at coordinate 6,071 of CANQQE010000049.1, read as the reverse complement.
GCGTACCGGAAAGCCCAGAAGGGTAAGCGCTACAGGAGGGAGTTCCTTACATTCAGTCAGAACCTGGATGAGAACCTGCATATCATCCAGGATCAGTTACGGGCTGGGACTTTCCAGTTCGGCCCGTACCGTCGGCACACTGTATTCGTGCCGAAGAAACGAGTTGTCATGGCTCTGCCTGTCGCCAGTCGTGTTGTGCAATGGTCGATCTATCTGATACTTAATCCGTACTTCGATAAGAGGATGATAGAAACCAGCTATGCCTGCAGGGTTGGCAAGGGCAGCTTGGAGGCCGTGACAAAGGTCCAGTACTGGATGAGGCTTGTGGAAAGCAAGCGGGAGGAGTACACAATTGTCAAAATCGACGTTGCGAAATACTTCTATCGCGTTGACCATCAGACGCTCAAGGACATCCTGGGCACGTACATCAAAGACGAAAAGCTGATGGAACTCCTATGCCTCGTAATCGACTCCAACGGGGAGGCCTTCGGGCTTCCCCAAGGAGCCGACCCTGACGACCTTGGGCCGGATGAATGGTTGAACGATGTCGGCATGCCGATCGGCAACCTGACAAGTCAGCTATTCGCCAACATCTACCTGAACGAGCTGGACCACTACTGCAAGCACGTCATGAAGATCCACATGTACACCCGCTACATGGATGACATCCTGGCAATCGTTCCGAAGGCCGAGGCCAGGGCGGTTTACGACGGAATCAGAGCCTACCTCAAAGACGTGCTCAAACTGGACATCAATCGAAAATCCTACATGCGTAACCCAGACCGGATCGAATTCGTTGGTAGAGTCATCACGACCAGATCCGTCAGGCTGCGCAAGAAAACCACCATGCGCATCAAGCGTTCGTGGCGTATCATCTGTGAGAGGTACTTCAGAGGAGAGTTTGACCGTGACGCCTTCTCCCGCAGGGTGGACTGCTACAGAGGCCTCATCGAGCACTGCGAAACCGGAAATCTGAGGAACCGTCTCAACGAAATCTATCTGCAGGAGCGTGAGAAGGCTCATGAACGTAACCCAGACTGTGGAGACCCTCTGCGGGCTCCTGGAGGAGATGGCCTCCCTGATTCGCAGGCAGCACCTGGCGATCGCAGCGATGGAGGCCAGGGACCCGTTTGAGGCAGAGGCCACCGGCCTCCTCAACCGTTGCAAAGACCTCATCGGGGAGGGTTGAAAATGTACATCACGACTGAAACCATCATCACCGCTGCAAGCGTCATCTCGGCTCTGGCTGTGATCGGCGGTGTTGTCCTCTGGCTTGTGAAGTTCGTCCAGAGGCAGCAGAAGCAGGACGATGAGCTGAAGGCGATCCGTAAGGAACTGTGCATGATCTGCTACGGCAGCATCGCCTGTCTGAAAGGCCTGAAAGAACAGGGCTGTGACGGTCCTGTGGATGAGGCCTTGGACAAGCTGGAGAAGCACCTGAACACCCAGGCGCATCAGCTATGAAGAAAAAGAACAAGATCCCGCATCTCTTCGGGAAGGTCATGGTGGTCTGGTGCGTGCTCTGCGGCACCATCTTCTCCTTCCTGGCGATGCGGATACTCAGCCGGACGGGAAACGATCCGGCAGCCCTTCTGGGCGTCGTGCTGGCTTTCTTCGGAGGAGAGCTGGCTCTGATGTTCGGGCGGGACGCACTTTCCAACAAAAAGGAGGACGGTAAAGATGATTGATCTGACCCCCATCATCAGCGCGTTTATCACCGTGATGGTCGGGCTGCTTCTGCGGTTCCTGATTCCCTGGATCCGCAGCAAGACCACTGAGTCTCAGCGCGGAGACCTCCTGCGCTGGGTGGAGATCGCTGTCAGCGCTGCCCAGCAGGTGTATTACCAGAGCTCCGGAGCGGAGCGGAAGGAGTACGTTCTGAAGTTCCTGGAGGAGCACGGATTCGACGTCGATGACCCGGCCGTTGATGCGGCCATCGAGGCGGCTGTCCTGCAGCTGCACGAAGCCCTGAAGGAGGGATCCGCGTGAAGTACACGAAGCAGAACCCGCCTCTCGTTTGCATGCAGACCCAGAGCACCTGCTACAAGGGCACCCGCACCATGACCATCAAGGGCGTCCTGTGGCACTCCACTGGCGCCAACAACCCGAACCTCAAGCGCTACGTGCAGCCGTCGGATAACGCAAAGGATCGGGATCAGATGCTGAAGCTCCTGGGGAAGAACACCAACGGCAACGACTGGAATCACATCTACCGGGAAGCAGGCCTGAATGCCTGGATCGGGAAGCTGGCAGATGGAACCGTGACCACAGTCCAGACGATGCCGTGGAACTTCAGACCGTGGGGCTGTGGATCCGGGAAGAAAGGCAGCTGCAACACTGGTTGGATCCAGTTTGAGATCTGCGAATCCGTGCTGACAGACAAGGCCTATTTCAATGCCGTGTACGAGGAGGCTGTCCAGCTGACCGCCTACCTCTGCTCGCTCTACGGGCTGGACCCTCTTGGCACTGTCTTCTACCAGGGAGCCAAGGTGCCCGTCATCCTCTGCCACCAGGACTCTTACAAGCTGGGCCTCGGCAGCAACCACGGAGACGTGTACACCTGGTTCAACCTGCATGGCAAAGACATGGATGACGTCCGCAGGGATGTGAAGGCAGCGATGGAACGGAAGGAGGAACCGGACATGACCGAAGCGCAGGTAAAGGACATGATCTCAAAACTTGTCCCCACCATGATCTCTGAGGCGCTGGCGAAGGAAGCGAAGGAGCGCACTGGCCTCCCGCTCCCCAGCTGGGCCAAGGCTGAGAGCGCAGCAGCTAAGGCGGCTGGCATCTACGACGAAACCAGGCCACAGGACTACTGCACCAGGCTCGAAGCCGCCATCATGGCGTACCGGGCAAGGAAGTAAGGAAGAGACCCACCAGGCGCTGAAACCTGGTGGGCCTCTTTGCTTTTGGAGTGGAGGTGCCCCTGGTGGCGGTGTGGTGAAGTCCCACCACAAGTCCCACCACCGAAACTGATTGAAATTGAAGAATCGGACGATTCGGGAAAATCGCTGGTGGGAGCTGTCGGGCTGGAATCCCTTGGGGCTCAAGGGTTTCCAGACGCGGCAGACACGCGGTTACAGATCGGATTGATTAGCCCCCTGTGTCGTGCCGACACAACGTCGATTTCAGAAAACCCTTGTGGCTCAAGGGTTTCCGACTCTCTCAGACCCCAGGTCCCACCACCTTTCCCACCGGCAAAATCGAAGAAACGGACGATTTCTCCAGCAGCCGGATCCCCTCCCGCATGGACTCCTGAGAGCGGTGGGTGTACACGTTCGCGGTGGTGCTGATGTCCGCATGGCCCATCAGATCCTTCACCACGTTGATCGCTACCCCAGCCTCCGCCAGGTTGGTGGCAAAGGTATGCCTCAGGCAGTACAGCGTCACGTCGTCCCCCAGAACGCCAGGGTGGTGCTTCTCCACGGTGGCCGTGAAGTCCCTCCACCACTTCTCGCCTGTATCCTGTCCCGCCAGGGTCCCGCGCCTGTTGGGGAACACGATACCCATAGGGTCAGGAGCCTTTGACTTGGCATCCTGGAGGCCACCCAGGAGGGCAGCGTGGATCGGGATGTCACGGATGCCCGCTGCCGTCTTGGGAGCTTTCGTCTTGGTGCTGCCGGTCTCCCTGGCAGCGATGACGTGGATCTCACCGGCAGCCAGGTCCACGTTGGACCACCGCAGCGCGGCAGCCTCTCCGGGACGCATGCCCGTCAGAAGCAGCGTCTTGACCCACAGCCCGCGCTCGTGGAAGCTGGCGACGTCCAGGACGGCTTCCTGTTCGTCGTGGGTCAGGGACCGCCTCTGCCCCTTCGTGAATTCCGGAAGCTCCAGGCGGGCGCTGGGATCCCAGGTGATCATCTTGTTATCCCTGGCCCGCCCGAACAGCTCCCGCAGGAGCCAGCGGACTTTCGTGATGGTGCTGTGGCTCTTGCCGCAGAGGTTGTTCAGAACCTTCTGCAGATGAACCACGCGGACGTCCTGCACCTTCATCTTCCCGATGTACGGGTCAACGAAGTGCGTGTAGAACTGCCGGTTCTGGGCCAGGGTAGCCGGGCCGATGCCCTTGCAGGACCGGTAGGTCTCAAACCAGACCGGGAACCACTTCCCAACCAGCATGTTGCCGCCCAGGGTCTCAGTACCGTTCTTAGCGGCAGCGATCTTATCCGCAAGCCTCTGGTAGGCCTCAGACTCGGTTTTGCCCGTGGCTTCGTAGCGTTTGCCGTTGAATCTTTTTGTTTTCCGGTAGGTCACTTGCTTTTTCATCTCCATTCGTATATAATGAAGACCTAGCTTTGGTGACGGTGGTAGACGGTTGCGCGTTTACCTCCGTCGGAGAGGCGTTCTGCTGTCAGCACCAGCAGGGCGCCTCTCTTTTTTTGTCTAGGCCTCTCCCGTCTCCAGGATCCTGTCGATGTACCGGTTGAGGATCCCGACAACGGACTCGCCTCTCTCAGCTGCCCAGGCATTCAGAGCGTCACGCTTCTCCGGTGCCAGGCGGACAGTAAGGGTGACAAACTTGGCATTGTATTTCGCCACTGCCCGCCTCTGGGCGTCTGAGCTTGGCCTGTAACGGCTTGAACGGCCCGATTCATGATTTTTTTGCATGGGAACACCTCCAAAACCATTGTATCACGCATGCTTAGACAAAACTACTGGCAGAGTGCCCAAATCTAAGCATGCATATTTGTTGAAAACGACGGAAAAGTTTTTCTTGACATCTAAGCATGCTTAGACTATACTGTACTCAGTTCCCAAGAGTTATGCCTAAAACAAGAAAGGAAGATCACCATGAAGAAGATCACCAACACCGAGTCCTTCACCTATGAGGGCAGCGAGTACATCCTGAACATCGACAGCAAGTACGCATACCGCACCGAAGATGGCCGCAAGGTCCGCATCCCCTACAGCTCCTACCTCTCCTGGAAGAAATGCGCTGAAGAGGCCGAGAAGGCCGCCCAGAAAGCCGCCGATCGCGAAGCCGACCGCGCCTACCTCGAATCCATCCGTCCCATGATTGAGAAGCGCCACAGCTTCTATGCCTACCTCGAGTCCATCCCCTACGAGACCCTGGATAACGCAAAGCGCATGATGCAGAAGGCTGGCTATGCCGAGGACTTCGCCGAGTACGATCTCACTTTCTTCAGCCTCAGCACCGACGACACCTTTACCTTCAACACCATCGAGGACGTCATCAGCTTCGCCAACAGCATCCTGAACCCCACCGATGACGATGAGACCGAGGACACCACCGAGGCCACCACCGAGAACCACTCCATCACCGAGTCCTTCACCACCGATGGCACCCTGTACTTCTACGACGGTCTGGAGCACATCGCCTACCGCGTTGAGAACCGCAAGCCGATCGCCATCTCTCTCCGCGACTACAGCGTCGCTCAGCTGCGTGCCAAGTGCGCCGAGGACGGCATCGACCTCAGCAAGTTCACCACCGCTTCCGAGAAGCCCACCGCCGAGACCACCACTGAGGAGCCCACCACCGAGACCACTGACGCGCAGATCGCCACCGCCACCACGGAAGCCCAGCCCACCGCCGAGCCCACCACCGCCTCCGAAGAGGAGGCCGTGGTGGAGGAGAAGAAAGAGGAGCCCAAGCAGAAGGGCAAGGGCAAGGCCTACTTCCGCTTCTGGTACACCTACCACACCGGTTTCCGTCGCGAGACCGAGAAGGCCATCGCTCTGAGCTACGACGAAGGCAACGGCCACGAAGGACTCCGCTGGATCCCCAAGTCCATCATCCTCTGGGGTCCCGTGAACAGTTGCGGCAACCAGTTCTTCTATGTTCCCAAGTGGTTCTTCTTCCGCAACCACTACGAGATTGGCCGCTTTGAGTGCGACGGTGAGGTCATGGCCTCCGAGCTCACTGACCACGACATCGGCGGAGAGTCCTACGTGGACTACAACGGGCAGGAGATCGTGGTCTTTGAGAATGACGGCAACATCAAGCCGTCTGGCCGTGTGATCGATACCATCGACGGCTACGAGATCTGCCGGAAGACCTACAACCTCGACGTGTTCGCTCGCAAGATCTGATCATTTCATCAAGGCTG
>CANQQE010000048.1 GCA_947625935.1 uncultured Muribaculaceae bacterium | reverse complement strand
GTATTAAAGGAAAAACTGGTACTCCAGTTGCACTAAAAAACTATCTGACAATATCATAAAATATTGTCAGATAGAATTTTGAATGGTGTTTAACTTAAATTTCAAAATATGGTATTGGTAGTGATATAGGAGTAATTAAGTGTATTATGTGTAAAGCATCTTTATGATGACAATATCGCTAGAATAGATTTTAAAAGGATAAGGTGTTGATGGCTCATAAACATGAGAAGAATTGCTCGACGCAGTACGATAAATAAATTTATCGACTCCTTCGACCGTAAATTGTACAGTCCCTGGGGTACTCACATTGAACTTCAAAATTATATCGCTAATGTATTTACGGCCCTTCGTTTCGATAAATCCGTACACGTCCACTGATGTGTAGATTCCATCTGTTACAACAAGAGACAGCCCTGCACTAAGACTTATAGGAATTGTACCTTCACCTGACCTTAATGGAATACTCAAAAACCCGTTTGCGATGTTTGCACCACTTGACTGTGCTTTCTCAACAACAGTTAACCTTGAATCAAGCGTTGTCAACTGTGCATTCTGTTGGCCATTTACCGCCTGCAACCCTTCAATACTACTCTCATTCGTATTCGCTTTCCTTAACGCCTGTCCCGCCGTTGTGTTCGCACTCGTCGCCGTCTGATTAGCTGCACTTGCAACACCTTCAACCGCCGTCACCCTTGTCGTCAATCCGCTTATACTTGTCTCATTTACGCCAACTCTCCCACTCAAAGCCGTTATATCTGTCTCATTCTTATTCGCTTTATCACTCGCTGCATCAGCTGTACCTTCAACCCTCTGCACATCTTCCTTTACACCCTCTACATCAGCCTTAATTCCTTCAATCTCGAGATTAGCATTATCAACCTTTCCACTAATATCACTAACATTCCCCTCAATAGTATCTACTCTGCTCTGAATCGCATCAGCTTTTTCATCAACTTCATTCGCCTTATTCTTCGCCTCGTTCGCCGCAAGAACTGCATCATCAGCCTTACCATCAGCACTTTCCGCCTTACTCACAGCATCTTCGCTCTTACTTACAGCATCATCCACTTTCGTCTCGACAGCCTTAACTCTTTCCTCGTACCCGTCAACAGTTAAAGTCGCTTGGTCAACCTTATCGCTCGCCGCTTTTGCTGTTTCATTAGCTTCACTTGCCGTAGCAACAGCACTATCCGCCTTGCTATCTGCACTATCAGCCTTTTCAACAGCACTATCAGCCTTCCCTTCAACATCAACAATTTTCCCTTCCAGCGTAGCAACTCTTGTCTCAACATCACTCACTCTACTATCCAAACTTTTCGCCTTGCTATCAGCCTCACTCGCAACACCTTCGACACTCGTCAGCCTTTCCTCAAACGTACTCACATTATCACTCGCCTGTGTAGCCTTTTCGCTTGCTTCATTAGCTTTCGCACTCGCTTCATTTACAGTCTCAACGGCGGCATCAATCTTACTAACAGCACCATCAACCTTACTTTCAACTTCTGTCAGTCTTGCGTCAAAATCGTTCACCTTTTCAGCGTCCGCACTTGCTTTATCAGCCTTGGCCTCAACCGTCTCCATTCTGTCATCAAGGTGGTCAATTCTATTAGCAAGATTTTGTTCACTCTTTAAAGTCCTTTCCTTCTCCTTAGTAAATTCATCATAAATTTCATCTTCTCTCGCCTTGGCTCTTGCACTCTCACTCTCGACTTCTCCCTCGATTTCATCTTCCCTATCCTTTGCTCTCTGAATCTCGCCGTCAAGTTTTCCGTCAATTTCATCTTCCCTCGCCTTGGCCCTTGCCGTCTCTTGTTTCAACGCATTATTAAGGCTTTCGTACAAATTCGACAGTGTATTCTCGGCTTCGGTAGCACGGTTAACCTCTACGCCAAGAGCGGCATCAATCTCGTCCTCTCTTTTCTTGGCTCTATTTGCCTCATCCTCTACCTTTGTATTTAAACTTTCCTCAGCGGCTCTTGCACGGGTGGCCTCATTCTGGATATTTTTCTGCAACTGAATCTCACTATTGCCAGCGCGAATAGTCTCATTAGTAATCTTTTCGTCAAGTCTTTGTTCCTCTTCCTTTGCCCGGTTAGCCTCGTCGTTAACGTGCGTTTCGATAAGGCTTTCAGCCTGTTTAGCCCTGTTGCTTTCCTCGACAATTTCCTCATGCAAGTCGCTTTCCGCATGTTTAGCCCGGTTAGTCTCATTCTGAATCTTTGTGTCAAGGTCTTTGTCAGCGCCCTCACGGAGTTTGGCTTCGTCGTTGATTGCGCCCTGCAATCTCCTTTCCTCGGTGCCAGCTCTGACGACCTCGTTGTTTATCTCGGTGGACAAGAGGGCTTCGGCCTCTTTGGCACGTTCAGTCTCTTCATGGATTTCACGGTGCAAGCTTGCATCAGCGTCAATCCGTTCGTTGACTTCCTGATTATGTGCTCCGATTACCTGATTGAGCTTGTCTTGGTATCTGCATATAGCTTCATAGTAGGACAAACTCTCGTCATATACAGTCGGTAAAACCGGCGTCATATGACATGCGTGAATGGGCTGTACAAACGGCCCTTGTTTTTCTGGTGTCATGTAAATGACCTCCTTTACCAAAGTTGCATAAAGCACGGCCTTAATTCATTGATAATTTCCATATCAATGTTCAGGAACGTCTCACGGAATTCTTTTAGCATTTCGCTATAAGACTTTCCGCCGTTCTTACCCGCTACGTGCATAATATAATCCTCCGTACTTGTGCTAACGGTGTCCTCACGTGTAGTCCGGCTATTGTTGTTAGTTTCTGTCCCGCTTCGATGTGATTCGCTGTCAGCGTTAATAGTTGTATCGTTAGTCTTTGTTCCATCCAAATCAACGGTGATATCATCGGTGTACTCCGTTGTGCCGGTACTTGTGCCATTTGCGTCATTCTCACCCTGAACCTTTTCAGTACCGTCTATCTTCCTTGCATCAGTCAAATATTTGTAGTCATTACCGCTTTCACCTTGCGCATGGCCCAAAAGGCCTTGTATACCTCCTTGCGGGGTGTCGGCGTACAAATTAGTTTCGTTCTTTGTAGTGTTACTTGAATTAGTCCCGTGTGTAGTAGTTTCGCCCTCATTAGTGGTCTTGGCCTTGTCGGCGGTTGTGGTCTTGCTCTTGTTTGTCTCTGTCTCGTTTCCGATTTCACTTTGCGTACTGTTCCCTTGCTCGGAAAAAGCCTTGTCGCCCTTGTCAGTTACGTTTCCTGAAACACCAACATTTCCGTCACTCTTTTTGTTCTGCGTGGTGGTCATGTCGGTATCAAACATCGGGTCAAATTTGATTAGCTCACTTTTGTATCTCTGATTATAGAGTGGTAGAATTTCTTTCAATGTGGTATTCAGATAGAATTTCCAAAGGGCAACAGTTTCAGCACCGATTTCACGCATATAATAATGCCTTAAAATCTTATGAAACAGTACGTTCTTATAGCCGGGGTCAAACAATTCAATGTCAGGCTCAAAGATTCTTGGAATAGCCTTGTCAATGATATCGTCAATGTTGTACACTTCGCTCAAGTATTTTTCCGTCGTGGTGTTAAAGTCCCGGTAGTCTTTACTTTCACTATATCCGGCGTATTTTTCGCAGATATATCGCACTTCGGTGGTGTATGTACTCATTTAACTTCACCACCCTCTCCGTCACTATCAGGCTCACCGTTTATTGTGTCATCAGCTCCGTCAATGCTTTGGTACTCTTCCCGATAATCGCACCACATATTAAGCCCGAACATATCGTTTATCTTTTTGCAAGCTTCACGGCGACTTTCAAGGCGGGAATAACGACTTGCTATTGTGCCGCCCTGATTGCGTGTCACTTCATCGGTGATTAGCCTTTCCTTTTTCTGTACGTTAATGTTACTAATGCCCAAATAAGTTAAAGCTTCGTTCCAAATTTGTGTTTTAAGTGTGTAAATCTTGTCAGCGATATATGGTGCATCGGTTTTTAGTACAGTTAACCCGTCTGTGTTTAGTGCCTTGTCGGCAAATATGAACGGCTCATTCCCATCGTACTGCTTGTACAAGTTTAACAGTGTAAGCCGTTGCCTTTCGTCAGCCCTTATTAGTACGGGTGTTTTTTGTGCGTCAGCGTTTACGTCAATTATTCTGTCAAGGTTGCTCAAGCGCAAGGCGAACATCTGAACATCAAGCATACTCGGAGTGTGTAGCATATTGTTAAAAATCAATACACTATTATCCTCCGTCAGCGGGTTGTTATATCCGTTGCTTGCAATGGCTCGTCTGCTCATTGGAATATTGTACACGCTTAGCCGTCCACCTGTTGCGACTTGGAGTGCAAGTGGCCCCATAACTTCATCAACAAGAAAAACCGCTTGGCCCTTCGCAAAAAGTGTAAGCTCAAGAAAACGTGTATCAACGCTCGGCGGGACATTTTTCCACTCGAACATTGCTATCGACAGCTCGACAAGCCGATTGTAATATTGCAAGAAAGTTGCCGTGTTATACTTTGCACTTTGCCAGAACTCCCTCTTTTTACTCACGTATTTCACTCCTTTCAGCGAATCGGTGCCGGATTATCAAAACTGTAATTGCCGATATGGTCGGGATTTTTCCAGTATGTAATACCTCGGTCATGGATTTCGCAAATTTTCCGCACCACATCAGCGGGGGCGGAGGCTCTTATGTGACAGCCAGCGGTCTTAACATAATTCCATTCCGGCCTATTTGTATTATCCGGAACCCCTATCTTATTTACTGCATAGCCAAAGGCATTGAAAAAGTCGTCTATTCTCTTTGCAAATTCGAATCTGATGTGCTTATTCATAAATCCATAGTTTAGCAGATTTAAGGCGGCAAGGGCTGACCCGCCAGCTGACCCACGTGCTTGATTCGGTAAAACGCTATGGTCAACGACTTGGGCCAACATACTCAAGGCTCCTGTGGCTGCACTAACTATTGCTCCTGTTTTTGCATAACTTGGCAATTCAGAGTTGTTCATTATATTAGCCCGTTTAATACCCATTCCTGCATCCGTTGCTACGCCCAAAGCACTAATCGCTAAAGTTGCGGCATTTTGCCCTAGCCACGTTTTAAAGGTGTCGGTGTTGAATGAAAGTTGCGGATATCCGTTTAACGTCATTCTTTCATCAAGATTTATCTCTACACCTTTATAGTTTCTTGGCATTAGTATTACTTCCGGACTTGGCGTCATATCTCCGAATAGTGTAAATTCGCATGATTCGCTGTTGAAATACTCATACGGAAAAGTTGCGCCGTTTCCTTGAAAGTTTGTGACGTATAAAAAGTTATACGGATATGTATATAGTTTGTTGCATTTTGGCGTGTACCCGTCAATGTCTCCTGTTATTTTTCTTTCGGTGGTGTATCTCAATTCTCGGGGTTTTTCGAACAAGTTAGCCGCAAATGACCTTGGTGCAAGAAAAACCGCAACAATACCGTCAGATTTCGCCGCCGCTTTTTGTATGAAATTTGTGGCAAGCATAGCCCCTTCGTCATCATTTGAAAACTTATGAAAATATAGCCCCGAATAAAGTCCTCCGAATAAACCGCCCGGAAAGTCTTGTAAATCGTTGTCAAAAGTGGTAGCTACAATGATATATGTACTTTGCAATTCCGGGATATAATTGATGCCATTGCTTACATAGTCTCCCAGCTCAAGATTCTCGGGTACAAGGTTGTCACCAACTATGTCCTGCGCCGGGTGCTCTCTTTCGATAAAACATTCCTCGAATCTGAACGAGAATCCCCATGTCTGCATTACGTCAATTTCATATGTAATTTCGCTCACCAAATCATTCACATAATCAACGGCGGTGATAAAGGCATAAAACCATTTAGTCCCGTAAGCGGTATTTCTAAAACATAAGTAGTTGGCAAGGTATAAATCATCAGCCTTTTTTTCTATGCGTATCTTGTTTTTATTCGACCTTTGGTATGTCTGTTTATCGAATGTGTAAAGTGCTTTACTTCTGAAATATGCTTCTTGCGCTTCTGTCCCTTTTCCAGCCCAGTTAATTGTATGGTCATATGTCGGCTCAAGCGGGACATTTTGACATACAATTACCGTGCTATCTGGTTGAATGAACATTTTACATTCTCCTTTAACCGGGGAGGATAAATTATCCTCCCCGTTAGAAATGCTTTTATTATGCCTTGGTGAACGTGATAGAAGTACCGGCATTTGCGGTAGCCACGTTGACCTCTGTTCCATTATACGTCGTGCCGTCAACGGTGATAACGGGGGTGACATTCTCGGCCGTACTCGGAACGATGATAGCACCGTAACGATGCACGGCGATGCCGTTGGTCGTGGCCTCCCCGTCCTGGACAAACTGATAAGCGCTCGGAGAAAGAGATGCGGGGTCCTCGGGGGCGAACGTGATTACCGTAGCATTGTCGCTCTTGCTGATACCCTCGATGGTGAATTTCACCGTTCCGGGAAGTGCCACGCTTGCGCCCTCGTCAACGAACACAACAGCGTTCGAAAATGGGGAGTGACTTACGGTTTTCCAAACGTGATAGAAGTAATTCCAGTAAAGGCCGCTCGCTACGTACTTTTCGGTGAACGTGTTCACATTGTCGTATACCTGAAACCAGTTTTCGTCCAAAAGGACGGCCTTGACGTTCTTCATGAGCGCAAGCTCCTGCGGCGTGACTTCCTCGACCATGTCAGAGTTGTCACGGATGACCTTGAACCGCTCGTTGTCAAACGTGTCGAACCTGTCAACAAGAATCAGGCGACCCATGAAGTCGGCTTTGTCCATGTTGAATGCGGACGCAAGCACGTTCACATCATACTTAGCATTGTACTCTGCATCCATGAAGATGTACTGGTCAGCTTTGGGGGTGGTCGTTCTCACGCCAGCTTCGTTGTACATGGAACTCATGAATGGGAGGACATTTGATAGCGCACGGAACTGGATGGCGGCGTTCTTTTCGTCACCGGAAATGCTTACCGGGTGCATCTTGCCGTGGGAGATAGCTTTGATGAGAAGATACTTAAACAGCAGGAACTCATCGTACTCGGCGGCGGTGTATACGCTGTCAACGATTTTAGCAATCAAGTCCTGAACCCCGGCGGCGCTCAAAAACGCTCGCTCAAGGTCAACATTCTGAATTGTGACGGGGTACATCACCCTCCAATTCATGATATGAAAAGCGGCCCGAACATCTGGAATAGTACGTCGGAACTCACGGGCCTCGGCCTTTTCAGCGTCGTATTCAACGGCGTTGACGATGCCGACAAATACCTCCTCGACCGTCTCGCCAAACTCAAGATACCCCTTCTTTAGCATAGAATAGGCGTTGTTGAAGACGGCGGAACGTACCCGGACAAGGGCGATGCGGTTGACAAGGGCGTTGAGAAATTGATTGGCCATTGCCGGATAGCCTCTAAGTACCTCGCCGACGCGGGGAATATCGGTGACGCTGTCGATTTCGGGGACAAGCTCCTGATACTCCCTTGATGCATTTGCGCGAATGGTGTTAATGATATCCAGCGTTGAGGCGTTGAGCGTGCTTACTGCGATTCTGTTAGGCATGATTTAGCCCTCCTTAAATAAATTTTCGTACCGGTACTGCTTCGGCTCGGAGCTCCCCGGTGTGCTGATTTCCTCGGGCGGTTCCTGTTCCGGCGCACTGGTGAAAAACCTTTCCCTGTATCTCTGTCTCCATGCGTTATCGTTTTCTTCGTATTTCTGTTTCCAGTTGATACCGTCGTTAAAGCTATCGAAAGTGTCGCTGATATCCTCAAACAGGGACAAATCGTCATCCGTTGCATTGTCTCCGATTCTCGCCCTGACGGATGCTAAAATCTCATCACGTGACCTTACTGCCATTTTGTTAAACCTCCATGTTCAAATAAGCTTTAAAACAACTTCGTCGTATTTACCTTTTTCCACGTTTACAGTGAGTGTCTTTTTGGAGGACGGTTCTTCGTCATAATCGGGAATACCATAGTCAAGTATGTAGGAATCACTTTTTGTATACCATGTTTCGGCTACGGCGTTGTTGGTGTTGCCAGCAGATACAAGTATTTTGTCATCTGTCATATCAATGACAATGCCTGTGTGTGATGGTTTTCCGTTCTTCTGAAAAAACACTTGAGCGCCGATTATAGGGGCAATAGACAGACGACCTGCTTTTGCGTAGTAATCACGGGAATATTTCACCCCGGCGCCGCAAGATTTTTCCGGCTGACATGTCAAACGTAATGCGTCCTCGTAACCGTATGATTGAATCATCATACAGTCAACGTAGCAATCGCACCACTCACACCCGTTCTTCTTACCGTTGTAAAACGTGGGGAAATTCTTGTCGATAAAGTCAGCGTACTTGTTATAGTTTTTGTTGCCAGAATTAGCCGTCTTGTCGTCAAGCTGTGAATTACTTTCCTTTTCGTGATATCCTTTTTCCTGCTTGCAATGTAATACAATAGTTGACGCATAGCATTTACTCATTTCTTTTTACCTCCAATTTGTCCGATAGTCGTTGAAGTGCCAGCGTGTTATTTTGCAAAGCCTCCGCCATCTTTTCAATCTCCTGCTTGTGTGATTCTGCCGTCTCTTTGATATACCAAAAACACATCAAACAGGTGGCAATCGGAAATCCAAAACTACCGATAGCCTGCAATATAGTCGGGAAATCCGTGGTAACACCTCCTTTCATATTACTTTATTATATCAAAAAAGTCTTGACTTGTCAAGAAAAATATGTTATGATTATTTAAATGGGAGGTGAAATTGTTCATGTCCGAATACTATGACGGTACAAAATTATTGTCCCTCATGGACATCAATGGGCGTAAGCCTGAAATATATATGTGTACGACAAACCGTTCCGCCGGTAAGACTACATATTTTAGTCGGCTTTGTGTCAACAGGTGGAAAGACGGCCAGGGCAAATTTGCACTCGTTTATCGGTACAACTACGAGCTTGACGATATCGCAGATAAATTTTATAAGGATATCGGTAGCTTGTTCTTTCCGGGTACTGAAATGACGTCGCAAAGACGTGCAAGAGGAATTTATCAAGAGCTTTATATTGACGGGCGCTCCTGCGGCTATGCCGTATCTCTCAATGCGGCGGACGTGCTAAAGAAATATAGTCACCTGTTTAGTGATGTCGGGAGGATGCTCTTTGATGAATTTCAGAGTGAAACGAATCACTACTGTGCCGATGAAATTAAAAAGCTTATAAGCTTACACACATCAATAGCAAGAGGGCAAGGACAACATGTCCGGTATGTGCCATTATATATGTGCGGAAATACGGTGTCAATCCTTAACCCTTACTATGTTGAAATGGGAATATGTAATCGCATAAAGGGTGATACAAAATTCTTACGTGGTGATGGCTTCGTTCTTGAACAAGGATATTACGACGCAACAGCACAAGCGCAAAGAGATACCGGTTTTAATCGTGCTTTTTCCGGAAACAGATATGTGGCATATTCGTCACAAGCCGTGTATCTCAATGACAACAAGGCATTTGTAGAACAGCCAACGGGTGTTGGTAGATACTTATGCACACTTCGCTATATGGGCGTTGACTATGGTATAAGGGAATACCCGGAACATGGTATTGTATATTGTAATGACAGGTGTGACAGTACGCACAATAACCGAATAACGGTTACTACTGATGACCACCAAATCAACTACGTCATGCTCAAGAGAAATAGTTTGTTCCTCCAATCATTGCGCTATTCCTTTGAACACGGGTGTTTCAGATTTAAGGATTTACGATGTAAAGATGCCGTACTTCACGCACTCGCTTATTGAGTATCCGCTTATGCAAGAAGTGTTGAGCTTTGTGGGAACACACGGGTGGAATAAACCGCCGCAAAGACTTGTCGGATAGTGTGCCGCTTCACTTCACCATAAGTAATGGATATAGAAAACCCCCGGTGAATTATCATCGGGGGCTATCGCTATTAGTTAGATGTTTATTCTCATAACCCCTTGATTGCGAAATTCTGTTGTATCACAAACGTCGAACACCCATACACGGCGGTCACTGTCAAGCGGGTGACTAACGATATTCTTCCCTCGGCGGATAAGTGATTTCAAAAGCTCAATGTTCATTTTGTGAAATCCTCCATATCAATTTCTTCCATCACATATCCATACTTCCCGGAATAACAAGGGCAAGTAGGTTTCCAATGCGTGATGCCGTAACATTTACGTTTAACGTCCTTGATACAGCCTTGTTCGCATAGATATATAATGGCGTTCTTTTCGTTACTGAAAACGTGCATATCAAGCGGCATGTAATAGCCACTTCCAACAATCATTTTGTCGATACGATAGACAACATATACCTTCATTCTATTTCACCCCTTACTTCACAAATCATGTAACCTTTCCCACATTCTACAATTTTGCTAAATCTGCCGAATAAAAATTCATCCATAGCGTCTTTCAATGATGTAAATGGAAGAGCTTTACCCGTATCCGTTCTTACCCACCAGATTTCTGACAGGGGCGATTCGAATAATATTACCCGGTGTAAGGGCCTCATATCATTGTTTTTCTTTGACATTTTTCTCACCTCCTGTTATGCCATTGTGCAGAAAACTACAAAAGCTACAATGCCACTAACTATGCCGATTGGTATTCTCCACTTTGCTATGATATCATCACACATTGAGGCGGCAATGGTGTATGCAAGAGCGGCAATGCTTAAAGCTAACAATATCTTCGTCATTTCCTCACCTCCTTTTATCTCATTTGATATGGCACTTCTATGAGTAATACGCCCCCTCTTATTCTCTTTGGTAACAACTTTCCGGGCACTGTTAAACCTACGGTGAAATCCTCTATTGTTCGCTTCGTTGATATAAATTTTAACTCATCTTCATTTAAATCCTGTACATCTTCATCTGAATAACCTGTCATTGATAACTCAAATAGTTTCTTGCATTTGTCGGGCATACCAGCACATTTTATATTGTAGTAAGGGTGTTCTATTGTCTCTAAATCTTCTTCGATTACGTGCTCAATATATGTCTTTTGTCTTACGTACCACCCTTTATCCCATGTTGACTCCATTTTCCAGCAACAAAAGTCTTTTGGGTGTACCTTTATTCCTTTAATTTCTTCTGGTGGTAAGTCACAATGTATGCTATCGGTGTCGGCGTAGATAAAACCGGGTTTATCCGGGCCGTGATAATTTAATTGAGCCGCCCGAATTGTAAAATTTCTTGCGTAACTTGTAATTGCACTTCCGACGGGTATGTATCCCGGCATTTTATCATATTGGTTTACTTGATAGAACCCTATTGATTTGTCATCCCGCACAAAAGCTGCTTTGAATGAACTGTCTGTTGAGCTTGCCATTTTTCCGCTTAAATTGTTAAGGAAAAGCTTTGCTAATTCTCGCCTTGCGCCTTTTGATTCAAGTTTTATCTTCTTGTATTTGTCTATGTACTCATCAAATATTCCGATAGCTGATTCAAAATAACATCCGTCTAATATCTCGAAATCAACTAATTCATAATGGTCGAGCATTAGTTTATAATCTGTCATAGTTAGCGTCATAGTAACTATCGCTTCTTGTATGTTTCCGTCAAAGTCCCTGTATTGAGAATAATAACACCCGTCATTATGATTATATATGTCGGAAGTTTCAAGCATTTCGGTACTTCTGTACAATAGACTATGCTTTATCTGAATGAATGGCAATTTGTCCTTTTTTATGTAAAACCTTGTTTTGATTCGTATGAAGTAGTATCTGTTACCCTGTAATGCCTTGTCAGGTATATAATTCCCTCTCCAGAATATTGGCTCACCTATCGGATAGTAATTACCACTTTCGCTTGACATCATGGAGGGGTAAAGACTGTTAACGTCAGCGGTTACGCCCCTGTTGAATATTCGCTGTTCCTTGCCTTTAACAAGATAACACCAGCCTCCGTGATATGAACGACGGATATAATCACCTGCTGTTGGTACATCGTACAGGTCTTGGTCAATATCCATTTCGTAGATGTTGGGGAAATATGCCTCATATGTTTTGTGCCCGATTAGCTTTTTATATTCCGCTAAACAGCACGACCCTATCGTTAGTTTTTTGTGCCCCTCATCGAACATCATTTCCAATGCTTCTTTGACTACTAATACGTCATTAGCTATGTATTCCTTTTCCTCGTCAGTTATGTTACACCCGGGGTATCTAAATCCCTCGTATTCCATGTCGAGCTTTTGGTGTTTTGTTTTAAAGCTTTGGCCTATTCTTTTTACGCTAAATGGTAATAGCTTTAAACTGTCTCGTATTTCGATGATATGCGAATTAACCTTAATAAGAATCCTATACCATTGCCCCATATCAGATATGCTATACGTGAACGACTTATTAGGCATATCTTTTACGTTCATAAATTCAAAGTCGTTTACGTTATCGCTGTACCTTACCGATGCCTCTTTCCACATTAAATCTATGAGAAGATATGATATCCAAAATGTGCCGTCAAATTTGAGATTATGATAGTAGATTATAATGTTTGTATCAAGCGATAATAGATAATCAAATTGCTCGCCGATTGAGTGAAAGATGTGAACGTCCTCAGTCCCAAATTCAACGCAAGCAGATGCCCATACAGCCGTATCCTCTTGGCCTTTATAAACTGTTGTTTCAAAGTCGCCCATGAAATAACGATATTTTCGTGGACGCATTACTACTCTGTATCGGGTGTATAGGCTGACATATCGTCAACTAAATAGGATATGTTTTCAGCTTGCTCCTTTGTTAATGATGAACCTTGTGTCATTTCCATAAATAACTTTAGATTATTTTGCACTTCCGCCCTTCCGTCTTTTGCATATTTTGACCCTGACCCGTATAGCACCGCGCCAACAACTGCCTCTACTGACCCGGGCATTGCCTTATTTGCACTTTCGAGATTTTTTGCAACAGTGTCACGCCCAAAAGCTGATATACGCCCGGCTAATACATTTCGCAATATATTCTTGTCAGTTTTCTTGTAATCTGATAGTCCTTCTGACCACCTCGAATCGGGCGTCCAGTTGTTAATCATATCTTCTACATTTGCAAGCACTTCATCGGTGTAACTTGGTAGAGATGATGCCCCATAAGTTTTTCCTTTATTTCCCTTATAAAAATTGTCCCGGGCTGATGATGCTTTTGACCTTGTAGCTTTAACTATTTCTTTTCCTTTTGTGCCTGATACTATTTGCCCTGTCTCTGTCTTATATGTTGACTTTGCGTACAATGTAGAAGGTTTTATTTTTGCTAAACGGTTTACGGACGCTCTTGTTATTCTTTTGGGCCGTTTCGGAATAACGTCACTTTCAAATGTGAACCCTTGCTTTTCTGCCTTTGTAATAAATCGTTGTAATCTTTTTATTTCCTTTTCATACTCCTGTTTTATAGTAGGTTTTTTGGGTTTACCTGGCATATAAATCACCTATATTAAAAATAAGGCCCCCTATAGCGGGGGCCAATTTTGGTGCCTGACCGTCAGATAACGGAACAGGTGATAAAAGACTTGCCTTTGTAGTTTTTGGAAGGCTTGCGATAGACCTCAAGTTGGATATCAGTTTCGCCGCAAGCGTGCATCTCCTCGACGATATCAGACATGGCCCGTAAGAAAGAATCCGAGCCAGTCACAAACTTGTTTCCAGCCTTGTCCACAACGACGACCTTGCGATAGTCCTTGTTGTCGCTTTTTTCGTTGTGAACCTCGAGCACAACATGGTAGTCGTAGTCGATGACCAACGGGGTGTCGGTGTCGGCGGTCGCATCGTCAATCTGGACGGCGTTTCCGGTGTCCTTGATTTTGACCCTTTCGCGGGGAGTTAATTCCCGGGAAGTCTCGACGATTTTTACCTCGTAATATTTGTTTTCAGCCATTGTTTTTTGCTCCTTTTCTTATGTAATTTTTGTGCGCTGTTATTCGGCCTTGCGGGGCGGGATGACATGGGCGTGGATGATGAAGTCTGATTCGGTCATGCCGTAGAGGGTGTCAACGGTCTGCGTGTCCACCACATGGACGACCTTGAGCTCGTCACTCTCAAGCATGGGCTTGATGACCTTGAGTGCGGCGGCCTCATCCTTGTACGTCCGGGGGATGATAACCTCCTTGGTGATAGGCTTCTTCGTAGATAGGTCAAGGCAGAGAACCTTTGCATGGGTTGTAGTGATGGTGCGTGTGACTTGCGGAATTCGTGCCATTTTGTACACTCCTTTTGTTATTATTTCGGGCAAGCACGGAGTTGCACCGTAGCCGTTAACGACTAAAGCCTTTATGCTTCAACTTGCCCATGACCGGGGTGACAGTTGGCGACCGTCACCCCGGAAGAGGAGAGGAAAAGTACCTTACCCAGTACTATCTTAGTATAGCGTATGGGGCACTTTCTGTCAATTATCTATTCAAAAGTCGCATAAATAAAATTTGTTGGTTGGAAGAAATTTAGTTGCGTGCAATCAATCGGTATTCTCGGCCAGCTTCTCTCCAATTTCCAGAATCAGTGTAGTTATTTCGACTTTAACGGTTAACATTCCATTACATAAATGTTGAACGTCGCAATCGCGACAGTCAAATAACCCAGATGATTTGCACTCAAGCCCGTTAAAGGCGGTGCCAATAATATCCCTCGCGTCTTGCAAATAACCTCGCACTTCTTTTAATGTCATTAGTTTAACCTCCTTTTATTCAAAATTCAAACAAAACGCCCAAAGATAAGATGACGGAATGTAAAAATCCTCAAGTACTTCTTCCGGCGTTTGGTATACGTCACTTTCGCCGGAAAATACTAAATACAGTTGGCGTGTGACTTCCTCAAGAACGTCGTCTACGGCTTCCTTTGGTATGCCTGTTTTTGTGGTAAGTATTGCCTCTAACTCATAGTATACCATTAGCGGCATATTGTTTACCCTCCATTTCGTTAGTTAGAGTTATCCCGACACGGGCCGGAAGTTATCAGGCCATTGTGTTTAGCGGTCGTAAGGCATGCTATATACGTATGTCGGCGTGATGTAGATTAAATCAGATGCTACTTTGTGACGGGTTATTCCGCCAATCGTGAAAGTGAATGAGTTGAAAGTGATAATGCGTATTGTTGCCGGGTCAACATTCAATGCGTCCATCTCGTCTATTGCTGAATGGTAAGCTTTTATTTTTTGTAGGACGGGTTTTTATATGCGTCCCAAATAGTACACGCGTCCGCTTTTTTGTATGCACCTGTCATGTCGCAATAAGCTTTGGTATTCGGGGGCACATAGTGTATCATTTTACATTCTCCTTTTGTTTAATGTTAGTGGCTTTGTTAGCCCGACACGGGGCCGGAAGTTATCCGGCCCTATGTGTTTCATTCAACGGTTGTACGGGGCGGCATGATTTTGGCATGGGCAATAAAGTCACTTTCCGGCATCCCGTAGAGACTTTCGACCTCTTTCACGATGTGGATGGTAGCCACGGCGTAGTGGTCGTTCTGAAACGCCGATTCTACGTCCTCATACTTAATGTCTTTTGCACGCCCCGGCCATACAGTTTCCTTGCGCTCCGTCTCAAGGGTATCGAGATTTACTCCGATAATCTCAAGGACGGTTGTGTTGATTGTGCGGGTAATCATTCTTTCTCTTGCCATGGTAATTTCTCCTTTTAATGTTAGTTTTTTGGGTGTTAGCCCGACACACCCGGGACTATGCCCGGGTTTAATGTTTTAAAAATCTTCCTCTACAACCGCCCATGCCCATGCGTCAAAGTATGATGGCGATGTAAATTCACTACGTGCGTTTGGTAAATTGTCGTATTCCCATGCGTCATATACTTCCCATTTGCCGATTTTCGGATTGTAAGTTACAATCTTGTCGCAACCACCTTCCCTACTTACTAATTCTGCCATTGATGCCACCATCCATTCACTAAATATTAGAGCATTTAGCCCAACACAGCCGGTATTATCGGCCTACGATCCGTCCCCGTGTGTACCGCTTTGGGTGGTGTTTCGCCTCTCTCATCGTGCCTCTTATTATACGCGCTTTTTGCGCAAATGTCAATAATATATTGTGTGCAAATTATATTATTTTTATTGATTCTATGTTTTCACCAAAAATTGTACTTAAATTTTATATATTTTTTATAGTTATGTGTACTTTATTTTTGATTTATTGATGCAATTTTGGGGAAAAGTGGGGTACCGGTTTTTCCTTTAATA
>CANQQE010000047.1 GCA_947625935.1 uncultured Muribaculaceae bacterium | reverse complement strand
GTCAAAGACCGATATGATTCAAGTGAACCGAATTTATTTAATTTTTAACCTTGTCCATTTTTAGTGGACAGTAGTGTTTTTATATCTAAAATTAGCCTATCTTTGCAAGGATTGTAAAAAATACGAAGACACATAATATTCTTGCATTTATCCGTTATTAGAATCTATGATAAAAAATATATGGAATAAATTATCAAGGTCGAAACTTCTACACCATCTACTTGACACCCCAGCCCCCCGATGGACTATATGCCTGGTAGATATGCTTATAGTCATTGTAAGTTGTGTACTGACCTTCACGTTCAGCGACTTCCACGACAGCGACGGGCCGTTGTGGACATACTCGCCATGGACAAGGGGATCGGTTGTTGTCGCAGTGTATTTCATATGCAGCCTAATCGTCAAAAGCTATAAATACGTTCTACGATTATCGGTCATAGCCGATCTTTACAGAATCACGATGATGATAACTTTTGCATCTATCGTCCTGATAATAGCGACATTAGGGGTTCAATCTCTTACACACAAGCTGTTTTTCCGCATATGGAACATATTCCTTATCGCAGTTTTCTCGTTCACAATGATGATGTGTCTGCGACTCGGCCTAAAGTATGTTTACTCGCTATTCGTCAGCTCAATATCGAGGAGGGAAAGAGTCATAATGCTTGGATCGGCGATAAATTCCTATTTTTTGGCAAGCGCTTTGAAATATGAGGTAAACGGTCAGTTTGAGCCTGTGGCCTTAATCAGTCTGTCGAGTAAAGAAAGCTCCAAATCCATCAACGGGATACCGGTTTTGAAATATGACGAGGATGATATTAAAGATATATTCGACAAATTTAACTGCAAGACTTTACTATTTCTCTCGAACCAGATTGAATTCATGAAAAGCGGAGCCGCTGACGTATTTCTCGAACACGGCATAAAATTATTAATGCTCAATCAAGTAGAAGAATTTACGACAAGCGAGAACGGACATCCGGCCCTTTCATCGCACGTCCATCACATCAATATAGAGGATCTGCTTGGCCGAGAACCCATAAAGACGGAGGACCCGAGAGTAAACCGAGTTATAAGAAACTCTGTGGTCATGATCACCGGCGCGGCAGGTTCCATAGGTTCTGAAATCGTCAGGCAGGTGGCCCAATTCGGTGCTAAAGAGATAGTGCTTCTCGACCAGGCGGAATCTCCAATGCATGAAATGCAGCTTGAAATGGAGGAAAAGTTTCCCGACACCAACATACATCTTTATATAGGTGATGTCACTAACCGAGACCGTATGGAACGGGCATTCGTCAAGTACCGTCCACGGTTTGTGTTTCATGCGGCGGCCTATAAACACGTTCCCATGATGGAACATAACCCATCGGAGGCCATATTGACCAATGTGTTCGGCACCAAAAACATGGCAGACCTTTCGATGCTCTACGGCGTAGAGAAGTTCGTGATGATTTCGACCGATAAGGCGGTCAACCCAACCAATATAATGGGTGCGTCGAAACGAATCGCAGAGATATATGTCCAATCGCTGTTTTTCCGTAACCAAAAGCTAAACGACCGTCCGACAACCCAATTTATCACCACACGGTTTGGCAATGTGCTGGGTTCAAACGGTTCGGTCATCCCCCGCTTCCACAAACAAATAGAGAAAGGCGGCCCTATCACAGTGACCCACCGCGACATAATCAGATATTTCATGACCATCCCTGAGGCGTGCTCGCTCGTATTGGAAGCGGGCTGCATGGGCTCAGGCGGCGAGATTTACATATTTGACATGGGCAAACCTGTAAAAATCTATGATCTCGCCTGCCGCATGATTTCGTTGGCCGGACTCAGGGTTGGCAAAGATATCAAGATAGTCGAGACCGGTCTACGTCCCGGGGAGAAATTATATGAGGAGCTTCTCAACAACCGCGAACATACCATTTCAACGCACCATCCCAAAATCATGATCGCCAAAGTGAGAGTCTATGACTACGCAAACGTCAAAGAGCACTTAGCAGAGTTGAAACGGTCGCTCGACAGCGGAGACAACCACGCTCTCGTGCTTGAAATGAAACATATAGTGCCTGAATATCTGTCACGCAATTCTAAATGGGAAAAAATAGACAGCGAAGTTAGAAAAGAGTGTGGCGGGCACAACGTAGTTGAAATACCCAATCCGAACTAACAGGATAAAAAACATAGTATGAGCAGAATTTTACATATCGCAGCGATGACTGTGATGTTGTGGCTGTGTGGCTCACAGAGCGCATCGGCCGACTTAAAGGACTTTTTAGGCAAACTCGGCGGAGACAGCAGCGCAATAGATGGCATCACGAGTATAATCGGCGATATCGCAGGTGGAGATGTCGAGCTAAAAGACCTCACGGGCGACTGGGAATATGTCGCCCCGGCGGTATCGTTCAAGAGTGACAATCTTTTGAAAAAAGCCGGCGGAGCGGCTGCCGCAGCTAAAATTGAAAAAGAAATCGAGCCATATTACCAAAAAGCCGGATTAACGGGACTGAAAATGAAATTCAATGCTGACAGCACTTTCGTAATGAAGGTCAGACGTGCGGAATTGAAGGGATGTGTCACCCAAAACAAGGATGGACAGCATTTATTTGAGTTCAGGGCGTTCGGCAAGATAAAAACCGGTTCGATGACCGCCTATATGAGCCGCTCTGGAAAGAACGTCAAATTGACATTCGATGTATCAAAACTTATTTCACTTGTTGAAAAGATTTCGGCGATATCTGGAAACGCATCAATCAAAGGGTTATCGGCGTTGTTAAGCAACTATGACGGATTAAATGCGGGTTTTGAACTGAAGAAGACATCGAAATAACGCTCGGCAGGCGGCTGGCCCATGGGCAAGCCCTACCCTGCCAGATTGGCAATGACGCGAGCGAAAGCGCAGTGGAAGCCGGCCCATGTGCTGGCCCTCCGGAATGGTGACAATAGCGTGGGGAGGTAACCCGTTATTGCGGTTGGAGGAGGGAGAGGAATTGATCTTCGGAGATGATGGGTATGCCGAGCTTTTGGGCTTTCTCAAGTTTCGAAGGACCCATGTTTTCGCCTGCCAGTATGAAATCGGTCTTTTTGGATATTGAGGCTACGTTTTTGCCTCCGTTGCGCTCTATCATCTCTTTGTATTGATCACGCGAATGATGAGAGAATGTGCCGCTAATCACAATGGATTTTCCGGCAAGGAGGTCGGACTGTCCCTCGTCGGTATCCTCGGGCATCGACATCTGTAATCCGGCATTGCGCAATCGTTCGATTATCCTGCGGTTTAGAGGTGTTTCAAAATATTCGATTATCGAGTTGGCTATCCTCTCTCCGATGTCTTCAATAGACATGAGCTCATCGGCCGACATAGACATCAAATTGTCAATGTCACCTACAGCCCGAGCGAGTTTTTTAGCGACGGTCTCGCCTACATATGGTATTGAAAGGGCATAGACCACGCACTCGAAGGGAACTGATTTAGAGGCTTCGAGACCTTCGATTATGCGTTCGGAGCTTCTTTTGCCGAATCGCGCAAGCGTCATGAGCTTCTCGCGGGTCAAGCTATAAAGGTCCGCGACGTTATTAACCAATCCAGCTTTATAGAGCAGCGCGGCAGTCTCTTCGCCTATCCCATCGATGTTCATCATGCGACGACCGACGAAATGCTCTATTCTCCCTGCTATCTGGGGGGGACACCCATATTTATTGGGACACATCCATGCCGCTTCGCCCTCGACCCTGACAAGACGCGTGCCGCAAGCGGGACATGATGTCACAAACCTGACAGGCTCACTGCCAGACTGACGCCGGCCGAGGTCGACCCCGGTGATTTTGGGAATGATTTCACCGCCTTTTTCTACATAAAGCATATCGCGCTCATGTATGTCAAGCGATTTTATAATGTCTTCGTTGTGAAGTGACGCGCGCTTCACGATGGTGCCTGACAAGAGAACCGGGTCAAGATTGGCCACGGGTGTAACGACTCCTGTGCGCCCGACCTCAAACGACACAAAGTCGAGCCGAGTCAATGCTCTTTCGGCCTGGAATTTATAGGCTATGGCCCACCGCGGTGATTTGGCAGTAGAACCAAGATTTAGCTGCTGTCGCAGCGAATTGACCTTAAACACAAGTCCGTCGGTGGCCACGGGCAGCTCCTTGCGGGCAACATCCCAATGGCTGATGAACTTATCGACTTCGTCGATGGAGTGGAGGCGCGTCATCACAGACGACACTTTAAAGCCCCAACTCTTCACAGCCATCATGTTGTCGTAGTGGTTATCGAACGGGAGCTCGTCGCTGAGGAGATAATAGAAATAGGCATCGAGGCCGCGGCGGGCAACCTCGGCTGAATTTTGCATCTTCAATGTGCCAGACGCGGCATTACGGGGGTTGGCGAACAAAGGTTCCTCATTGAATTCACGCTCCCTATTGAGCCTGTCGAACTCGGCCCACGGAAGCACTATTTCCCCGCGAATTTCGAACTGACGAGGCCAACCGTCGCCCTGTAATTGCAAGGGTATACTTCTGATGGTTTTTACATTTTCAGTCACGACATCGCCTTTCACCCCGTCGCCGCGGGTCACGGCTCTGACAAGCCGTCCGTCTTCGTATATGAGGGATATTGACGTTCCATCGAATTTCATCTCACCGACTATAGTCACCTCCTCGCCCATCAGAGCCGCACGCGTGCGGCTGACGAACTCATCGACCTCCTCAACGGAGTAGGTGTTACCGAGAGATAGCATGGGATATATGTGGGCTATCTGCTCAAAAGATTTGTTTATATCGCTGCCAACTCTCTGAGTCGGTGACAACGGGTCGAAAAACTCGGGGTGCTCAGCTTCGAGACGCTCCAGTTCCTTGAGCATTTCGTCAAATTCCTTATCGGTTATGGTCGGAGCGTTAAGGACGTAATAGTTGTGGTTGTGGCGATTAAGCTCGTTTCTAAGCTCAATTATTCGCTGCAGAGGTGATGGCATTGTTTTCTGAGATTAAATATCGCCTAAGTCTTTGTCGGAAAGGACTCGACGGGCACCGATGTATCGCTTGCTGTAGTATCCGCCGTCGGGATATGTGTCAATTTTCACACCGCCACCTATTGTAGCGTGAATGAAGCGGATTGATTTGTTGTCGTCACTGACATCAATAACCATTCCGACATGGCCTACGTTTTTACCGGCACGCCGTCCGCTGAAGAAAAGGAGGTCGCCGGGACGGACTTCGTCGCGCGAGACTCCAACGCCCTGCATATATTGCGTACGGGATGACGGGCTGAGTTTGTAGCCGAATTCCTTAAACACATAGCTTGTGAAACCAGAGCAGTCGAAGCTCTTGGGCCCTTTGGAACCATGACGATAACGCGCTCCGATGAATTTCTTGGCGTAGCTTACCATGTCGGGGACAATGCTCTGCGGCTCCGCAGATTTCATCATTTCCAGAACGGCTGTTTTGCCGACAGCCGCCCCGGCAATCAATGCTGATGAAGGCTCCTCGCCGACCTTGACCACTCTGTGGTTGGCAACGGCCGGAGTTGTCTTTTTGGTCGGAGCCGCATAAACGACACCTACTGAGGCTATGAATAACGCTGTCACCAGCGCACTGAATTTCCTGATTTGGTTCATTCTTCGTTATTCAGGTGGAGAGAGGGAGTTAGGTGGTGAAAAACTGATGAATCGACAATCGTGACAGATTGGTTCACTACAAAGTTAGTCAAAACGGCCGAAGGCGCAATAGCGCATAATTTTAATTTAAATCAAATTAACCGTTATGTTAACGCCAGCGGCAAATTTAACACTATGTTATATTCCTTTAAAGGTAATTTCACCGTGATGAAGAACTATAAATCAGCAAGGAATGTTATAAATGAATGATGACACGACAGCTTGACACGAGGTAGACATTTTGTCACTTTTGATGTCACCATGAAAATTTGGCACGGAATATGCTAAAATCTAAAATGTAGAAATTAACATAATAAATTAACTAAATATATCAATTATGAAAATCAAACCACTGGCAGATCGCGTTCTGATCAATCCGACGCCCGCCGAGGAAGTCACAGTAGCAGGTATCATCATACCCGATTCGGCTAAAGAGAAACCACTTAAAGGTACTGTTCTGGCCACAGGCGACGGCACGAAAGAGGAGAAAATGGTTGTCAAGGAAGGAGATACGGTTCTTTATGGCAAGTATGCCGGTACCGAGATAGAAATTGACGGTGAGAAGTATCTAATCATGCGCCAAAGTGACATTTTGGCCGTTGTTGAATAATTGAACGTAAAATAAAACCACACAATCATGGCAAAAGAAATAAAATTTGATATCAAGGCCCGCGAGGAGCTTAAAAAAGGCGTTGACGCACTTGCGGACGCAGTGAAGGTGACACTTGGCCCCAAAGGGCGCAATGTTATCATCGAGAAGAAATTCGGCGCGCCCCACATCACCAAAGACGGTGTGTCGGTGGCACGCGAAGTAGAACTTGAAGACCAGTTCCAGAACATGGGCGCCCAGCTCGTCAAGGAAGTGGCTTCAAAAACCGGTGACGACGCAGGTGACGGCACAACAACCGCAACCGTCCTGGCCCAGGCAATCATCAACGTCGGACTGAAGAACGTGGCAGCCGGCGCAAACCCGATGGACTTAAAGCGCGGTATCGACAAGGCTGTTGCCGTTGTTGTAGATGGCATCAAAGCCCAGTCGGAAGAAGTCGGTGACGATTTCAAGAAAATCGAGGATGTGGCACGCATCTCAGCCAACAACGACGAGGCCATAGGCCGACTGATCGCCGAGGCAATGAAGAAGGTGAAGAAGGAAGGTGTAATCACCGTAGACGAGGCCAAGGGCACCGAGACTACCGTAGACATTGTCGAGGGTATGCAATTTGACCGCGGCTATATATCGCCCTATTTCGTGACCAACACAGAGAAGATGGAGTGTGAGATGGACTCACCCTACATTCTCATCTATGACAAGAAAATCTCTAATCTGAAAGATATGCTCCCCATCCTTGAGGCAACGGCTCAGAGCGGTCGCCCGCTGCTGATTATCGCTGAGGATGTAGACCAGGAAGCACTTGCGACTTTAGTAGTGAACCGTCTGCGCGGCTCACTGAAGATTTGCGCAGTCAAAGCTCCCGGCTTCGGCGACCGCCGCAAAGAGATGCTGCAAGACATCGCCACCCTCACCGGGGGCGAGGTTATCTCGGAGGAGAAGGGCCTGAAACTTGAGTCGGCCACCCTCGATATGCTCGGCAAGGCAGAGAAAATCACTGTCAATAAAGAGAACACGACAATTGTCAATGGCGCAGGCTCAAAAGAGGCTATCGCCGCCCGTGTCGCCCAAATCAAAGCTCAAATCGAGCAGACCACAAGCGACTATGACCGCGAAAAACTCCAGGAGCGTCTCGCCAAATTGGCAGGCGGCGTGGCCGTGCTCCATATCGGCGCACCCAGCGAGGTCGAGATGAAAGAGAAGAAAGACCGCGTGGACGACGCTCTGAGCGCGACACGCGCGGCTATCGCCGAGGGTATCGTGCCTGGCGGCGGCGTGGCTTACATACGCTGCATCGCCAACCTCGACACGCTCAAAGGCGACAACGAGGATGAGGAGACCGGCATACATATCGTCAAACGCGCTATCGAAGAGCCCTTGCGCCAAATCGTGGCTAACGCCGGAGTTGAAGGTGCGGTAGTGGTGCAAAAGGTCAAGGACGGCAACGCCGACTATGGCTACAACGCGCGCACAGGTGTGTATGAAAACCTCATGGCAGCCGGAGTCATCGACCCTGCCAAGGTTACACGCGTAGCTCTCGAGAACGCTGCTTCAATCGCAGGAATGTTCCTGACCACAGAGTGCGTAATCGCCGACAAGAAGGAAGATAATCCAGCTCCCGCAATGCCCGCAGGCGGCATGGGCGGCATGGGCGGCATGATGTAAAAAACCGCCAATCGTCATAAGAAAAAGGAAGCCCGGCAGAAACCGGGCTTTTCTTTTGGGTAGGCAACGCTATCAAAAAAGTTTTTTGGGTTTGAGGGCTTGAAAATCTTTGAGGTAGGCTGGCACGGAATAGGCCAAATCGAGGAAGTCGCCACTGAGATAGGCGCGCTCGGACAAGGCGAGCATATCGGCGGCAAGAGGGGCGACATCGGGGATGAACTCCGCATTGGGCGAAGTGATCACCCCGCGGGCTTTGTCGCTACCGTCACCGAAGAACAGCACTTTATGAGATGTGAGCCATTTACGGTAGCTTTCGCTGTCCAATATAAGCGGCGCAGGTTTTTCAAGTGAATTGAGGGCCATGTCGTAGACGGCTGTATATACCTCCATGCGTCGGGCATCAATCATCGGGGCGAACAGAGAGTCGGGCTGTACATCATGATTGAACATCACACCGACGGCCATCAGTTGCAACGTGTCGACCCCTATCAAAGGGATATCGAGCGCATAAGCGAGACCCTTCGCTTCAGACAGCCCAATACGAAGCCCGGTGTAGCTGCCGGGGCCAAGGCTCACGGCTACGGCGTCGAGCTTCATCTCATGCTCGCGCAGATGGTCGAGGCACCCTTTGATGAATCCGCTCAACAAGGTGGCGTGGTTCTGGCCGCGATCGTCGTGGAATTGTCTGAGCACCATGCCGTCGGCAGTCAATGCAGTGGAACACACGCGGGTTGAAGTTTCAATATTCAGTATTATTGCCATATGTCAATACTCTAATTTGTGAGGCTTGATTTTCTGAGTAATTTTTCGAGTGCAAATTTACTATTTTTCACGTTTTAAGAGTAACTTTGCAAAAAATAATGATTTTGCCATGATTTTATCAATGACCGGTTTCGGCCGAGCAGTCGTCGAAAACGCAACAAAAAGGTTCACAGTAGAAATAAAGTCGCTCAACAGTAAACAACTTGACCTCTCGACACGAGTACCCGCTCCTTACCGCGAGGTAGAGCTTGATTTGCGTAATGCCATAGGCCGCCGTCTGGAGCGCGGCAAAATCGACCTGAGTGTCTATGTCGAGAGTGTTAACGGTGAGTCAATCGCATCGTTCAATATTCCCGTCATGGCCGCTTACAAAGCTGAATTTGAGAAGATGGCCTCAGAGCTTAACCTACCGCAACCCGATGACTGGTATTCGTTACTTCTGCGGTTTCCCGACACGTTGCGCTCTGACGCGATGACAACGGTCAGCGATGACGAGGTCGTCGCCCTGACCGATGCCGTAGGGCAAGCCGTCGAGGCACTCATGCAGTTCAGGGCAAAGGAAGGAGCCAAACTCCAAGAATTTTTCACGTCACGCATCAATGCCATATCATCGTTGCTCGCAGAAGTGCCAAACTACGAAAACGAACGCATAACGCGAATCAAAGCGCGCATCGAGGAGGGCCTTGCCAAAATAAACCCGGTGGACTATGACAAAGGGCGTCTGGAGCAGGAGATGATTTTCTACATAGAGAAACTTGACATCAACGAGGAGAAGCAACGGCTTGCCCAGCATCTCAACTATTTCATAGAGACCATGCAGGGTGACCCCGGTCAAGGGAAGAAACTCGGGTTCATCTCGCAGGAAATGGGCCGTGAAATCAATACTCTCGGTTCAAAAAGCAACCACGCCGAGATGCAGAAATTAGTAGTCAGGATGAAGGATGTGCTCGAACAGATTAAAGAGCAGGTTCTGAATGTCATGTAATGAACGTTTGAATATGGAGGGAGGAAAAATCATTATAATATCAGCTCCTTCGGGATGCGGTAAATCGACTATTATCAAGGCACTTATGGCCAAGGGGGAGATTGATATGCAGTTTTCGGTATCGGCTACCTCCCGTCAGCCAAGAGCCGGTGAAACCTCAGGCAAGGATTATTTCTTCATGAGCGAGGATGAGTTTCGCCAAGCGATAGCCGACGACGCTTTCGTAGAGTATGAGGAGGTGTACCCCGGCAGATTTTACGGGACATTGAAAAGTGAAATCGAGCGAATCTGCAGTGAGGGACACAACGTGGTCCTCGACATCGACGTGAAAGGCGGGGTCAATGTCAAGTCACTATATGGCGACAAAGCCATAAGCATTTTCATAATGCCGCCTTCAATCGACGCCCTTCGCCAGCGACTGACCGGACGCGCCACGGACTCTGACAAGGTCATCGAGGAACGTGTGGGACGCGCGGCATTTGAGCTAACTTTCGCTCCGCAATATGATGTAACAGTTGTCAACGATGACCTTGACAAGGCAATCAATGACACCTCGGATACAATTAAGAATTTTCTAAACTCTCCGTCGAAGAATTGAAGCATATCGGAATATTCGGAGGTTCGTTCAACCCGGTACATATCGGGCACACCATGCTTGCGAGCTTTATAGGCCAATTCACAGATCTTGATGAAGTGTGGATGACATTGTCGCCACTAAATCCGCTGAAACAGAATCGCGATGAACTGATTGATGACTGTAGCCGGCTCGATATGCTGAAAATCGCCGTAGAGGGGTGTGATTATATTGAAGTATGTGACATTGAGCTGTCAATGCCCCGCCCATCCTATACTATCGATACGCTAACACTGCTTCAGAACCGATACCCGGATTATCGGTTCAGCATAATCATAGGCAGTGATAACTGGATTAATTTCAGCCGCTGGAAAGATTATGACATAATATTGGAACGTTTCGGAGTCATAGTATATCCACGACCCGGCTATGACATAACCGAAAAACTCGACAGCCCCAATGTGAGTTTTATGAACGATGCTCCGATTATAGAAATTTCCAGCAGCTTTATCAGAAAATCTATTTCTGAGGGGAAAAATATGAACTATTTCTTACCCTCGGGGGTATATAAATATATTACCGACCACTCCCTTTATAAATAGACCGTCAAATGTCAGAACTTCTAACCACCAATTCAATCGCGTTCATAGGGCTATGCAACGAATATTGCAAAGCATTGGAGGAAGCCCGCGAATCATCACGCAGTGAATTCATCGCCGATATGCTCAGATTGCTACCGAGAATATACATTTCCGCATCAGATCTTAACTTGGGGGAATCATACTATGATTCGTATATAGAAAGCTCTCTCGATGAGGATTATTATGATTCTATCAGACGCGACATAGAATCGCTAATGGGGCCCGCTGACATATATCTTGAAGTGTTTGAGGAGGATATGAAATATTCCGATACCCCGATAGCCGCATCCATATCGGAATGTCTTGCCGACATATTCCAGGTCCTTTACAATTTCCTCGCCATGGTTAAGGACTCGCCTGAGGAATTTATATTGTCGTCAATAGCAGCAGTCAAAGATGATTTCGGCGCTTATTGGGGGCAAACGCTATGCAACGTGCTTAGGGCTCTCAACCATCTCAGATACAACAACGCCGATTCTGAGGAGGATTATTGATCGACCGACGAGCATCCCCCCTACCCTAATTTAGGTATTGTCTTTTTTTATATAATTGACTACTTTTGCGTTCCAAAAGCTGAACACAGTCGTGGCCGTATGAGACCAAACCACGAAACAAATTCGGCATGACATAACGTAACTATGAGGCTATCAGAACTTAAACCCGGCCAGTCGGGCGTAATAACAAAGATATTAGGCCACGGAGCGTTCCGCAAACGAGTCATCGAGATGGGATTTGTCAGAGGCCGTAAAATTTCGGCACTTTTGAGCGCACCGATGAAAGACCCTGTCAAATACCGTTTGATGGGATATGAGGTATCACTAAGGCTCAGCGAAGCCCACATGATTGAAATTCTGCCATTAAGCGACGGCTGGTCAATCAGCAAAATGGCGCATACCAACACTGTCACCGATTCAGACATCACCCACCCTGACTTTGACCGCGAGAGCCGCATTATAAACGTAGCGTTAATCGGCAATCCCAACTGCGGCAAGACATCATTTTTCAATATCGCAGCCGGAGCCAAAGAGCATGTCGGCAACTACAGCGGCGTTACAGTCGATGCCAAGAACGGACATTTCAAATATAAGGGGTACACGTTTAACATGGTAGATCTCCCCGGCACATACTCCCTTGCGGCCTATTCGCCTGAGGAACTTTATGTGCGCCGCTATCTGCGAGACCAGAACCCTGACATTATCCTCAATGTGGTGGATGCGTCAAACCTCGAACGCAACCTGTACCTGACCACCGAGCTAATCAATATGGACCGGAGTATGGTCATCGCCCTCAATATGTATGACGAAATCAAGCGTTCAGGCACCGATCTTGATTACAAGACGTTAGGAGAGATGATCGGTGTCCCCATTGTCCCAACTGTGGCTCGCACAGGGGATGGAATCAGCAATGTCTGCGACACCATAATCAATGTGTTTGAAGGTAAAGACAAAACAGTAAGACACATCCATGTCAACCTCGGACACGATGTTGAAGAAAGCCTGACAGAGATAAAAGATAAACTCAAAGGGGATCCCTACATCTCAAAGCATTTCTCTCCCCGTTACTTGGCTATCAAGCTACTTGAACGAGACCCTGAGGTCGAGGAGATAGTAAAAGAAACACCATTGTGTTCGGATATTTTCGAACTGCGCGATAAAAAACTCGAACTCATAGAGAATTATCACCAGGAAGATATATCCTCGATAATAGCCAATGAAAAATATGGTTTCATAGCCGGCGCGCTCGCCGAAACAATGGAACAGCGCAACGAAGACACTCAAAGCAATACCCGAATAATAGACGCATTTGTCACCAACAGGCTTTTTGGATTTCCGATTTTTTTAGCCATAATGTTCTTTATATTCTGGGCAACGTTTGCGGTCGGAGCTTATCCCCAAGAGTGGATTGAAAGCGGTGTATCGTGGTTGTCGGGATTGGTGCAGAACCACTTCCCTGACGGCCCGCTTAAAGACCTCATAGCCGACGGTGTGATAGGTGGAGTCGGCGGTGTAATAGTGTTTCTCCCCAACATACTGATTCTTTATTTCTTCATCTCGTTTATGGAGGATTCGGGCTATATGGCACGCGCCGCATTCATCATGGATAAAGTGATGCACCGCATAGGTCTCCACGGAAAGTCGTTCATTCCTTTAGTCATGGGTTTTGGCTGCAACGTGCCGGCCATCATGGCCTCACGCTCGATTGAAAGCCGCAGCAGCCGATTGATAACAATCCTGATCAATCCGTTCATGTCGTGCTCGGCAAGACTTCCCATCTATGTGTTGCTGATAGGCACATTTTTTTCAGCTCATGCGGGGATAGTATTCTTCGGTCTTTATATGCTCGGAATAATAGTAGCGGTCATCACGGCCAGACTCTTGCGCCGATTCCATTTCAAGGCTGACGAGACTCCTTTTGTCATGGAGCTGCCCCCATACCGCATCCCTACCCTGAAATCATCGCTAAGACATATGTGGTGGAAAGGGCAACAGTATCTTAAAAAGATGGGGGGCATTATACTCGTTGCGAGCATTATAGTATGGGCATTGAACTATTTCCCGATCCATAACAGCGATAATATGCAGCAATCGGCATCAGTCGGGACGGAAATCAAGGCCAAGGATTCATACCTTTGCGTGATGGGGAAAGCCATAGAACCTGCCATGGCACCCATAGGTATGAGTTGGAAGGCATCTGTAGCCGCACTTGCAGGAGTCCCGGCCAAGGAGATAGTGGTATCGACACTCGGTGTGCTTTACACGGGTGAGGAGGAGGCGACAGACAATACTTTGCGCACCCGCATCACTTCGACGGCGACACCGACCGGAAAGCCCGACTTCACACCCGCATCGGCCTTGGCGTTCATGATTTTCATTTTGCTTTACTGCCCCTGCCTCGCCACAATCACAGCAATTGTAAAAGAGACCGGGAAGCTACGTTACGGGGTGTTCTCTGTGGTCTATAACACTGCCGTGGCATGGTGTGTGGCATTCATAGTCTATCGCATCGCGCTATTGTTTTAGCCCAACCATACAATCACTCCAGTTCGACTACGGTTATACCAGCTCCTCCGAACTGCACATGCTCGTCACGGTAGCTTCTAACACCGGGGACAGTGTCGATATATTTGCGAATCACCTGTCTCAATATACCTGTGCCTGTTCCGTGGAGTATCCTGACCTGTCGGGAATTGAACTGAATCGCATCGTCGAGAAAATAAGTCACCGCCTGCAACGCCTCATCGGCGCGCATTCCTCTGACATCAATCTCCTGCTTGAAATTTAGTTGCTTGTCGCGCGATTGGTCGGCGGTCGAGGAACTGACAAACGATGATTTTTTAGCGGAGGTAGTAACCTTTGCCAACGTCGGCTTCAAACGCTCGAGTTTTACGGAAGTTTTCAACATACCGAAAGCCACTACGGCCTGTTTGCCACTAATTTCAAGCACCTGTCCGACAGTTCCTTGCCCGTCGAGCTTCACATTGTCGCCAACCTTTACCGTTGCGGTATCGGACGGTGCGACAGGCAAAGTCTTTTTCTTTTTGGGTCTGGGTGCTTTAGCCAATAGCGGATGATCAGAGGTTTCTTCAACCGAGAGGCGCAGCTTCTCCTCCTCCAGTTTGCGGCGGGCTTCCAAAGTTTTTTCACGTTCGGCCTGGGATTTGCGTATGTCGTGAATGGCACGCTCTATTGTCGAGTTACTGTTCTCAATTATACGTTTAGCCTCGGCTTGCGCTTCGGAGATAATCTCTCTGCGTTTCTCCCTGAGCTGAGTTGCGTCTTCCTGATAGCGGGCCAGCACCTGATCGACTTTTTTCTCTTTTTCTTTAATTGAGTTGCGCTTGTTTTCCCAATAGCGTTTGTCGCGCGCCACATCGAGAAGATATCGATCAAGATTAATATAATCACTACCCACTATCGCACTCGCATCGTCGATGATACCATGCGGCAGCCCTATTTTACGGGCAATTTCAATGGCAAACGAGCTTCCGGCATTTCCTATCGACAGCTTAAACAACGGCCGCATCTGCTGGCGGTCATAGAGCATAGAGCCGTTGACCAAACCATCTGTCTCATCGGCCAACTGCTTCAAGTTCTGATAGTGGGTTGTCACTACCCCCCACATTTTCATTCGGTTAAATTCTTTCAATATAGCTTGTGCAAGCGCACCGCCAATAAGCGGTTCAGTACCCGATCCAAATTCATCAATCAGCAACAAAGTCCCGGCGCGTCCCCGGTTGAGGAACTGTTTCATGTTGTTGAGATGAGAACTGTAGGTACTCAAATCATCTTCAATTGACTGGTTATCGCCTATGTCAATGAATATGTCATCGAAGATTCCGATATGTGAATTTTCATAGACCGGCGGCAACAGTCCGCATTGCGACATATACTGCACTATGCCTACCGTTTTAAGACATACGGATTTACCACCGGCATTAGGTCCCGATATGAGCAAAATGCGTTTTTCAGGAGTCAATGTTATGTCGAGAGGGACTATCTCCTTACCTTGCCGTCTTAAAGACTCGAGCAAAACGGGGTGAGCCGCATGATACCACTCCATCTCCCGTTTGTCGCTCAAATTTGGTAAATGGGCGTCAATCGAGCGAGCAAAACGAGCTTTTGCCCTTATAAAATCCAGTTCGCCCATCATGGCGTAAGTGTCGAGCATGGCCGGAATCTCGGGACGTATCTTATCGGCTATCTCGGTAAGAATCCTTATTATCTCATGCCGTTCCTCCATCTCCAGCTCACGTAAGCGGTTGTTTGCCTCAACAACTTCGGCAGGTTCAATGAAAAAGGTTTTTCCCGAGGCCGATTCATCGTGAACAATCCCCTTTATCTTACGCTTGTGCATAGGGGCTACAGGAATCACCAGTCGTCCATCGCGAACCGACGGAGCGACATCCTGTTCAATATATCCCTCCTTGACGGCATTGGCCATCACACGCCGCATTATAGAGTTAATCGTGCCTGACAACGAAGCCAAACGGCTCCTTATCTCTTGAAGCTGCGGCGAAGCGTTATCCTTTATGTTACCATAAGGATCAAGAATACCACCAATCAGCTTTGTAATGGCGGGGAACTCATCGAGCGACGTCACCTTGGCATCAAGACGGGGATATTTAGATACACCGCTGTCACCGCGCTGCGACGACATAAACGCCGCCACCTCTGACACCGCATTCAAAGACTTGTTCAGAGAAATCAGTTCTTTCAATGAAAGGTAAGTACCGGCGACGGTAATAGTTTTTAGCGAGTTTGTCACATCACGCAAGTTATCAATCGGGAACTCGTTCTCGTTTTCCTCTATGCGAAGCATTTCGTCGGTTTCCTCAAGCCATCTCCTGACCTTTTCGGGATTATTTGAGAAAGCCATCGCCTCCACCTCGTTTACCCCCAACGGAGAAACGGCATGGGCGGCAATCATCGCTCTAACCTGTTTAAAACCTATTTTATCTTCAAAATTTGTTGGATATGTCATTTCGGCTTATAACGTTCAGACTTGAAAATTAAATACAAAAATAGTAATTCTCCGCGATATAAAACGGGAAAAACGGGGATAAAATTAAATGCAAGCAAATAAACGGATTAGCAAGATGC
>CANQQE010000046.1 GCA_947625935.1 uncultured Muribaculaceae bacterium | reverse complement strand
TAGCCTGCTTAAACTATAAAAAGAACCATAAAAAGAACTATAAAAAGAGACTGCCCAAACTTGTTAGACAGTCTCTCTATATGGCTGATTCGCAGTGATATATGAATTATCGCATGACGAGTCAGACATTTGGCAGGGAGGTTCTGCAACACCCACCTACAATTATTCCCTTTTTGACACGACCCTAATAATAGCAGTATAAGGTCAGTTTCAGGGTTATTCGACGGTCACTGACTTGGCGAGGTTTCGCGGTCGGTCGACATCTTTTCCTTTGTTGACTGCGATGTAGTAGGCGAGCAGTTGCAACGGTATTGAGGAGACGATGGGGGTGAGGCACTCGGGGACTTCGGGTATCTGCAGACAGTAGTCGGCGAGTTCGTTCATCGAGTCGTTTCCTTTGTTGACGATTGCTATCACCGAGCCACCGCGCGATTTGACCTGTTGCACATTGCTGACAATCTTGTCGTAGAGAGAATCGCTCGGTGCTATAATCACGGTTGGCATCTCGTTGTCGATAAGCGCTATAGGCCCGTGTTTCATCTCAGCGGCAGGATAGCCTTCGGCGTGGATGTAGGAGATTTCCTTGAGTTTCAACGCTCCTTCGAGCGCGGTGGGGTAGTTGTATCCGCGGCCGAGGTAGAGGAAGTTGTGGGAGTAGGTGAATATTCTCGACAGGTCTTTGATTGGCTCGTTGAGTTTCAGCACCTCTTTGATGGTCTTTGGCATATTGATGAGCGCGCGCCCGATTTTGCGCACGGTGTCGGTCGACACGGTTCCGCGAATCTGACCGGCGCAAAGAGCGAGCAGCGTTAGCACTGTCACCTGGCCGGTGAAGGCTTTTGTCGATGCGACTCCTATTTCAGGGCCAACATGAATGTAGGTGCCTGAGTCGGTGTTGCGTGGAATGGATGCCCCGACTACGTTGCATATGCCGTAGACAAACGCGCCTTTTTCCTTGGCGAGCTGTATGGCGGCGAGAGTGTCGGCGGTCTCCCCCGATTGAGAGATGGCCACGACTATGTCGCGGGGTGTGATTATGGGGCAACCGTAACGGAACTCAGAGGCGTATTCAACCTCGACAGGCAACTGGCACATCTCCTGTATCAGGCGTTTGCCGATGAGTGCGGCGTGCCATGATGTCCCGCAGGCCACGATGATTATGCGGTTGGCGTAACGGAATTTCTCGGCGTTTTCGACGACGCCCGACAGGACGACCCGCGAACCGCCGTCGACTATGCGTCCGCGTATGCAGTCGGTGAGGGTGTTGGGCTGCTCGAAAATCTCTTTGAGCATGAATGCGTCGTAGCCGCCTTTTTCAAGCTGGGCCACGCTGAGTTGCAGTTTCTGAATGTTGATGCTCGACGGCTTGTTGCTGTTGAGCGACTTGATTTGGAGCGGCTTGCCCTGCTCGACTATTGCTATTTCATTGTCTTTTAGATATATAACCTTGTCGGTGAAGCCTACAATCGGCGTAGCGTCGGATGCAATGAACGTCTCACCCTCGCCGATGCCTATCACGAGCGGGCTGCTCTTGCGGGCAGCGATGAGCCTTGAGGGGTTTCCCCGCTCGATGACTGCGATGGCGTAGGCACCTTCGACCTGTTTAAGCGCCTCTCTGACAGCGTCGAACAGGTAGCAGTGGTTTTTCTCCTTGATATATTCGATTAATTGCACAAGCACTTCAGTGTCGGTTTCGCTCTTGAAAGTGTAACCGTGTTGGGTCAAAGCCTCTCGCAGCACGGCGTAGTTTTCGATAGTGCCGTTGTGGACGAGAGCTATGTCTCCGCTTTGTGACAGATGTGGGTGGGCATTTATATCGGTAGGCTCGCCGTGCGTTGCCCAGCGGGTGTGGGCTATGCCGATTGAGCCGTCGGTGTCTTTGCCCGATGCCGTGAGTTCAAGATTGGCCACTTTGCCGGTGGCTTTGTAGACGTTGAGTGAGCCGTCATCCTTCATCAGGGCAACGCCTGCACTATCGTAGCCGCGGTATTCGAGACGGCGCAAACCTTGTAATAAGATGTCATAGGCGGGCTGGGTGCCTATATATCCAACAATTCCACACATATAAGTAATTTAAGTGAAAATATAAACAATAGAATAGTAATCTCTAACTATCAAAAAAGAATCTCAAATATCAGAAACCTAAAACTGTGATGTTGTGAATCACTGCCGACATTTTTTGTGGAGGAGGGGGAGGATGGCTCCGTCAATCGGACGGGACGTCGTGTCAGCGACTGCCCCGTCCGTGTGGAGCTATGAGAATATAACGGATTAGACCGCCGTTTATTTCAATTGCGACTCGGGGGCGAGGTTGTCGCGCTCGATGTCTTTAAAGTAACGATAAGTGTCGACCATAAGTTCACCGCAAGCGGCGTCGTCGGCGACAATAATCGAGTGGGGGTGCATTTGGAGTGCGGTGATTGTCCACATCTGGCTTACGGCACCTTCAACCCCATGTTTCAGAGCGCGGGCCTTGTTGTGGCCGTTGACCAACAGGAGTACGCTTTTAGCATCCATCACGGTGCCTACTCCTACGGTGAGGGCGGTCTTGGGGACGAGGTTGACGTCGCCGTCAAAGAAGCGCGAGTTGGCCACGATGGTGTCGGTGGTTAGGGTCTTCACGCGGGTGCGTGAGGTTAGCGACGAGCCGGGTTCGTTGAACGCTATGTGTCCGTCGGGACCAACGCCGCCCATGAAAAGGTCAACGCCTCCGTAGCTTTTTATCTTAGCCTCGAATCGAGCGCATTCGGCCATCGGGTCGGGTGCGTTGCCGTCGAGGATGTTGACGTTCTCAGCCGGTATGTCGATGTGGTTGAAGAAATTAGACCACATGAAGGTGTGGTAGCTCTGCTCGTGGTCGCGGGGAAGTTCGCGGTATTCGTCCATGTTGAAAGTCACAACATTGCGGAATGACACTTTCCCCTCCTTGTTGAGTTTAATCAGCTCGCGGTACATACCGAGGGGTGAGCTGCCGGTCGGGCATCCGAGCACAAAAGGATGGTCGGCGGTCGGGGCGGCTTCATTGATGCGTGCCGCAACGAAGTTGGCGGCCCATTTTGAAAGTTCCTCGTAAGTGGGTTGGATTATCAGTCTCATAAATGATAAAGGAGGTTGTGGTTAAATGTAGGGATTAATTTTGCGGCAAATTTACTCAAAACCCCAAAACTACACAATGAAAAGGCAGCCATAAATATATAAATTAATGTGTTTTTATCTTTTGGCCGCAGCATAAAAGCATCATGTCGGGCGGTGGCGGCCGATGATTGGCAATCAACTTTCTTTAGACGAAAAACAAAGCGTGACGGATGATATTCTAAAAATATGTTATTAATACAAAATAAATATTCAAAACGTATAACTAATCGGAAAAATAGTTGTAGATTTGCAATGTCGATCATAAAACACAATGAAAACAAATCTAAGCTCACAAATCAAACTTGACCGTATCCCTAAGCGTTATTATGCGCCTGAGGGGGAGATTGAGCTTGCCGCTTTGACCCGCGAGGAAAAAGCATACACACGTATCTTTGAGACAATGAATGACGGTAGCGAGTATATCGCTAACCATGTGGCCCGTATAATCAAACTTAACCTCGATAAGAAAGGTAAATGCGTCATGGCTCTCGGAGCAGGCATGAGTACCCATTCGGTCTATGCCAAACTGATTGACCTTTACCGCCGCGGTGAGGTTTCGTTCAAGGGTGTGACGGTTTTCAACATCAGCGAATTTTTCCCGCTGCGCGACGATGGCCCGAGCACTCTCCAGCGTCTGAAAGAGGTTTTCTTAGACCATGTGGATATCTTGCCCGAGAATATCCGTTCGATTGACCCGGCTGTCACGAAAGAGGATATGTATGAATATTGCAAGGACTACGAACACTCGATTGATGAGTGCGGTGGCCTTGACCTGACGCTTTGCGAGATCGGCCCGCAGGGTGCGCTCGCATTCAACGAGCCCGGTTCGCTTGCGACCAGCATGTGCAGGCTTGTGTTGTTGAGCGGTGAGGCTCGCCAGTCGATAGCCAACGCTTATAAAACTGAAAATGTCCCGACCACTGCCATCACCCTCGGTCTTGGCAATATATTGAAATCAACCCGTGTCATCACCATGGCGTGGGGAGAGAACAGCGCGTCGATAGTCAAGGCGGCTGTGGAGGATTCGGTCAACAGTAATGTCCCGGCCTCGTTCCTCCAGCTCCACAATCATGTGAGAATCGTTGTCGATCTCTCTGCGGCAGAAGACCTCACACGCATAAGCAACCCCTGGAAGGTGACTTCGTGTGACTGGAACGACAAGCTGATACGCCGCGCGATAGTGTGGCTCTGCGACCAGACCCAAAAGCCGATATTGAAGTTGACCGACAAGGATTATAACGACTGGGGGCTCGGAGAGCTTGTGGCCCTGTATGGGTCGGCCTATAACGTGAACATCAAAGTGTTCAATGAGCT
The DNA here is from genome assembly GCA_947625935.1 of uncultured Muribaculaceae bacterium. Taxonomy (GTDB): domain Bacteria; phylum Bacteroidota; class Bacteroidia; order Bacteroidales; family Muribaculaceae; genus JAJPXC01. The sequence continues at coordinate 12,155 of CANQQE010000046.1, read as the reverse complement.
TCAGCATACTATCACCGGTTGGCCCGGCGGCAAACCCAATGCCGACGACACCTACCGTCCCGAGCGCGCCAACCCCTATCCTAAGCGCGTGATTGTGTTCAGCCCTCACCCCGATGATGATGTCATATCGATGGGTGGCACACTGAAACGTCTCGTTGACCAGCACCATGATGTCCATGTCGCATATGAAACATCGGGCAACATAGCCGTGGGCGACGAGGATATGATGCGCTACTTCCTGCTGATGGACAAAATCGCTCCGAAATTCGGTTTTGATACACCCGGGTTCAAGAAGATGAGCGACGACGTGAAGGCATTTGTTGCCTCGAAGACCTCAGGCAACATCGACACGGCCGACGTGCGTTTTGTCAAGACAATGATACGTCAAGCCGAGGCGACAATAGCCTGCAACTATATCGGTGTTAAACCCGAGAATGTCCATTTCCTGCGTCTGCCGTTCTACGAGACAGGCACAATAAAAAAAGGAGATTTGACAGAAAAAGATATCCAGATTGTCAAAGACTTGATTGTCAGTGTCAAACCGCATCAGATTTTCGTGGCCGGCGATCTTGCCGACCCTCATGGGACACACCGCGTGTGCACCGATGCCGTGCTTGCCGTGATTGATGAGGTCAAGGATGAAGAATGGATGAAAGATTGCCGCATATGGATGTACCGCGGCGCATGGGCCGAGTGGGAAATAGACCACATAGAGATGGCCGTCCCCATCAGCCCTGAAGAATTGCGTTTCAAACGCAATTCCATCCTCAAACATCAGTCACAGATGGAAAATGCGCCGTTCCTTGGCGATGACGACCGTCTGTTCTGGCAGCGCGCCGAGGAGCGCAACCGCGCGACCGCGCAACTCTACGAAGGGTTGGGTCTCGCATCGTACGAAGCCATCGAGGCTTTCGTCGAATACATCCCAATCCGATAAAATCACATAAAACAACTTTTAAAGCATAAGTAACTCCAACAACAACCGTTCATAGATTCAATCAACAGTTCCAAAACATAAACATATAAGGAAAAGCAACAACAAATAAGTGAATCATAGGTTAGAGGCCCGCTGGCTCGTGAGAGTCGGCGGGTTTCGTTTTGTGTTTCTGACGGTTATCCGTGTGTTTTGACGATTATTGTCTGTCGTGGGCAGAACTGTTGCCCAATCGGTTTCCTACTTTTGCAGCATAACTAATGTGACAAGACAATTAAAAGATAGTGAACTATGAAAACTATTAATTCCTCAGACGTGATTTTCGCCACAGTAACGCAGCGTGGCGCAACACTTTACAATGCGCGCCTCAGCGGCCTGTCGTCGATGGCCGATGTGATGAGGTTTTTGCATAAGGCTCTGGCGGGGGCCGTCGGGATGCTGACGCTGACATTGCGCAACGGCACTCAGGGATGGTCGAGGCGCACCTCGTTCAAGCTCGCGATGGCCGAGGGCGTGCAGTTGTCGCTGTTCTGAAAACGTGTATGTGGGTTACTCCTCGGGTGTGACCGGACCAAGTTCGCGGACCGCACCTGTGGATGGATCCATAATCAGATACATGGGCGATTTTTTGTCGGTGAAGAGGCCGGGCGCGAGGCCATAGACGAGACCGAATTGTGCGATTTCTTCGGTTTCTTCGACAAGCGTTTTGCCTCCATAGCTGATTTTGATGATTGCTTTTCCGGGGATGGAGTAGGCGAACCCTCCTTTTGGAAACGGGAGTTCAATGCCCTTATCGTTGACGGGGATTTCGCCGCTGTCGGTTATCGATACCGACAAGTAGATCGGCTCGCCGGAAAGGTCGCTTGCCGGAACGACGCCTTTTGATGACACGCGCGCTACGACATAGTCGGTTATGTCATCGTCGGGCATATAGCTGACGGTGGCCACATCGGTGGAGCGTTGCTCCGTGCCGACAAACATTGCCGTCAGAGCGGCTTCCTGGGCATTGATGTTGTCGAGCGCAAGTTGCAGAGCGGCACCGTCGGGGAACGATTGCTCAGACTGGCCTGTGATGATTTCATTGCGGCTTTCGCGTAGCGAGTAGATGGTTTCGGCCGCCAGCTCGGCCCGCTTGGCCACCGAGGTGCTTTTGAGCATATCGGGGGTCATGGCCTGGCGTGCCGCCGGGGTTTCGAGTGGGGTCGGTTGAGCTTCCTGAGGCTGAGGCAGCTTGATTGCGGCAGGGGTGAATGATTTCTCGGTGTTTACCGAAACCGGGAGGTTTTGGCTGTCAAGAATCATAAATGGAGGATTGCCGGCAGAGAATTTCACGGCATATCTTTCGTCGGGATTGGCCACTCCGCGCGGAACAATTGTCACAGATTTCACAGTGACGGTCTCGGATGGCTTCAGGACGGGATTGTTGATCTGGAGGTATTTGTTGGCGTATTGGTATAGCTCGCCGGGCTTTTTCACCACACGCTCGGTTTCTATGGTGATGTCGAGGATGGTGTTGGGGAGGGTGTAGACGAGTGCGTATTCGTTGGCTTTAGTGGCGGTGATGCGCTGGGTCGTCTGTGCGGCTGCCGGCGTGATGGCCGCCGTTATCGCCAGAAATGCTGAGATAATTCTATTCATTGTCGGAGTTATATGAGTCGCTCCATAGTCGGTGCGCGGTTTATTTTGATTTTGTCATGATTTCTTTAATGGCGCGGCCCACATTGTCGGCGATGTCGCCTGCTGTCACCCCGTATTGGCCGTGACGTTCCGCTGCCATTTCGCCTGCAAGTCCGTGGACAAATACGCTGATAATCGCCGCGTATTCCGGCGAATATCCCTGGGCCGAAACTGATGCTAAGATTCCCGTCAGCACATCGCCACATCCGGGGGTTGCCATGGCCGAACACCCCGATGAGTTGAAGTAGACTTTGCCGTCGGGACGCACGAGAGCCGTGTAGTGGCCTTTGAGGATGATAAAGATGTTATAGTATCTCGCCACCTCGATTGCTTTGCGCAGACGCGCCTCGGCTGAGACCTGGGTGCCAAACAACCGGTCGAATTCTCCGGCGTGGGGGGTGAGAATCGAGAGTATGGGTATGGTGCTTAGCATAGAGGGGCGGGCTGCGATGCAGTTGAGGGCATCGGCATCGAGAATCACCGGGGCGGTGGTGCCGGCGAGGAAATCCTCGAGCGCTTTGACAGTTGCGTCCTGCGTGCCTATTCCCGGCCCGATGGCTATTGAGCTGAATCGGTGTGAGGGTGCTATCTCCGATATCACGAGGTCGTCGCGGTCTTCGCTGAACAGGGCTTCAGGCACTGTGGATTGCAGAATGTTGAATCCGCAGCGGGGCGAGTATATGGTGGTTTTTCCCACTCCCGATCGCAATGCTCCCCGGGTGGCCAAAACGGCTGCGCCCATCATGCCGTAGCTGCCGGCATAGATTATTGTGGAGCCGAAGTCGGCTTTGGAACAGATGTCGGGGCGTCGGCGAAGCATACGGCGCACGTCGGCTTTCTCGACAAGATGATATTGCGGAGATATGGACCTTATTTTCTCGGGGCTAAGCTCGATGTCGAGCACTTTCCACTCACCTACGATGTCGGCGTAGTCGCTTATGAAGAACGACAGTTTGGGAGCCTGCACGGCGAGAGTGAGGTTGGCATGGATTATGTTGCGATTGATGGCTTCCGGGTTCCATTCGCCGTAAAGGCCGGACGGGATGTCGATGGCTACAACTGTGGCCATTGACTCGTTGATGTATTGTACCAGCGAGACAAATCCGCCCGACAGGGGGCGATGGAGTCCCGAGCCGAAAAGGCCGTCGATTACGAGATGGCTGCTTGTGAGGTCGGGAAGGGAGAAATTAGACACCACTTCGATAAGGTCTACACCGGGGGTTTCGCGAAGCAGATTGCGCATTTTTGCGCAGTCGAGCGACAGTTTGTTGCCCCCTATGTTAAAGAGGAATACCTCGGGTCGGAAGCCTTGCTCTGCCAACAGTCGCGCCACAGCTAAGGCGTCGGCTCCATTGTTGCCCGGGCCGGCGAATATGGCGGTGGGTTTGCGCGGTGTCCATCGGGACGTTATCTCGCAGGCAACCCCCTCGGCCACACGCTCAATCAGCTCCACAGAGCTGACACCGTCATTGTCGATGGTGTATTGGTCTATTTCCCTTATCTCTTGAGTGGTGAAAATTTTCATTATCTGATTCTTAACGGCCTGACAAGGCCAAATAACCGGTGAAGTCAAATTAGGAACCCAAACGCGCTCCATTGTCATCGCAAAATTACAAAAAATCCATTTACACCCGCTTAGATAAGCTATTTTTAGTAACTTTACGGCATATTTTAGCTTCTATGAATCCAAAGACTGTAATAAAAGTAACGTTGTCACTCGCCATGGCTTTGAGCGGTGTAGGCGCGTCGGCGCAGCTTGAGGTTGACTACCGAGCGTCAGTAACCGTCAATGGCGGTAACGGCGATTTCGCTCCTTACTACATAGCTTCAAATCGTCACGGCGTGTTGACCCAAGCCTATGACGGGTTGTTCCAGCTCGGCTTTTGGAAGCCGTTAACAACCGACCGAAGGTTTAACTATGGTTTCGGTGTCGATATCTGGAGCGGCGCGTCGTCGTCGGTCGATTACAGGCGTTTCGACGGGCCGTCGGAGAAATGGGTGACCAACCAGCAACATCCGGCCTATATGTGGGTCCAGCAATTATATGGCGAGGTGAAATATCGCGGGGTGTTCCTGACCGTCGGTATCAAAGAGCATCAGTCGGCATTGCTAAACAACGCATTGACCAGCGGCGACCTCGTCGAAAGCGGCAACGCGCGTCCTATCCCTGAGGTGAGAACTGGGTTTATCGACTTTCAGGATATTCCGTTCACCAACGGTTGGGTGCAGATTCAGGGTGAAATTTCCTATGGTAAATTCTCTGACAATAATTGGCTTAAACACCATTATAACTATTATAACGGGCATTTGGCTCTCGGCGGACTGTATACCTATAAAAGAGCTTACTTCCGCACTAAGCCAACCGAGCGGTTTTCGGTGACCATAGGTGCGCAGGCCGCAGGGCTGTTTGGAGGAGAGACGACCTATTATAGCAGAGGGAAAGCCATATTGACACAAAAACACCCACACGGGGTGAAAGATTACTTCGAGATGTTTATCCCCAAACTGTCGAGTGAGGAGGGTTTTGTCATGGGCAACCATCTCGGTAGCTGGGATTTCATGGCAACTTACCGGCTTAAAAACGACAGTGAGCTCAAAGCCTATTTCCAGTGGCCTTGGGAAGATGGGTCGGGCATCGGCAAGATGAATGGTTTTGACGGGCTTTGGGGCCTCGAATATAAGGCGGCCACCCGTTCTGTGGTGAGCGGGGCGGTAATCGAGTATCTCGATTTCACCAACCAGTCGGGACCGATACATTGGGAGCCGGGCGACTCTCCCGGGACCTCCATCTCAGCCAACGCCACAGGCGGTGACGAATACTATAACAACGGATTTTACAAGTCATATGCCAATTACGGTATGTCGATCGGCACGCCGTTCCTGCGCTCGCCAATCTATAACATAGACGGATACTATGGCTTTATCGACAACCGTGTGCGCGGATTCCATGTCGGAGTCTTGGGCGCGGTCTCAAAATCAGTTGATTACCGGGTTATGTTCAGCTACCGAAAGGGGTGGGGCTCAGGCCGTCTGCCTCGGGTAAAGCCTGTAACCGATACTTCGATGATGATCGAGGCAAATTGGGCTGTTCCGAGAGTGAAGGGGCTTGGCGTGAAGGGACAATTGGCGTTTGACGCCGGCTCGATGTATGGCGATAAGTTCGGAGCCTGTGTAACAGTGAGCTACGACGGACTTTTTAAATTCAGAAAACGATGAAGACTGTAATAAATGTAGTTACGCTTTGTGCCATTGCTATAGCTTTGGCCGGATGCACCCACAACAATGGCGATATAGGAGACCTTTTCGGAACATGGAAGTTGGAAAAAATGATAGTTGACGGCGAGATTGATACCGACTATGCCGACAATATCGTTTGGAAGTTTCAATCGTCCATAATAGAGATGCAACAGGTCGACGACGTCCATCACGAGGCGTTCAATGCGTTCGGGACCTGGTCGCGGCCGGCTGACGGAGTGCTTAAACTCGATTTTACCCATACCGATACGGCTAATCCCGAGCCTGGTGCTGACAAATATTCACCCTTAGGCCCCACACGGTTGCCCCGCGCGCAGGTGATTGATTTGGATGTGCTCGAACTAAACGGCTCTAAAATGAGATTGCGCTATATCGATGCCGCAGCATCGACGACAATTGAATACTATTTTAAGAAATGGTAATGGAAAAAACTAAGGTATTAGTGACAGGCGCCGACGGTTTCATCGGTTCGCATTTAGTGGAGCTGTTGTTGTCAGAAGGCTATGCCGTCAAAGCGTTGAGCCAGTATAATTCATTCAATTACTGGGGCTGGCTTGAGGACATAAAGCATCCTGACCTTGAAATTGTCAACGGAGATGTGCGCGACAGCGCATTTTGCCGCCACATAACACGCGGTTGTGACACGGTGTTTCATCTGGCTGCGCTGATAGCCATCCCATACAGTTACGTCGCTCCAGAAAGCTATGTGGACACCAATGTGAAGGGTACGTTGAATATGTGTCAGGCTGCTAAGGATGAGGGGGTGAGGAGGCTTATAGTCACCTCGACGAGTGAGGTCTATGGCACGGCGCGATATGTCCCCATTGACGAGAAGCATCCGCGTCAGCCTCAGTCGCCTTATTCGGCTACCAAGATAGGGGCCGACGCCATCGCCGAGAGTTTCTACAATGCGTTTGGTTTGCCGGTGGTCATAGCTCGTCCGTTTAACACTTACGGCCCGCGCCAAAGCGCGAGGGCTATTATCCCCACAATCATCACTCAGATAGCAAACGGTGCGCGAGAGATAAAAGTCGGCGACCTCACTCCGACAAGGGATTTCAACTTCGTGAAAGACACCTGCCGGGGCTTTCTCGCTCTCGCCCGCGCCGAGGGTATCGAGGGCCGAAATATCAATATCGCTACCGGGACAGAAGTGAGCATGGCCGATACACTGGCGACTATAGCCTGCCTGATGGGGGCAGATGTCAACTATGTGGTTGATCCCGAACGTATAAGACCGTCGAAAAGCGAGGTTTTCAGATTGTGCGGCGACAATACTCTCATAACGTCCCTGACCGACTGGCGTCCCCGATATTCGCTTGATGAGGGATTGCGCGAGACGATTGCCTGGTTCAGCCAGCCGGGCAATCTTGCAAAATATAAATCAGACATTTATAACCGATGAACATCCTTTTTCTTGGCGGTGCAAAGCGTGTGTCAATGGCCCGGATGTTTATCGAAGCCGGGCGCAATCTCGGCCACGAGGTGAACATAATCAGCTATGAGCTTGAGGATGACGTGCCAATCGCCTGCGTGGGGCAGGTGGTTAAGGGCCTTAAATGGAGTGATCCGGGGCTGATGGAAGATCTTGCGTCACTCGTCAGGCGTGAAAAGGTAACCGTAATGGTGGCGTTTGTCGATGCCGCTGTGGAAGTGGCCGCTCGTTTTTGTGCGACGCATCGCGATGTGTGGTCGCCTGTGTCGGACGAAAAACTTTGCTCCGTGATGTTCGACAAAACGCTGTCAGCACGGCTTTTCGAGGCTCTTAATCTGCCGGTGCCTGCCACCATGTCTATCGGTGACGGTCGTTTCCCAAAGATAGCGAAGCCTCGCTGCGGATCGGCATCGAAAGGTATCAAAGTCATAATGGAGGCCGCAGATGAAATAGATATAGTCGAACGCTCCGATGATTATCTAATCCAGGAATATATAGCCAAGTCAGAGGAGTATACGGTTGACTGCTACGTCGGCCGGCACGGCGAAATCGTGTGCGCTGTGCCTCGCCGCCGTCTTGAAGTGGCCGGAGGTGAGGTCACCAGAAGTGTCACTGTCGATTTGCCTGAGCTTAACAGGCTGTCTCTGCTGGTTTTAGAGCGAATCGGCCTTAAAGGAGCTGTCACGTTACAGTTTCTTCATGACACGGCCACCGACCGCTGGCTACTGATGGAGATAAACCCGCGTCTCGGTGGAGGGGCGGTATGCGCAGTCCATGCCGGGGCCAATCTGCCTGAGTTCATAATCAGAGAGTCGCTTGGGCTGGCGATTGAACCGCCTGTGTGGGACAGTGGAGTGGAAATAACCAGATATATGCAAGAAGTGGTGTTTAGAAAATCATGAACGACAAAAAAATCATAATAATAGCCGAGGCCGGCGTGAACCATAACGGAAATCTGGAAATGGCTCGCCGAATGGTGGTCGAGGCGAAGAAGGCCGGTGCCGATTACGTCAAGTTCCAGACCGCCGTGCCTGAGCTTGTCATATCGTCAATCGCACCGAAGGCCGCATATCAGAAAGAGACAACCGGAGAGGGTGAGTCTCAGCTCGATATGTGCCGCGCCATCCACCTGCCTGTCACCGACTATGCCGGACTGGCCGACTTGTGCAAAGTTGAGGGTATAGGGTTTATGAGTACGCCGTTTGACTTAGTGTCGATTGATGTGCTCTCGGAGATAGGGATGGATTATTGGAAAATACCGTCGGGTGAAATCACAAATCTTCCCTATCTGAGAAAAATCGCTTCAAAAGGTGGAAAGGTCATCATGTCGACCGGAATGTCGGAAATTGATGAAATAGAAGCTGCGGTTGATGTGCTTGAGTCGGGAGGGATAGCTCGAGATAATATAACGTTGCTGCATTGCAACACTCAATATCCGACACCGATGGCCGACGTTAATCTTAAAGCTATGGAATGTTTGGCCGAGATCGGCGTGGGGGCTGTGGGTTACAGCGACCACACTGTCGGAATCACCGTACCCATAGCCGCTGCCGCCATGGGGGCGAGAGTAATAGAGAAACATTTCACGCTCGATAAGAACCTTCCCGGCCCCGACCACAGAGCATCGCTTGATCCGGTTGAGCTTGCATCGATGGTCAACGCTATCAGAGAGGTTGAAGCTGCTCTCGGAGACGGCAAAAAGCGTGTGACCGAATCTGAACGCCCCAATATCGAGGTGGCGCGCAAGAGCATTGTCGCCGCGCGCGACATCAAGGCCGGCGAGATACTGACAGAGGAAAACATAACAGTAAAACGCCCCGGCAACGGGCTGTCGCCTATGTTGTGGGACAAAGTTACAGGCACTGTGGCCAAACGTGATTTCGCTTACGACTCGCTGATAGAACTTTAATCTAAACCGATATAAATGTGTGCAACATGGAAACACTAAAAGAGTTGTTGGCTCGGGAGTGCAACTACCGGCTTGATGAAAGTGTCATGGATCTGTTCTTGGCGGGCGGAAAGATTGTCGATCTCAAGCCGGGCGAGGTGCTGATTCATGCCGGACAGTATGATCCCAATGTGTATATTGTCAAATCTGGTGTAATCAGGCACACTTATATGGATGGTGAGAATGAGAAAACCGCGACTTTCGCATTGGCTCCGACTATGTTCATGGAATACCACTGCTTTTATGCCCGTGAATTGTCGTTTTATCAGGTTGAGGCTTGTTGCTGGAGCCAGGTAGTGAAAATTTCCAAAACGCACTATGACCGTATGGTCGCGGAGTCACATGAATTCGCTCGCTGGGCGTTGAGCATGGCCGACAACCAATTTTATTACTATGAGCGTAAGAACAGTGTGATCAACGGTGATGCCAAGGAGCGTTTTGAATCGCTCATAATAAACAGGCCGGAGTTGATTGACTCGGTGCCTATGAAAATAATCGCATCCTATCTCGGTATAACTCCGCAGTATCTTAGTAAGTTAAAAAATCAGCAAAAAAAGAGAGGGTTTAATATAGATTAAACATATTGACTTCGGTCGTAAGTACTTTTGCGGTGAAGCGCTTGTGAAACAAGTGGCTTTACCGCAATTTTTTTAGCAGATGTAATCATTATGTTATATAGTCCAATTATTCATTACCAATAAGTTAACTATGAAAAGAATTCTATCTATTGTTTTGACGGCACTTGCTTCGCAATGTGTGCTTTTCGGCCAGTTGCCGGGCAGTGCGCCAAGATTTTACGGTTATCTCCGTTATGATGCGGAGACTTTCACGCAGTCAGGCGGACCTGTCGGCCTTTACAACATTGACGCTACCGCCGAAGGACGCGTAAAGCCGGTTGACCTCAATCTCAAAGCCGCGGGTGGCGGCTGTTACGGTGAGGGAACATATTATGTTGTCGATTATACGCAGAATAATTACGGCGAATTGACTTCGGTGAAATTGAAGACTTATAATCCCGAAGGATGGGTTTTGGTCAGTGAAAAAGATATACCACAGACGTCGATTCCCACTACCATGACATATAATCATGCCGAGCATAAAATTTATGGCTGTTTCTTCAATAACGAAACAGATAAAATGGAGTTTGCGACGATGAATGAGGCTGACGGTTCAACCTCGGTCATTAAAGTCCTTGATGTGTCAATCGCCGCTCTCGCTTGCTCCCATGACGGAATAATCTATGCCGTAGATGACAATGGCGATTTGTCGCGTTTTGATTCCGCCGCCGGTGATTTTGTGAAAATTGGCGCAACCGGATTGAAACCGAAATATATTCAAGACGCTACTTTCGATTACGACACCAAAACCATGTATTGGTTTGCAATGACCGAATCACCCGACCAGGCGGGAATATATGTCGTCGACACTGAGATTGGAACGGCCTCAAGGGTGACGAAATATACTTCCGGCGAAAAGGAGTTCACCGGTGTGTTTTCGATGGCTCCGGTGTGTGTGGCAGAAGCTCCGGGCATGGTCTCGAACGTCAGTGTGTCAGTCAATCCTGCGACAATGAAAGCCGATGTGGAATGCGATATGCCGGTGGAGACTTACGGCGGACAACCTCTTGCAGGTGCAATCGGATATGAAGTGTGTGTCAACGACGTGAAACAGACCGAGGGAGAGGCCGGTCCGGGTGAAAAAATCAATGTCACGATTGATGTAGCTGCCGGCGAATGCCGGATAAGCATCAGAACGTTGAATGCGGCAGGCAACGGGCCGTCATACTATCACATAGCATATGCCGGATTTGATATCCCCGATAAAGTACCGAATGTAGTGGCCATGCGTTCCGCTGCAGGTATAAAGGTTACATGGGATCAGGTCACCACAGGCGTTACCGGCAACCCTATAGATCTTTCCAATCTTAAATATACGGTGACCCGTATGCCCGACGGCGTAGTGGTCGGCGAGTTGATCACCGCTTTGGAGCTTACTGACGGGCCTGTTGAGACTGATGCGACGAAGTGCCACTATGAGGTGGTGGCTCACACAGGAGATAAAGCATCGGAAGCCGGCATCTCTAATGATGTGGTCTATGGGGCGGCAGTTGCATTGCCTATGGCCTATGACTTCAGAAACAAGCCGGGCCTTGGTCTGTTTGCTGTTGAGGACGCAAACGCCGATGGCGTTTCATGGCAGTTCAGAGATAAATATGGCATTCTTGTCGGTAGTGGCCGCACTCAGCTTGATGACTGGCTGATTACGCCCCCGATTAAACTTACCAGCGGGCGCAAGTATAAACTGATTGCTTCGATCGGCGCATCAATGGGCAATGAAAAATTTGAAGTTAAATATGGTGAGACCAACCGGCCTGAGAATATGACCGGGACAATCATTGAACCAACGGAAATAGATGATATAGACTATTGGTATCGTGATGTGTGGGACGAACCCGGTAATTTCGAGGCATTTATCACGCCTGAGGAAACCGGTGAATATCACATCGGTGTGCACGGAATATCGGAGCCCGGCGGCTTGTTCCTCTACTGTTGCGACCTGTCACTTGAGGATGCCGGCGCATCGGGTGTTGAAGATGGCATGATTGATGTCGATGCCGGCATGATGTCTGTGACTTCCTCAGAAGGTTGCATAGTTGTCGCCGGTGCCAGCGGCTCGGTATCGGTATTCTCCGTATCCGGCCAAAAGGTTGCGGAGTCAGCCGGTGACGCGCGTTTCAGTGTTTCGTCCGGAGTTTATGTCGTTAAATCGGGGACTGATGTCAGAAAAGTGCTGGTGAAGTAACCCCGGTTGTTAATAATCTATAAAAGAAAGAGGGTGTGTCAAAATAGACGCGCCCTCTTTTTTACAACCTGTTGTAAAACACAAAACAAAGCCCTGACTTTCAC
>CANQQE010000045.1 GCA_947625935.1 uncultured Muribaculaceae bacterium | reverse complement strand
AACTGATATTCGTTACACTTGGCGAAAAGAAAGGTAGTGAGTATCACTTACTATTTGATGATTTTTGTAATTTAATTCCACAGTAAGCGTCTTTTCGCACACCTTATAGCGTCCATAACTTTGTGGCATACACCACTCAGTTATGGACTTTTCTTTTACCGAACTCAACTACAACTCCGTCGAGACGCTGCCGGGCTATGAAGCCCGCGCCGCATTCACCGTCAACTCATCCTCCGTGTTCCGTGAGGACGTTGACATCGTGCCTACTGTCGTAGACGATACGCTCTCTTACATTCCGTGGGGCGGCGACAATCAAATGCCGTTCGACTTGCTCGCGCTCGTCGAGAAGGACGAAACATTATGCTAGCATGTATTCGGCTTGCTTTGAGAATTGCCCCGTTTTTAACAAATTGAATCTGAACAATTCAGTGGGTTAAATTGTCTATAAAAGCGACAATAATTTCAAAATCCACTATTTGTTTATGTAAGTAATCGGCCAAAAGCCGCTTGCGGAGCAAGAAACGCCCCAGCGCTTGAGGAGCTTCGCTCCCCCTACCCGGGACAAAATTTTTATCTGGAGTGCCGTGGTTGCCGGTTGCGGCATCATGGCTTTACTTGGTCGTCATGCCGCCATATCCCGTTTCGGCACTGACGAATTTACCGGCAATGTTCTATTTGCCGTTTTCTTTGTCCTCACAATCGGTCTATATTACGGATTCCAGTCGGCAATTGAAAGTCTGTTTGACCGTATCTTCCGCAGAAAGGAGAGCGTTGCCATAATGAGCACTCCTGCCGGAGAAGAAGTTGAGGTTACAGTTGTCGATGACCCTCAGAACAAAATGGAGTTTTCCGGATCCGTTGAAAATACGGTAGTGGAAGAAGAGCCATACTTTACCGAAGATGATTATCCGGAATATTATAGTGGCGGAGAAATCGTTGAAGATAAAGAGCCTGATGAAGCCCGATATGTCCTGATGGATGGCAAAAAAGTATATGAAGGTCCTATTGACGTTGATGATGTCGTGTTCGTTGAACTCGAACATAATATCCGTGAATACAGCAGTTTGCAGGAGCGCATAGAACTGCGCGGCGAATATCCCTATTTCGAGGATTATATGGGCGGCCACGGACTTGATGAGGTTCTGGAGTCGGATGCCCTATATAACGAATGGGTAAGTCTCCAGCCCAAGCATATCAAGAAAGAGCTGGAACTCGGCATATATCGCGTACGCGCCTACCCCGAGTCCAACGACAGTATCGGCTGTTTCACAAAGACGGCGAAAGAAAAACGCATCAAGGAGGATAACGGCAATATCCGCATTGAGGAATGGGAAGAAGAAGCGTATATCTCCGATGATGGCGATGTCTATTACTCCGACCAACTGGAGGCCGCTATCAAGGCTTTGAAATCGGACAAGGAACAGTCAGAGCTCCAGATGAAACTTCTATCGCAGCATGAACTGTGCAATGCGGCCCACGAGGAACTCAAAGAGGAGGATATGAAATTCAGCATGGCACAGATTGAGTTTCTCTGCGCGTACATCACCCACATGATGCAGCCATATCTTGATGCAGACGAATTACAGAAGTTGCACCATAACGCCAAAATCTGGACGGTTCATGAAATGCCACCGTTCACGCCGGTGAATCTGCGAAGCAACCATCTGACAAAAGAAGACCTGAAACATCTCGGCTACAACGTCGGCAAATTCCTCAGACTCCAAGGCGGTGTCATCGCCCACTTTGTCAAGAAGGTTTTCGAGAAGCCTTTTGAGAGCACACAAATCCGAACCATCGAGCAGAAACTCCGGGAGAGCAAATCCACAAAAGAAAGAATTCCAATCCATACCCGTGACCAGATGGAAAAGCTGTTCAAGCATTTCCAACGTTACGGCAACATCAACCTCGACATACTCAATAGAGCTTGATACCTATATCATGATATTTCAGCGGATAACAATGGCACAATCACCGGAGTTATCCGCTTTTTCCTTTGTTCCGAAATAGGAAGTGCCCATATAAGCCGTTGCCCTTCAACTATTTTGTGCAAATGCTTGTTATTGTAATACAAATACATTAACTTTGCAACATAAAATATTACGATATGGATATAGCACTTCCCAAAAAGAATCAGAGTTTCCGACTGCCGGTTGAGCTTATTGAACGGCTGCGCCAGCTTGCCAAGCGTCAAAACAGAAGTCTCAACAACTATGTAGAGACTCTGCTACTCGATGCCGCATACAGTGAGCCTAATGAAATCACACTCGCGGCAATGAAGGAAGTCCAAAGTGGTGCATTGCGCAACTCCGCTCCTCTTGATTTATCCTCAGTAGAAGCGATGGAACGCTCCATGGGATTATGAAGAAGCTACACCCTACCACCCAATATAAAAAGGATTACAAACGCTTCCGCAACAATCCTAATAAGTTGAAAAAACTTATGACTGTACTTAACATGCTCCAGTCGGAAACTCCAATTCCGCCTGAATATTATCCGCACATGCTTACCGGGAACTATGCCGGATATATGGAATGCCATATTGAGGGCGACTTTCTGCTTATTTGGTTTGACCCTGACACCGACCAAATAGACCTTGTCCGTCTCGGTTCTCATTCGGAACTTTTCAGACAATAATTTTATTTTACAAGACACCCCGACCTAATTCGGAAAACGCATATTAACGCCCGTAACTTGACGGCTTCCAACCGCAAGTTACGGACGTTTATTTCTACTAAGAGTTTTCTCTGTTGAAGATTTGTCCTGTCTGAGAAATCAGGACATAGATTGTCATGTCCAATTAGGAGTGACTATCATAAATCACCACAAAATCACTCCATCCCTCATATTTTCACCATACAAATAATTTCTTCTTTTCATTGCTGTTTATCAGTGGGTTAGCGCTTGCCTAACGGTTATTTCACGGGAGTGAGAATGGTTAAGTTGATAACCCCCAACTCACTATTTTACTTTGCGTTAGAATTTCAGACAAACTTCTAAAACGCAAAATAAAATGGAAGCACCCACAATCACCTTCGACCAACTGCCCAACGTGGTAGGCGGTCTTTCCGAGAAACTTGACCGAATGCTTGAACTGCTTGAAAAGGCAGGCTTCACCGGCCAACCCAAACAGTCCAAGCCCTCGCGCAGACTCGTGTATGCGAAAGAGGCTTGCCAGATAATAGGCAAGTCACTTTCGAGTCTTTACCGCGGCATCAAGGCTCCGAATGACCCCATTCCGAGCTATAAGCGCGGCAAACTCCTCTATTTTTATGAGGATGAACTGTACGCATGGATTGAGAACGGACGCAAACATTCCGTCGCTCCTTCCCTCGCCGAAACTGCGGCTGCCATAACAGCCGGAATGAAACGCCGTCCCCGTGGAGGATATAATTTCTAAGCCAATGGAAAGAGATTACACACGATCCGCGACCAACGCATTTCCGGTGCATGTGTTACCCGAAAGATTACAGCGCATAATCCGTGAGTTGCATGACAGCAACGGTTTTCCGGTCGACTACACCGCAGCTTCAATGATGGCCGCTATATCGGTTGCTGTCGGCAATTCTCATCGCGTGGAAGTGAAACGCAACTGGCATGAATCTGCAATCCTCTATATAGCGATTGTCGGTCGCCCCGGAGCCTGTAAGTCACATCCGCTGGCATTCGCAATGCGTCCGCTCGTCAACGCCGATTGGAAAAACAATCTGGACTATCAGAAAAAGTATGCCGAGTATCAACAGGCGATAGCCATGAGTCGCAAGGAGCGTGTTCACGCCGGATTCGAGCAATTCCCGAAAGAACCGAAGCGTCTGCGCTACCTCGTGTCGGATGTTACGCAGGAGGGACTGAGTGCCATTCACTCCCACAATCCGAGAGGTCTGTGCCTGTGGGTTGATGAATTGTCGGCCTGGTTCAAAAACTTCACACGCTACAACAACGGCTCGGAGGAACAATTCTGGCTGTCGGCATTCAACGGTAGCACGACAATGTCGGACCGCAAGAATTGTCAGAACTCCATCTTCATCAAACGACCGTTCATTTCGGTGGTCGGGACAATTCAGAAACGTCTGCTTACCGAACTTGCCAACGGCGAGAGAACAGCCAACGGATTGGCTCAGTCAAGCTTCGCCCTACTTCGTGGTCATTGACCGCATCCTATTCGCCATGACGGAATCATCCGGCAAACCGAAATGGCAGGAGGATGAGGTAAGCGAAGACCTCGACAACGCATGGGAATCCATACTCACCGCTATTCTCTCGGTGGAGTGCCGACTCGATGATGAAGGGGAACCGATACCTATAATTGTGCGGTTCACACCGGCGGCGAAGCGGACACTCTATGAATGGCAACACCGGAATGCCGAGATGTGCGACAATGAGATGAACGACACGGTTGTCAGTTTCTTCTGCAAGCTCGAAATCTATGTAATCCGTTTCAGCCTGCTGTTGCGAATGGCGCGATGGGTATGCGATGAGGAGCAGTCGCCTCCCGAAGAAATCGGAGATAACGATGTAGGCGGAGCAATCGAGTTGGCGGAATACTTCCGACACAACGTCCTCAGCGTACTCACATGCATCAGCGAAGAGAAACTGAACGAACTCAATTCAAAAACAAATCCCAAATCCAACAGAAAATGAAATGCAAAGCATTAGCGAGTCAGCTTGAAGCGCATGTCGGGCACAGCCCTGTGCGCGGTGGCAACCACGAAGTAGGCGACCAACGGGAGCAACCCATCAAGACTGACCGCAACATAATCAACAACCTCAACCAACTTCTCTCCCCTGTGAAAACCATCTTCGGCCGCAAGGCTACCTCCGCAGCCAACACCCCACTTGAAGCGGAGCCGCCTACCGGTATCTCGTCCGTAAGCGACCCTCGCCTCAGCGCAGCCTTCGCCGACATCGAGAAATATCTCGCCGAAAACTACGGCACTCCGACCGCCAAACTCCGCTATCAGGCCTATACCAACGGCACAAGTCTTACCTCGGAAGACGCAACCTTTGCCGTGTCGCTCGTAATCCTAACGACCGCGGGCGGAGCCGCCCATCTCCCCGACAACGTGCTGCTGCTCGGCGGAGTCACCTCGACCAACGATGTAAAATGGCTCGCCGCCGAACTGAGAAAGTTCACCAACTTCCTCATGCAACTCTGCCCCAAGCACCGCATCCAGCACCTCGCCTTCGCCTTCGACAAGACCGAGAGTGAAGATCCCCACATCGTCAAAGAAGCCGACGTCACCTGCATCCGCCTCTACTAATCCCTGACCCCTCCCCAACGCCCCGACAAGCCTCACCCTCTTTCCGGGGCGTTTTATCTTATCTTTCGCGAGTTTGCTTTGCAGGCTCAGATTTTATTCGTAATTTTGACTATAAAACAGACATATGAACAAGATAAAAGTAAAATATCTCCTACTTATTATCGGGCTATTATTAGTCCCAATCGCATTGAATTTCATCCTCCAAATTCCATGTGGTTTACCAATTATAGGAGAGCCTCAAACATGGTTATCTTTTGGGGCAGTTTCATTGGTGCGTTAGCCTCTTTTGCAATGATTGTTGTTACCATTCATACTCTTAAACAAAATAAGATGCAGTTAGAGGAAATGAAACGACAGTGGGAAGAAGAACATCGTCCCCATCTTACTTGTCGAATAATAGTGTACAAGAAGGCATTCTTCTTGCAAATCTCAAATCCAAGCAAATATGATGCCTCTAATGTATGTATAAACTTTGGAGATGAATTAATCCATAATCTTGACAGCAAATTTCAAAACATGTATATCAATACGTCTAAAAATCCTGTCTATATTGCAGCAGGAAAGGCGTGGAATAGTATGATTGGTTGGTGCGAAGACATAAATAAAGAATGGAGTGACAAAGATTTTGATATTACTGTTGATGTTGCGTATAACGATAAATATAATCTTCATGCAGAGATTCCTATCAAGACATTTGTAAAGAGAATAAATATGCTCGTTCAAAGTCCTCTAGAAGACTCTATGGAAGATTTGGTTTTAGGGTTGGTAAAACCCCATTATGTTTCCAACCATAAGACTGTTCAAGTATCATTGGAAGAAATCTCAAAGACCTTGAATAGGATTGCTTCTCAAATGTCCAAACCCGATAGTGCTGAATAAAATACTATGGCGGATGTAATGACATCGGAGCAGCGGAGCCGCTGTATGGCGGCTATCAAGGGGAAGGATACGAATCCGGAGATGATTGTGCGGAAGTATCTTTTCTCTCGTGGTCTGCGGTTCCGTGTACAGGTCAGGAAGTTGCCGGGCACTCCGGATATTGTATTGCCAAAGTATAAGACGGCAGTTTTTGTAAATGGTTGTTTTTGGCATGGGCATGAAGGGCGCAAGTATTTCCGGTTACCTAAGTCCAACGTCGAGTTCTGGAAGGAGAAAATCGAGCGCAATATTGAGCGCGACCGAGAATCAATGAAGGCGTTATGTGATTTGGGATGGAAAGTAATACGTGTATGGGAATGTGAACTACGCAACAAAGCGAACCGAGAGGAAACTCTCAATAGAATTTATACCAACATTACATCGTCTGACGGAAGCGGCTATAGCTTTGAAGAGACCGATGTACCAAAGGCGGCAGAACCTGAAGCTGACTATTCTTGATAATGTTTCATTGCATGAAATGCAATTTATTGAAAGTGTCAATCAATTTTATGGCATGACATGACTGACTTCTCGGTAAAATTCGTTAACTTTGCATCATTGAACAGGAAAAAACATCATGGGCAAAGATATAAACCGAATCAAAGTCATGCTTGTGGAGAAGAAGCGGACCAACAAATGGCTTGCCGAACAACTCGGTAAAGACCCCGCCACAGTCTCCAAATGGTGCACTAACACAATTCAACCGAGCCTCGACACCCTTCTCAAGATAGCCGAGCTCCTTGATGTGCAGATTCAAGAACTTGTAAGAATGCCCGAATAATAATGGCTAAATACACTTTTATAGACTTATTCGCAGGTTGCGGAGGATTATCTGAGGGCTTTTATAGAATGGGCTTTCAGGCACTTGCCCATGTAGAGATTAATCATTGGGCTTGTGAAACCTTGCGCAAACGCATGAAACATTATGGCTACAAAGATTGGGGTAATGAAGTTTTGGAACAAGATATAACATCTGATAATTGCATAGCCAATATCGACAAAGTTGTCAGAGGACGAAAAGTTGACATAATAATAGGAGGCCCCCCTTGTCAAGCCTATTCTACTGCAGGCCGTGTACGTGACGGTAAGCGAATGGCAACAGACTCAAGGAATTTCCTATTTGAAAGCTATGTAAAAATACTTCACCATTATAATCCTAAGTTCTTTGTGTTTGAAAATGTTACCGGCATCCTATCCGCGAAAGTAAATGGAGGTAATATTTTCAATGAAGTCGTCAATGCCCTTGGCGAAAATTACAATATCACGACCGACCCGTCCATTCTCGTTCATAACACAGCAGACTTTGGCGTACCTCAATTACGCAAACGCGTGATAATAATGGGTGTAAGGAAGGACATAACTGAGGTTTCGGTGATGAATTTATATGACGACTTGAAGAAGACCCATTGGAATCCTGATACTCCCGAGAGTCTTCGTGCTGGATTATCCCGTTATATTTCAGTCAAAGAAGCAATTGGCGATTTACCTCCAGTTGAACCAGGTCATGATGCCTCTATGAACGATTTTGATTATCCGTGCAATAATGATTTTCTCAAAAGGATAGGAAAATCGGGGAAACGTCCTCTTTATGATCATATTGCACGTCGACATAATACACTTGACCGTGAACGATTTGCTGTGATGATACATAATCACTGGAGTTTCGGGCAACTGCGCCGTGAAATGCCGCAATATGAACATGAACACGCTCGTGTATTTGATAACAGCTATGTTGTACAATGGTGGGATCTCCCGTCAAAAACCATCTTGGCGCATATATACAAAGACGGATTCCAATTCATCCATCCAGACGAGAATCAAGCCCGAAGTTTTACTGTACGCGAAGCTGCCCGAATCCAATCTTTCCCCGATGATTTTGAATTTGTCGGTTCAAGAGGAGAAAAATACAAACAAATTGGCAATGCAGTTCCCCCGTTATTTGCCGAGGCTATTGCAAAATCAATACAAAAGAATCTCAATAAGATAAAGCAATGATTTTTCATCCAGTATCAAATATTAAAGATAAGGATGAATTTATCGAATTGATAAACATCTACTGTCGCTTGGTCGAAGTTATGGCTGAGCGAAATCGTATGCCCATAACTAACATTAAGACCATATCAGATAATATTGTTAATGAGCTTAGTGATATGGGCATAATTACCGGAGCAGAAGATTTATCATTATTGAAAAAAATGTTGGATAAAACTTATGACCGCATTATCAATGCTGTGTCTTTTTACATAAACAACTCAACTGTTTTCGGCACTCTCCTTGACAAGCTTAGCAATAAGAAAAGGGCATCTCTTCAATCCCGAGAGCAAAAATTAGATAAGCCCATTGTTGTGGATTTCTTCGCTGGAGCAGGAGGTCTCAGTTTAGGTTTTATAGATGCAGGATATCGGATCTGTTTTGCCAATGACTTTGAGGATGTATGTATTCGTACATACAAATATAATCATCCTGAAATACCTTCCTCACGCATACTTCAGGCCGACATACGAAAAATAGTTGATAATATTCCCGAATATATCAAGGAAGATGTCGATGTCGTAATTGGTGGCCCCCCTTGTCAGGGATTCAGCAGTGCTAATCAGCAGAGAATCATTGATGATCCTCGTAATGAACTTTATAAGTATTTCATAAAGGCCGTAACATCTCTATTACCTAAAATTGTAGTGATGGAGAATGTCAGAGGTATGCTTAAAGTGGCTGAACAAGTTGTTGAAGATTATAGGCGCATATCGGTCGAGAAAGATGGCAACACATATTCATACGATGTAGCATATAAATTATTTAATTCTGCAGATTTCTCTGTTGCGCAAAATCGAGAACGGTTGATTTACATTGCTGTTCGTAATGATGTCGCGACAAAACAAGGAATTACACCAAGCGAAATTTTTGAACAAATTGAGCTGTCAAACGAACAAAATGAACGCTTTCTCCTTCGCGATGCCCTTGAAGCAATCAAACCTCTTGATGCACCTCGCGTGAAAAATCAAAATGAGATAGATAGTGAGACATGTGGGAAAAAAATCGATGTCAACGGCTACACGGGCACAGACAACGAGTATCTTGAACTTATAAATTTTAATAGGGAGATGCCGATTGTCTATAATCACAAGGCTCGCTATGTTAATGACATAAATTATGATATTTACAAACTGCTCAATCAAGGTGATGATGCCGCAGACCCAAAGATTGCAGATATCATGCCATATGCTCATAGACTCCATTGCTTTAAAGATAAATATTATAAACTTATAGCTGACAGACCTTCTCGTACTATAACAGCCCATTTAAGAATGGACTGCCATTCTCATATTCACCCTTTCCAAATTCGAGCATTAACACCTCGTGAAGCTGCCCGTTGCCAGTCATTCCCCGATGATTATTTTTTTCTCGGAGCATATCTGAAAACTTATATGCAGATTGGAAATGCCGTACCACCCATTATGGCATATAAAATAGCAACCATCTTAAAACAATACCTATCATGAATGTCTCAAAATTCTATAAAAAGCTAACCTCTGCGGAAGTCGGGTCAACTAAGACTCACGAAATCTATATCCGCATGTCCAATGATTTTGATTATGAGACCTTCTTCAGTGGGACTCATGTTCAGAACCAGAGTGTTATCGAAGTGAATTTCTCGGTTCTTATTCAATCCAGAAAGAATATTTCTCTACCTGCCTCAGAACGAGAACTCCGTTTCGTATATTTTGCCAATTCAAATAAGGAGAAAAGGATTCCTGGACTTGGTAACTTATTCAAGGATTATGAGGTCGAGGAAGGCGACGTAGTGTGTTTGGAACGTAATTCTACCAGTGGAGTTCCGACTTATACGCTGACTTTTTTTGGACCTGATCAAATTCAGGTTTCACCAGCTTGTTTTACGATAACTCAAGACATTCCTGAATCTACAAGCGTTCAGCCATTAAAGGCTTTACCTTTCAAGGAACCACTCCAGCAAATCTTCTACGGCGCTCCCGGCACCGGCAAATCACACACCATTGAACAGATGTGTTCGAAGCACGAGAACTACCGTACAACGTTCCATCCGGATACCGACTACGCTTCGTTTGTCGGGTCATATAAGCCCATCACTATCAAGACTGATGTTCGTGATATGGCCGGGCACATTGTCTATGAAAAAGGAGAAGCCGTCAAAGAAAGCCGCATAGTTTACCGCTATGTGATGCAGGCGTTTCTTAAGGCTTATGTTGCCGCGTGGCGTGCGCAGCAGAACGATGAACCTAAGCCGGTGTTCCTCATTGTCGAGGAAATCAATCGCGGCAACTGCGCCCAAATCTTCGGCGACATCTTCCAGTTGCTTGACCGCAACGCAGCCGGATTCTCAGACTATCCCATTGTGGCCGACGATGATTTCGCCCAGGAACTTAAGGAGATTCTTGGCGGGTTCAGTATCGCAAGACACGATGCCATCAATGCACTTTACAGTGGAGGCAAGGATGTTGTCGGCATGGTAAAGAACGGCGAGTGTCTGCTGTTGCCGAACAATATGTATATCTGGGCGACAATGAACACAAGCGACCAGTCGCTCTTCCCCATTGACTCTGCTTTCAAACGACGTTGGGACTGGAACTATATCAAAATCAAGGACGCCGGCGAAAACTTCAAAATCGTTTTCTCAAACGGCAATACATACGACTGGTGGAACTTTGTCTGTGCCATCAATGAACGCATCGAGGGCGGCGAAATCCAGCAGGAAGATAAAAAACTCGGATACTTCTTTGCAAAGGCGATGGACAAAGTCATTACGCCGAAAGTGTTTCTCTCAAAAGTTCTGTTCTATTTATACAATGATGTGTTTAAGGACTTCGGCCTTGATGAGGATTTCTTCAAAGACGAGAACGGGGAAACTATGTCGTTTGCCTCATATTTCGATGAAGCCGGAGACGCTGATGAAGAAAGAATAGAACGTTTCGTTTTAAATCTTGGTCTTGAACCCGACTCCGCGAATTATACAGACATAATAGATGAACTAACAGTCAATGGCAAGAAGATGCGGTATATCACTTATGCCGTATTTGAGATACTAAGCGAAGCTGCAAAATCGAATACATCTGAGGCTATTTCCGATGCGGTAGAAGAAATCTTTGCTGACCGCGATGATGTCGTCAAATACATTGATAATCCCGAATCCTACGAGAAGGAAAACCGTTGGAACAAGACACCGATTATTGCTAACGACGGCACTGCGTTTGTCGTAAGCAATCAATGGCATAAGAACGAAATTCAGCAAGTTAAAGAGCTTGCCGAACACTTCAATATCCCTTTTGATTATGTCCTTGGAGAATCAGACAATATGGATGATGAGTCAAAACAGAATGACGGTCGAGATTACACAAAGTATATGATTAACGGCCAAGGGCGATATTCCAAGAAGATGCTTGCCTATGAACTTGTAAAATTATATGTAGAGCAGCATCCCGAAATGTCGGCTTTCGAGGTTGTTAAGGAATGGTCATCTCTTGGCAATATCGTCAGTCATTTTGTAGAACTAAAAGAGGCATACGACAGCCGCAAAGGAACAGACAAGGCAAACCGCGTAGCTATTGTAGAATGTAAAGGCGAACCCATATACGTTTCCACCAACGGCTGGGGCGGCAAATCAAAGATCCAAGAGCTGATTGATGCCGTGCAGTCCAAAGGCTGGAACATGTCAGTAAATGAAATAGCCTGATGAAACTGCTGATTGAGGGGTATCCGTACCCAATAGGACTATTGCAGGAACTGTTCCCCAATGTTGATGAACTTGACGTGGTGGACGGTGTAGCCTCCGTGAACTACGTCGGCTACTATTATTTTGCGTCCAAGGGTACGGCGGTGTTCATCCTTCCAAAGGTCGTTCTCAATCAACAGGACAAGGTATTCAACCATCACAAGCCCGAAGATATAGTCAATCTAACAGATAGCGGCAACCCGCTATCGCAGGGCGAACGACAGTTTATCTACGGGCTGTCGGTATGGATTTACCGTGCAATAGCCGTCTACTACGACTACTGCCGCAGCCATGACGTCGACCATACCATAGTCCGCAGACAAAGTGCCATCAAGGTTGGCAAGAGCAGGCGTCGCACTAGCAACACTTTCCTTGACATCATCCTTTCACTCATTGAGTTTAATAAAGAGAACCGCGACTGGTTCCTCTTTATTCTCAAGAACGTGCATCGCGGCTTCAACAAAATCAACTGGAGCCGGACAATCAACAAGTCGCAGCTTGTAATTCAGGACAGTCAGCCGGTCTACATCAATCCCGTCACCAAGCGGCGCGAGGTGAACTTTGACGAGGAACTGCTTATCATATTCTTCTCGATACTCCACTACATCAAAAAAGAATATGGTTTCCCGGTTGAGATAAACTTCAATTACGACCTCATCACCGGCAAGCGTTTTGAAATGTACTTAAACAAGGGATTCGGCGTGCGTCGCCTCCATCAGATCAAGTACAAATATTTCTCCGACAAGGCTCTGCGCTTATGGGAGCTGTGCTATGCCTTCTTCGAGCAATCGAAGCAGGTGAAAATCAATGCGCAGCTCAACGAATTTCTACTCGTTAAAAACTTCAATATTGTATTTGAGGCAATCATTGACGAGCTTATCGGCGATCACGCATTACCTGACCGTCTGAACAAGAAACAGGCCGACGGCAAGGAGGTAGACCATTTATTTATATGGGATAGCCTTACGGCACCGAAGGAAGAGAAGAAACGTGTATATTACATTGGCGACTCCAAATATTACAAGCAGAAGAATAGAATCTCCGAAGAGTCAGTGGCCAAGCAATACACATATGCCCGAAATGTCATTTCATGGAACCTAAATCTTTTCTTCGGAGATGATGCCGACGACAAGCCAAGGGAGACTGACTTCTGCCTGCGGGATGAAGTTACCGAAGGCTACAACGTCATACCCAATTTCTTCATCAGTGCAACAGTGCCCGATGACCTTTCGTATGGCGATACCATTGAGGTGACGAAAAAATCTGCGCGGACATTTACCTCACAGCAGTTCCGGAACCGACTATTTGACCGTGATACGCTCCTGATTACCCATTACGATGTAAACTTCCTTTACGTCGTGTCTCTTTACGGGCGCAACAATGCCGCGCAAAAGCGAGGCTGGCGTGATAAGGTGCGCAATATCTTCCGCGATAAAATCCGTCAGGTACTTGAGGACAAATACGAATTTTACGCTATGCAGGCCAAGCCCGGAGTATGGGCCCCCGAGTATATAAAAGCACATTTCCAAGATGTTTTAGGAAAGGTTTACCGACCTTTCGGTAAGGAGCACATATATGCGCTCGCGCTTGACAACAACAAGCGTTATGCAGAAGAGAACGCCTCCTTACTGACTCAACTCACAGAATATTTCGATATTATTCCATACACACTTGGGAAAGACCCGACTCCCGATTTGCCTCATTATTCCAGTGTCACATCCCTTCTGTCGTCCCTTGCCAAAGATGGTGTATTTATGGTGATGATGGAGAATTACACTGCAAAGTCTCTGAAATTTTACGAAACCGGAAAACTTGCCGTCCCCATACATTACACAGCCGACGGCATGGAACTTATTAATAATGCCGCTTCTATCGGCTCGGTACTTTTCCATACACGCAGGCCTGATGGTCAGCATCTTTTCCGCCTAACGGAAGATGTACGGTTTGTGCCAAAGACGCTCATACCACACGAATACTATCTCTCCGTTCAGAATCCCTCGCCCCGCGAGACCGGGGAAGATACTGTGTTCCTTTACGCTCTTCTTGACATTGATATGACAGAAGAATTGGATTCATCTATGCTGAACTGTCAGAACAAACCTTTCGCATCGCAAAAGGAACGTTATGATGCGCAGTGTTCAACACTAAGCGAACTCGCCATTTTGAGTAAGAGCACGAATCAGTAATGTAACGCTCTAATCTTTGTTTTAATATAATATCTCGCCTAACAAACAGAATTATTATGAACACGACCGAACAGGGTGATGCATATGAGAATAAAGTCTTTCGATTAGTCAAGAAACTGATAACAGATGGGACAGTCGCTGTTGGAAAACACTATTCCCTTCATCAAAAGAAAGCATATCCCATTGACTTCGGAACAGATCAATTCATAGCTGACATCTCTATCGAGGTGAGAAATTCTCATTTTAATGATGCAATCTCGAATCTCATTATTTTTGAATGTAAGGATCTAGGAAGGAAACTTGACAAATCTGATTTTGAAGAGTGGCGTGGCAAAACACAAAATCTTCCATTTGGTAAAAAACTATATATTGTAACTAGTATAGGCTTTCCCCAACCAGTCATTGATAAGGCATTGAACACTGGAGTCGGATTAATCATATGGAATGGTTACGGGGAGGAAAAATGGATGGCCCCTCGAACGTTAAATGAAGTTGAGCAAAGAGATTATCAATTCAACATTCTTCGGGGTAATCTAAACGCTCCCTCTTATCCACTTATATTTGAAAATGGATGCTTTTATACGATGGGAGAGATGCTTCGATATAACGGGCTTCCAATAAATGCGCCTACACTAAAACCGAGCTATTTGCCTCGCACAGAGATAAACAAAATTGTAAATAAATTACTTGCATCTCCAGATTTTTATTCAATCGAAACAGATAAAAATGAAGACAAACTTCTTACATTTTTAAATGTGAAAATTGAATTTCAAGAATTACCAACAACACATAATGGTAAATATGATGCTATTAGGCACTGCATCATTCTTCCTAACTGGCTTATTTCTCAACCGCACAGATTACGATTTTCTTTAGCTCATGAATTGGCACATGCATATTTGCATAGAGAAAAACTACGACAATATGAGTTTTTCTTTGCAACAGCTGATTCGGCAACATACATTCCATCTGAAGCTGAGTTTCATTGGTTTGATGTACAGGCCAACGATTTTGCATCCTATCTATTAATGCCTGATGCTGAGTTCAGGCAAGCAGTTTCCATATTATTCAAGCAACATAGGCTACATCAGGTTCCTTTCGTCATTGACAACCAGAAAGGAAAATTCCCGATATACTACTCAATTGTTGATTCGATAGCTAATCGCTTTGACGTATCGAATGATCACGTTAAGAACCGGTTGAAAAAAGACGGATTTGTCGAAATAATTCAACAGCCAAATAGAATTGGCAATATTTTACGTGGATATTAACCCAAGTGATAAAAAAACATGGCGAAGAAGTTTGAGATACGAAATAGCACTGCGGAGT
Organism: uncultured Muribaculaceae bacterium; assembly: GCA_947625935.1. Taxonomy (GTDB): domain Bacteria; phylum Bacteroidota; class Bacteroidia; order Bacteroidales; family Muribaculaceae; genus JAJPXC01. Next base: position 3,070 of record CANQQE010000045.1, on the reverse strand, counting down.
TCCTGATCTTTCAGATTGAGGGGAAGGAGGATGGTGTGCAGGTTGTGTACCATAAGGAATCTGTGTGGTGTACGCAGAAGGCTATGGCGCAGTTGTTTGACTGCTCTTCTGACAACATCGGACTTCATCTGAAAAATATTTACGAGACTGGGGAGTTGACTCAGGAGGCAACTACCGAGAATTTCTCGGTAGTTCAAACCGAGGGCGAGCGTCAGGTCAATCGCAAGCTGAAATTCTTCAATCTCGATGCCATCATATCAGTCGGTTATCGTGTTAACAGTACACGAGCCACACAATTCAGACAGTGGTGTACGTTTATTTTGCGGCAGTTTGCCATCCGTGGATATGTGATTGACAAGAAGCGAATGGAGAACGGCTCGTTTATAGGCGAGGACTATTTCGAGCATCTGTTGGCTGAAATCCGTGAGATACGCCTCAGCGAGCGACGTTTCTATCAGAAGCTGACGGATATTTATGCTACTGCCATCGACTACAACCGAGATGCCCCTACCACAAGACTATTCTTCAAGAAGGTTCAGAATAAGATGCTCTACGCTGTTCATGGTCATACGGCGGCTGAACTTATCATTGAACGTGCCAACGCCGAGAAAGAACACATGGGGCTGACAACATGGGAAAACGCTCCTGACGGAAAGATTGTTAAGCCGGATGTCAGCATCGCCAAAAATTATCTTAAAGAGAGTGAGCTGGAGGATATGGGACGAATTGTCAACTCATTCCTTGACTTGGCGGAAGATATGGCTAAACGTCATATTCCCATGACAATGGAGGACTGGGCTAAGCGTATTGATAAGTTTCTTGATCTTACCGACCGTCCCGTTCTGACTGATGCCGGACATGTATCAGCCGAACAAGCTAAAGAATACGCTGAAACTGAGTTTGAGAAATATCGCGTCATTCAGGACAAGCTCTTTCAGTCCGATTTCGACCGCTTCAACGATGACAACCTCCTGCCATCGGATATAGAATAAAATTTAAGATGAAAGCATTGACATATACTGCGCCGGGACGGTTCGAGCTGATTGAGAAACCGAAGCCGGAGATTATAGACCCGAAGGATGCCGTGGTGAGAGTTACTCTTTCGAGCATCTGCTCGTCGGACCTTCATATTCTTCATGGGGTCGTACCTCAAGCTGAGGTCGGCATTACTGTGGGACACGAATTAGTTGGCATCGTGGAGGCTGTCGGTTCGGCGGTCACCAAGGTCAAGCCGGGCGACAGGGTCGCAGTGAATGTCGAGACATTTTGCGGCGAGTGTTTTTACTGCAAACGGGGATACGTGAACAACTGCAACTCCGGCGGCTGGATGCTTGGATGCCACATCGACGGCGGTCAGGCGGAATATGTCCGTGTGCCATACGCCGACAATGGTCTGACTCCGATTCCCGATAACGTGAGCGATGAGCAGGCTCTGTTTGTCGGCGACATTCTCGCTACCGGTTATTGGGCGGCAAAGATTTCTGAGATTTCTGAAGAAGATACGGTACTCATCACCGGTGCCGGTCCGACCGGCTTATGCACTTTGGAATGTGTGCGGCTATATAAGCCACTAAGGATTGTCGTTTGCGAGGCGTATGAAAACCGCCGTGAATTTGTGCGCCAGCATTATCCGGATGTGGATGTAGTCGAACCGACAGAATGCCTTGAAGTACTTAAGTCATTGACAGAGGGCCGTGGTGCCGACCGCGTCATTGAGGTTGCAGGAGGTGAGGATGCATTTGAACTTGCATGGCGTTATGCCCGTCCCAATGCCATTGTCACGATTGTTGCGCTCTATGAGAAGGAACAGATATTGCCCCTTCCGTTGATGTATGGCAAGAACCTGACATTCAAGACCGGCGGTGTCGATGCCTGCGACTGCGACAAAATCATGCAGCTCATCTCCGAAGGCAAAATCGACACAACCCATCTGATAACCCACCGCTACCCACTAAGCCGAATCCAGGAAGCCTACGACCTGTTCGCCAGTCGCGCCGACAACGTCATCAAAACCGCCATCCATCCGGATTAAAGAGCAAAATCAAAAACTTTATAAACAGAACGACGACGACGTCTCGTTAGCAGACAAGACGCCGTCGAGAAGGTAAATACTTAGTTCGATTCGATCTGCCTTTGAATCTTGTGTCGTACCTCATCGAAAGACAGGGGTGTGAAGTTATTGTTGTCTACCCCGACATCAAGCTGTGTCGGGAAGAGGTACTGAAGGCGTCCGGCGTCAATCCCGGTGTTCGATGGGCGGGTATGAACATGTCCGAACAGTTGCCAGACGTCGTTATGATACCCACCCTCAAAGCACAGATAAGGAAAGTGATTCAGATAGATTTTCTTTTTGCCAACCTGAATGCACATCGACATTGCAACGCGCTCGAACCTGTCTATGAATCCTTGCCGGATATTCTTGAGGTCATGATTACCGAGAACGAGATAGATTCTGCCGTTTAGTCGGTCAAGAATCTTATTCCACTCTTCAGCTCCACCGAGACAGAAGTCTCCGAGATGGAAGACTATATCATCAGGCTCAACCACATTGTTCCAGTTAGTGATGATGGTTTCGTTCATCTGATCGACAGTCTTGAACGGGCGATTGCAATATTGCAGTATGTTGGTATGGTTGAAATGGGTATCGGAAGTGAAGAACAACCGGTCGCCGTCAAACTTGAAGTTCATTGTCATTTATTTCTATTTCTATTATGGCATCCCGGCGGAAATCGGCCTGCTCTCCATGAAAGGTATAACCAAGCTGATTGCAGATGCACCGGGTATTGCCGATGGTTTTATTTATGTTTCGATGCGAATGGCCATAAATCCAATACTCGATACGACTGTTGGCTATGAAGTCGCCAAGTTCAGATGTGAAAGCTCCGTTTATCGGGCTACCCTTGAACTCGTTTGCCATAAGCTCGAACGACGGTACATGGTGAGTGGCGACTATAATGTGCTTGGTCAGACTCTCCGCCACACTTCTTTCGATGAACTCACGGCAACGCTCATGCTCCTGATTGAAACGCTGAGCCGAAAGACGGAACTGTCCGTTTCGGATACGGTGGAA
>CANQQE010000044.1 GCA_947625935.1 uncultured Muribaculaceae bacterium | reverse complement strand
AGAGTCCGGTACAATACCGAACTCTTTCTCAAATCGGATAGTTAGTAACCTGTCCAACTTTTGGGGGTCACTTCAAAATAGACACAGCCTCATTATTCGTTGTGATTCAAAAACTATAATCTTACAGAATCCTTGGCACACTAAAGTATATAGATGCGTATTGGTTTATAGATTTTTCATATAAATATCGTCTACCATTTGAATTCCATTGTCTGTGGCTCATCAGTCCAGCCGTTGCCTGAATCAACCGAAACTAATTTCACGGGTAGTCCATCAGCGTTTAAAGTCCATATGTATGTACCTTTATCGCCGTCTACGTTATCATATCTTTCCGCAGGCAAATTTTTAGTCGCTTTACCGAGTAATCCGGCAAAGTAAGCATATTTCATTTCGTCCATATCAATGCCGAATGTTTCATCGAAGAGCATTATACAGCCTTTGTTTTCAATCACAGAAGAGCCGTAGTTAATCACCCAGTCATTATCACCCTCATGGTCAGTGTGGATTTCTTTCACAGAAGTGATATTGCCATTCTCATAAACGATTTCATGCACTTCATTGTCACCCTCGGAACGTGTCATTTTTGTAAGCTGGCCATTTGAATTGTATTCAAACCACCATTCCTCGACATTTCCGTCACTTTCAATCTGTTTACAATACTTTGCAAAGCCCATTTCATTAAGTGACAGATTGAACGTCGTCTTATCGTCTTCATCATTTACGTCCATCACTACATCATAGGATTCAGCACGGCTCATAGATTCAGCACGGCTCATACTCGGATAAGCAAATACGATATTTACCCCATCATCTGCGCTGTTCATCATTGTGACCAACCCTTTGGAATCTGTTGTAACAGACATCGTGCCAACTTGTTTTGGAACTCCTGCCGTGAACACCTTTGAAGGATTTACGACTACTCCTCCAATCTCACCACCGCCATCAGGTTCGTTTTTGTCATCACTACATGACACGAATCCCGCACAGTTCGCAACAGCGATTATTGCTATTGCACTCATTTTTAAGAATTTCATGCGATTAACACATTTATGTGTCCACCAGTCTCAAAAGGACATTTATAAATGCAAAGAGGCGCAAGACTGTTATCAAATTCCGTCAATGGGTTCTGGACTACCTCTGCACTGAAAATGAAAACAACTCACGCCTTTGGCCGTATATTGACACATCAGTGCATATACGCAGACCAAAGGGAGCGGTAAATCATTATTCCTCAGTGCAGTAGAATTGTCCAGATTCATTGACAAGGAATAAGCTAAACGCTTCCTGACTATGTACGTCCCTAAGGACAGTGTAAAGATAGTCATAAATTCTTGATTATCCGCTATACGGTGAGCTGTTTTCTTTCAATATTCATTTGTTTTGCCTATGGCAATGGGGGCATTATACCCAAGATTCCTAATATTATTCCGTTTGGCAACAATTATTAACATTTAATTCCGAAAACAAGTAAAACCTAAGGTAATAAGACAGTACTATAACATACTGATATGCTTTCCGATTTATCCAAAGACCGCATTAACTATTGATTGAGATTGGATATGGTGTAAAATAATCGGGTTAGGTTGGTATGGTGTGTAACGGGGGGGATTGCATTTCGGTGAGGAGGTGCCAGTAGCGTGCTGGCATATCATGGCGCTGTTTGCGTGGATTGGCTCGTTCGGCTATGGCTATGGCATGGAAATATGTGCGCCATAAGTCTTGGAACAGCCGCTCCTGTTCGTCCATCAGTTCCTCAGTTAAACGGCCTGAACGCAGATGAGGCAAATCACCTTCCAAAGTAACCCTAATCGTTTTGTTTCCGTCATAGTAGAATCCATATTTTCGGCTGATGTCAAAAATGAGAAATCGTTGATCGGCGAAGCGATTCGCAAAATGTTCAACAGCCATGGGTAACACATCATAGCGTGGTTCCACCGGGGCGAAGTAGCTTCCGTCGGCGGCCTTTTGGAATCTGAGAAACTGTAGCATTTGGTGTCTTTCCTGTCCGACGCGCCGTGCCGCGTGCCAGGCAGCGAGGACATCGGGGTCAGCAAAGTCGTTTTCAACAGTGCGCTCGGTATCAATCGATTTGATGATAATTCGGAATATGGATGAATCTATTCCGGGCTCTGCCGAGAGATAAGATTGCGTGAGGAGTTTTTGCCCCGTGTTGGTCATTATGCGTTTTACGCCATTCCACACACGACGCGCTTTTGCCTCGTCGGTGTCTACGTCTATCACTCGGTCGAGAAACATCGGTATGTCTGCTTTGTCGCTCAACACGCTCTCGGCGTTGATGCGTCGGCTGTAACGTTCAAAAACCGCTGTCAGCAGACCGTCAAATGAGCCGTCATAGCGTAAGGTACAAGTACTGTCGTCCATATGTTAGCCAAAATCGAGTGTTAGTTGTTCAGGTGGAGACTGCAAGCGACGACTCTGTGGCGCGGTCAGTTGCCGCCTTACATATTCAGGGGTGGCGTCGGCTACGCACACTGCGGTCAGTTCTCCGCAAGTGATAAAGTAACGCGCTCGTTTCATCACCACACCTATTTTCTTTAAGTGGTCGCTGCCGAGGCGGCGATAATGGCGTGCGTTGACTATGAGGGTTGCTGATTTCACACCGATGCCGGGAACCCTCAGCAACATTTCGTAGTCGGCGCGGTTAACATCAATGGGAAACGCCTCGGGGTGACGCAATGCCCAAGAGAGCTTGGGGTCGATTTCAAGGTCGAGGTCGGGGAACCTGTCGTCGGCTATCTCGTTGGCTTTGAAGTGATAAAATCTCATAAGCCAATCTGCTTGATAAAGACGATTCTCTCTGACCAGGGGAGGCTGCTTCAATGCCGGAAGTCGGGTGTCGTAACTGTTGACGTGTATATAACCGGAATAATAGACGCGTCGCAGGGTGGGGGTTGAATACAGAGCGGATGAAAGCCGAAGTATGTCGCGGTCGCGTTCAGGCGAAGCTCCGACGATTATCTGAGTTGATTGCCCGGCGGGGACAAACCGAGGTGTGGAGCGGAATTTGCGACGGTCTTCCTTATTTTCAAGCACTCCTTGTCTGACGTAGCCCATCGGTTGGTATATGCTTTTGAAATTCTTGTCGGGTGCGAGGTATTTGAGTGAATTTTCGTTTGGTATTTCGATGTTAACACTCATGCGGTCAGCGTATAAGCCCGCTTGGGTGACGAGTTCGCGCGAAGCTCCCGGAATGCTTTTGAGATGTATGTATCCGTTGAAGCGGTGTGTGACGCGGAGGTCGTGGGCGACGCGCACGAGTCGTTCCATGGTGTAGTCGGGATTGCGCACAATGCCTGAACTGAGGAATAGCCCCTCGATGTAGTTGCGCCGGTAGAACTCCATTGTCAGCTCGACTAACTCGCTGACTGACAGAGTTGCGCGGGGTATGTCGTTGGTGCGGCGGTTGATGCAGTAAGCGCAGTCGAAAGCGCAATAGTTTGTGAGCATGACCTTTAGGAGTGCGATGCAACGGCCGTCGGCGGCAAAGCTGTGGCATATGCCGACACCGCTGACTGTGTTGCCGACGGAATCTTTTGATTTATTGGCTCTTACAGTGCCGCTTGAGGAGCATGAAACGTCGTATTTCGCAGCCGCGGCGAGTATCTTGAGTTTGTTGAGAGTGGCTTCGGTCATGGGGCAAAATTACCGAGGAAAAGTTGTGGATTCCGGCCCATGTGTGTTAATATAGGTTAATTTCTGCGATGTTCCCGATAGGTAGCTTCACTTTTTAAGTGACATTTTTGGATGATGGGCCGTAATTTTTGGAGGTTTACATAGTGTTGGCCTGAACCACGGGTTATTGGAAATGCCAATCGTTTGAGTGTCAGCACATAATCGCATTCGGGACTACGCCATCCGGGTGCTATTGGCTGTAATCGGCCGGGTACGCTGTCGACGGTCACCGGAATTACTGTCGCACAGGGGGGGTAACCGATGGCTGTCCACATTATCGAAAGGGATGGTGATTCACCCGGTCGGACGCCCTCGATGACGATAGATGCGCTTGAACTGCGGCGGGGTATGAAATCCTGGTCGACAGCCCAACTGTCTCCGTCGGCCATAGGGTCGCGCCCGAGCAAGGAGTGGTAGAAGGATCGGGATATCTCCTCGGTGAATGTGGCGGGGGTAATGTCGCGGTCCTTGATGTGGGGGGAGAGTAGGGTAACGGCGTTACGGTATCGGATGTAGCCCATGCCGCAAGCGGAGTCGCCGGAGCAGGAGTAGTTGGTGCGCACCAGTAATTTGTCGGGAGTATCGTCGATGGAGTATTTAGTGTACCGGTAATCGTCGGTTTCGTAGTAGGCTCCCGCTCCCGAAGCGTCGATGACTCCGAAGTTGGCTTGAACGCCCATCGGTTTCGGGAGCGAATCGAGTAATGCCTCAAAGTCACTAAGGGAACGACAGCGTGCGAGCGCGGCGGTCATCAGATACCCTTCGCGGTCCCGGAAAGACGCTGTGTCTGGTGCCAAATTGTAGGAGGCGGTGTTCATGATGGCGAAGCCATGGGCGTTTAGCCCCATCCATGCCTCGGCGAGCAGCGAGTCGCCTCCGTTGAACAGTGCGACATAGGGTATTTGGCCTTTGCGGGCGACTCTGGCCACGAAGTTGTGCTCGGTGCCTGTGTCGCGGTGTTTCCAAAGCAAGGGTCTCCCGGCTTGGGTAGCCTCAGCCCCTACGATTGCCGATGTGCAGGCGCGGGTGTGGGATGCGGCGAAGATAAATGTCACCAATATTATGCAGAGTAATCGTTTCATAGTTCTCCAAAGTTACGTTTTATTTGGCAAATAAGTTTATTGTTTAGAATTTATTTGGATAAAACCTCTTGATTGCGTCGAAAATGTGCTATCTTTGCAACTTAATTTGAGCGTAGCGATATGCCCAAATCAGATATATAATAATAAACTAACCAATCATAGAAACGAACATTATGAAAAAAAATTACGCGATTTTTGGAAGTGCATTGATGGTCGCCGTGTCGGCTTTGACCGCTAATGCGCAGCAACTTCCCAATGCCGGCTTCGAGGAAGGCTGGGGTGCCTGCAAGCCGTGGGTGCCTAAAAACAATGCAAAGGAAACCGGCACAACCCCTTCGCCATGGACTATCTCGCAAGTTGGCGGAATAGGACCCGGCGGCACGGGTGCGACGATTGTAGGTGAAAAATGTGAGGGTTACAATTCCACATCGGCTGTGAAACTCTATAATTCACCCAACTCGGTAGTGAAGACACAGACCGTACCCGGATATATGACACTTGGCACCACATGGTCAACCGCTCAGGGTAAAGCAGCTAAGAATAAGGATGGAGGCACATTCGGCGGTATAGAGTTCGCTTATCGCCCGGATGCTGTTTCATTCATGTTTACCCGCAGCCACGGGACAGCTAACCCCAATGAGCCTGCAACCGTGGTGGCTTATCTTTGGAAAGGCACATACACTCAAGCCAATGTTCCCGCCGACATCTCTTTAAGCACTCCCAGCAAGGTAAGTATGGTTGACCGCGAGCGTAACATACTCGGCATGACCACCGATCAGGGTGGTGAGGTAACAAAAACCGACGATGCGGCTTGTATAGCTAAAATTGACTGCTCTATTCCCGGCGATGCCAGTGAATGGACTCCCAAGGTTATCGAGTTTAACTATCTTACAAACGACACTCCCGAGAAGTTCAACATTATTTTCGCCGCAGGCAACTACTGGTCTACCGACCTTGGCCAAGGCAACACGCTCTGTGTGGATGATGTTAAATTGATTTATTATTCTCGCCTTGCCGGGGTGAAGGTTAACGGTAGCGATGTTCCCGCATTCGCACCCGACACATATGAATACACCATGGCTGTTGAAATGCCTGCTTCGGCCGATGCAATCAGTCATGAGCTTCTTGGGAAGGCCAAAGGTTCGACGGTTAAAGTGGATCTTGACAAAACCAACAATAAGGCGTTACTGACGGTGACCAATGCAGCCGGAAACGATATTGACGGTAAGGCATCTCACGTCTACACTATCAATTTCGCAGCTAAACCCGATCCCTCAAACGCATCGGTTTATGAAGGTAAGCTCGTTATTGAGATGGGAGGTGGTGTTATCAACGAGGGTGACGAGACTATGTATAGTGTCTACATTACTCCGACCACCGAGGGGCATTGTGACTTCTCACTTCCCAATTTCTCTCTCGACCTTGGCGGGGGGGCTGAGAATCTTGGCGACATAACGGTTGAAAACTGCACGATGACCCATAATGCCGACGGAACAACCAGCTATAGCGGTCATAAGGATAACCTGACTCTGTCGCTTGGCGGTGAGCCAATCGTGGCAAATGTAGATCTGACAGGTACCGAGAGCGCAACCGGCGCACTGAAGATGACTATCAATGTGATGTGGCTCTATGAGGGTAGCGAAATTCCTATCGACGTGACTTTTAACGGTCAGAAAAAGAGCACAGGAGTTGCCGACATTACCATCGGCGAAGAGGACGCTCCCGTTGAATACTATAATCTTCAGGGTATCCGCGTGAATAATCCCGAAAGCGGCGTTTACATCCGCCGTCAGGGCAACACCGTCTGCAAAGTGCTTGTGAAGTAACCCACATTAAATAGAATGGAAAAGCCGCGGCTCTTTTTGGTGCCGCGGCTTTTTTTGTGCGGAAAGGATTGCGGAATCAGGGGGATGGTGGGGCGTAACTTCTGCGAGGTAGCGTTATGGGGGCGGGGGATGGCGTGGCCCCATGTAGTCGCGCGTTGCGCTCCAACATGGGGTTATCCAACGGTGGCGCGGGAGGTGGGGGCGGCCAGCCCGTGGGCAGGCCCTACCATAGACACAGGGGTGTTTTCAGTACAATCAATCTTTCAGATTGAGGCCTTTTGCGGAAACAGGGACCGGGCATTGCCTGTCGGCATTACCCGGCTAAACATGAAGGATTCCCTGTCGGGAATCGCAGCCCTACGGGGGGATTGCGGAATCGGTTTTTTTTCACTAAATTCGCGGGTGAAACAGATTGGTAGCTGATGTTTAAGATAAAGCGATTATACACGTTCATGCTTCAGAGCTTTTTGCCTCTGTTTCTGATGACGTTTTTTATATGCCTATTCATCGTGCTGATGCAATTTCTGTGGCGATATATTGATGATCTCGTCGGGAAGGGATTGGAAATCAGCGTGATAGCGGAGCTGTTTTTTTATGCGGCATTGACGATGGTCCCTATGGCGTTGCCGCTGGCGATATTGCTCGCGTCGCTGATGACTTTCGGCAATCTCGGTGAACGGTTTGAGCTTACGGCGTTGAAAGCGGCGGGAATCTCGTTGCTGAAGGCGATGAAGCCGCTTATTGTGTTGATGGTGTTTATAGCTATCGGTGCATTCTTTTTCCAGAACAATGTTTTGCCGGTGGCGCAGACCAAGATGTGGACGTTGCTGTACTCGATGCGTCAGAAGTCGCCGGAGGTTGAGATTCCCGAGGGTGTATTTTATGATCAGCTTCCGGGGTTTAACATATATGTGAAAGAGAAGAATCCTGAAAGCGGGTCGCTCTATGACGTGATGATTTATGACACGTCGAGGGGATTTGACAATGCCCGCGTGCTGCTGGCTGATTCGGGGAAGATGTCGATGACGGAGGATCAGACCCATCTGTTCCTGACGCTACATCACGGAGCGCAATTCGAGAATCTGCGCGAACAACAGGGCGGGGCCGGTGCGGGGAATATGCCTTACCGTCGCGAGTCGTTTGACGAGAAGCGTATAATGGTGGCATTCGACGCTAATTTCAACCGTATGGATGAGAGCGGTATGCGAAACCAGTATGTAGGCAAGAACATAGCGGAGCTGCAGGCGACTATTGACTCGGTGAGCGCACGCGTGGACAGCATCGGCGATTCGTATGCCAAATCAATAAAGGAGATTCCTTACTTGGGATTAGACCGCTATAGACGGGAGTACCGAAACGGGGAGCTTGTTAAAGTGCCGCAGAAACCTGTCGTGCTTGAAACTCCGTTAAATCTCGATTCTATAATAAACGCGAGGGAGGGGACATTTGCCCGCAGCTATTACACGCAGGCTCTCATGAAGGCGAAGCGTGCGAAACAGGACTATGAATACAAGAGTTTTTCAATGAGCGACGACCGCAAAACAATAAGACGTCACGGTATTGAACTACAGAAGAAGTTCACGCTTTCGTTTGCCTGCATCATATTTTTCTTCATAGGAGCGCCGTTAGGGGCTATCATACGCAAAGGTGGCCTCGGCACGCCACTCATCATTTCCGTGCTGCTGTTCATAGTCTATTACATCATAGACAACACCGGCTACAAGATGGCCCGCGAGGGGCGCATGGAGGTTTGGGAAGGTATGTGGTTAAGTTCGGCCGTGCTGTTGCCTTTAGGTGTGTTTTTCACATATAAGGCTATGAATGACTCGGCAGTGTTCAACAAGGACGCATATGTCAATTTCTTCACGCGGCTGTTGGGACTGCATATTACCAGGCATTATGAGCTTAAAGAGGTCGCCATGGAGGATGTGGTGCCGGCTGTGGCTATCAATGAGCTGACGAAACTCGACAGCATGGCGGGAGAGCTACTAAGCACGGCTTCTAAAAGACCAAGTTATTTGTCGTATCTCACCGCCGGTCTCGATCCGGGGCAAATCAAGGCTGTCGACACGCAGATGAGCCATGTCATAGACTATATAGCCAACTCCCGCGAGAAGATAGTGGTCAACAAGCTGTCGGATTACCCCGTTGTCAGTGATTTCGGGGTGTTGCATCCGTTCAGCAGGCGCTGGGCCGGCATCTGCGCCGCAGTTGTATTCCCGGTAGGTCTGCCGCTCTATATAGTGGGCGAGCATTTCAGGAAATCGCTTGTGTCGAAACTTAAACGCACGCTGGCGGTCGATAAAGAGCTTGAGTCGTTGTTGGGCAGGCCAAACGATTTATAATGAGAACTTGTTTTATAGAAATAAACAGAAAATAATAAAAAGTAGATATGAGTGACATCCATCTTGACTCAATAGAGGAGGCCCTTGAAGATTTCCGCCAGGGCAAAATGGTAATCGTGGTTGACGATGAGGACCGCGAGAATGAGGGAGACCTGATTGTCGCCGCGGAAAAAATCACCCCGGAACAGGTTAATTTCATGCTGAAAAACGCCCGCGGGGTGCTTTGCGCTCCAATCACCATTTCGCGCTCACAGGAACTTGACCTGCCAGTCCAGGTGGCTGACAACACGTCGGTCTTAGGAACGCCGTTCACGGTCACGGTCGACAAACTTGAAGGGTGCTCGACCGGGGTGTCAATCCATGACCGATGCGCTACCATCCGCGCTCTCGCTGACCCGGCCTCGACCCCGGCGACATTCGGGCGCCCCGGCCATATAAATCCGCTTTATGCCCAAGACCAAGGTGTGTTGCGTCGGGCGGGTCACACTGAGGCAGCCGTTGACTTGGCCCGTTTGTCGGGCCTTCAGCCGGCAGCGGCCTTGATGGAGATAATGAGTGATGACGGCTCGATGGCACGGTTGCCGGAGTTGCGCCGCCGCGCAGATGAATGGGGGCTGAAACTGATTTCAATCAGAGACCTCATAGCATATCGCTTAGAGCGTGAAAGCCTCGTAGAGAAGGGTGTGGAGGTGGATATGCCCACCGACTACGGACACTTCCGTCTGATACCTTTCAGACAAAAAAGCAACGGGCTTGAGCATATAGCAATCATAAAGGGGGACTGGCAACCTGACGAGCCGGTGTTGGTGAGGGTGCACTCGTCGTGCGCTACCGGGGATATTTTCGGATCAAAACGGTGTGACTGCGGCGAACAGCTTCATAAGGCATTGGAGATGATCGAGAAAGAGGGGCGCGGCGCGCTCGTCTATCTAAATCAAGAGGGTCGCGGAATCGGTCTGATGGATAAAATCAAGGCTTACAAGCTACAGGAGGAGGGCCTTGATACGGTGGAGGCCAACATACACCTGGGACATAAGGCAGACGAGCGCGACTATGGAGTGGGCGCTCAGATACTCAACGCTCTCGGTATCACCAAGATGAGACTTATGACCAACAATCCGGTGAAACGCAAGGGGCTTGAGGGATATGGTCTGGAGATTGTTGAGAATGTGCCAATCGAGGTTACTCCGAATGATTACAACCGTTTCTATATGCACACTAAAAAAGACCGCATGGGGCATGACCTGCATGAGGTAGAGTAATAAAAAAACCGGGCAACGCCCGGTTTTTTAGTTTTATGGGAGAAAGATTTCTTAGAGCGAGAGGAGTTCCTGAATCTTGGCTTCGAGTGTGGCCTTGGGTTGAGACCCGGCAAGACGGATGTCGACTTTTTTGCCGTCCTTGAAGAACAGGAATGTAGGAATCGACATGATGCGATACTTGCTGCTGAGGTCGCTTTCCTCGTCAACATTATATTTTCCGATGACGACTTTGCCGTCGTATTCCTTTGCCAATTCGTCGACAACGGGGCTCATCGCCATGCAGGGGCCGCACCAAGTAGCCCAAAAATCAATAATTACTGGTTTTCCTGAGGCTATTATTTCCTCAACGTTAGCGTCGGTAAATTGAAATGCCATAGTTCTTTGATTGTATTTAAAATTTAACGATTAGTTTCTCTCGATAGTGTATTCAAGCTCCATGTCGTCGAGCATATTGACAAGACGGCGGTTAACCGGGATCTTCAGCCCTGAGGACAACAGTACAGACCTGTTTATGTCGGGGTCGTAGATGCGGAAATTGAGTTGTCCGCGGTCGTTGGTAGATGATTTCATCTGCTCGTCGATCAGCGATCTGAGCTGCTCGTTGGCCTGATTTTTCGACAGATTGATTGTCACCCCTTTAATCAAGTGTCCGCGGACATCTTCGAGGAGGCGTATGCTTGTCAAGGAAAATTCGACGTCGGATGTGCGAAAACGGCGGGTGAATTTGCCGGTAACGAGTATCGGAGTACCGGGTTTGCCATAGTTTGCGAAATCAATGTAGTTTTGACCGAACAGACGAATTTCGGTAGAGCCGGTGTAGTCCTCGATTTTCATGATTCCGAAGTTGCCTCCATTGCGCGCCGGGCGTGAAATAAATTCCACGACCATTCCGCCAAACGCTATTTCCCGGCCTTCGTTATCGGCGGGTACAATTTCGTTTTTGCTCTTAATGCTTGCGGAACAACCGTAGGTAAGTTCCATGTAGTATGGGTCGAGCGGGTGTGCGGAGAGATACATCCCGACGAGTTCACGCTCTTTTTCAAGTTTAACGGCATCCACCCAACTTACAGCGGGTTTTATCGGTGGTCTTCCGGCTGTGTTGAAAGTTATGTCCTCGTCGCCAAACAACGATGCTTCCTGACGCTGAGTCGCGTTCTGGAACAACTGTCCGTAGCGCATCAATTGTTCAGACAGGCTTTCGTCCCGGTGGTCTTTCTCAAAGAAATCCTCGCGCTTAATGTCGGAGAAGCAGTCAAACGCTCCCGCCAGCGCAAGCGATTCGAGTATGCGTCGGTTCATGAACGCCATCGGTACTCTCTCGACAAAGTCGTAGATTGATTCAAACGCCCCCCCTTCTTTACGCACCTTGATAATCTCCTCGACGATATTCTCGCCCACACCCTTGATCGCAGAAAGACCGAAACGGATGTTTCCATGAGAGTCGACACCGAACTTGCTGAAACTTTCGTTGACATCGGGCCCTTTGACCGGTATGTGCATGGACTTGCATTCGTCCATGAATCCCGTGAGCTTGTTGATGTCGGAGAAGTTGCGGCTAAGTACCGCCGCCATGTATTCGGCGGGGTAGTTGGCTTTGAGATATGCGGTCTGGAATGCTACCCAGCTATAGCAGGTGGCGTGGCTCTTGTTGAAGGCGTAGGATGCGAATTTCTCCCAGTCGGCCCAAATCTTTTCGAGTACTTTTGGGTCGTGTCCGTTTTTCTGGCCGCCAGCCAAAAAAAGAGATTTGAGCGCATTCATCTTGTCGATTAGTTTTTTACCCATAGCTTTTCGCAGGGTGTCGCTCTGACCGCGGGTGAAGTCGGCGAGCAAACGCGAAAGCAGCATGACCTGTTCCTGGTAGACCGTGATTCCGTATGTGTCCTTGAGGTATTTTTCCATCACGGGAATATCGTAGACAATGGGTGATTTGCCATGCTTGCGGGCAATAAAGTCGGGGATGTATTCCATAGGCCCGGGACGATAGAGCGCATTCATGGCAATCAGGTCCTCGAAAGTCGACGGCTGAAGCTCGCGGAGATATTTCTGCATACCTTTTGACTCGAACTGGAAAGTTCCCGTGGTGCGCCCCTCGCAATAGAGCTGATAGGTCTTTGGGTCGTCGATAGGAATATTGTCGATATCGACATCTATTCCGCGCGTGAGCTTTATGTTGGCCAAGGCTTCCTTTATGATAGACAGGGTTTTCAGTCCGAGGAAGTCCATCTTTATAAGTCCGGTCTCCTCGATGACGGAGCCCTCGTACTGTGTGACGAGCAATCGGCCATCTTTTTTGTCGGTCGCAGTGCTGACTGGGACCCAATCGGTCACATCGTCGCGGCATATGATGACACCGCAGGCGTGAACGCCGGTGTTGCGGACGTTGCCTTCGAGCTGACGGGCGTATTGCAGCGTCTCGACAATCAGGGAGTTCCCGCCCGACAACTCGGCCTTGAACTCAGGGAGATGTTCGTAGCAGTTCTTGAGATTCGGTTTAAGTTCCTTTCCGTTTACCACGGGCATATGTGGCGGAATCAGCTTGGTCAGGCGGTCGCTCTCGGAAAGAGGAAGCTGCTCGACACGGGCGACATCCTTTATGGCAGATTTTGCGGCCATGGTTCCGTAGGTGATGATATGAGCGACTTTCTCCTCGCCATATTTGCGTGTCACATAGTTAAGCACGTCGGCTCGTCCGTCATCGTCGAAGTCGATGTCGATATCGGGGAGTGAGATGCGGTCGGGGTTGAGGAATCGTTCAAACAGAAGGTCGTATTTCACGGGGTCGATCTGGGTAATGCCAAGGCAGTAGGCCACGCAAGATCCGGCGGCAGAACCACGCCCGGGACCGACGCTCACGCCAAGCTGATGGCGAGCTGTGTTGATGAAATCCTGCACGATCAGGAAGTAGCCCGGGAAACCCATAGTTTTCATGATGTGGAGCTCAAACTTGATGCGCTCGTCAAGTTCGGGAGACAACGGTGTGCCGTAACGCCTCGCCGCGCCCTCGTAGGCGAGTTTTTTCAGATAGTCGGCCTCAAACTTGATGCGGTAGAGCTTTTCATACCCGCCAAGTTTCTTAATCTTAGCCTCGGCGTCTTCCTGAGACAAGACGACATTGCCGTTTTCGTCGCGGGTGAACTCGTCAAAGATATCCCTGTCAGTGAGCCGGCTGCGGTATTCCTCCTCGGAACCAAATTCGGCCGGAATCTCATAGGTGGGCATAATAGGGCCGTGGTCGATAGAGTATGTCTCAACCTTATTTAGGATTTCGATGGTGTTGCCAAGAGCCTCAGGGATGTCGGCAAACAGGCGGTTCATCTCCTCGGTTGTCTTCATCCATTCCTGCTTGGTGTAAAGCATACGTTTCTCATCGGCGAGGTACTTGGCGGTTGATATGCAGATGAGCCGGTCGTGAACCTCGGCATCGGCCTCGTTGACGAAGTGGACGTCGTTGCTGCAAATGATTTTTATGCCGTGCTTGCGCGCAAGAGATACCAGAACCTCATTGACTTTTTCCTGAATGGGGTAGACCTCATGGTTGGCGCGCGGTACAGTGGCTTTGTGACGCTGCAACTCAATGTAGTAGTCGTCGCCAAAGACTTTTTTGAACCAAAGCACCTGTCGCTCGGCTTCCTCAATCTCGCCATCCTGAATGAGGCGCGGAATCTCGCCACCGAGACAGGCCGAGCATACAATCAGCCCCTCGCTGTGGGACGAAAGCGCGTCTTTATCGGTGCGGGGATGGGAATAAAATCCTTCAGTCCAAGCCTGTGAGACAATCTTGATGAGATTGTGGTAGCCTTTCTCGTTTTTGGCAAGCACAATGAGATGGCGGCCAGTGTCGCGCTTGTCGGTGTGTTCAAACCGAGATTTATTGGCCACATACATTTCGCAGCCAAAAATCGGCTTGAACTTTTTACCGTCGGGAAGCTCTTTGTTTTTTTTGTTGACATAGTTGAAGTATTCCTTTATGCCAAACATATTGCCGTGATCGGTCAGGGCCAAACCCGGCATCCCGTCGGCGATGGCTTTGTCGACGAGAGCTTTGATAGAAGCCTGTCCGTCGAGGACAGAGTATTGGGAGTGGACGTGGAGGTGTACGAATGGTTCCATCGGATGAAGGTGAGAGGTCAATATCTTTTCTTGGATTTATTCTGTGGCTTTGTCGGAGATGACGCGTGACCGCGGGCCGTTGAGGCGAAACGTTGCCCGGGGAACAGTTCGGCCAGAAGGTCGGGGCGTTTGAGCCGAAGCAGTGAATCGGCAATGTCGTGGCGGTAGGCGCGGTCGTACCAAAAGAAATATTTACGTTGCGCCAACTTCTCCTGAGGCGTGCGGGGGGTGAAAACCCGCTGCAGGGTGTAGGGATGATAGCCAGTGTAGAAAATCTCGGTGGAGAGTGTCATGGGGGTTGGAGTGAAATCCTGAACCTGCTCAAGGTGCATATCGAGATGGCGTGTCTTGACCGCAAGCTGTGCCATGTCAATCTCATGACAACCGGGATGGCTTGATATGAAATAGGGTATCAACTGCTGGTTTAGCCCATGGCGACTATTCACTGAATCAAATATTCGCTTGAAATCGTAGAACTTGTCGAAAGAGGGCTTGCGCATCAGTTGCAGAACAGAAGGCTCGGTGTGCTCGGGAGCTACTTTCAAGCGGCCTGAGACGTGCCGGGCAATCAATTCCTCATTGTAACGGCGGTTGGCGGCATCGACAGCGGGGTCGCCTGTGACGTGCATGGAAAGGTCGTAGCGCACGCCGCTACCAATGAACGATTTTTTTACGGCCGGAATCGCATCGACCTCCCTGTATATTTCGAGAAGCGGGGTGTGGTCGGTATCGAGATTGGGGCATGGTTTGGGATGAAGACATGACGGCCTCAGACATTTAGCACAAACCGACGTGTCCTTGCCGCCCATGCGGTACATATTGGCCGACGGGCCGCCAAGGTCGCTGATGTAACCTTTGAACCCGGGCATCCGTGTCACCTGTCTTACCTCGTTCAAAATGGATTCCTTGCTTCGGGATGCTATGAATTTGCCCTGATGCGCCGAGATGGTGCAGAATGCGCAGCCTCCAAAGCACCCACGGTGCATATTAACGGAAAATTTAATCATCTCGAACGCCGGTATGCGTTTTCCACGATAGCGCGGATGAGGAAGCCGAGTGTAGGGCAAATCAAACGAAGCATCAATCTGAGCAGTGGTCATAGGCGGCAACATGGGGTTGATTTTCACCACTTTGTCGCCATGCCGCTGCCAAAGGACGCTCCCGCTGACGCGGTTGGATTGCTGTTCGATGTGCTTGAAATTAGATGCCTGGGATTTTTTATCGGCAAGGCATCGTTCAAAAGATGAAAGCAGAATATTGTGGTCATCATCGGTCAGAGGTGCTGCATCGGCAGGTAGCAGCAATGCTGTCTGCGGGATGTCGGTAAGCGAGCTGACAGGCTGTCCGTCAGAGATTCGGTCGGCGATTTCGACCACAGGTATTTCCCCCATCCCATAGATTAGCATATCGACGGGTGCGTCAAGAAGAATGGACGGCCTGAGGCGATCTTGCCAATAGTCGTAGTGGGAGAGACGTCGCATGGAGGCTTCTATGCCGCCTGCGATGATGGGTGTGTCGGGGAATATATCGCGGAGTATGCGGGAATATACGATGGTGGGGTAATCGGGGCGCGCGCCGTGTCGTCCATCGGGGGTGTAGGCATCGTCGCTGCGTTTTCGCCTATTGGCGGTGTAGTGGTTGACCATGGAGTCCATAGCTCCGGCCGATACGCCGAAAAACAGCCGCGGTTTACCAAACTTGCGGAAATCGCGCAGGTCGTCCTGCCAATTGGGTTGCGGAACGATAGCTACATTATAGCCACTGGCCTGAAGGGTGCGTCCGATGACGGCCGCGCCAAACGACGGATGGTCAACATAGGCGTCGCCTGAAAACAGAACAACATCAACATGATCCCATCCGAGCGCTTTCATCTCTTTGACCGAGGTGGGCAACCATCTATCGGGGGACAATCGACCGGGGGCAATCTCTTTATCCATTGTTTTCAAGAGATTTAAGCAGTTCTTCCATCTTGATTATCTCGTCGCGCATACGGGCCGCTTCCATGAACTCCATCTGTTTGGCGGCTTCGACCATGTCGGCGCGCATACGGGTGATCGCCTTCTGCAGCGCATTGGCATCCATGTATGGGATAACCGGGTCGGCGGCGATGTCGAAGGTGGGTCGATATTCGTTTTCGTAGGGAATCGGTTCGGCTTTTTTGCCGCGACGTCCTGAAGATGCGGCAGCATCGGAATCTTTGTCAATACCGATGATTTTGTTGCGCGCCTTGACGATGGCCTGGGGTGTGATGCCGTGTTTCTCATTATAAGCGAGCTGCAGCGACCGCCTACGGTTGGTCTCGTCGATGGTCTGTTGCATGGAGTCGGTTATTTTGTCGGCGTACATGATCACGAGTCCGTTGAGGTTTCGCGCGGCACGGCCTACTGTCTGTGTGAGAGAGCGGTGGGAACGTAAGAATCCTTCCTTGTCGGCATCGAGAATCGCAACAAGGGATACCTCGGGGAGGTCAAGCCCTTCGCGGAGGAGGTTGACTCCGATCAGCACGTCGTAGATTCCGGCACGGAGGTCGTCGAGAATCTGTATGCGGTCGAGGGTGTCGACATCGCTGTGGATATATGCTGTACGGAGGCGCAATTTCTTCATGTAGTCGTTTAGTTCCTCGGCCATGCGCTTGGTGAGTGTCGTGACGAGTACGCGTTCGTCGCGCTCGATGCGCGTCTGTATTTCCTCGATCAGATTGTCAATCTGGTTAAGGGATGGGCGCACCTCAATCACCGGGTCAAGAAGGCCGGTGGGTCGGATTATCTGTTCGACCACAACGCCTTCGCTCTGTTCCAGCTCATAGTCGGCCGGTGTAGCGGAGACGTAGATGACCTGATTTTGCAGGCTTTCAAATTCCTCAAATTTCAGCGGGCGGTTGTCGAGAGCCGCGGGTAGGCGGAATCCGTATTCGACAAGGTTCATCTTGCGTGACAGGTCGCCGCCATACATGGCTCTGATCTGTGGGACGGTGACATGGCTCTCGTCGATTATAGTCATGAAATCTTTAGGGAAGTAGTCGAGCAGGCAGAAGGGGCGCATCCCGGGCTGACGGCCATCGAAATAGCGGCTGTAGTTTTCAATCCCTGAGCAGTGGCCGACCTCGCGAATCATTTCCATGTCGTAGGTGACGCGCTCGTAGAGGCGTTTAGCTTCAAGGGGCCTTGCCTCTTTGTTGAAAAAATCGACCTGTTCGTTAAGGTCGTATCCGATCTGCGCGAGCGCGGAGTTGACGCGCTCCTTGGATGTGACAAAAATGTTGGCCGGGTAGATTTTGAAACAGTAGTGGGCGCCGAGCGATGTGCCATCGACGGGATGTATGGTCGATATGGACTCTATCTCATCTCCCCAAAAAATGACCCGTAGCGTTATTTCCTCATATGCGAGGCGGATGTCGACCGTGTCGCCTTTCACTCTGAAGTTGCCTCGGGCGAGGTCAATCTCGTTGCGGCTGTAGAGCGAATCGACAAGTCGGCGGAGAAAAACGTTGCGCGCTATCTTCTGCCCGACGTGAATGTCAATCACATTGCTATGGAAATCTTCGGGGTTTCCGATGCCGTAAAGACAAGAGACTGATGACACGACAATCACATCTTTACGCCCGGAAAGCAAGGCGGAGGTTGTGGCGAGCCTTAGCTTGTCAATCTCGTCGTTGATCATCAGGTCTTTTTCGATGTATTTGTCGACAGACGGGATGTAGGCTTCGGGCTGGTAGTAGTCGTAATATGAGACGAAGTATTGGACCGAGTTTTCGGGAAAGAAATTTTTGAACTCGCTGTATAGCTGCGCTGCCAGAGTCTTGTTGTGACTGAGAATAAGTGTAGGCTTTTTGACCCTTGCGATGACATTGGCCATGGTGAATGTTTTTCCAGAACCAGTGACACCCAAGAGCGTCTGGGCGGGTAGCCCATCGTCGATGCCTTTCACGAGCTGTGCAATCGCTTCGGGTTGGCTTCCAGTGGGTTTATATTGAGATGTTAGTTTGAAATCCATTAATCGCACTTTGTAGATTACAAAGATAGCGATTTGCCGCGGTAAAAACGATTACCGAACTAAATAAAAGGGTATAATAAAATCAAAAACTGTTAATCAGAAGCGGGCTTTGAAGATTTGCGCCATTCTTCAAGTACACCCCATCCGTCTTCGGCAGTCCATTCGCTCAACCGTCGGTTGTATTCCTTGGATAGCAGTCCGAAAAAGTCGAAGTGAAGTGCCTGAGATATGCGAAACAGCAAGTTGGTGTCAATCGATTGTCGACGATAGATGCTGTAGATGTTGGTGCGGTCACAGTTGAGCTGCTTGGCCAGCCATCCCACCGTCTTAGATTGCCGCGCCATCTCGTCTTTAATTAAATTTCCTATGTCTAACATTTTGTCAAAGGGTAGAATGAATTTGTGTTAGAACTCCGACGCTGCTGTTTGCAGGTGAAGTCGCTCATGATATAATCTCTGTTGAAAATAGCATTATGTAATTCAAAAGCCAAAGTTACAATCAAAACAAAGAGGCTGTCTAACAACCAAAGTGAACTGCACCCCAAAAGTTAGACAAAAAACTTTTGGAGTGCAGTTTGTTTAT
>CANQQE010000043.1 GCA_947625935.1 uncultured Muribaculaceae bacterium | reverse complement strand
ATGGAGAATCGAGTACGCATAAAATAATGGGTCGAAGATTATTGTTTTCGATTGCAAAATTAGCTAAATTTTGCGTGGTTTAAGCTGTATGCGATGAAATAGTTTTAACATTAGCGACGGATACCGTGCTTTTACTGAGACGGTTTCAGCATCTTGTGGGCCTGCATCATGCAGCGGTAGGCGAAGCGTCGATCATCTTTATCCGGATTGCGACCCCAAGGGAGCGATGTGTCGCCACCACTGCCTCCGCATGACCGGGCGAACTGGGTTGCGCCGTCAAGATAGCCGAAAAACAGATACATGGCGCACTTCAAGATTTCATTGGGCTGCTCGGCGATTGCTGTGAGAAATTCGCCATCTAAATCTGCTTTCTGCTCCGATGGCATTGCTGCGAATAGTTCCCGGATATCAACCACGAGTCTTCCGAAGACTGCATCTGTCAGCCTCATGCGAACCTGCTCCTGATTCTTTTCCGGGAACTCGTGGAAATTTTTTTGAGCATTGTCGCGTTTCTCGCTTACGGTGTGCAGCTCATCCTGAAGCTCGGTCAGTTGCCGGTCTGCGAGCTTGAATTTATCTTGTTTGTCGGCGAGTTTCTGTCCGGTAGATTCAAGCTGGGCTTCAAGGGAAGCGATACGGTAACGCAATTCGGAAACATCACCGGCACCATTTTCGATATCCGCCTCCAACTGAGCTATCTCGTCATTCAGTTCCACCTCCTGTCTTTCAAGATTCGTAATAATGGTCGAGAGTCCTTTGATGCGCGTTTCAGCCTTCTTGATTTGGTCTTCAAGTTGGCTCAACAGCCCGGACTTGTCGCTTATAAGAGTTTCGAGTTTGGCGTTCTCACGGTGAAGGTCGCGGTTGTATTCAGCGGTCGAGCGATGCCGTGCGCCAGTTTCATGGATGTCATCGCCACGGTCAAGGCCGTATTTGCGGTTTACTTCGGCAAGTCGGGTGTGCAGGTCCCTCATGTGTTGCCGCGCCTCAATCTTGTTCTTGCCACCAAGAACCTCCTTTGAACTTAGGCGTCCGTCGGCGGTCAATGGCACGAATACACAGTGCGCATGTGGTCCCGTCCCGTCAAGATGGACGATGAACGAGGCTACGTTTTCCTCTCCGAATTCACGGCACACAAAACCGTAAATGTCCTTTGCCCATCGCTCGATTTCAGGTTGCCGGACAAGATGACCGTTAGCCTCCTCATACTCGTTCAGCATTTGAGAGCCGAAAGCCATCTCACGCATCCTCTCACGATTGCCGCCGAATACAACCATGACAGCACGATTGGAGATGGCGGTCACTCGGGCATCCGGCCGGAGATGTTTTTTGATTATCTCATCGACCTTTGTGTCGATTCTCAGAGATTTATCAACGGCGGTTATCACTCCTCCCGGTCTGACCTGGAAGTTCAGATTGGTTCGGGAGCGGTCATAGTTGTGGTCGGGATTCTTGGCCTTTCGCTCGAACAGTTCATCGCTCCAGTTGCGCTGATGCTCGTTGCTGACATTGGCATCGACCGATTTGACGGGCTTGAAGTCCATCATCTGTTTAGGTGAAGACATAAAGTTATTGGTGTAATTGGTTAAGTTGATTAAAATCGGTTCATAGTTGCGCTTGCGCCGCCTCCTCTTTCCGTGCAGAAAGCCGCCAACCTTCGCATGAAGGTATATTAGGCTATACCTTGAAGGTTATTATTGCAAGCAATATTGCCCCGCACTTCCGAATCGGTTGGAGCCGGACATTCCCGGTTTACAGGAGGCAACTGTCTAAAAGTAAATGTGGCTGATTGTTGATGAAATGATGAAAGCATGTGTAACTCGCAGTATTACAATCTAATCCGATTCATCATAAGATTATATAATGATAGGGAAAGAATAGGTGGCTCCTCAACAACTGTAAAAACCCTTTGATGAGAGTCTACGGTATTATAACTTGCTGATTTTCTTTCCTTTTATTAATTCATTCATCAATTCATCAAAATAAAGATAAATTCAGAATCATTAGTGTCCACTAAAAAATCATAAGAGTACTTTGAAATTATTGAAATTCAATTTGTTGTGAGCGTTTTTGAGGTGCGACGATTTGAAATTAACTTTGCAGTCTGAATCAGGCTGTTATGTTAAAAGACAAGTATGTTTTTGCTCAATTAGTCAAGTTCCTCGACAATGACAAGTTTCGTCATCTTGTGGATAAGTATGACGGCGACAAGTATGTCAAGAGCTTTTCGTATTGGAATCAGCTACTTACGATGATGTTCGGGCAACTTACCAACCGCGAAAGTCTTCGCGACCTGATTGTCGCTACCGAAGCTCACCCGGGAAAGCTCTACCATCTCGGCATGGGAAAATCGGTGACTCGCAGCAATCTTAGCAAAGCCAACGAGCAGCGCGACTATCGCATCTTCGAGGAGTATGCTTTCTATATGATTGCGGAGGCTCGCAAGCGTAGGATACAGAAAATCTTTGAGCTTGACGGGCATGTCTATGCCTTTGACTCCACCACTATAGACTTGTGTCTATCGGTGTTTGAGTGGGCTAAGTTTCGCAAGCACAAGGGCGGAATCAAGATGCACACGCTTTACGATGTAGAGGCTCAAGTTCCTGCATTTGCGCATATTACCGAAGCAAAAGTCCATGATTCAAAGGCTATGCCGGAGATTCCATATGAGAAGGGCGCGCACTATATCTTCGACCGAGGCTACAACGATTTCGGCAATCTTTACACGATAAATCGTATCGGTGCGTTCTTTGTCGTCAGAGCGAAAACCAATGTCAGATTCAGGCCCGAGACGTGGAAACGTAGACTTCCTCCGAACGTTGTCTCCGACTCTATCGGCTACTTCACGGTTTATAAAAGCGCCAAGGATTATCCCGAAAAGCTCCGTAAGGTAGTCTGCATAGACCCTGAGGACGGCAACAGATACATCTTCCTGACCAACAATCTGACTGCTTCAGCCGAGACAATCGCCGAGCTATACCGCAACCGATGGAGCGTGGAACTGTTCTTCAAATGGATCAAGCAGCATCTGCGTATCAAGAAGTTCTGGGGAACATCAGAGAATGCAGTACGCATCCAAATCTATTGTGCTATAATTACTTATTGCCTTGTTGCAATCGTACAGCACGATATGAAACTGGAACGGAGCATCTATGAAGTACTTCAGATTCTTGGAATCTCGCTGACTGACAAGACTCATCTGAGAGACCTCTTCGACAAATCGAATTTCAAAAATGTCAATGTTCTCTATGGTTCAAGTGAACCGAATTTATTTAATTTTTAACCCCATCCATTTTTAGTGGACAGTAGTGACTGCTTTTATTAAACAACCACTCTTGGGGCGTTCATGTCCAGGTTGCATCAAAATAATCGTGCGGTTATTGGCGAAAGGTAAAGTTTAGCTAAATTTGCGCCTTGATAAGAGTATGTTTGTTAAATCAGCTTAATATGTATTTGTTATGAATATGATTTTGCAGTGCGGAGTGCTTTTTGTGTTTTTAGCGTTCGGCGAGTTTGTTGTCTGGCTTACAGGGGTGACCATTCCATCAAGTATCATTGGGATGCTCTCGCTTACGGTGGCACTTAAGATCGGTGTTGTCAAATTATGCCAGGTTGAGAAGATGGCAAATTTCCTTGTGCATAATCTGGGGTTCTTTTTTGTTCCGGCCGGCGTAGGGCTAATAAGCTGTCTGGGGCTTATCGCTTCAGAGTGGGTGCCTATAGTCGGCGCTATGGTTGTGAGCACGGCTGTGATATTGTTGGTTACAGGCCATGTCCACCAGCAGGTGAGGCGCCGTATGCGTTTCAGGCATTTCAATGGCCATAAACATGGTAGCGCGACATCAAGATAACTTCATTTTTTTGCTTAAATATGGAATTTCTTACGAACAAAGTTTTTCTGATAGCTCTGACATTCGCGGTCTTCGTGATGTCACAATATATTCAGCGCCGTACAGGGTTGAAACTCATGAACCCGATATTGGTTTCTATAACCGCGCTGATATGTTTCCTTCTTGCGACGGGCATTGACTATTCCGATTACAAGGAAGGCGGTGATTACATTGATTTCTGGTTGAAGCCTGCGGTGGTGGCGCTGGGCGTCTCTCTTTACAAGCAACTTGAAACCATCCGCAAGCAGATGTTGCCTCTGCTCTTCGCCGAGATGGCAGGATGCGTGGCGGGTATTATTTCGGTTGTTGTCGTGGCCAAGTTCCTTGGCGCGTCGCAGGAGGTCATCATGTCGCTTGCCCCGAAGGCAGTCACCACGCCTATAGCCATGGAGGTTTCGGAGTCAATAGGCGGTATTCCGGCACTCACGGCCGCGGTGGTTGTCTGCACGGGCATTTTCGGCGGCATGGCCGGATTCCGCATCATAAAGATGGGTCACGTCAAGAGCCCTATAGCGGGTGGGCTGTCCATGGGGACGGCCGCACATGCCATAGGCACATCGGCCGCCATGGAGTGCGGTGACCGCTACGGGACGTTCTCGTCGCTGGGACTGACGCTGAACGGGCTTCTTACGGCCCTTTTGTCACCGGTTATATTAAGTCTTTTGGGTTATGTTCCATAGACACGGTGGTAAAGATGACCCTAAGAAACTGTCTTATCTTGTTTTAACTTGCAATCATTTAAATGAATTACTGAAATTCATAACCCTCCGAGGAGCGCTTTGTTTTAGCCAAGAATAATGCAAAAATAGGCCAAGAAAACCGGGCTATCTGAGGCGATAAAAAGCAATGGCCAAGAAAATTATTCATCTCCTCAGCCATTGATTATTAGGTGTTTATGTAAATTTTATTGCTCAGTATTCATCCTCGTTGAAGAAGAAGTCTTCTTTGCTGGGGTAGTCGGGCCAGATGTCTTCGATACATTCATATGTGTCGCCTTCATCTTCCATCTCCTGCAGGTTTTCGATGACTTCGAGAGGTGCGCCCGACCGCATCGCATAGTCAATCAGTTCCTCTTTGGTTGCCGGCCAGGGTGCGTCTTCGAGCTTCGAGGCCAATTCAAGTGTCCAGTACATAGTGTCTGTTTGTGTGGTGTATTAAATGGGTTTTGTTGTTAGTTATTTTAGTGGCGCAAAAGTAGTCATTTTCCTATAACTAACAATCTTTATTCCAAAATATTTCTTCGACCTGGGCGTTGACGTTCATGAATCGCGCGAGAACGAACAGGTAGTCGCTCAGTCGGTTTATGAATTTGAGGAGTATCGGGTCGACGTAGGTTATGTCGGATATGTTGACTATGCGTCGCTCGCAACGGCGGCACATGGTGCGGCATACATGGGCGTGTGCGGCTGTGCGTGTGCCTGCGGGCAGCACGAAGTTGTTGAGCGGCGGGAGGTGTGAGTCGAGTGTGTCGATCATCGTCTCTAAGCGTTCGATGTCGTCGCTCGACAGCCCGTTGCATTGTGTCATGTCGCCGTCGGGGTTGTCGGTCGCGAGGTATGCGCCGATGTTGAAGAGTTTGTTTTGCACGAAGTGGAGCAGTTCGATTTGTTCGGGTCCGAGTGTCGATGATGTGGCGAGTAGGCCGAGGTTTGAGTTTAATTCATCGACCGAGCCGTAGGCTTCGATGCGTATGTCGTTTTTCTTCACGCGTTTTCCGCCGACGAGCGACGTTGCGCCGGTGTCGCCGGTGCGGGTGTAGACAGGACTTTTTTTCATTGTCAATTTTGGTTTTTGAGTTCGTTTTCAATCATAGAGCGGCATTCGTCGACGTCGCGGGCCACTTTGATGCGGTCGAGCTGCATGGGGTCGAGCAGGGAGTGGTCGACCATCAGCTTCAGTTGTCGGAGGGTCGGGTCGTATAGTCCGCCGTGGTTAAGCACAATGATGGGTTTGTGCATATCGGAAGTGAATGTGAGGAACGAGAATGTGGAAATCCATTCGTCGAGCGTGCCGTATCCTCCGGGCAGAACGACGAATATGTCGCTCATCAGTTCCATCTTGGCCTTTCGGTCGTTGAGGTCGAGGGCGAGTACGTTTTCGTCGTTGACAGGGTTGATGTAGTCTTTGCGTTTGATTGGCACTATGCCTACCACTCGTCCGCCGGCAGCTTTTGCCGCTTCGGCCGCTATGCGCATCATACCGAGGTTCAGACCGCCGTAGACCATGGTGCATCCGAGGTCGGCCACGCAACGCCCAATCAGTTCAGCGTCACGCTGGTATGCGGCAGAAATGTCGTCTTTGGATGAACAATATACTGCTATTCTCATTTTAACACTTATTGTTTGGGGACGCAAAAATATGTAAATTTTTCCGAGTGGCAATGAATTGTTTGCTCTGTTAGCTATTATTAACGAAAAATTTCCGTAATTGCCGGCTGAGTCTGTTTTAACGGCGCATTTTTTGTAACTTTGCGTGTCATGAAAAGATCTGATTTTGAAATAATGGCCCCCGTGGGGAGTTTTGAGTCTCTCCATGCCGCTATCCAAAGTGGGGCCGATGCCATATATTTCGGTGTCGAGGGGCTTAATATGAGGGCGCGGTCGTCGGTCAACTTCACGCTTGACGATTTGCGTTCGATTGCCGAGGTCTGTTCCGAGCATGGTGTGAAAAGCTACTTGACAGTCAACACCGTGCTTTATGACAACGACCTGTCAACCTGCCATGCGATTATCGACGCTGTCAAGGAGTCGGGTGTCTCGGCCATAATCGCCGCCGATATCGCCGCTATCCTCTACGCTCGCTCGGTGGGCGTCGAGGTGCACATATCGACGCAGTGCAACATCACCAATATCGAGGCTGTGAAGTTTTATGCGCAGTGGGCCGATGTTGTGGTGCTTGCCCGCGAGCTTAATCTCGACCAGGTGTCTGCCATTTCCAAGGCGATTATCGAGGATGATGTGCGCGGCCCGGGTGGTGAGCTTGTCAGAATCGAGATGTTCTGTCACGGAGCATTGTGCATGGCGGTGTCGGGCAAGTGCTATCTGAGCCTTCATGAGATGAACTCGAGTGCCAACCGGGGTGCGTGCACACAGATATGCCGCCGGAGCTACACTGTCCGCGACCGCGAGACTGGCGACGAGCTGGATGTCGAGAACAAATACATCATGTCGCCCAAGGATTTGAAGACGATACATTTCATCAACAAGATGGCTGACGCCGGGGTGAGGGTGTTCAAAATCGAGGGACGCGCCCGTGGTCCGGAGTATGTCAAGACGGCTGTGGAGTGCTATGACGAGGCTTTGCGCTCTGTGTGCGACGGCAGCTATGGCGATAGTCTCATCGCCGGCTGGGATGAGCGTCTTGGCCGCATATTCAATCGAGGTTTCTGGAATGGTTATTATCTTGGACAGCGTCTTGGCGAATGGTCGAGCAAATATGGCTCGTCGGCGACGCGTGTCAAGGTCTATGCCGCCAAGGGGGTGCGATATTTCTCCAATATCGGTGTGGCTGAGTTCATGATGGAGAGCGGGGAGTTGTCGGTCGGCGACGAAGTAGTTATCACCGGCCCTACCACCGGCGCGCTTATCATCAAGGTCGAGGAAATCCGTGTTGGCCTGAAGCCCGTGGAGCGGGCTGTTAAAGGTGACAGCTTCTCGATTCCGGTCCCCGCGAAGATAAGACCGAGCGACCGATTGTATATCTGGAAAGAGACGGGTGTCAAACCTGGGTGATAAAAGATTAATATCTGAGAATGTGGCCGATGCAAAAAATATGCCCATAATTGTAAAATAAAAGATGTTAAAAAATTTGTCGCTTAAAAAAAATGGCTTAATTTTGCCCCCCGAAAACGTGATAAGACAATATCACCATATTCCATAAATAATCACATCCCTGTATACACTTTACAACATGTTAGGATAGAGCTTTGTCGTGAGACAAGGCTCTATCATTTTATTATAACTTCGCCGGTTCCGGTCGTTTGATTGTCGGAAGATTGCATTATCTTTGTGGAGTTATGGAAAAAGCACCCGGTCAGCATCATGTTTCGGCGGCGCGTAATGCGGCGTGGCTTGGTCTGCGCTTTTTTGCGGTCACGCTCATAGGTCTTTATTCATCGAGAGTTGTACTGTCGTCGCTCGGCGTAACGGATTATGGGGTCTATGCCGTGGTGGGGAGCGTTGTGGCCGCTTTGGGCTTCCTCAACACCACGATGGCGGGAGCTACTTCGCGCTTTTTCGCTTTTGAGCTGGGACGCGGCGGCAGCGTTAAGCGGCTTTTCGCTGCGGCGGTAGCCGCTCATTCAATCATAGCCGCGGTCGTTGTGGCTATTGCAGAGACAGCGGGACTATGGTTTGTCGAGGCGCGTCTTGAGCTGCCCGCTGAAAGTGCCGCGGCTGCTCGATGGATTTATCAGTTCGCCGTGGTTTCGGCGGTCGTGGTTATAATGCAAACCCCTTTTACCGCATTGATCATGGCTCATGAACGCATGAGGCTGTTTGCCCGCATCGAGGTGGCGCAAAGCGTGTTAAAGCTCGGGGTCGCATTGGCGATTGTCTTGTTTGGCGGTCATCGGCTCGTGGCTTACGGCGGCATGATGGCTTCGGTGGCTTTGATAATGGCTGTGGTCTACTTGGTTTGTTGCCGTCGATGTTTCCCATCCGACTGTGGGTGGGAGCGACCCGGCCGGGATGTCATGAAACCGATGTTGTCGTTCTCGGCTTTCGATCTCTATGGGAACTTGTGCGTGGCCGGCCGCGCGCAGGGGCTTGAATGGCTTATAAACATATTTTTCGGAGTGGTCTACAACGCCGGGGCGGCGGTGGCCAATATTGTTAATAACGCTGTTGTCGGTATCGCATCGGCAGTGACGACGGCATTCCGTCCGCGAGTCATAAAGCTTTACGCCGCCGGCGATTATGCCGGTATGTCGGTGCAGGTGGCGACTGCGGCACTCGCGTCGGGCAGCGCGATGGTTGTTGTCGGAGTCCCGTGTTTCATTGAGGCTGAATCCGTGCTCTCACTATGGCTTGGCGAGGTTCCGCCTGCCGCCGTCGGGTTTGTCCGTCTGTTGCTGGTGCAAAGCGTTGTGGCTATCCTGATAACGGTTGTGTCGATGGCTATCCATGCCACGGGTCGGGTGAAGGCTCTGTCGGTCATTAACGGCACGGTCTATTTGTCGACTGTGGGTGCGGCATGGGCATCGTTTCGTCTGGGAGCATCGGTCTATTGGGCTTATGGATGTTCGGCTGCGCTCACTCTTTTGGCGGCGGTTGCCACCATGGCTATCGCAGCCCGTCTCATCCCGTCGGCAGGGTGGGGGCGTCTGTCGGTGCGTGTGCTGTCGATGTGGGCGGTCGCCATCGGTTGTGGCGCGCTTGTGTGGATGCTTCGCTGCGCTGTCTCCCATGGGATATTGAGACTTGCGGCTGTCACCGCATTTTATGCGTTGATTTACGGCATAGCGGCATGGACGATGTTGCTCGACAGCTCCCAACGTCACATTTTGGTCAAAAAACTGTCAAAGCGTGAACCTTAGCGAGAGGGTAAACGTTACAATATCAGAAAGAAAAGAAGCTGAAAATTGACATACCGCCCGGCGGAATAGAAATTCCGTCACCCGTGCGAAGCCCTCTCGGCAAACGGACATGACATTGACGTTGGAAGCGACGCAACCGCGGCGGAAAGTTGGATAAGGCAGCGTTCTAATGATTAACTAAATTGTTTCATGGCCGGAGATTGGGGGATGCCAGTCGCCGGTCATGTAGCATTGGCGGGAGCGCAACGCTCATTTTAAGTTTTTTTTGTTAAATATTTAGATGCAATGGTTAGAATTACTCTACCTTTGCATCGACCTAAAAAAGTCAATAAATCCCAAAACAGAAACTTCAATTATGGAAACCAAAGATTTAGACCGCATCAGCTACGCTCTCGGGCTTAGCATGGGCAACAATTTTAAATCATCAGGTATCGAATCAATCAACATACAGGATTTCTCCGACGGAGTCGCTGCCGTTTTCTATGGGGCGCAGCCCAAGATGACTTATGACGAGGCTAAGGAGGAAATCCGCAAATTCTTCACCGCGCTCGAAAGCCGCCAGAAAGAGCAAGCCGCCAAAATGGCCGAGGTCAACAAGGCCGCAGGCGAGGCTTTTTTGGCCGAGAACGGTAAGCGTGTCGAAGTGAAGACCACTCCGAGCGGACTGCAGTATGAGGTGCTTACCGAGGGTGACGGCCCGATGCCTAAGGCCGATGACCAGGTAGAGGTGCACTACACCGGCAAGCTCATTGACGGCACTGTATTCGACAGCTCGGTTGACCGCGGGGTCCCTGCCACTTTTGGCGTAACGCAAGTTATTCCCGGATGGGTCGAGGCATTGCAACTGATGAAAGCCGGCTCTAAATGGCGTCTGTTTATCCCGTCGGCGCTCGCCTACGGCCCCAATGGCGCAGGTGGCGTCATTGGCCCTAACGCTACGCTGATTTTTGACGTAGAGCTTCTTAAAGTCATCGGTAAATGAGCGGATGGAATGATTGATTGACTATAGAATAAACATATCTACATATAACAATATCGTATTATGAAAAAATTTTTATTGGCTTGCGGTGCTGCGGCTATGATGCTGTCAGTGGCAAGTTGCGGTGGCTCGGCCGAGAAGGGCGCTACCGATGAGACCAAATCGCTGTCTGACTCACTGTCGATAGTAGGTGGCCAGTCAATGGGTCTGGAAATTAACCAGCAGTGGCAGATGTTCATCAACCAGCAGCCTGATTCATTGAAGTCAAAGTACAACAAGAAAGATTTCTTGCGCGGTTTTCAGGCGGCTCTCAAGACTGATACCACCAATCAGAGCTACATAATGGGCTTCAACGTCGGTCTTAACGGGTGGAACTTCGCTCTGCGTCAGAACGCTACGCCTGTCCGCATTGACCTGAACACATTCTACAAAGAATTTGAAAAGAGCTTCATGCTCGACTCTATCGCACCCAATGAGGTAGGTCTTGTACAAAGCAAATTCCAGTCTCTCATGGGTCGCATTCAGGAGGCTCAGATGAAGGTCGCACAGGAAGCCAAGGCTAAATCTCCCGAAGCGGTGGCAAACAAGAACGCCGGCGAAGCATATGTCAAGAAAATGAAAGAGGCCGATTCTGCCATCAAGACATCCGATAGCGGTCTGTCATATAAGATTGAAAACGCCGGACAAGGCGACAAAGTGAAATCTTCGGATCGCGTGAAAATCCGTTATACAGGCAAACTCGTCGATGGAACCGTGTTTGACGAAAGCCCGGCTGATGGGGTCACTCTCCCCGCAGGCAACTTTGTCCCCGGATTCACCGAAGGTCTGCTCATGCTTGCCAAAGGGGGTAAAGCCACTCTTTACATCCCCGCCGACCTCGCTTACGGTGTTGATGGGATTCCTCAGGCCGGCATAGGCCCCAACTCGACCCTCGTCTTTGACGTTGATGTGCTTGATGTAAATCCTGCAGAAGATAAAAAATAAGCCACTTCCCTCATAACTGACTTTAACAATACAAACGAAGCGCGTTGCCTGAGACGGCGGTGCGCTTCGTTTGTTGCTATAGGTTGGATTAACGCGCTTTTCTTATGCGCTTGTGCAGGTCGAGTATCTGCTGTCCGTATTTCGGGTTTCTGGCCCAGCGGCCCGATAGCTTTACCCATGTCGGCGCGCAGCCCCTCTTGACATGGCTGAACCTCGGGTCGACCAATTTCTCACGCCGCGGAAGCTCCTTTTTGCAGCAGTAGGCATAGAGATGTTGTATGTGGGCTCTGACGCCGTCCTCCATTGATTTGAAGCAGCTACCTCCCTTTCCGTTGGTGACTACTCCGAGTCCGCAATAATTGTAGTGCTCGGGTTTCACCGCCGACCCCGAATACCTGAACCATCCCGTTTCCAATATTGCCTGGCAGAGAGCTATATCACCCCTGATGCCATATTTTTTGCCGATTTTGATGTAGGCTTTGGCTATTGCCGGATCAAAATCAGGGTTGTGCCTTTTTATGTAGGCGGTCAGTTCTTCGGCTTTAAGCTCTGCTTTGCCTTCGATCGATTTTTCACGGGCGGCTGAAGTAGCTGTCGCCGCAATGAGGATTATCAGCAGTGTCAATATTTTTTTCATTCGGCTAAGATACATAAATATCGGGAAACTGTCTCTAAAAAAAATGCCGGGCCGATTTTCTCAAACCGGCCCGGTGGTTAATTCGTATAACAATAGCTTTAGTGTAAAACAGATTACCCGCTATGATTCACTCTGGAGGGGTGTTCCCATTGTGGTTTCGGATAAGAAGTTTCGTATAATTTCCGATGCAAAGTTAATGCGGCCTCCGGCGGGTGGAAATACCTAAAAATAGGTATTTTTATGTGCGGTGGTCACTCTTTACCGGCCAATAGATTGAAATGTCCGTCGATATAGCGCAGTCTGACGACATCTGTAGCTATCAGCCCCGCCAGCACTTCATCGGCTCTGGCGCGGGTCATCTTTACGGCGGTGTAGAAATCATCGACCCTTAGCCGTTCAACCGACGATATTATCGCAAGCAACTCGTTTTCCGCATCGCCGAGCGTGAACAGAGTTCCCCGACGAGACGAAGCTTTGGCCCATGCTTTAAGCATCAGCGGCGGAGCCGATATGTTTTCATCTTTGACTCTGAAATATGCTTTCCATGAGCCGTCGGGCTCCAAGGCTTTCACAGGCTTGACAGTGGAGGGGTCTATCTCGGCTCTCACCACCACGACTCCACCGTCGCAGGCAAACGGAGTGATGCGCAGTGTCTGTGGTGGGCGACAGCACATCTCGGCGGCTTGCTGCAGCAGATATATATCTTCGTCGGTGCGCACCCCGGCAATCACGCCGTTGTCTTTGACCCCGACAAGCAGCCGCCCTCCGGCGTTGTTGGCGAACGCCGACAGTGACCTTGCGATCTTGCGGGCGTCGGAGATGGCAAACTTGAAATCCTGTGTCTCATGCTCACCCTCGGCAACCAACCGTGGAATATAGTAACGTCCTTTTATGGGTTTCTGGTCTTTCAACGCGGGTAGTTGAGGTTTTCGTCGGAGGGATCCGTTAAAATTTCGTCAAGAAAACGCCGGGCTTCTGCTTTGGCGTCGGCGAGGTCGTTGTAGGTATAGTTGCCGCAGTCGCGGGCGGTGGCTCCGGGTATCTCTCCCTCAAACCCGGCAATGAAACCAAATGTTTCGCGAAGCAGTGGAATCAGTTCGGCTGAAGTGTAATCGCCGCTGACAATCAGGTAATTTCCTGTGAGGCATCCCATAGGCCCCCAATAGATAATACGGTTTGCCCATTCCGGGTGGTTGCGCAGATATGTCGCCGCGAGGTGTTCGATGGTGTGTATTGCTTCCCCTTTCAGTGCCGGTTCGCGGTTAGGTGCCTTCATGCGCACATCGAAGGTCGTTATCACGTCGCCCGAGGGGGTAACGTCGCGTCGCGACAGGTAGACGCCTCGTTGCAGCGTAAGATGGTTGACGGTGAAACTGGCTATTTTTTTCATGTCAGATGGCTTTGAGGATGGATGATAGCACTTCAAACGTGTGTCGCGGCGCATCTTCCCAGAACGATTCATACTGGGCTATGTTGTCGGCCTCGCCGGGAGTGTCGCTGATGACGCGCACACACAGGAAGGGGACATTTTTCAGGTGGCACACCTGCGCTATCGCCGCCGATTCCATATCGACCGCCATCGCGTCGGGGTGTATCTCTTTGATGCGGGTTACCTCCTCGGGGCGGCTCACAAATATATCTCCCGAACAGATCAGCCCTTTTTTTATACCTTGTCCCGACAATTGAGGCAGCGACAGCAAAGACTCCGGCGGGCAGAAATAGCGCGGGCAGCCTGCCGCATCGCCCCATCGGGTGCCGGGACCGCAGTAGGTGTCGTGATAGGCCACGCGTTCACCTACGACAACGTCGAGTATGCCTGCGCCTCCGCCTGCGCCTCCGGCCACTCCTGTATTGATTATGAGTGCCGGGTGGAAGTTGTCGATCATGGTCAGTGCGCCGATGGCCGCGTTGACCTTGCCTATGCCGCACTGCATGGCTATTATCTCGTGGGAGCCCATGCTACCGCGGTGGAATGTGACACCGTTGATTTCAATCTCAACAGGTTTTTCTACTAAATGGAGCAACAGGTCGAGTTCTTTGCGCATAGCGACTATTATGCCTATTTTCATTTCTCTATGGGTGATTATGCGTAATTATACCTTTGTCGGGTGCAAAGTTACTACTCATGTTGGGTTATAGGGTGTGAAAACATCTAAAAAATGGCTACCGACAAAACAAACTCCTCACATAATTCATTAAATTTGTAAGAATTTAAACTGATGTTCATTAAGAACCTATCGTCATGACGACTTTATTCATAATCCTCGGTGCATTATTGCTAAGCGCGGCCATTGTGTTGTCGTTCAAGCCATTTCTGCCCGCTTCGCTTGCGGCATATGCCTCGTTATGGATGTTCCAGTGGAGCGGTATTCTGGCGTTCCCCTCGTCGACGATGCTCTTTTGGGGGGTGGCGACGCTGATTGTGCTTGGTCTGGACAGGCTGCTGCCTGCCGCTATAACCCGCGGTATCGACGGTCGCGGCTACATCTGCGGCGGCGCGTTGGCGGGTATGGTGGTCGGTATGCTTATGTCTTCGGCCGGGATTATCCTCGGTGCGGTGATCGGTGCGTTTCTCGGAGCTATGGCCTATAGCCGCACGCCTGTCGGGAAAACCTTGTCGTTTCCGTCGGCAGGCTTCCTTCGCTTCCTGTGTGCGCGCGGCCTTCCAGCGGTGGTGGCCGTGAGCATGGTGGGGCTTGTGCTTCATGACTTGTTGGTCATCTATGGCCCTGTGGGGAGCTGACACCCATAATGTTTTAAAAAATTAAGCTGAAATGAAAAAGATTATTCTCCTCATATTCCTTGTTGTCGCCGGTGTGGCGGCTGTGGTTCAGGTTGATGCGGCCTCGGGTAAAAATGACAAGAAAATCACCCCGGAGAAACCTGATATGCAGGCCATAAAAAAGGCTGTGACTGACCCGCATTCAAAATACTATTACCCTAAGCTGATGGATAAATATTTAGCCAATGAGACAATCATGGGCCTGCAGGATTACCGTCATCTATATTTGGGCTATATGTTTCAGGAGGATTACAATCCATACCGACATTCGGAGTTCGGGAACAAAATCGAGCCGCTGTACTACAAGGACAAACACACCCGCGCCGAGCTCGACACCATAATAAAATACGCAGAGTTAAGCCTTGATGACAACCCGTTTGACCTGCGACAGCTTAATTTCTTGATTTACGCCCTGCGAAGCCGCGGCAAAGTCAACACCGCAAACATCTGGCAATATCGAATGAACCACATCCTTGAGGCGATACTTTCCACCGGAACCGGTCTTGACCCTGCCAATGCGTGGTATGTGATAAACCCCGAGCATGAATATAATATCATCAATTTCATGTCGGGGGTGGCCGATTCGCAAAAATTCGTGCAGCCTTATTACGATTATGTGAAGATAAAGCCAAAGAGCGATAAATCGCCCGACGGGTACTACTTCAATATCAAAAACCTATTGGAGGAATATTATCGCAAATATCCTGAAGGTTGACGCCGTCAGGCGTTACGCGTGCGGCTCCGGCTCACTATGAAGACTCCGGCGAACACCATCAGGGCCGCCACGGCTTTCTCCCACGTCAGACGTTCCATCCCCGCGCACACGCTGATGGCGATGGCTATGATGGGTTGCACATAGGAGTACATACTCACAAGCGTGGGCCTTATGAGCTTTTGGCCGACGGGGATAAGGAAATAAGTGATGAATGTGGCAAACAATACCAGAAAGCCCAGATTCATGACAAACGCCTTGGGCAGCGCGTTGTAATTGACCGACAGCAGTTCACCCGCCGACAGTGGCACCGACATAACTGTCGAGAAAAGAAATATCCATTTCATAAACGTTACGACCGAATATCGTGATATGACGGGTTTGAACACACCAAGATATAGCGAAAAAGCCAAAGCGTTGACCACCATCAGCGCGATCCCTGCCGGCTTGGTGACGGTAGTGCCGCCCAAAGCCCCGGTGCTCATCAAAATCAGGTAGATTATGCCGCAGAAACTCAGAGCGACTCCCCCCGCCTTTTTCCACGTTATCGGTTCCTTGATGGCCACGGCGGCGATCAGCATTGTGTAGATTGGCGACAGCGAGCTCATGATGGAGCAATCAGTGGGAGTGATGTCGGGTATCGCCATCAGGAAAGCCATTTGAGTCAGGAAAAATCCCAACAGCGAGGCCATGAATATGCTGAAATAATCGCGCCGGGCCACCCGCTCGCCGGGCCTGAACAGCGAAATCAGCCAAAATATCGCGCCGGCACCGATTGAGCGCAGACTGAATATGGCTACGGGTGATACATACCCGCCGCCCATAAGATCTTTGCAGACTATTATGTTGACTCCGAATATGGCGTAGGCCGTGAAGCAGGCGGCATGTCCAAGAAGTTTCTTATTTCCCATATAGTCCGCGAAGTTACAACCTAAAGTTTATCTGATGCAATAAAAATTGCCAGATGATTATTTTTGATTTAGAAAATTCCTATTTTTGTGAATAAAAATCAATTAACCGGTTTCGCCGGCATAATACCCCAATTGAATTATCTCAGCAATGAAACATCTAAATGAAATTTTATTAACCTTCTATCTTTTGCTGTTCCCTTTTTGCTCGCTTTCGGTTTCCGCATATAACAATTCGTCGCGATCAACCGTTGAGCATTGCAAGAAACTTGAAAAGTTAAATGAAAGTAAGATAAAGGAACTTGAAAAGCAATACAACGCAAAAGTTTCCATCGAAAAATGGGAAGATGGAAATACCTACTACATAATAAATAGAAATGGTAAATTTGCCAGAGCCGATATGGACGGGCATCTTATTTACTATCAGGCATATGGCTCCTCGGAAAAATTTTCTTTCTTCAAGGCATTTCAGATGCAAAAGCTCAAAAAGGGCGATTATTACTACTTGGCACTGTTTGATTTTTCGCCAAAACCATACGTCTGTTTGAGTAATGGAGTTTGGATTTGCACGCCCTGCACCCCGGGAGATTTTATAGTAGTCGGCGATAGAAAATATCTGACTTATTACAGCGGATCGGGTAAAAGTGCTATGTTCTTTTATTATGATATGGATGGTCGGCTTATAAATAAGAGTCCGATAAAAGGATGCGGCTTTTATGGAATGCAAGACACTGCTATGATTGTCACCGATCAAAATCATATTCCCATAAAATTCAGATATCCTAAAACCGATGTGGTGCTTAATTATGACAGTTCCATCAGAAATCCGGAGACCAAGACCTTCAAACACATCGTGTCTGACAAACTTGGGGATGTGGATGTCAAGTGGGCTATTGGTAATTTGTACACATCATATTTCAATGGGGTAAAGACGTCAGAAACAACGTTAAGACATCACTTTAATCCCGATGGGAAAGTACTTAGGACTGATACAGTCATTACTGTTGAATTTCCCGAACCGATAAATCTCATTCAGGCTGACAATGGCGACACGCTGATTCGTAATACCTATAAAATCAGTCTTTTGCATAATAGTGACATAATATACTATAACTCGTATGACAGTGATTCCTTTATCCCGCGGACAGGTATGATTTCAACCGGGAACCCCGGAAATAATGTGCCGCCGAGATTCAATGATATTTATGTTGACGGCAACAAAACAATGGTTAAAATGTCTGCATTAGACCGTTTTACCCAATATGATAGAGAGCAAAACTATGAAAAATCGTTCTCTGATTCTCTTGAAATTATGCTTGAAAAAGGTTTCTATAAAGACGTACTACTTAAACTTGAACGTGCTGTAGCAGACGGTAAACGCTCTCTGTCTGGTAGAAAACGGCAGATACTGAACGCCGCATACAGCGAAAGCGTCGGTCAGGATCTCGCTGATCAATACAACCTCATCTGCCGGCTCAGGCACAACTCTAAAAATCTTCATAGCGATAGCTATACCACGGCTCCAAGCGACTCAACTCTCAATTGCAGTATATCCGACAACGTTTTATTTTATGCGCCATTGCTGGCTCATTTAGATAATAGAAACGGAGGTTCCGATTCACTCCTTTTAGCACTGACGGCAAATGACATCATAATCGACAGTGAGTACATTCTTTATAAACAGCGTGAATCGGAACGTCTGGAGCGGCAACGTGTTCAAAGTGAAGAAGCGGCCAAACAGCGGGAGATTGAACGCCAAAAACGTGAACGGCTGAGAAAAGCATTGGAAGCGTCACGGAAAAACCGTGAATTTGTGGCTGAAATTAAGAAATACCAGAATATTGTCAACAGCGCACAGAAGAAATCTGCGGGTGGTTCGGGCAAACAATCCAAAGCAATCGGCAAGCCGGGCTCTTCGACGGGGACAAATGCGACATCGGCCGGCGGAAGCTCAACTGACAATTCCGGACGTAAGGCTTTTTTGCGTGGACAGATAGCCGATTGGAAAAATAAGCTAAAAAAAGCGGAAGATTCCTATCGGCAGGCTCTATCTTCAGGTGATGACTCTTGGGAAAAGAAGCGTGTCATTGATTCCAAGCGTAACACTGTGGATGAATGTCTTAATATGATAAGAGAATTTGAATCGGAACTCAACTCTCTTAAATAATCCCTGAGGAACAGTCAATTTGCGCCAGCAAGACTAAAACAAAATATTTGTATCGTCGCTTTAAAACCCATATATTCGCGCCATAAACAGTCAATACTAAATCGTTTATGAAGATAAAAGGACATAATGTCACCCCCACACAACTTATAGCGTTATGCTGTTATTATGGCGTATGTTATTGGTTGCCAATGAGTTGTACCCCCCCCCCATTTTGTAGGCCGCTTTTTTAGACGGTTAAGAGGGGCTGTGTGCCGCCGCATTTTCAAGTCGGCAGGCAAGGATATCAACATAGAGCGGAAAGCGTTTTTTGGGTTGGGAACGGGGATTGTCATAGGAGATTACAGTGGCATCGGCCCTAACTGTCATGTACCTTCCGATACCGTTATCGGCAACTATGTGATGATGGCGCCAAATTGCTATATACTGAACCGCAACCATAGGGTTGACAATCTTGATACGCCAATGGTGATGCAAGG
The DNA here is from genome assembly GCA_947625935.1 of uncultured Muribaculaceae bacterium. Lineage (GTDB taxonomy): Bacteria > Bacteroidota > Bacteroidia > Bacteroidales > Muribaculaceae > JAJPXC01. The sequence continues at coordinate 608 of CANQQE010000043.1, read as the reverse complement.
CGACACCGAACGGAAAACAACAGTGATAGGCGATGACGTATGGATAGGGCGAAATGTGCTGATGACTCCGGGACGGCATATCTCAAACGGTACTATCATAGCCGCAGGATGTGTGTTGTGCAAGGATTTCCCGGCCTACTCCATTGTCGGTGGTAACCCGTCACGATTGATAAAGTCGAGGAAACCGGCCACCGAATAACTTTTTTCTGAAAAAGTGCCATCAAAATTTGGTGGATTCAGAAAAGCTCCCTACCTTTGCACCGTAATTAGTAGCGGATGCGCCAATAGTGGCGCACAGAAGCGAAAAATGGCGATTTAGTGTAGTGGCCTAGCACGCCACCCTCTCACGGTGGAGACCCGGGTTCGATTCCCGGATTCGCTACTAATGACAACTCAGACGACGGCTTCCCAAACGGGAGGCCGTTGTTGGTTGCTATCCCATCCGATATTTATCCCGCTAACCACTTTTCTACTGACCCCATTTTCTATTGACCCCATTTGAGGGTAGGTTGTTATGGCGATATAACAAAAAGAGGCTGTCTAACAACCAAAGTGAACTGCACCCCAAAAGTTAGACAAAAAACTTTTGGAGTGCAGTTTGTTTATGA
>CANQQE010000042.1 GCA_947625935.1 uncultured Muribaculaceae bacterium | reverse complement strand
CGGTAGGGGTATCCGGAAAACTGGTGAAACTGGTGTACTTTTCAATGGTGCGGCCATGTACCAAATTGTTAGTACCAACAAAGTTGTGAACAATGTACTAAAATTGGTACGATATTTGCACCAAAAATAAGTGTTGACAGGAAAGAAAAAGTGTGTTATAATAATTCCAAAGGAGGATAAACAGCAATGACAAGAGCAGACTTTGAGAATCGCTTTAATTCATTATTTGACAAGGACAACCCTCCGTCAATGGACGTAGTTGCCCAGTTCAGACAAGATGTACTGTCAGATTATGACAATGCAACAGCAGCAACAACAACTATCACAACTCTTCAAACTCAAATTACAACACTAACTGATGAGAACACCAACTTACGCAACACAAACTACAAGCTGTTCCAGATGAATCCTGCCGCGTTTCAGTTCAACAATGGAACACAGAAGCAACAGCAGGAACAACATGAGGAACAGCCCACCGACCCTGTTATGTCACTATCCGACATACAGAAAGCATTGTTCGAGTAGAAAGGAGTTACTATGAGCGTAAAACTCAAGAACGCAGTGAATAACATCGCTCTTATGAACGCACTGCGCACAGACCTTGGACTGTCTTATCAGTCTCGTATTCCGGTAGCAACTCGTGAGAACATTCAGCAGATTGGTAATATGATTACCTCCGATGAGTTCGAAATCGAGCGTAACCAGTGGCAGAGGGCATTATTCAACAAGATTGGAATGACGATTTTCAATCAGTACGTCATCGACAATCCGCTCTCTAAGTACATTTACGGCTCCATGTCCTTTGGTGATGCCATCGAAGAGGTGGGCATGGGACTATTCAAAGGTCGTCCTATGGACTACGGCAAAGAGGGACAGTCTCTTGACCCATTCGTTAAGGCTTCTCCGGAAATCAAGGCTGAATATCATCGTATTGATGAACCAATTCAGTACATGTATTCTTTGGAAACCAGACGTATTCGCCGTGCATTTACAGAAGAGAACGGTATTGTTCGTCTTATGGGCCTTATGGCTCAGGGTCTTTACAATAGTGCTAATGTAGACACATGGCTTTTGACAAAGAACGTGATGTCCTCCTACATTCACGACGTAAAATCCACTTCTGGTATTCCTCTGACAGCAGACCAGAAAGCTACAGTTGCTGAACCAACAGACGAAGCAAGCAGTAAAGCGTTTCTTTTAGCTGTAAAGAACGCCGTTTCTTCCATGTATTTTCCGCATGGTAACATGAATCCACAGAAGATACCGAAATCACTCAAAACGTCAGACCTCGTACTCTTCGTTCGTGCAGACGTCATGAACACCATTGGTGTGGAGGCCCTGTCTGCGGCGTTCAACGTCGAGCATTTGAACCTGAACATTGACATCGAACAGATGGACAACTTCGGTGATGACACTGACGATGTAATTGCCATCCTTGCAGAGCGTTGGTGGCTGTTAATCACACAGCAGTATGAAGAACAATCCAGTATTTTCAACCCAAGAGGGTCTTACTGGAACACGTTCCTCACCCGTGCGATGTCATTCGGAGCTTCGTATTTCAAAGATGCCATCATTTTTAAAACCAGTTGGGACTAAATAGCAAAGGGGTGAACAAGCATGGCCTTAAAGGGTAATACAACCTTATACCTACTTGCCGGAACATGTATTGACATGGACAATACCATCTGGATGTCGCGTTTTGCGTTCCATGATGGTGCCGTCGAGCAGATTGAATCTGGCCATGATTGGTCTGGTCAGTTGTTCCAATGGTTTAAGGCCCATTCTATCTCACGCGGCTATTGGTATATGACCACAGTTTCACCAGGTAAAGGCTACTTTGACATAGGTCGTAACAAGTTGGTGCAGGACTTATCAACTTTGTACTCTCAAGAGGGTCTTGGTTCTGACTATGTGAACCAATTCTTAGACAACCCTAATACTGAGTACATTTTGGGCATACCAATGGTAGACTATGTAGTATGGACCAACGATAACGGCAACCCAAACTTTTACGGAGCATTTGTAGACAAGTTGGAAGCTATAAACATGAACACAGTTCGTGTATACTACACCATCGACGCTATTATAACCTATCAACTATATTTTTACTTTGGCACAAGCTGGATAGAACGTGAACACTGTTATCAAGACTGGGCTGTACCGAATGGTGAACAGTATATGGTTCCTAATTGGTCTGCAATAGGTACGGAGGGTGAACCATTCGAACCATCTGATAATGAGTACATTTTTGAGACTATACCAAAGAAGAATGGCTTAACATACGAACTTGAAGATTTTGGCAACTATGACCAAACATTCGTTATGTCGGATATAGACTTAACAGATGTGCAGTATATTAAAGCTAGGGAAGAATATCCAGCTTTTGCGCAGTTTTCACCGGCTGAGCGCACAGAAGTTAGAGCTACTCATTATACTGATAGTGGTAGAACAGAGTTAATTCAGCGGCTTAGCATAGGTGTATTCCGTGTAGACACATGGAAAAACGCTGTATTTGAAGAACTTGGTAAATACAACGCATTTGAGCATATCCTTTATACTTACACTGTCCCACACAAATTGGTGGCAGATCACGCCACACAAGCATTACCTCAGCAGTCAGTTCAAGTAGTGACAGATGTGGTTCCTAATACAGTGTTTGAGGGAGATGGCGTGTATCCATTGGAACTGCCAACTGTTATACGAGACGGTAATTCCAGTATAGATGATAATACAGGTACAGAGGATTACAGCCACTATAAACCATTAAACGCAAAGTGTTACTATGCGCCATATTACTATGTTAGTGTGACAGACTGTTTGGGGTCTAGCATGGAATTTCAGCCACAACTAACAGAGGGAACGATACCAAAGCGCAATGGTTCTGTACGATTTGAGTTCAGTGTAGAACTAACCACTCTCCCCAACGTAGCTTCTGCGCTCTTCTGTTCCAACTACAAGCGCGTCACTGGTGGTCGTTATTCTCCTATGTATACCCTCTGGCAAATGTCAGCATACAGTATGACACCAAATGCCAGTGGTTATGGCGAACTCTTGCGTGACGCCTGTATGCAACGTGGTTTGATGTATGAACGTGTTAAAACCTCCATTCCATGGTTAATGGGTGGTGCGGCAGTTGACGCTACCACGCAACTAGCAACCGGAGCAATAGAAACATTAGGCTCGGTTGCAGGTTCTTTAGCAACAGTCAAAGGACCTCTCGCAGGTGTTGGAATGTCACCGTCTCAGGGTGCATCCTATGGCGGTCAAGCTGCTAAAATGGTGAGTGGACCGGTCCAAGCATTTGGTTCTGGTATAAGCAACATCCTTTCATCCTTTGGTGGTGGTGTACTTGGTGGCGCAGTAACAGCAGCAAATGGAGAAGCGTCCAACAAAGCTGGAGCACTCTACGACCGCATGTTTGGCTTGCCAAAAGCTGTTGGCGGCCTTGGCACTGGAACAACCGTAACCAGTTTAAAACAAGTTGGCTACAAGTTCTTCTTCGTCCATGTCAACACCTATACCATGCGGAAGATAGACTCCTACTTCTCCCTCTACGGTTACACATGTAATCAATGGAAGTTTCCTAATATTAACATCCGCCGCCGGTGGTGTTACGTCAAGACCCGTGTCTGTGTCCTTGAACCTGTGAATGACGCATATGACGGTAAGCACGCATTTTTTATCCCACGTTGGGCACAGGAGCAAATTAAAGAACGCATGAATAACGGTCTTACATTTTGGAACCTGCGGTGGGCACTATATGGAGATGTAGATGAATCAAACCGCCATGACCAATGGTATCTCTGGAATGAAATGCCACAGAACATCATCCGAGGTCGTTTTGTTCACAATTATGGAGACCGCCCAGATAGCCAAGAAATGAAAGACAATCAATCCACCGTCGGTGGCTATTGTGATGGCTTCTATAATCCACGTAAAGTTATAACATAAGGAGGACACACATGTGGTATAACTCCCTATTCCCATTTACGACATCTGGCCAACCTGTATTGAATACTAAAACCAATCGCAGGTTGGCCGAGATGGAAAACAATAGACAATACATTGACTTGTTCACACGTATGGTCGGTCTTGCTCTGAACATCTTTGAATGGGAGGGCTTACCTGAGACATGTGACCCATACTTCCTAGAAGAGATACTTCTGTATCACGGATTCGCTTGTATAGTGAAAGACCCTAACATGGGGTTCCTCACTTTACCGTGTATGCCAGCGCAGTACCAAAACTTGTATTATGAACATAGCTACTATCGCGCTTATAGTATCAATTACCAACGCGACTTCATGGCTATGACACACTATAACAAAGACATCTTTAAGGAAATCATGGGTACTAACACTTCTATTGCAACAAAGAGTGTACAGGATTCTGAGGGTAACACCTTTTTCCTAACTGAGGGTTCTTCCGCAGACCAACCTGAACAGCTTCAAGGTGTTGTGTGCTATGACAACCCTGTTAAATATGCTATGATAGACACCATAGATATATACGCAACAAAGCGGTTAGAAGCACATCGAACGGTAGACGTTATAGCAAAAGGTCTAAAGACTCCATCTATAATCGAAACGGATGAAGACACCAAAGTTGCGATTCAAACCGCACTAGCAGACATCGACAGGAACGTCATAGCAGTGTACGCCGGTAAGAATATAGCCAAGGCCATCAAAGAAACGAAGCAAATACCAACCGGTCAAACAGGGCAGAACCTTGCGTCAGCTTGGGACCACCTGAACAACGTTGATGGGCAGTTTTTCACAGCCTTTGGCATAAACAACCTTAACACGGCAGACAAAAAGGAACGTCTTATTACAACAGAAGTTGATTCAAATGATGAGCAAATAGCTCTGAACGCTTATATGAGGTTGGACCAGCGTCTACACTTCATAGAGAACCTGCAAGCTGTTTTCCCAGGCGACTTTGATTCTTGTGTCTGCCGAATTAAACACCAAGACGAGAACAGTGCAACAACAGAGTATGGAGGTGACGGCGAAGATGGCGATAGCAACGATGACTCTAATGGACGTAGTTCAGATACCGGGAATAAACCTGTTTCCAGACCTGCCGTACATTGATTATCCATTTGTTCAGCAGGAAATTCTTGACACTTACGCAGAGAGAGAGATTGCATACGAAACACCCAACCTATTTAGGCTAAAACTCATCAATGAACTGCGGCTACACTGTGACAACTACAACAAAATGTTACGTTCTCAGATGATAGAGCTAGACCCATTCGTCACTGACTACATAGAAGAGTACGGCCACCAGCAACAATCTGAGAAAACCGACAACACAGGCCACACATTCCACACCGATTCTTCGAGAGACCGTCAAGCCACTTACTCTGAGCGCGATGTAAATGGTTCTACGTCAGATGTGGGAACACAGAATGACGTTACCCATAAAACCACCGACACCACATCCAACCAAAATGAGGATAGGTTCGGCACAAAAGACACCACAACCAAATTAGACCACACACAGAACACGAAGACAACAACAACCTCATCCACTTATAACACCAAAGACACTGGCAAAGACAGCACAGCCACAGACAAGACTAACACCACTGCGCACACCTCTGGTGGTGAACGTACCCACACTGACGATGTGTCCAAAGTCACAGAACACACCAATAGTATAACAAACCAAGATGAAAAAACAACACTTCATTCTGACCAAGGTACGCAAACCGACGTAGACACAACAGAAACTCAGACCGGTCTTAAATGGACTGAAACTGGTTCATCTCAGGGACATACACTTAACGTACACAGTGACACACCTCAAACCATGTTGTTCAATGAACCAAACCATTACTATGGAACAGGCCGCGCACATGATTACGGCATTAAGCGCACAACAGTTGACGACTATGGTAACGATCATGATTACTATGAACACTATCCTGAGTTCGAACCATCAGCCATAGACGCAGGCTCTTATAAAATCAACGAGGGTGACACTCCATGGTACAATTATGCCACCACAGCTGACAACCAGTCCGGCCATGACAGTTACAATAAATCTGGCACCGAGGAGTATGAGCGTGGCGGTACATCCGGAACTTCGATGAAATACACCGAAGACACAAACGGAACCGATAACACTGGCACTACATTTGACCAGTTTATCACTACCGACACGGACCGTGATATGGACACTACTAGAGACTACTATGAAGACAAAACCGGAACAACTTCAACCAATCACACTCAGAATGACACTGTGAACGAGACCGGACACACCGATACTGAGTCATCCACCACAGAAGATATGACGTATACTCAGTCGGGTGATACTAAAGAAACTACACACAACACAGCTAACATTGACGCAACACAGAACAGCAACGCATACGAAACAGGTGATTCCAGAAAAACAAATGACCAAACCACAACAACCAATGAAAAACTCAGCACAGGCCAGACCACGGACCACACATCTGGCGGTAACACTTCTAATCATGGAAACACTGCCACCAACATTCACAGTGACACAGCGTCAGTGCGTAAAGGACGTACAATGCGGTCTCCCTCTCAGTTACTTGCAGAGTATCGCTCTACTCTAACCTTTAACGCTGACATGTGGCTACTTGGAGAATTGCGTCACTTGTTCTTAGAGTTATACTAGGGTTGAAAAGATACCCGGAAAGGAAATAACATGAGACCTGATTACAAAGATTATGATAAGGTTCCACCCTACGGCAAGCCGGAGAATGGTCCAGCCGAACCGCACGACACATACGGGAATCCACAGTGTCCGCCGCATGACTTTTATGGTTTACATGGTACAATGGGTCCCGGATACCATTTGTTACCGGTTCCACCAAACACATGGGGAATGACAACCGAGCAGCAACTGTTAGCTCTTGGAGGTAAGGTCGATGAACTAATCCGCACGTTCAATGAGTATGACAGGAAAATTTATGGTGCGTGGGACGCTATTGTAAACTCCGCTGTATCTAATGATGCCTATTACAAGGCTATTACCGTAGAAGATGGTTACATTGGAGATACCGGAGCTAAGTACAAGGTGGTACACATTCCATTCACTGATAAGGCTGGCCAGCCCATCTATTTGGAGCTGGGCGTTCCGTATAACAACACCACAAACGCCGGTCTTACAGAAGAGTGCTTCGATGCTTCTGAGCGTGTACTGGCTGATAAGCTAGTTCCTGCGGTAAACAGTGGAACAGGTTTCACAGGACTGGCAATGTATAAGCACGCGCCTATCGAGGGTGGAGCAATGCCGATGTCTATGCCAGCTCCTGGTTCTAGTGGATGGACACTTGGTATCACAGAGAATGGCTATCTCAAACTATATGACACAGCGAACAACAGCTACGAAAATCTGAAATGGGACAATGTGCGTAATGCTATGGGAGTTGTTGGCTTACTTGTAAATAACAGAGAAAAGGCCACAAATTTCTACGCAGTCAATAAGGGTGAAACAGTGGCACGTGTTGGTGTTGGTATGAACTATGACACTAAGGAGCGATTCATAGTAGTAGTACAGGGTGATGACACTCATGGTACTACAAGTGACTTACTTGCCGACATCTTTATTCGCTATAACTGTAATGTAGCAGTAGAGACAGCCAATGGTGGTTCTGCATTTGGGCTTGACAAAGGTGAAATGATGTTTATGCCGGCAACGGCCACTATCACATTAGGAGAAGACGGCGCACCTAATACTCCACACACTGGCGCATTCTGGTACATCACAAAGCGTAGGCATTATCACAATGAGTATGTGAAAGATGTGGCTGTGATGATGCAGAGGTTAGGCCGTCATATCTGGGCTTCCAAGATTTACAGTAAGTCTATTGACGACATCGAAGATGGCGTTAAAGAACTTGGCGATATGCTTAAAGCTGAGACCAAAGCCAGAGAAGATGCCGACAAGGAAATTCACAGACAGATTGACGAGGAAATCCTTGGACGTGAAACCGGCGACACTGAGGTTACTGATACACTTACAGGTAAGATAGAGGATGTAGACCAGAAACTGGAAGCGGCTATTCCGAAGTTGGAAAAGCAAATTACAGATGCTGTTTATACTCTGAACAATAGAATTGACAAAGAGGTAGAAACTCTTAATCAGGCTCTGTCTACCGAAACTACAAATAGGACAAACGCAGATATTAAAGAAGTCCAGACAACCATTGATGGTAATAAGAGAACCTATACTCTCGTAAATAACGATGGGTCGTCTGTATCTGTTGGTATAGAAGTGTATGATTACCAGAATTTGTCCCAGAATATCACAGCTATCATGAACTTCGAAGAAGAGTTCAGGGATTTCTATACCAAATATACCGCATGGAAAGCGGCTATCGACCAGAATGTTGATTCTTTGGAAACTCAGGTGGCTTCCAACGAGCAAAGAATTGGTCAGAACGAAACTGACATTGCCACACTCAAGACCACAGCTAACCAGTTACGTGAACAGATGACAGCTCTGGACCAGACTGTTTCTAGTTTCCAAGCACAGATAGTGCAGATGGAATTGACAGTTGAGAACCTGAAACAGGCTTGGACACAGTATCACGCTATGTGGGTGAAGTTTGTTGATGACTATAACACATGGCACGATAAAACTGAGACTACTGTAACGAATCATGAAAGCAGAATTGCAAGTCTTGAAAGAGAGTATTCGGAACAGGAACAGAGAATCACTGTTATGGAACAAGTGGTGCAGACCACACACGAAACAGTACAGCAGGCTGTTAAGGTTAATGAAACACAGCAGGAACTTATGAACACGATGGTTAGTAACATTGCTAGTAATAAGTTGAAGATTACTGAGCAGGATACCAGATTAACTGCTGTTGAGAATCTGGCTAACAGTACAGCCGATACCGTCGTGGAAATCGAACCAAGGCTGGAAAAAGCTGAAAAGGATGGTGACAGAAATGGTAAGCTGATTATAAACTTGGAAACAGCTGTACAAACTGTCAATGGGGAGATTGCTACTCTTAAAAGCATGGATGAGGAGTTGCAAAGACAGATTACTGAAATCGACAACAAGGAGACAGCCAACGCGGAATCAATCGGTAGTCTGACACAGACTGTTGCTACTAATAAAGCACAGCAGGACCTTGTTAATTCTAGCACGGAAAGCAGGATGTCTCAGGTGGAACAGACTGTTGCTGAAAACCTCAACACTCTTAATACTAATATGACTGAGCTATCTGGTAAGGTTGACGGTGTGGTACAGAGTAATGAGGAACTCAGCGGTAGGATGGATGAGGTAACGAAGCAGGTTGCCAATGCCGCCACCAAGGAATATGTCGATGAACGTATTGGTGAAGCTGATAGCTTTGTAAAGAAGACTGGTGACACTATGACCGGGGACTTAAATGTTCCTGTGTTGAATACTGCTGTAATTGGCAATAATGTGGATGGCACTCCCCATGTTATTCAGGTTAAAAACACTGCGGAAGTAAGTGGTTACTATCCTACCAGTTTACCGGAGTTTACGTATGAAAACGGAGTATTACAGTTTACAAGGGAGTTGGACACAAGCTCTTTTGCAAAGGACGATACAGCTGAGTTCATACTTGAAGTGCAGGTTAAAGATGCGAGGGTTCTTCCGTATGACGCAATAGACGGGTTGTCGTTTACTGTTAAAGTGTATGGTGGAAGTGACGAAACCGCCAACTTACCATGGGACACAAGCGAATTCACAGCAGGTAAAACTTTAAAAATTGCAGATGAAACCGAAGACCCGCTCACCGCTGATACCGTTACATGGTTAATAGGCTATAACGCTAAGAATACGCTAACGTTTTCTAAGATTGAAGTTGCTGTTAGCGGCACGTCTGAAAGCTATGGATGGCAGGATATTAATGATAGAATCTTAACTGGGTCTGTTAAATCTTTAACCATTCACGCTTACAGAGTAGCGGAAGCGGTCCGGTTATCTGGTGCCGATGCTAAGGAAGACAACGAGTATGTAACGCTTCATCAGTTAAAAGATGAGGGAGCGCAGATTGAAGCTAACAACAATGCGTACAGCGATTTGTACTTTGTCAAAAAAGCTGGGGACACACTGGAAGAGGACGCAGAAATTAATATCCCAGGCCATAAGGATTATGACTCAAATGAAAACCTGAAAGTGGCCCCTCGTGAGATTCTTATGAAAAAGGATGCAGACCCGCATAGTGTCGCTGGGCGTGAAGTTAAAGAAACAAGGATTAGTTTAGATGCTGTGGAAGCTGCCAGTCTTGTTGTCAATGCACCAAACGGGCTGTCTACTAAGCATGTCATTGTGGCGTTGCCGAATGATGATGCCGAAGCACACGGCACATCTGAGATGCAGATAACGCCGACCGGTATGTGGTTTCGTAAACTGACAAATGGTCGGCAATTTGGATTGTATAGGGCAGAGGATGACGATGCACTAGAAGCTGCCATCTATACTAGCGGTAAACCTTTACTGGCTAGACTTAAATCTGCTATTCCTACTGAGAATACGGATGTGGCTACTAAGTCGTATGTTGATACTCAGCTTAGAAGTGTGGTACCGCCGCCGGTGTTTGGAACTTTTAAATATTCATACAGTTTATCAGAGTATTCATTTTCACTTGACTTTGGTGAGGGGCACACTGTAAATTTAAAAATTCCGTTTGTGTTTAAGACAGAACCGCTGATTTCACAATTTGTATTCGCTTATATCACAGCTATGAACACAACTGGTCAAGAAAAATGTGAAATTGTTGCTATTAAGAGTTCTAGTGGCATTACTGTTAGGTGCAATTATTCTACTGCTAATGGATATTCTGTAATGTCCATTAGCACAGCCGAGTTTTCGGATAATATCCTAACGGCAAGTGGCGTTGGTAACATGATACACCAAGGAGTTACGCAAACATTTGAAGCTGACCCACTTAGCATTATGGCAATAGCCGCTATTTCTTCTTTATCTATCGGCTAGAAAGGACTATATGAAATACTATACTAACACTAAGGTCTTATCATACAACACTCCATGGATATTCACACTAGGAAACCGTTCTACTGGTAAAACCTTTAGCTGGACAGAGTACGTTATCAATCGCTTCATACAAAAACACAAGAAGTTTGTATACGTGCGTCGTTACGACGAAGACATTAAACGAGTAGTACCGTCATTCTTCGATAACAACGCATACAAGCACCCGGACTTGGAGTTCTCCGTTTCGGGCACCAAGTCCGGTGCATTACTACAAATTAATGGATTCAATGCCGGTATAGCCATCGCCCTATCATGTGCCAATAAGTATAAGTCAATAGGCTTTGCCGACTATGACACCATACTCTTTGATGAGTTCCTACCAGAGGATGGTCAATATCTCCCTGATGAAGTAGGAAAAGCACTGTCCCTTTATATGTCCATAGCGAGAGGTTACGGCGAAGTAATTCGCCCGGAAGTTAAGTTTGTATTCCTTGCAAATAACGTCTCCTTAAACAATCCTTACTTCCGCGAGTTACAGATTAGAGACTATCTGCAAATTGGCGTACACTATACCGTCGATAAAGATAGAGCATGGGTGGTCGAGATGTTCAATAATGAAGAGGTCGCTAACGCCATATCTAAAACCGCATTTGGTAAGATGATGGCAAAGACAAAATATGGGGATTATGCCCTAAAATCACAATTCCTCTTGGACGACCCTACCTTTATCCAGAAGCCCTCTGGCCAATCGCGCTACTTCGCTACCCTCTTTTGGAACGACAAGGGGTATGGTGTCTACGAATTTTACGAGGAGGGTCTGTACTACATATGCAAGTCATATGACCCCAATTGTAAGAATCGTTTTGCCCTAAGTACAAAAGACCACAAACCAAACTATATACTATTACAACGCCTACAATATGATCCGGTATTCAGTTTCCTACGACATGCCTATAATCACGCTCTAATACGCTTTGATTCAGATGAAGCTAAATTCATGTTTATAGACATAATGTCCTGTTCTTTGGACAAATAACTTGACAAACCACAGCACTCTGTGGTATAATAAAAGAAAACGGAGGTGTAATACATGTCTAGTGTAGATACAAACAACATGTACCAGTCGGTTCCATACGACAAGTGTCCCACATATATCATGCACACCGACTATGATGGTGAGAACAAAACGGTATCCATTACAGACGGTGACAACACGGTTCTCAAAATTGAAACTGGCGGTGGCGATTCCATCAAGATTGATGGTGTAGAATACTACAACAAAACCAAAGTAGATAATTTACTGTCTTCTTTGGAATCCAAACTTACAACTGCAATCTCCACAGCAAAGTCAGAGGTTCAGGCTTGGGCAACTGGACAGTTTCAGACCAAGGCGGTGTGAATATGGACATCAATGCTTTAAGTCAGCTTATAGGGACAGTTGGATTTCCAATCGCTGTTACCGCATATCTGCTGTGGGACAGCAGACAGTCCAGATTAGACCACAAAGAAGAGATGGATAAGGTTACTACGGCGTTAAACAACAACACCGAAGCTATCATTCATCTCACAGACAAAATGAATATCCAGTCACCAGTTGATTGATAGTATGATAGATTCGCAGTTCACCCTTGACAGGGGCGAAGATATATTGTGCGGAATGAACACCCGCCTACTATTGCAACTGGCTATGACGTGAATGGATATAGAACACCCTCCGGCGACCGTACCGGAGGGTGTTCACTTTATAATTCAGTCGTTACAGCTTCGAATGGCTTGAATGATACAGCTGCGGTGTGAATGTACTTGTTGTTCTTAAATACACAGTCCATGCCATCGCTTCGCTTATTACCGCCAAATACACAGTAAGAACAGTTTACACACGATTCGCAATAGGCTTGTACCTCGTTTGCGATATACTGTAATTGCTTAGTTGTCATCTGTTTTCACCTCTCTAGTATTCCATTGTGCCGGTACTTCGTCATTGGCTTTCATATGGCCACATACACTGTTGTTACTGGTGCCAGTATGTTCAAACATACAATAGCGGCAGTGTCTTACGTTAGTACAATAGTTTGCTATAATTGTAGCTATTTTTAGTAAATCACTGTCTGTTAGCGACACAGATAACCATTCGAATGGCGCGCTTTTAACTGCAAGTTTGAACTCACAATTACTGTTCTGAGCACAGTTCCGCAGGTTGTTGAACGTACAATACCTACAATTAACAGCCCATTGACATATAGTAGAAACTAAGCCTGCACATTCAAGCAGTTCTTGGCGTGTTAATTTCTGATACTCTTTATAATGTTGTACCATATAATCACATCTTATGATTTCCACCGGATACCCTGAATCTTTACTATCTCGCCGCTATCACCAACCTCTATGTTCGCCGGTCCTACAAGATATCCGTTACAATCAAAGCAATACAGTTTACCGTTAATCTCGCGTACAGTATTAGCTGGATAGTCACCCTTGGTATGACTGTCTGCCCACCACCAAGAACCATCACCCTCGTGTACCCAACCGGTGATTTGATAGTACCATTCTGTAATGTTCTTAGGCCGTATAATTTTCTTCCATTCTTTAGCGTTCCTTGCGGTCTCGATAATGCCAGAATAGAGACCAGATGCTTCAAATACTCGAGCGTTATCAAGTGCTAAGCCTACATGGCCGGGTTTCCATAAGCAGTCTCCGAAGTATACTTCTTGCGCGCCGGAGTAGGTGTATTCGTCGAATGAGTCTGCTTGCGTTGTGGCTAATTCTGCGATTGACCACGAGCCAATATCTTTAACTCCCCACACATAGCACACTAGTCCGGAGCAATCGATGGCATATTTTCCCACACACATACGCAAGGTGTCCATGTAGTATTTGTCAGTATACACTTGGCTATTGTCGCGCCGGAACTGGTTAATTTCTGTAACGGTGATAACCTTTCCAGTATATTTGGCTCCGTACACATACACGTACCCCTTATCTTTGATTTCCTGTATCCTCTGTTTCATCTCATTTTTGACTAACTCAATCATATTTACCTCCCTCGTTGATTGTAATTGTGTTACCTTTTATGGTCAAGGATTGGAACCAATCATTGCCAATGTTACAGGCTGATTGAAGTGTTATTAAATCACCGGCGTCTCTTATATCCACGGCGGCCTGTGTTGCTCCACTGTTCTTGTCGTTATATAGTACAACATCAAGTCCAGTATGGAGCAACATAGGGCAGGATATTTCTGGGTTCTTGTTTGTTATGTAGAACACCATTAGTCTATATCCTCCGGTGTATTCATAAATGCAGAACTAATACACAGACGGTCGATAATAGCGTAGTTAAGGCTATTATCGAGCATGTCCCACACATCGGTGTCCGTTACGTTTAGTGTTTGCAAGTCTGCAACGTCTATGAAGCAACTTGCTGTTATGTACCCTAGCTCTTCCATATAGTATGGCAAAGAGATTTTTATGACCGTGTTTGATTCTTTAACTTCCGAAACATATACTTTGGTTATTGTTGCTGACATGCTCTTATCGTTCCATGTCTGCTGACACACCCACATAAGTAACTTGTCCAAGGTTTTGAATGGTGTATCTGTTCCACGCCTAAAGAAGATTTTCCTATACATGAATTTTAACCTCCGTTTTGTCGCTTAAATGAACATAGGTAAAACGGCGAACTTGTTCTTGGTAAGTGTCTATTATTAAATCATACAATGCTGTGTATACATCATCAGGTTCGGCTAATTCGCCATCCATGTTCATGTCATATGCTACGGTAGCTCCGTACTTATTGTCCATTGACAGTTTTACCATCTGGTCTTTAAAACTAAGTTCAATATAGAACAGGTCAAAGTCTGATTTTAGTCTGCGTGCTAGTGTTTCAGCTTCTGTTATAGCAATAGGCCAAAATTCGTTTACATTTTTGTCCATCATATTGTCACCTCATCTTTGTATGATTCTATTCCATAGAATAGGTCTCTTGCGGCCGCTTTGATTGCACAGGTTTCTACTAGCGATTGTAATAACTTTTCTTCGTCAAAATCCTCTGTAAATGCTTCCCTGATTCCATATTCTAAAATATTATTATAGCCAAATTCGTTCATTGTTACAAACTCACACTTGACCATGAAATCATGGAATGTAAAGTGTAAATTGAACAGGTCATATTGCTGTATCCATTTGTCGCGAAGTTGCCTTACCTGTTCTCTGGTGATTTCCCACTTATCGTTTATTTGTCCGCTTTTCGCCATGCTTTCAGCCTCGCATATCGTTTAGTATATTGGTTGTCTAGTACAGCCGCCATCATATAGAGTTCTTCGTCATCCATATATGGTGGTATTGGTGGACCAGGTGTGATACTGCTTTCCGGTGACCAATCGTTAATATCTGGTGTCAGTTCTGGGTCGTAATCCTCGCTATATGATTCTGAATAGGAAGTATAGCCGGTCCAAGAACCCTGTGCAGATGTTCTATGAACCATTCCACGACCAGTTGATGTATTGCTCCAATGTTGTGTGCTTGCTTCTAATGTCTCACCAGCTCCTATGTATAAGATTACATGCCCCTCCTTATGAATTACGTCACCTCGGCGTATACCAAGAAAGTCGGTTGATATGTTGCCGGTGTAGGATGAGCGTTTGTGATAACCTTGTCTGCCATAGATACCGCTAGGTCCCCATGCACTTGAGTGTGCATGATAGCCTAGCCCCCACGCCCAAGAGGTGAAACCGGAACAATCTGTGGCTATATACTCACCGGAACCAGAAACTCCATATCCTTTGTCATTTATATGACAACGTGTTCTGTCTCCAAAGTATCCACCAAATATGTATCCACATAATGGAAAAGCGGTTTCTCCTCTTGATACTACTTCACTTCTGGTTAGTTTCATAATTTCACCTCACAGTGTGTGGTCTGGCTTTTAATAAGATTCCACCCGGAAAGTTCGTGGCTTTCAAGGCTCCTGGTATAACCAGACCCGGTTTAAAGTCATCAATAGTTCTAGGTGTATTAATAAATTTCTGCACATCTTTAGCCATTCGTTGTTTTTCTCGTTTTGCTACTTTTATACCGTCTAAGCTGCGCTGTAAGTAGGTTTTACATTCCTTTGGCATACCTGCGGCTGTTACATTATAATGTGGACGTACTCGCTTGCCATCGGAGCGAATGACATGTTCTATGTAGGTCTTAGCCATTACGAATGTTGCTTCATCCCACTCCGCTTCACACTTCCATTTGCCGTATTCTGCCGGGTCTGTTTCTATGTCTATCCAATCTTCTGGTGGCATGTCGCCATGCAGACTGTCAGTGTCTGCGTAGATAAAACCGGGTTTGTCTGGTCCATGGTAGTTCTTTTGTGCGTGTGTGATGGTGTAGTAGCGTGCGTGTGATGTTATAGCTGAACCAATAGGTATGTAGCCTGGTATCTTATCATTAGCTTCTACACTGTCATATCGTAGTACCTGTTCTTCATTGATATGTGCCACACGGTAGGAGCTATCAGGGCTTGCCGCCATTTTACCGTACAAGTTATTACTAAATAACTTTGCTTCTGTTCGCTTTGCACCTTTGTTGTGCATTTTGATTTCCTTGTAGTGGTCAATGTAGGCGTCAAATAGTCCTGATTGCGAAATGAAATAGCACCCACCATAGATAACGGTGTCTTCTAGGTTGTAGTGTTCGTGTAATAGCTTCCAGTCCCATTGCGTCATTATGAACTCTGGTATAGCTTCTCTCTTTACTCCGTTTACGTCAATATACTGACGATAGTAATGGTCTTTCAATCGTACATCTGAGGTTTCTAACCATTCCTTACCATTGTATAACGGATTGAACTTTATTTGTATAGTTGGAAGTTTACCGGGTTTCAAGTAGAATCGTGACCTGAACCACACAAAGTAGTAACGATGTTCCTGCATTGCTTCGGTTGGTATGAAGTTACCGGTCCAGAACACAGGTTTACCTATTGGGTAGTCAAAGCCTGACGCTGAGTGCATAACATATGGATACAATGAGTTTACATCATATGTGCAACCATTGGAGTAGCGTTTACGTTCTTTTCCTTTTGCTAAATAACACCATGCACCATGGTAGGATTTCATTATAAATGTGCCTACACTGTCATACTTGTATACACTCTTTTGTAGCGGTATTTTATATACGTTAGGAAACAATCTGTCATAGGATTCCTTTGAATATATAGCTTTAAATTGCGCTAAACAACAAGAGCCTATTGTTAATCTGGTGTTTCCCTCATTATACATTATTTCTAGTGCTTCTTTTACTACTAATACATCATTTTTAATGTATTCCTCCTCCTCTGGTGATATATAGCCGTTTGGTTCACGATATCCCTCATAGGCCATAGATAACTTGCGGTGCTTTGTGCCAAATGATTCTCCGATAGTTGCTACTGAGAATGGCACCAATTTTGCGCTGTCCCTAAACTCTATGCGGCGGCCTTTGTATTTAATGGTTAGTTTATACCACTGGCCTTTATCTGATATTACATAGGAATACTCGTTGTCTAGCATTTTGTTGAACCTCTTCCATGTTTTTCCATCTGGCATTAGTGCCTGTTTGTATTTTTCCTGACTTAGTAGGTAGTACAGGATAAATGAACCGTCAAACTTTAAATTGTGAAAGTATATCACCAAATGACTTGTCATTATGTCACTCAGGAAGAATACATATGCCATAAAGGATTCGATACTTTTGGTTAGCTGAACTTCTTCTGTATACATTTCTACGATAGCCGCCGCCCATACTTGGGTAGCCGCTTGCCCATCATATACGGTGGTTTCGAAGTCTGCCACGTAGTAATGTGTTGGTAATGATTCAGTGGCCATTATTTAAAATCGTCCAAGTATCCCTCATCCATTATTTGTCTTATAGCGGCTATTATGTCATACAACGTGTCTGAACTTCCGGTAGGGTCTAGCTTGTGTAGCTCGTCTGCTAATGCTACTAAGTAGGACATTTTGTGGCGAGAGTCATAATCCCAACCAGTTACCCAAGGGTCGCGATATTGTTCCTCTGCCGTATTACGTATTGCTCTAGCTAAAGTGTCTTTACCAAATTCACCGGCAGCTTCATTGGCAAATGTCATAAGTAGGTCATTCAGGTCAATCGCGTTCCATTTAGCCGAGAACCACGGGTCGATTGGTTTATCGCCGTTAGGTACATTGACCATCTGATTATACCACGCTTCAAGAATAATGTCGGTTTCTGACGGTAAATCTGGAACGTCATTCGCGCGAGATATAACAGGCATTTCCTCGTAGCTATAAATAATGTTTTCATCTTGCTGTATCTCATCTTCCTCTTCCTCATCTTGATAGCGTTCACGCTCCCATTGTTTTAGCTGTTGTTCGTCTTCATAGTCTTGTAGCTCCTGTTTGTTATCTGGGTTGATACCATTTCGGCGAAGCATATCGCGAAACTGCTGTTCGTCTTGTTCTGTCCATTCTTGTTCTTCTATTTTGTCTACTACACGTTGCAGGTCTTCCGCGTCTTTGTCAGAAAGATGTTCTTCTATTCGCTCTGTTTCTTTGATAACCTCTGGCTCCTTACGTGCTACTACACGATGTCGCCTTGGTTTGATTGTTTCGGGTGGTTTATCTGGCGGAATACTCAAAAGTATTTGTGGTACTAGACGGAGCGTTTCCTTTGGAATGTTTGCCGCCGCTCCTCCTGCACCACCTCCACCGCCGTACAAGTCTCTGACCTGACTGCGACTGGTTATCTGCTTTAGACGTTTAACCTCTGAACGCATACGCTGGTAACTGTCTGGAATTGAACCAAGTATACGTTCAATGTTAAATGCTCGTCCTTGACGACGTCCCTCTTTTGTTATCAAGTCTCGCACTCGCTTACGTTGGTGCCTGTACTCTGAGTATGTTTTAGTTTTACGATTTAAGCCGTTGCGGTCTAATAATTTAGTTTTAGGTTTAGGGTTTCTTGGTTTAGTAGGTGATTTAGGCGTTGTATGCTTAGCACGTTTTGGCGTAGCGTGTTGCTGTGGTTTAGCCATAATGCGCCTCCTTATATAACAAGTGGGGAGCTGTCGGAACTCCCCACATGTTTGTATGCAGAATAAAAGGTAATTTACAGCCTATGACCGGGCAGGTCTAGTATGTTAGATTACTGAGCAAGTAATAAAATCTCTGCCGGTGAAGTTCTTGGATGGGCGACCGTATACTTTCAGCGACCACGGCTCGGTGTTGTCCTCTAAGTCGGACATCTCATCCATGATGTCTTCGAACTGCCGCATAAAGGATTCAGAGCCGGTAGTCCATTTCTCGCCGTTGTGGTCTACAATTACTACGACTGAGTAGTCCTTATTAGGCGTTGCTTTCTCGTTGTGAATCTGGAGCAATGCGTAATAGTCAACGTCAATGATGATTGCTACGCCGTTGGAAGCTGCCAATTCAGACGTAATGCTGTGCGCGTCCTGTGTGTCTTTGATTTTGACACGCTCCTTTGGGCTGAGTTCGCGGCTTGCTCTTACCACTTCGCAGATATAATCTTTGTTCTGGTTTGCCATTATATTTGTCCTCCTTTTTCATGATTAGTCGTTTTCTGCGGCGATAGTGGCAGGGTCCAACTTAATGCTAAACTTGATAAAATCAGAAATCAGCATTCCGCGAAGCTCTGTTTCAGTGGTTTCGCTGTCAATGGTGACCAGTTTATGGCCTACGGGAAGCTGATTCTGAATAGCCTTTTCCTTACCGACTGCGGTATATTTCTTATCCGGAATGGTTACGGTAAAGGATTCGACCGTTTTCTCTGTCAGATTGATTGCTGTTGCTTCAATTTTGATGTTACTCATGGTACGTGTGATGTACTTGCTGGTATTCATGTGTTATCCTCCTTATTGGTGTTATAGTATGATAGTTTGTGGTGTCTCACCTGCCCAGTCTCGTCACCGGGGACTATCTCCCCAATGATTAGTATATAAAAATATGATGAACTGTATATGACTAAATTATGAACAATTTGTGAACAAATAGTTGACTTTGTGGTACTGTTATGGTATAATAGGATTGGATAGGATTGGCCTATATACTGTATCGACTTTTAGGTTACCCCCCATTGCAATCTGACAGGCGTTGCATATCCTCCTATCATATAAATTGTAGGCCAATCCTATCTATTTTTATGTCTTAATGCTGTGGTAAAATGACAAGCAAGTTAATGGTTTTAGAAAATGACGACCATCTAATAGATTGTAGAATGAAAATGACGACCCTCTATATAGTCGGTTTAAAAATGACGACCCTCTAAATACCCCCCTAGAGTTGTCTGACAGCTCGGCGAATTTTCATAATTGTCTTACAACTGTTTGAATTGACAGAATTTTCAGACAACTTGGTGAATTGACAGAATTTTCAGACAACTTGGTGAATTGTCTGAAACATACGGCGGCCGGTGGTGGGTGGCCGGTCGCCGTATGCCTATTGGTTAAGTAACCAACGGATAAATAAAGCTATTGCAATAATCGGGATGACGGAAATTATCGCTAAACCGATAGAATAGCCTATGATTAGTACTAGAATAACTAGTAAGTCCCTAATCATACATTACTAACACACGATCACGTTTATCACGCATGACATAACGCCCACCAAAACAAAAATACGTCCATTGCGATGGAATGTTTATGCGCTCAAATATCCTGCTAGGGATAATAAACGCGGAATGGCGTTGCAAGTTGTCCAATTCGCGGGGCGTGTATAACTCACCAGATATTAACACCGTCCAAAAGTAAGTCACTTTTCCGCTACGCAAATTTCGGCGGTGTATCGGGTATTGGTCGCCGTTATCGGTCACTCTATAGTATATCATTATATAACACCCCCAAACGGATGGAGTAAATAATAGCGATACGTTAGTTGTCGGCTTGTCATATCAAACCGCATAAGGTCCGCCGGGTTGTGTTTTTCGAGGCGCGACGGAATGATAATAGCACTCATAAAATCGGCCCAATAATCCACAGGTAACAACATGCCATCCGTAAAGCGATATGTTATGCCGTGTATGTTAAGTTGGCAAGACTCTAATATCTTGTAATAGTCGCGGATATTGTATAAGATCGCGGAGGTCGGGTCGAATATATCCGCCGTTAAATATTTCCGCTCATCCACCCACGTATACAGGCGGCCGTCTGGAATTGGAGCCAAAAATGGAGTTAAATCCAGAGTGTACTCCAAAATCTGGTGAAATTGGTCAATTAGTTCGCGGCGGATAATTTCGCCAACTCGCGCCCTATATATTACCGTGTCATTACCGCCAATGGCGGTATCCGCCATATAGGCGGATACCGTAAAGCTAGACGTTACCTTATAATTATTAATGATCTCTGTCATATTCTATCGCGAGCTCCTTTTGGATTTTGTCGACGGCGTCAAACGCACTGTTAATCACGTCGATATAATCGCGTGCGCGTATTGTGGCCATTTGATCGCTTGTAAGTCTATATCTAATTGTGGTATCGTTGTATAGGTACGTAGACACCCGGTTTTTGTCGTCGTACGCATTAGCAACATAAATTGCGCTAGGTCCATATTTAGACGCTACACGGTGTACCCACTTATGAAAATGCTCTGTTGACGTGTTACTAAACACGCCAAACCGGATAATTACCATAGCTGGTGACGGCTTGTAAAAATCTATGCGGCGGGGCTTAATGGCCAATGCAATAATAGTATTATAAGACTGTAACACCTCTACCATATAACCGGCCCTTTTGTCGGGGTCTTCTTTGTCGGGCAAAAACAAAAAACCGGTCCTAGTGCACGCCTTGCAATAATACAATCTCTGCCAGCCACTGGTATCATATCGCATTTCCATGCCCCGTACTTGCGTAGATCTCACCACATAATGGCCATTGTATAACACATTTAACAAGTCTTTCCGTGTCATGCGTTTTCACCGTCCTTTGGTTCCATAATTTGAGAGTGAGCGTAAAAATAATCTTCTGTCATATAGCGCAACTCTTCCGCTGTTTCCACTTTGCTAATTGCTCCAACTACTTCCCCATTGACCGCTAACGCCTTTTGTGCGCGCTTTACAATATCCTTTTCCGGATAATCACCAATTACCGTATACACGGTATCGGATACGTTGCGCGTCGCCGGATTAAATACTGTGGCGGTTACTTTTGTCACCTTAACAGTCCTGCTTACAATACGTTTTCTCATTTCTTTTGCTCCTTTTTTCTATATGATTTTTGATACCGCTAGAGTATCATATAACCGGATAACCTGTATTGGTTGTTCGGTTATATGATACCCTAGCGCATATGCGCTAGGTGTACCAACTACTCTGGATAATATAATTATCCGTACCGTTTCCATAATTTTTGCGTTGAGCGGTACAACCCACGCCCAAAAGTCACGCCTATCCTTTGCATACTGTGTCATAATTGATTTACCACCTTTCCTTTATTTTAGCGTTTTTGTTTTAATTTTACTCCTTTTTGGTCCTTTTGTCAATCGCAAAGACTAATATAATACCCCTTTTTCCCTTACTTTTTTCTTAACCAAACCTTACAATTTTCTTAAGCAAAATTCCGCATGACTAATAGTTTTTTCGGGGTTGGTACTACAATATACCATATCTGGTACTACATATATTCTGATACGTGGTTCTCATTCACAAATTATGCGGTACTGGTATTTCAGTGCGTGGTTTTCACTACTAATTAGCGGGGTATTTTCACCAGTTTTCCGGATACCC
>CANQQE010000041.1 GCA_947625935.1 uncultured Muribaculaceae bacterium | reverse complement strand
AGCATTATAACATAAAACTGTCCGGAAAGGAATAGGAAAAATGCCGGATTACGGGAAAGCATATGAGGACAGGGCCGACAACTTTACAGGGAATTAGCCTTATGGCAAAATAAACTACACTTCATTTTAGATAAGGTTTTAGCATAGAGTATATTGGGGGTAGCTGGAGTGGAAATTTTCGAGCGTGGCCAGGGTGTTCAAAGCGGTAACGGTGGTGGGCACACGGCAGGTCAAGAAGTCCACCATGCTGCGCCGCCTGGCATGTCTAGCGTCACGGCCAAAGAGTGGGACAAGCGGCTGGTCAGGACGTTTTCTGTCCTTACCGCCACACAAAAAAAGGGAAACGGCGGCGTGGTCTGCACGGCCGACACCCTGTTTCCCATAGATGAAAGTAACTGCTACATCCCCTCCAATATCCTGTGATTGCATGGCGTCATGAAGCAGGAAGCGAAAGAAAATAAAGTCAGGGCTACCGGATTAGCCGATGGTCTGTTCTGCCCCTTATAAGGGGCTATTACCATCTTTTCGTGTGTTCAATCTTTTTTCCTCGAGATATTTTTTTGCATCCTTGATAAAACTCCAGATCATGACGATCATAATAATGCCGATCGGGAAGGCGCTTATAATGCTGACGCTCTGAATATTGCTCATGCTGCTTTCTGAGAACACCAACGCAATCGGGAGTACGATTAACAACAGACACCACAACAGTGTTATCAAAGCATTTGGCTTTTCGTTCGGCTCCAGCTTTTTATAGCTATAGCACGCCGCGGTATACGCGATGGAGTCAAACGACGTAGCATAGAACGCAATCATGCACACAAGCGTAAGGATCAGAATAAACGTCGCACAAGGCATGGTGTCGATGATGTTCATGATCAGCCCATACAGATCGCCGCTTGCTTCATACTGAGCAATAAAATCTGCAGCTCCCTTTGTTTGCAGTCCGAGACTGTAATTACCAAGTATGATAAAGCTGACAATTGTCGAGCCGACGCCGAAGATATATCCACCGAGAACGGTCTGCTTGATCGTCCTGCCGCGGCTGATATTGCCGATGAAGAACGGAGCCGCGATGCACCAGACCATCCAGTAAGCCCAATAATAGATCGTCCAATCCTGCGGGAAGTTGTTCGTTCTTGCCGGATCGGTGTAGGTGGACAACTCGACAAAGTTCTGAATCATCTTACCGAGGCTCTGGAAGCCGTTTTCGATGATGTATCTCCCCTGTCCGCCAATGAGCAGAACAATCATCAGCAGACCGAAGAAGAGGTAAATGCAAAGCTTGGCAAGGAATCCTATGCCCTTGAAGCCATGCATGACGGCATAAGTATATACAGCACAAGTGATCAGCAGGATTATGATCGTCACTGTCGTGCGGCTGATACTTAATCCGAAGAGCTTCAGAATAATGCTTGCCATAAGAGGTGTCGCAACCGAGAAAGTAGTTGCCGTTCCAGCCAGAAGCGCAAACAAGGCGAAGAGGTCGATAACTCTGCCTAAAATTCCGTCAGCGTACTTGCCGATTACAGGTCGGCATGCCTCGGAATAGCGTTGTCTGTTGCGTTTGCGGACATGAAGCATGAACCCGAACGCCACTGCCAGAACAAGGTAAAACGCCCAGGGGATAAAACTCCAGTGGAACAAGGGGAACACCCCTGCCCACTCCGCAACGTTGCCCATCTCGGCGATATGCGGGTTCGTCGCATACATGACCCATTCCGCAAAGGAATAGAACAGGATGTCCGCCGCAAGGCCGCAGGTAAACATCATACTGCCCCATGTGAAGAATGAGTATTTCGGCTTTTCATCCGGTTCTCCAAGAACGATATTCCCATATTTTGAGAATGACAAGAATACGCTTATTAAAAGCACTCCCAAGCCGATCACAAGGTAATACAGTCCTACAGTATCACCGAAAAAATATCTCACCTGACTGATAACCGCGTTTGACTGTTCGGGGAAAATGAAGAGCAGGACTGCAAGCCCTACGATCAGGATAAACGGTGCCAAAGTGATCAGCCAGTCGATTCTGCCCTTTTGATTTTTAGTATCCATCTTTTTAACCTCCGTTATAAGTAAATTCTGTAGCTGCTGTCCAGTTTTGCAAGCTCAGCAATATTATCTACCTCAACTATATCATCCCAGCGCATCTCTCTGACGCCAAGCCGATATTCCCAAGGATAGCAGAACATTGGAACATCATCCCAATATATCTGCCGTTTTTTCTTTTGCTCAAATTCTATTTCAAGATGCTTTTTCAGCTTTTTCCCGTCTTCTGAATTCCACCTTGATATGCTGTATAACCGCCAGCCATGTGAACCTCCTGCTCTCGAACAACCTGTAACTATTCCGTCCTGAACGCTCATCAACCATTCGTCCGTATGTGCATCAGTCCACACGGCGTTATATCCTGAAAGTTCAAACTCAGGTGAAAGAATTTCATCGTTGTAAATTATCTGATCCCCATCAAGAATAATGACGTCTTCAAGATGTTCTCTGGCCATATAAAGAGACGAGATATTGTTACAGGTATCATAGTACGGGTTTTCTATGAGTTTTATACCCGGATATTCCTCAGGCAATGGGTAAAACTTTTCCTTCAAATATCCTACAACAATGTAAATCTCCGTAATCCCATTTAGATGCAGACCTTGTATGGCCGTATCCAGCATTCTTACACCATTCACCTGGATCAGTGGCTTTGGAATTTCAAATGTCAATGGCCGCATCCGTTTTCCCATTCCGGCCGCCATAATGATAGCTCTTTTTACATTATACGTTTTTTTCATTTATCAGACTCCATAACACTTCTAATATCGATTTTTGAGGCAACAATAGTATTGCTCTCAATTCCTGAACAGTAATAATATGCTCCATTCCAATAGTTTAAAATTTCTTTTTCCGAGTCAATAGTTCCCATTTCAAACGAAATATTATTATCGGATAGAAGTTTCACTTTGTCTGGAGTTAGTATGGTATTTCCAAATGCAAACACAAAGACTTCGTTATACCCAGTCCTTAGGCTCAGCAACTCATCAATAAGTTCATTATCAATTTTATATGGCATAAGAGCAACTCGGGCATTCGGATCTGCCTCAACAACCCATTTTACTTGATCATATGTCGACCCTGCCCAGGAAATCCCAATTCCATATGAGTTTGCCAGAAACACGGCATTCCTTATTTGTTCTCTCGTTCCGCCTTTAATTTCTATGTACAATTCACCAATGTTTACATTTCTACAAAAGGATAACATTTCCTCAAATGTAAGATCTTTATTCCAGCATATTTTGTTCCCCTATAAACTCCATAATCATACTGCTGCAACTCTTCCAAAGAAGTCTCTGACACGAATGTCCGCATCTCATCCGTAAGCTCTTCTCCATTGTTTAAAGTAACCAATTCTGAGCCGTCAGCGTTTCTGGCTATTTGATTAATGTCTAAATCATGAAAGCATACTGGCACATCATCAAAAGTAAACTGCAAGTCGCATAACAAGATATCAAATCCATGTTCTATCGCCGCTTGATACGCAATAATACTTTGTTGCGGCATGCTTCCTCTCTCATAATGTGTGTCATAACCCAATCTATTTATGGAACGCATTGTATCAAGATCGATTTGTTGAAGTTCCCCGTCTATATTCTTAAAAAACCAATTTGGGGAATCATAAATCCATTCCCCATCAATGCGCCAATTTTCCTCACTCCAGCTATTGTTCTCCATTTTGATGTTTTGTCGATAACTCCATTTTTATCAAAATAATATAATTCTCCATCGACCCAATTCATTCCGTCTGATATAACGCCACTATCTGCCGTATTGAACTGTAGTTCCTTATCTTTTCCAATTTCCTCCGGGATGGCAGTTTGCCCAGTCAACTCTGACTCGACTTCCGTATTAGGGATATTGCCCGTGACCTCGTTAGAATTTCCAAAACATGAAGATGCGAATAACATTGTAATGATAATAAGGATGCTAAGTATTTTTTCATTACATTCTTACTCCTTCTCCAACAATATCGTCTTCGCATAACGATAATACTCTTTCGCATATCGATACTGTCTCAGGCTATACTCGCCGAATTCCACACCAAGGTGGCTCTTAAATTCGCACCAGTTTGACCACAAAAGTCCGCAAGCAGCAATATAGCAGTAAATTTTCGCACGAAGTGCCGTTGTACATGTTTTCCCTGATTCTTCAAAATAAATATTGATAAGCCTGTCCACATGACGTTTATTGTACAGGCTGTAAATACAGAACATGGCGATGTCCACATGGGGATCCTGCATGCCGGCATATTCCCAGTCTGTCAATTGCAGCGCTTCTCCGTCAGGAGTATCGTAAAACAGAAAGTTATCCGGTACCGCGTCAATATGAGTCAGGCACCAATCTGTTCTTGCCTGCTCAATGTACGCTTTTAATGCAAACACTTTTTCTTTTGTTTGCTTATAGTCACGATACATCGAAGGGCTACCTTCCCGCAGGGATTCATAAAATTCGATTTGCTTGAAAATGTCAAACGTGTATGGAACGCTCAGCTTCATTTTATGGAAATCTGAAAGCAATTTCATACACTTTCTCAGATCTTCCTCATTGTCCGTATCACACACGCGGACCCCATTGAGAAATTTTGTAATCTTGTAGCCGGTTTGTGGATCGATATAGACTGGATCATCGCACAACCCCAAACCGGAAATCGCCTTGAACACTTCAGTCTCCTGCTTACGGTCAATCAGTTGATCTGTACCTTCTCCGGGGATCCGCATGATATACTTTTCACCCTTTGCGCTGAAAAGAAAACTGCGATTTGTCATACCTTTTTTCAGAACGCCGATATCAGTGACCTCGTCTTCTTTACACGCTAGCACGGCAGCGATCGCTTTGATGGCATCGGACTGAAGCTGGTTGGAATCTGAATCCAAGTCGCGAAGCTGCTCATATGTGTTGATTTCTACTACATCAGTGCTTCTTACAACTCTCGCCTGAACAATCATACGATCTTTTGTGTATAGCGTTTCTTCCCAAAAGCACTCTGCATATTCCTCAACGTCCATCGTTTTAAGCTTTTCCCGTACAATTGACGCTTGCGGCTCAAGCAGGTATGTAATACCAGTCATTGCGTTCCCGGCACATTTCTCCGGCGTAATGGCAAGTTCCATTTTTCTTGTGACACGCACACTTGACTCTTCATCTATGAGATCGCTCACCATATACCAGCTATATAACTCTGTAGCGTCAAACGGATTACTGTCGCACCAGATATCGCACGGAACAATATAGGTATTGTAGATACGATCGGCAACAAGGGCAAGGGAATGCAAATTGTTTTTTACCGCGTATTCTTCGTTGACGACCAGCTCTACACCATACTCATCGATCAGGTACTCAAATGATTCCTTCATGAAACCGACAACGACGGTGATGTCATTCACACCAACTGCATTGAGCTGTCTGATCAACCTGTCGATCAGCTTTTCACCGTTGACCTCAAGCAACGCTTTTGGCGTTGAAAGATTGATCGGAACCATCCGCATGCCAAATCCCGCCGCCAGAACAATTGCATTGCGCGGTGCTTTTTTCGCCATCTCCGTCCTTGCTTTTTCTGTCAACTGCGCAGCTTCATTAAGATAGCCTTTCTCAATCATGGCTCGAAGCGAACGGTTTACAATACCTAAACTATGCCCAGATATTTCCGCCAAAATGCGTTGGTTAACAAATGGCTCCTTCTGTAATGTTCGCAATATATCCGATTCATACAAATTCATGAACTTCCCTCCCTGTCATTTTCGTGAACAGAGCGCCAAACAAAATGGTCGTGTTTCCTGTCAGGGCCGCCGATACTTTATATGTAATAACAGCCAAACTACTTCATTTGATCATCAGTTGTTCCGCACTATTTGCATCTGCCATATTTGGAAAGCCATTTATAATGCACCAATACCTCTTTGATCCTGCTTTGCAATTCCGGTATTTTCTTGTAATCTCCATATATATTTTGCAGCACATATTCATATTTTTTTGAGATCCTGAATGTTCCCGTGTCGATTGTTACCAACTGGCTATCCCATATAAAATTATCATAGTATGGTTCATCTTTTGCACATGAATGCAGCAGACAGCACACTTTTGCTTCCCTTGCAGGGTACATCAACCATAATTGCTGATACTTATCGAATTCAGCACGGTTATATTTCAACAGCGCCTTCCCCTTTTTTATCAATACTCGCAATAAACGCTTGAGACTGCCCCTCGCTTCTTCAAAAGCATGCACATATTTACCAAATCGTATTTCAAACAATTCGCTTGTCTTTTCTATGTACTCTCTCCTCTCTTTTTCACCTTCTGGAGTTCCAACAACATAAAAAATATCCATATGAAGAAGTTCCGTTCTGTACCCCACAGGCGCAATACGGATAAATAAATGCCGACACTCCTCTTTGACTTCCGGGCAATAGAAGTAATACTCATCGGAAAGTTCCCGCTTCAGCGTCTCGATCAGCTTGTCCTTTTCTTCATACGGAATGATAACATCCACATCGTAGTCCCAAGGTATCTGGCCACCGTCTCTGACAGCCCCCAGCAGGGAACCATAGGCAAGTTGATACATGATAGAGTTTTTCTCGCATATTCTATGAAACTCTCTAAGTGTTTCGATCGCCAGACTTTGATAATGCTCAAACTCCTTATATATATGAGCAAAATGTTTCGGGCACTTGTCAGAGTTCAGAACCTCTTCCAGGAATTCCTGATTGTTCATCGCACCTTACCTCCCCTGTTTTTCTTGCCGAGCATCCTGCCGGCGACCTGTAAGGCCTTTTTAAATTCATCATGATAGAACAAAAGCGCAGTTCCTGCCGTGACCGTCAACGAAACAAAAAGACAGTAGAAACCGTTGACGACCCAAAGGCTCCATGTATTTATGGGGATCGCAGGAAGAAATGATTTCACCGTTACAATCACGATCACGTTAAGGAAGAGCCACAGGCATCGTTTAATAAATACCCCAACGCTTCGGTCGAGCAGGTTCTTTGAGGCATACACGGCATATTGCACCGTTCGGTACAGATTTGCAATCAGTGTACCCAACGTAACGCCCACCAGACCGTTCACGAATACTGCCACAGCAGATATCCCGAAATTCAGCCCTGCTTCAATAAATGCGTACTTTTTCGTCTCCCGGTAATGCCCCGCCGACTGTACGGCTGTCACATAGGGTGTGCGCAGTCCAAATACTCCGTGCGTCATGACTGAAATGCATGCAAAAACAGGCAGTATGTAATTTGCGTCGTGTACGCCGTTGGTATAGAGCCGGATAAACGGCAGCAACAACAGCCCTACACACGGGAATATCACCGATACGAATGCAAAGCACAGAAACTCATAGATGTTGAAATTTTCACGAAACTGCTTATACTTTCCCTGCGCCCACAGCGAGCCAAACGCTCCTTCCATCCCTGTTGTAAATACGGTCTGGATCTTTCTTATGCTGTTGAATATGAGAGCATATATGGAATAAATCGAGATCGTGGCCGGAGTTGTAAAAAGCGTCAGAAGAAAAACATCTGTGTAGCTATGAACACAGTTTGCAATCGAATGAGCTACAACATCTTTTCGCATGCTCAGCGCTTTGTTATCCGGCTCCACATCCATCATCAGATGGAATCTCTTTTTCATAATTACATTCGAGACCAGCGGTGTAGCCGCCAATATTACCGCACTGCCGAGCTTTACGACCTGAATGCTCTGCCCTAACCGAATCAACAGGACCGAAATGCCTGTACTGGCAATGCGGGAGAATATCTGTACGATATTCCACAAGTAGTTGCTCTGTTCCGCCGACAAAAAAGCCTTGGTCGTTACCCCATAGAGATACTCTGCAAATACACCAAAACCAATAATGACGATCAGCGATGCCGTTTCCAACCACGCGAATTCATTGCGCACAAGGAACGGATAGGTGATTAATAGTACCGCAACATACGCAATGAAAGCATACGCCACCTTGCGCAGGTATCGCTCTGAGGCTTTGACGATAGCACTTTTTGCTTTAATATCGTCCTTTGCTCTGTATATCGATACGCGTATCGCCCCGCTGATCCCAAGCGTCAGAAGGGAGATATAATCAAGAAATTGCGTGATCGAAGATACCAGGCCGTTATAACTGGAGCCGAACGACGACAAAATCAGCCGTGGAAGAATCAACGCGCAGACGAAAGCAACGATTTCCTGCAACGCTTCGGTCGTTATATTGTAAAATGCCTTTTTAGTTTTCATAAGATGGCGTAAACTTCCCCCTTGCCCATTTCACAAGTTAACCTGTTATATAAGGGCCCTACTGTGTGTCCTCGCCGATGGAAGCGCACAGCCCACACAAAATCAAGTCTCTGTGCGCTTCGCATTCGATATAATTGCGTACTGCCGTCAATTGTCCTTCGCTCATTTTTTTGAGCTTATATTTTCTTAACCGATTTCTTCCTAAAATTTTATTGATAGCTTTAAATAGAAAGCTCTCATGCCAAAGCAGTTTCCCTGCATACACCAGTAATTGTTCCTTGGCAAATTCTTTGTACCGTTTTTCGATCACCCCCGGCATTTTGATTTCCTCGCTTCGCGCGCGGAAACCATCCATGATGCGTGTTGCTTCTTCACCCTCTGCCAAACGAACAGCATTCTGCCTTTTCATTACGGGAATATATGATATTTTCAAATCCGTAGAAATACAAACCAGTAATCCAGATTGTGAAAATTCATTATCTTCAAAATCAAAGAGAAAATTTCCCTGGCCATACACAATCGTTCCATGCTTGAATACTTCTGCACAACCAATGCAATGTGATTGCTGACATATAACTAAATCAGCGCCTTTTTCCAAAAATTTATGACATACTTTTTGAAGGTTTGGTGAAGGATAACGATAATGCTCTTTTCCGCCATGGTATAAAACGATAACGAAATCGCACTCTGCCTTCAACTTTGAAACATGATCAAAGGATTCTAAAGCATCGAACGGATTTGCACCGGGATGTGAATCTGACACAATGGAAAATTCATGTTCTGCACAAGCGTATACTCCAAATGTATTATCATCTATCTTAAAGATATAGGGTCGTGCGGTTTCCTCCGATGAAGCTCCAACCCCGACATACCCAATACCGACCTCTTCCAACACTTTTCGAGTCTCAGATATTCCTTGAATATTTTGATCTAAAACATGGTTGTTTGCTAAAGTTACCATGTTAATCTCCATAGCCTTAAAAGCATTTATTGATGCTGGTTTTGCAATTAAATTGGGGCCTTCTTTTTTTATTGGTTTCTCTTCGCTTGCAAGAGGACATTCAAGATTAAAAATCCTATATTTTGCAGATCTCAATATATCTATTAATTCTTTACCAATAAGCTCTTCAATATCTCCCCTTATAAAAAGTTCTTCATTGCTTTTTCTTGGAGCTATATCTGCACCGATAACAATCGAATTCATTTCTTCGCCCTCCACATTTACTGCTTATACTCTTTGAATCCGCTCTCTCTTGCCTTTTCATGATGAATTATTCTGCAAGGCGCAGATATCACAGTTGCATTTTCAGGAATGTTAACTGCAACACAAACGTTTGCGCCCACTCTAACATTGTTACCAACCTTGACTGCGCCTATAATTTTTGCCCCGGCGCCAATATAAACATTGTCTCCGATGTTAGGCGCACCGTATTTTTCTGAATCGGTTAATGTATTACTGCCAATTGTAACTTGATGAAATATTGTACATGAATGTCCAAGCACTGCGCCTTGAGAAATAAATATTCCGTAAAGTCCATGTGGGAAAACAGTATCTGTGGGCAATACAGCCGACCAGGGAATAAAGCAATTATTTCTTTTGCATATTCTTTGATACAATATCGTATAAATCAATCTTAGAATTTTATTCTTTGAATTACTATGCTGAGTTCTTAGTTTCATCAGTCTTTTTACATCAGAATTTGGATTATAAATTAACAGATTCTTAAGTTTATTATCCATATTTCCTATCATACCCCCTATGCCCTAAAATTCGGCAATTCAACCCAGTCACCGAGTTTTTTATCCCACTCCTCGGGTGAAAATTCCTCAAATCCGCCGCCGGGATAAAACGTCATTTCACCAAAGTAAATCCGTCCGTCAGATTCGTAGAAATCAACACGTACAAACGGAATATTTTCCGACAGCTTTTCTGCAAATTCAATCATCTTCTCAAAATTATATGGTTTGAGAATAGGCTTTTTGCTTTTTGGATAATGTCGCTCAAACGGCAGTGGACGCCAATCGCGGTCGAAAAATGTTACTTTTAAACCATCACCGGAAAATCGTTCAGTCACTGTGAAAACACATTTGACATGACCATTAAAACACATAAATTTGTAATCTTTCAGTTCCTCATCTGCGGCAGGTGTTTCCTCTCGAAGAACAAACACTGCAAAATCATTTCTCAGTATGTATCCCCCCCCCCAGGTAATTTTAGCCACTTGCCCAGTTCTTCACCCAGGCTGTCCGGGGCAAAGATTTCGAAACCTGAACCGTGATAAAGGGTTATTTCGCCAAAATAGATCCGATCATCAATACTGTAAAAATCTATACGAACATGAGAGAATCCGGCAGATAACGTGCGCGAGATATCCAACATTTTCTCTAACTGTTTTGGCCGTTCGATTTGATGAATCGGATTAGTGGGGTACTGAATAGCAGCTTCTATATACTGCCAGTCTGTTGTATAAAGATTGCGCTTATGTTCTACAAAACGGTCATAATCGACCTGAATAAGTTTCGGCTCACCGTCAAAATTGAATATTTTGTAATCCTTAAGTTCTACGCCAGATTCATCAGTCATGTATTTTTCGGCTATTATTCGTGGGGGAACATTTTTATAGGGCCATTCGCGACCAAACCAATAAAAATTATGTTTAAGACATTTTTCTATTTTTTGTTTTGCATTTTTTTTATCTAACTTGCTCTTGTCCTTAACAACTACTAACCCACCTGAATCATGAGTACATTTCAACACAAATTGATTGGGCAAAGCGTCAAAATCTATCTCATCAAAGTGTTCCCAGACTCCGAGTGCCGGAATTATGTATTCATCGCCGATTCGATCGGCAACCCACTTTTTTGCGGCATACTTGTCCACCATGGTAGTATATTCCGGCCGGCGGTCATGGAGCTTGAGCCACTGCAGCTTTTCGTTAAAGGTCTGCGGATTTTCAAGATTCGGCTCCACACCAAATATCAGTTTGTACCGCCGCTTGATATACTCTTCATCCGATATATAGTTATACAATCCATACCAACTGTTCACACTAAAGCGATACTGCCGATCTTTAATATATCGAATACCTTTATGCATTAACTCCTCTAACATTTTTTATCCCTTCCTTTGTTTGCATCTTCGCAGATTTTTTAGCTGTTGAACTTCCAAAAAGAAAATCATAAAATAGAAATAAGTTTCCTTGTTGTAATACGAAACATAGGCATATTCTAACGCAAGGTGCAAAAGCAGGAGTGTCAGACAAATATCATATTCCGGGGTGCGAAAAGCGCGGTATTTCCACATCTCATACAGCAGGTAGACATACATGCCATAATACAACAAAAAGGCCAATATCCCGCCGCCTGCCAGAAGTTCCAGATAATTATTATGCAGATATGTGGCTCTGAGCGGGTTTATCACACGCGGGCAATTAATGCCACAGCCAAAAAATGGATACTTTTTGAACATGGAAAGCCCCGCACGCATAAAAGAAGCCCGTTCTGCTGTGGAATAATCGATTTTGCCTTTTCCTGTGATATATGCTGTCACGCCGCTGAAGCGGTCCATTACGCCGGAAAAAAATGATACATTTGTCAATACAAAATAAATAAAAACACAAATTATACTTCCTAAAAATAACATTTTTAGCATTGAAAACAGCTTTTTCTTTTCATTAAAATTATGGAGCAGTATAAGCATAACGCCCCCGCCAAATAGAAGGATGATAGATTTTTTACTGCCGGCACCAGCCACGCAAATCAAAGCAAATACTCCTCCGACCGTCCACCACCTTATTTTTTTCTGATATATGATATAATAGAAATTGATAAGCAGCGATGACGCTGCTAACATCCCCATTACATTCGCATTGATGAAGTCATAATCATAAACGCGTGTTCCTAAGACAATAGCCCTTAAATAGGTATCCAGACCTTGCTCATAAAGCATCATTATGCATACTGCATAACCACCAAGCATTGCAGTCATTAGCATTGCATCAATCGATTTTCTTCTGTAATAAATATATAAAGCATAAAGCAAAATCAGCGTCAACGTGATCACACGCGTAACGATCTGTGTTACCTGTACGTCTACAGCCCATAAACAGGAGATCCAGCAATATGCCACAAAAAGAAAGGTTGAAACATGAAAAGATTCTATTGAAAGCGCTATTTTCCCCCGTGTTTGCAAAGCAGAAAAAACTACAACCAACATTGCGCTGATAAGCATTGCGAAATCGTCAATTCCCGCATGAGCTACGTCTAAGAATGTCGATGCGAAATAAACGATTGCGCAACACAATATTAAATTGTCAGTCCACTTGATTGGCCTAATTAAATTCATTGTGTACCTTTCCTTCCCGCAATTGTCTCAGGAGTTTCATCGCCATTTGCAGCGGATTAGGAAATCCACCTTCGGATTACAGTTTCCCATTCTTGTAAAACGCTTTCCTGGTTCAGTATTTCACGAACTCGGATGGCATTTTCCGATAACTGTCTCGCATGTTCCTCGGAAGAAGCAATTCTTTCAAAGGCATCTGCCATTGCATCTACATTTCCCACAGGTGTCAAATAACCGTTGATTCCATTCTTGATATA
Source organism: uncultured Muribaculaceae bacterium (assembly GCA_947625935.1). Taxonomy (GTDB): domain Bacteria; phylum Bacteroidota; class Bacteroidia; order Bacteroidales; family Muribaculaceae; genus JAJPXC01. The sequence continues at coordinate 10,420 of CANQQE010000041.1, read as the reverse complement.
CATAGCAGCTCCGCCCGGCGAAGAATCCGTACATACAACCGGTATACCAATAGAAAGTGCCTCCAGCATAGAATTGGAAACACCTTCATAATCAGAACTCAGAGCAAATATCGAAGAGCGCGCAATAATATCATGAATGTCCGTCCGAAATCCCATAAATTCTACGTTATCCGTTAAGTTCAAATCATCCACATAATTCTTTAATTCTTCTTCCAAAGTGCCGGAGCCACAAATTTTCAGTCTATATTCCGTTCGAGATTTTTTGAATTCCGCAAAGGCATCGATTAACAATGGAAGGTTTTTTTGCTTTTCCAACCTGCACGCCGTCACTATGACCTTCTCATGTTCGTAATCCTTCCAGTATGGCAGCCCCTGTTTCAGAGGATTGGCAATAATAATCCCCTTTTCCTGAATACTTTTGTCGAAATACTGCATGGCACCCGGACTTTGAAATATGATTGCCTTACCCTTGTGGAACAGATATTGTCTGATGGCCTCTTTTATTCTGGAATTGTTGTAGTTGTTAGGATCGTTCCTTAATGTATAGATGCTTGGCACTTTATAGAGAAGACCTGCCAAACATGCCTCGTTTGTTAAAAAAGATATTACCAAATCAGGTTTAAACTTAGATACTGCCTGTAAAACATTCCAGCCTTTTTGTATGAATTTTATCTGTGCGTTTCCAGTTAGCGGAGTTTTAAAAAAATAATGTACCCTCTCATCCAATTCATAGACCTTATTTCCCGTCTGCGCCGCTATAAACTGGATATCGTATCCTCTTCCCACAAGATAATTTGCCAAAATACTTTCAACCCGTTCAGCTCCGCCATCGCTTAATCCATGCGCGATCAATGAAATCTTATTCATTTATCCGTCTCCTGTAATAAGTTTGGAGTGGTTAGATACCCTCTAAACTTTCTCTCTGAACTCAATACTTTGCCTTTTAAAAATCAAATCTTCCATTCAATGACGCAACGGTATTTACCGGAAACTGTGGAATCTATCGTTATTATTCGATTGTCTTTTGTCAGACGAGGGTGAAGATCACAACGCTTTTCTCCAAACATACGCGGATCTGAGAACAAAGAAGCAATTTCACGATAGTTCTTCCCGTCCCTACTAATCATAAACAAATGCTGCATACTTCTTTTCAGTGGATAGCTGTCCGCTAAAATACGTTCTTTGTCAGAAAAATAAGCCGGATGCCCATCATTCTTCAATTCCGGATAATCCAATGTTATTCTTTTCCCTGTTGAAATATCATATTCCGCGTATACCCCCTCGCTGGTAGTCGTCAACAAAACTCGTTCATTCTTCCAACAGTAATGCGAAATTGGGTTTGCTTTGCTTTCCAAGCGTTTCAGTTCTTCACCGCTCAAAGCCATCGTGTACATCTCGACTTTCCATGGCTCGTTAGCACCTTTTGTCCAAAGATGCAGGAACATAAAGTGCTTTCCATCCGGCGCCACAGAAATATGATTGATATAATGTTGATATTCTTCTTTGACATCTCCCGATGCAACGGCAAGCTGACGCAAGCTCACAAGAAGCTCTTTCCTGCCGCTAGCAATCTCATAGCGAAAAACGCCGTCGTTCTCTGGTGCTTTTTCCCCTTTCGTAATATCCGGTAATGTTTCATATCCGTAACCAGGACGAAGGCGTTGCAATCTTGAAAAATTAAGACTCAACCCATAGGCAAAATCAGGTGTAACATCATAGAAAGCACACGGGATAGACCCTCGTTTTTGACCAGAAACAGTATCCCATATTTCAGTACAGTAGCTATCGTTTTGCAAGTTGTTAAAAAGAATCAGTTTTTCATCTATAGGATGCCAACGAAGCCGACTGCCTTGTTGCCAACACCATGCACTTGACTGGGCAATCTGATAAAACTGTTCTGTTGTGCGATCAATCCATCCGATATCTATTGAATCACATGCAGGATCCGCATCTTTTGCCAGGCGATGTGCCAGCAGCTTATCCTGGGCGCCATTCATCTGTTGCAAATCGTAATATCCAAAAAACAAATGTTTGTCTACCTGTTTGTACATCTTATACGGAAACCCTGTTTCTATTCTTCCAACGTCATGACAGGTAAAGCCATAAATATACTTTGCCCTCTGACAAATCGTTTTAAGAATCGCCGTCCCTTTTTTACCGATGATTTTTTTGATAAATCTTTTAAAAGCCATTGACTGCATTGTTAAGCCTTTCTTCTTCGACATTATCTTGTGGCGAACAGATGAGTTTTATAATACTTTCTTGATAAAAGAAATTTTAAGCAATGAGCTTGAATCAACGTATTCTGCAGAATCCTTATTGTAAAAACTCAGGTCGCGATTTTGTTCAAATTTCTGCATATATTGTTTGTATTCATAGCTTCCATTTGTATAATTTCCATCTGCTATGATTTTCCGATACTTCTCTTCATCGCCAACTAAAAATTTATAATGACGCAATACGGACAGGCATGGAGATACATAGTTTTTCTTATAAGGTAGTGGCAAATGATCCGCCCATAAATCTTCAAACCTTACAAATATCAATGGAAATTTTGTTAATCTACACCCATACTCCGATCTTTCCTCAAACAGTCGTAAGCGCGGCCCACCACGAACCATTACGCCACGGCAGTCTTCTTCCTTATAATAGCTGTTTGTATCAAAAAAACGATAATCCCTTAATATATCGTCCTCTTCACCACTGCTAAACAAAGGCCGGTCAGAATACATATCCAGTGAAATGCTCCTAACGCGCTCAATATTATGATTTTGGGCATAAGAAATAAGCTCACCAATGGGATGTTCTTCCATACCGGGGTAAGTAAACAGTTCATCGGAATCCAGTATCAGATACCAGCGATCATAACCATAAATGTCCCATATTTTACGGCACCATGCTGCCTTCGCCCCAGCATGATATTTATCATTTGTTTGATATACATCAACTTCCTGCTGCAACAACCACTCGATGGTTCCATCAGTGGACATATTGTCGACAAACACATAATTCTTTATGCCAATCTTTTTGTGTTCATTATAGATATTTTGAACCTTTTTTAAATCATTTTTTACACAGCACAGAAGGATCACGTCTTCCGGTACGTCATCTTTTATATTTTGCTTAAGACAACGAAAATCTGCATCTCCCAAATAGCTGGTAATATATTCTTTTGCACCCCCTCGGCTCATATACAGACAATATTGATGCAGCATTTTATATAGGAGCTTTTCCTCCTTCGTCATTGCCCTGTTTCTGGAATGTTCTTTTTTATACCGAGCCAGCAATCTATAATTTGAAACGACTTTCTTCCCATCACGAATGTAGTAAAACAGCATAAGCGGTATTACCGCACAAGATGCGGGTAATTTATTAAGAACTGCGTACATTTTTGAGCGTATCAATGTAGGCCACTCTCCATTTCTTATTCAAATTTTTCTTTTTTGATGATCAATGTACACCCAACTTTATTTGGTATCTAATCCAGTTTTGTTTCTATAGAAAATTGCTTGTATAACCCTTTTCATTACATCATCGTGTACAGTCTCGTATTTTACACCGAACGATTTTCCAGTTCACTTACCGTAAGTGCTGCAGCAATGACTTTATCCATATCGTAGTATTTATATTCCGCCAGACGCCCGCCGAAAAGCACGTCAGGCTCCTTCTCCGCCATTGCCTTGTACCGCTCATACAGGCACTGATTTTTCTCATCGTTGACTGGATAGTACGGCTCGTCACCTGGCTTCCATTCCTTCGAGTACTCCCTTGTGATAACCGTCTTGCCCACATTGCCTTTGCCAAACTCAAACCACTTGTGTTCCACGATGCGGGTGTAGGGCGTCTCAGCATCGGTAAAATTCATGCCGGCCACGCCTTGATAGTTGTCACATTCCAGCATCTCAGTCTCAAATCGCAGGCTGCGGTACTCGAGCGGACCGTATTTATATTGAAAGTAGGCATCGATAGGACCCGTGTATACCACCTTCTCCGCTAGCCTGTCCAACTCAGCTTTGTTTGCTAAGTAATCAACGCCCTGCTTTACTTCAATGCCCGCAAGCATTTTTTCCACCATTCTGGTATAGCCACCAATAGGAATACCCTGATACGGATGGTTAAAGTAGTTGTTGTCATATCGCAGACGTACCGGTAGACGGCGGATGATAAAACTCGGCAGTTGATCGCAAGATCTTCCCCATTGTTTTTGCGTGTAGCCTTTTATCAGCTTCTCATACACGTCACGTCCAATTAGCTTGATAGCCTGCTCCTCAAGGTTTTTCGGTTCGCCGGTGATTTCCTTGCGTTGCTGTTCAAGAATGGTTTCGGCCTGCTGCGGGGTATTGATACCCCACATCTGGTGGAAGGTATTCATATTAAAAGGCATATTGTACAACTCGCCCTTGTAGTTTGCCACCGGCTCATAGCGAAAGTGATTAAACTTTGCGAACCGCTGTACATACCGCCAGACTTCTTCGTTATCGGTGTGAAAGATGTGTGGACCATATATGTGGACTTGAATGCCCTCGATTTCCTCTGAATAAATGTTGCCTGCGATATGGCTCCGCCGGTCTATTACCAGGCAACGCTTGCCAACGTCGGTCATCTGGCGGGCAAACACTGCGCCAAACAGCCCCGCACCGACGATAATGTAATCGTAATTTACAGTACTCATTTATCCTCTCTTCGCTGCATCATTATTTATGTGGCAAAAATTTGCGTGCCAGGAACCGACCGCCTTTGGCGAACCAATTCTGCTTTTCCATAAACATGACCGGTAATTCTTTATAAGGAATCTTTTGTTTCTCATTCCATACATCCAACATAAATTCGCCAAAATATGCGACCGCACGAGCCTCCATCGGCGTATAACCGCTTACATCAATTCGTTTATCCGCTTCCACTATAATTGGGAACAACCACTCACAATACGCATCGAATTTTTCCCGTTTCATAATAAACATGTTAAACATATGCGCGTGCGAGCGGGCCATAACCGTGTCGAATGCTTCAAGATAGTCCGACGCCATATCCTTTATTGCTTCCCGCAGGGTTTGGATATCCTTCTCGAAAGTATAGGGAAGATGTACAAAATGACTGTAATTGCTTTCGATGTAATATCTTCGTGGCTTAGGCAGAACGAGATCATATTCTGCCAAAATCGATTCCAGTTCATCTTGGGTCAATATACAGTCGAACTTATTCTTGCCCAATCTTTTCCACCAAGGCCAGACTGTAAAATGGCGTCGATAATGAACCAGCCCTATGGCATCAGTATTTAGATTTTTCCAAGCCCAATAAATGCCGGTCAACTCGCATAAGCGCGCATTCTTTCCAGATATATTGTCGCCGGTGTTGTCGCCGACATAGCCAAGATCCGATTTGCCTTCCCGGCCGACGTGCAACGGCAAATACAACGGATCCATTGGCATATAAAATGCCTTATGGGTCGCCACAATTATTTTTGTATCCATACAGTAAAATCACCTTACTCAATATTTTTTGCGTTCATGCCATTGCCACGCGTGGCTCACGATAGTGTAGATGTCGGCGTATTTTGCCTGCCACCCCAGCACATGCTGTACTTTGGCGCTGCTGCCGACCAAGATGGCCGGATCGCCAGAACGCCTTGGCGCGGGGATAACCGCAAAGTTCTTGCCCGTCACTCGCCTGACCGTCTCAATCAACTCCAGCACGCTCGTTCCCTTGGCATTGCCAAGGTTGAAGGAATCGCTCTGTCCGCCTTTTTGCAAGTATTCCAACGCCAACAAATGTGCCGTCGCCAGATCTGCCACATGGATGTAGTCCCGCACGCAGCTACCGTCCTTGGTCGGATAATCGGTGCCGAACACCTTGATGTCCGGCCGCCTTCCTGCTGCTGCATCTAAAATCAGCGGAATGATATGTGTCTCCGGGGTGTGGCTCTCGCCGATCTCTCCCTCAGGATCAGCTCCCGCGGCGTTGAAGTATCGCAGCACCACGAACCTGAGTCCGTAGGCCTGCGCATAATCTTTAAAGATGCGCTCCACCATCAGCTTGGTGGCACCGTAGGGATTGATGGGCTTCTGTGGCATATCTTCAGTGATGGGCACCGTTTCAGGCACGCCATAGGTGGCACAGGTCGAAGAAAAAATGATGGTATTGCAACCGTGTCTCCGCATTGTGTGCAGCAGGTTGAGCGTATTAGCCACATTATTGTAATAGTACTTTTCCGGTTCCTGTACGCTTTCGCCCACATAAGCATAGGCCGCAAAGTGAAACACAGCCTCGATATCATACTTTTGGAATACCCGTTCCAAATCTTCTAGATTATTCAAGTCTCCCTGTTCAAATGCTCCCCATTGCACCGCTTCCCGGTGTCCGTAAATGAGGTTATCCAGCACTACTGTCTCATAGCCCTTTCGGGCCAATAACTTGTTGATATGCGAACCAATGTACCCAGCCCCGCCGCAAACTAAAATCGCCACAGTTTTTCTCTCCCTGTTTGTTGTTTTCAATTGCCCCGCTGCCGCCTAGTACAACACCGACCGTAGCTTAAATTTGACAAAAACTCTTCCTTCTCTTCCAACTGAAACTGCTCCAGGCGTTTTTCAGCATCCTTGATCATGCTGCGGAATTGAATCATCCTGAACATGCCACCACCTTTGCCGATACGCGGTTTGGAAAAAACGCCTGCCCCGAATTGTCTATGTAAATAGCAAGGAGCGTTATCAGCAACTGTGAAGTCTCAGTACCCTCCCCCTCTAAAAACAGCGGGGATGGTGGCAAAAATCAGTTTACAGTCTGTCCAGAGACTTTGACTGCGGATGTATTTGTAGTCATATTCCATCCACTCCTCAAAAGTAGTTTCATTACGACCTGATACCTGCCAATAACAGGTCAGACCCGGCTTGACCAGTAACCTTTGCCGCTGCGTTTCATTGAGTTTTGCTGTCTCATACGTCGGTAGAGGCCGGGGACCGACTACGCTCATCTGGCCCACCAATACGTTCACAAGCTGCGGCAACTCATCAATGCTTGTTTTACGGATGAACTTTCCTACCCGCGTGATTCGCGGATCATTCTTCATCTTGAAAGCTGGGCCATCCATCTCATTTTCACTTTCCATCTGCGCCCGCAGTTCCGGCGCGTTTTGGTACATGCTACGAAACTTCCAAATTTTGAAAACTTTGCCTTCCATCCCGTCCCTCTCCTGAAAAAACAGTACCGGTCCCGGATCGTCTATGTAAATTGCGAAAGCTGTTATTAAAAGAATAGGGCTTAGGAAGATCAGTCCTGCCAGGCTGGCCACAATATCAAATACTCGTTTTACAAAGCGGTATACAGGACTGCTGTTCGGCGTTACAGTCAACTCTCCTGCCTGTATTACTGTCGCCAGACCATTCAGATCCGCCGCTGTCGTTTCTCCACGTTCTACTACTTTTAACACAGTTTCTCACTCCTATTTTTTTGCTTACACCAATATTACGAAACAACATCTGCTCTTTTTACGCCTTCACCCAATTGGGCATTGGATTCCAGCACTACATTTCTTTCCTGGACAGGTTAATATCTTCCCGACAGCGCATCAAATCATAGCCCGGTCAGTCCGAATCACCCTGAAATGTGCAAGTTATAAAACGCTTAGCCGCTTCAATGGAATAACATTCCAGGCCGCCCCAATCTATGCCAAGTTTCTGAAATCGTCCTAGATAAATACGCCCTTTCACCACTTTCTAATGTCCGCAGACAAATATCACTATGAATCATTTATCCTCAATACTTTTACCTTTTTCCGTTTGCTGGCTGTAAACGGATATGGTTCGCTGATATTCTTTGGGGATCCCGATGTCATACCGTTTTCCATCGATGCGATACGCCATCATTCCCTCCATATGGCAGACTTCCTGCAGCACGCTGGTCAGCCCATACTCGCCCTTCTCGCTCCGCTTGTCTTCCATAATATCCCGTTCCAGCAGTTCAAATACTTTCGGTGTCAATACATACTGCCCGAACACGCAGTAGTAATGCTCCAGCCCGCGCTTGTCCTCCACGCCCAGGTGTAGCTTTGCGTAGTCCATCGTCGGTTTTTCTACCATGTCCGACACCTGCATCAGCCGCTCATCCTCGTCCTGAAAACACCCCGTAATGATTCCATAATGCATCACACGTTCCAGCTCCACCTCATCCAACGACACCGTCATCTGACCGCTCTTCTCAAACGCATCGATTAGCTGCGCTGCGCAGTTCTTCGTATTCTCCGTAGAATAGATATGATCGCCCAGCAGCATCAGCACCGGCTCCTCGCCGACAAAGTCTTTTGCCTGATATACCGCATGCCCAAATCCAAGCTGTTCCTTCTGCTCAATGTATGTAATCTTTCTCCCTAATCGTTGGATCGTCACGTTTATCTCTCGCAACGTTTTGGGCAACTTTCGATAATATTCGATCGTAAGATCACGCTTGAAAAGCTTATCAAATTCCTCTCGATCCCCCGGACTGATGATAAGGCCGATTTCCTCGATCCCCGCCTGCTCCAATTCTTCCAGCAATATCAACAGCGCCGGTTTTGCAAACCCATCTCGATCGATCACTGGAAACAGTTCTTTCTTAACTACCTTGGTCGCCGGAAACATTCGCGTACCAAATCCTGCCACAGGGATGATCGCTTTCCGTACGCTTCGCTGCTCCCGAATGGTAAACACATAGGCGTCCATGCCCTCGCTGTTCAGATAATTACACAACGTCTGCTGTTTTTCCGCGTCCGCACAGATCATCTGCACTGTGCCGTCTCCATGGCTTCCCACGCCCTTTACTCCCAAAGACAATTCGCGCACCTTCGGGTCTTGCATTACCCTGTGCAGCAGCGGCGAATCGAACTCTGAAGGGCACGCACCCGCAACCTTCTCATCAAAAAGCTGCTGAGACTCGTTCATCAACTTGCCGATTGCATCTGCATCCCCTCGCTTCATCGCCTCGATTACATGCTCCACGATCCGACGGTTATCAGGCCCCAGCGCCTCCTGCACTTGCCTTGCCTGCTCGCTCTGGGCAAAGGGATAGCAAGCATTCAACGCCGAAAGGATTTTCTTTGTGTCCTTTTCACCGTTTAGGTCAGCGAACACCCAATGCAGGTCTTTCCCCACTGCCAGCCGCTCCACATCGATATTTTCGCTTGCGAACCGCATCAGCACCGGTTTTTCTCCGTAAGCGCATGCTTGATCCAATCGCCCACATCGGGACGGTGTCATGATCTCGCCGCGATAAGCCGCTTCCATTTCACCGCGAACCGACATCTGAAGGTCATATGTTAAATTGAATCCGCGGGCAATCAGTACACAGATTGCTGCGCTAGACGACAACCCTTTCTTGATTGGCAAAGTCACTTTCGTGATATCCACAGACAGTCCGCCCACGTCGTAATACTCCAACATGAACGCCGCGACACCCGCCACATAGGAATAATAACCGCCTTCCTCAGCAGTAGCCTTAAGCTGCTTGACAGACATGGGCCATTCGATCCATTCATCATGAGTACTATCCGGCTTCAAAGCACGGAAACGGAACTTGTCCGATCGTTCCACATAGCCATAGATGCCCTGTTCGATACCTGTCACAATGGCCATACCAGGCTCTACTTCCGCATTCGTTCGATTGTATAAACCAGCCCAATCGCTGTGTTCCCCAAACAGGCACAAGCGTCCTGGTACAAAAATATTCATTGTATGACTCCTATCATTTCAGATCAAACTCAACCTATGAATTCCAATCGGCCCGTTATCAATATCCGATGATTGCTTCTTCCCTTCGTACCGCTTCAATCGCATTGATATAAATCCCGTGTATACACCTTATCCCTCACGGTATCTAAGATATTCTCATATCGATTAGCAATAATGATGTCACTTATCTCAGCAAAACGTTCAAATGTATTCTCTACTTCATATCCCGGGAAAACTCCCGTATCCTTAAGTGTCGGTTCATAAATAACAACTCGAATGCCCTTTTCCTTCAACTTCGCCATGATGTCCTGAACCGCACTCTGACGGAAATTATCCGAATTAGCCTTCATCGTCAGTCGATAAACTCCTACGACTGGCGATCCGATCCTTTCAATCCGTTTCATCACCTGTTGGACAATATATTCCTTCCGCACAGCATTTGTTTCAACGATCGCGCCAATTAACTTCTGCGGCATTGCCCCATAGTTTGCCCACAACTGTTTGGTATCTTTCGGAAAGCAATATCCGCCGTAACCGAAGGACGGATTATTGTATTGTTTCCCGATCCGCGGTTCCAGACAGACGCCTTCAATGATCTCGCGGGCATTCAATCCCATTGTCTCTGCATAGGTATCCAACTCATTAAAAAAGCCGACCCGCATTGCCAGATAGGAATTTGCAAACAACTTCACTGCTTCTGCTTCCGTAAAACCCATGTAAAG
>CANQQE010000040.1 GCA_947625935.1 uncultured Muribaculaceae bacterium | reverse complement strand
ATCAAATTCTTCATGTTCAGACTGGCAACACTATACTCTTGATATCTTCCCCGCCCACCCCGAAAATCCGCTGACCCCATGTAGTCGCGCCATGCGCCCCGGCATGGGGTTATCCAACGATGGGGGACGCGGCGGACAGCCCGTGGGCCGGCCCTACCGCGGGCGTACGGTGATGCGGGATGCCGCAACCTCTGCGAGGTAGTGGCACGGGGGTGAGGGTTTGGCGGGGGCCTAACCGGGGTTGTTGGCGACTTGTGCAATGGTGGGAATGTGCAACATTTGGGTGGTGTGGTTTGTTATGGTTTAAAATGACTGTTTGTTTATGAGTGGATTTTCAAGACTTAATTATCTGTTTAAGCGGAAGGGTATTTACATGGTTTTGAATTTTTGTGTTCTTGCCTTGTCGCTGTTCCTGATAGTGAGTATTTCAATCGATACTCTGCGCAATATCGCATTTTACAGGGAGCCGCGGTTCATGAAGATAGAGTTTTGGATCTGTGTGGCTTTTTTGCTTGATTTTTTCCTGGAGCTTATAGTGGCGCGTAGGAAATTGCATTTTTTGGCCACTCATTTTCTTTTTTTCCTTGTGTCGGTACCATACTTGGCCATCATTCGTCATTTTGGCTGGCATTTTTCGCCTCAGGTGGAGTATCTGATAAGGTTTATCCCGTTTGTGAGGGGCGGCTATGCGTTGGCTATCGTTGTGGGTTGGTTCACCTATAACAGGGCGACAGGTATTTTCATGACCTATATGGTGACGCTTATAGCCACAGTCTATTTCGCAAGTGTGATTTTCTTCGTGTTTGAACAGGGTACGAATCCGCTTGTCAAGAATTATTATGACGCGCTGTGGTGGGCGGCGATGGATGTCACAACTACCGGGTCGAGTATAGAGGCTGTAACCCCGGTGGGGCGCATACTGTCGTTTGTTATTTCGGCTTTGGGTATGATGATGTTCCCTATATTCACGGTGTATATAACGAGTCTGATCGGTCGGCAGCGCGCGGCTCAACGTGCCCGTTACAATGCGGGTGCGATTGTCGGTGGCGGGTCGGATGCGGTGTCGAAGAGCGGTGATTCGGAATGAATATTTGTCTTGTGGAATAATTTATACTGTGGATGTGCATCGGGTATTGGCGAAAAATGCGTAACTTTGCACTCGATTTTGGCGATGAGCCTTAATCGTGCTATAAATCAATGGTTTAAGTTCTAAAGCGGTTTTATGGAGTTAATTAACAGTCTCCTTGCTCCGGGCAATGTGAATTTGGCGAGTACGCTTGTGCTGTATTCTTTTGTGATTGCGCTTGGAGTTTTTCTTGGAAAGATGAAAATAGGCGGTGTCTCTTTAGGAGTGACATTCGTTTTGTTCGTGGGCATTGTCATGGGCCATTTAGGGTATGTGGTCGATGAGATGGTTTTGAAATTCATCAGGGAGTTTGGCCTGATATTGTTCATCTTCTCAATCGGTCTGCAGGTGGGTCCCGGTTTCTTTTCCTCTTTCAAAAAGGGGGGCGTGAGACTTAACGCGCTTGCCGTTCTGGCCATTATGCTCAACGTGATCATAGTGCTTGCGATATACTTTATAGAAGGGGGCAACACTTCGATATCGGCTCTTGTGGGAGTCATGTCGGGAGCTGTAACGAATACGCCCGGTCTTGCCGCCGCACAGCAGACGGTAACATCGGCCGAGGCCGCGAACACGATGGCGATGGGTTACGCCGCCGCCTACCCACTCGGCGTTGTCGGTATCATTCTTGCGATGTTTATCATCAAGTGGGTGTTCCGCATCAGGGTAGAGGATGAAATCAAGCAGCTTGAGAAGGAGCGCGAGGAGAGCACTCTTAAACCTTATATCACCTCGTTTGAGGTGACTAATAAACTTGTCGACGGAGACACGTTGCTTGATCTTCATGAGGTGATCCAGTGCAATTTCGTGGTATCGCGTCTGATGAACAAGTCAGGTGAGATAATCATCCCAAAATCGACTACCGAGATTCATGTCGGCGACAAACTCTACATCGTAATGTCGCGCACGGATACACATCGGTTCAAGGTCGTTCTGGGTCCTGAGATCCAGATGGACTGGGACGCGCTCAAGCCCCAAGGTGCGTCGCCCGTCGTCTCGCGCCGTATATTGATAACCAAGAGCGAGTATAACGGTGTGGCTCTCGGCTCACTACGACTGCACAACGGTTATCGTCTGAACGCCACCCGCGTCAACCGCGCCGGTGTAGACCTGCTCGCATCGCCGGAGTTGCGATTGCAGATGGGCGACCGTATGACTGTCGTTGGCGACCTGCAGGATATAGAGCGGTTGGCGTCGCGCATGGGTAACTCGATGAAGCGTCTGAACGAGCCGAACATCATCACGATATTCGTGGGAATCATGCTCGGTATAGTCCTTGGCTCGATAAACGTGGGCTTCGGCATGAAATTAGGTCTTGCGGGAGGTCCGCTTGTAGTGGCCATACTTCTGAGCCGTTTCGGCTATAAACTGAAATTGGTAACATACACTTCGTCGTCGGCGTCGCTGCTTATGCGCGAACTTGGAATCTGTCTGTTCCTTGCGTCGGTCGGTATAGCCGCGGGCAAAGGATTTGCCGCGACAGTGTTCAACCCCACAGGTATGTGGTGGGTTATCTGGGGCTTTATCATCACGCTGATCCCGCTGTTAATCGTGGGGTGCATAGCGCGCGGTGTCCACAAGATAAATTTCCTGACAATCATGGGTCTTTTTTCAGGTGGCTGCACCGATCCCCCCGCTCTTGCCTATGCCAACAACTCAACAGGCAATGACCAGCCTGCTGTGGCATACTCGACAGTCTATCCGTTGACTATGTTCCTGAGGGTCGTCGTCGCCCAAGTGCTTGTGTTGTGTTTTTCATAGAGAATAATATAATCCGATGAAAATAAACAGATAGCCGCTCCCGAATATCATCAACCGGGAGCGGCTATCGCACTTATATTGAATAGAGACTCTATGGGATGAGCCTGTATCAGTCGGCCGATTCAAGGATTTTGGCAACAAGCAATTCAGCCTGCTGCACGCCTACCGTGCGCCAAACTATTTCCCCTTTTTTGAACAGAATCAGGGTTGGCACTGATTGAACACGATATTTCGCAGCCAGTTCGTTATTGCGGTCGATATCTACCTTAACTATTGTGCCTTTGTCGCCTATGCGTTCCTTGACTTGTTCGAGAATCGGGGACTGCATTTTGCAAGGTCCACACCAGGTTGCGAAGAAATCGACGAGGGTGGGTTTGTCGGCATTGATTATTTCAGAAAATTCACTCATGACTATATAAGATTAATATGTTTATCTGTATCTGAGATTATAACGCCGCACAGTGGGGTGATGTTTGCTCATGATACTCCAAAAGGATGTTTTTTATTTTTCGGTGATTATATTTATATTTGTGAGTTGAATCAAAACAAACCGTATGAACAAGACATTACTTATAATTGCGGCTCTCGCGGCGACAACTGTCGGTTGCTGGGGGAGGCCCATTAGTCCGGATGCTGCTTTGGCCCGTATATCGGGTGACTATGATGCAAAACATAATGTCAAATCGCCGGCGATGTCATCGCCTCGCCTGATCGTTACAGGCAAAGAGGCGAATCAAGCGACCTACTATGTATTCGCCACTCAGAGCCAGACACTTATAGTCAGTGCGGATGACCTTGCGTATCCGCTTTTAGGCTACATAGATAACCCATCGGTTGATTTTGACAATCTGCCGCCCCAAATGGAATGGTGGCTTGGGGAATATAGCCGTCAGATTGCATGGGCGAATGCCCACCGTGACATTTTTACGGAATCGGCGGTGCCTGAGAAGTCAACAGATAGCCGAGCTCCGATAGCCCCGCTGTGTGCCACGACATGGGATCAGGATGCCCCCTATAACAATCTATGCCCCATGAAAGGGGGTAAACGCACGGTGACGGGCTGTGTGGCGACTGCAATGGCGCAGGTGATGAAATATTTCAACTGGCCCGCAACCGGGACCGGCTCTGTCTCTTACCGCTGGAACCGTCAGACTCTGACGATGGATTTCGGATCGACTACTTTCCAATGGGACAAAATGCTCAACAGCTATCCTTCGTCAACATCGGGCACATCGGATCAACGCGAGGCGGTGGCCACGCTGATGAAGGCTTGCGGTTACTCGGTGGAGATGGATTATGGAGTGGCGAGCGATGGGGGTTCGGGCGCATCGAGCTGGATTTTGCCCAATGTGCTTGTGTCCAATTTCAATTATGACATAGGCGCGCGCACGGAATTCCGCGACTTTTATGAGCTGTCAGTGTGGGAGGATATGATTTATGACAATCTCGCCAATGTGGGGCCCGTACTGTATGGCGGCTCCGGGACACTCGGCGGTCATGAATTTGTGTGCGACGGCTACTCGTCGAACGGTTATTTCCACATAAACTGGGGCTGGAGCGGTGATTCTGACGGTTATTTCAAACTCACAGCCTTAAATCCGGCATCGCTCGGCACCGGTGGCGGAGCCGGTGGCTTCAATACATTTCAGGATGCCACACTTGGGATATGCCGTCCACGACAAAATTCAACTTATCCGGACCCATACATGGTGATAGACGGAGATCTGACCGTTGCTGTCAATGACCGTATTGTAAAATGCTCGGCTACCGACGATGGGGGCTTTTTTAATCTGGGCAACTATAGCGGGGTTTTCACTATAGGATTGCAGATGACTGACAATGACGGTAATATTTATTACACCGGATCGTCCACTACGACTGTCCCGGCGTTGAACGGATGGTATGTGCTGTCGTTTGAAGTGGCTAAAGAGATTCCTGGCGGAATCTATCATGTAGTGCCTGCTTACCGGCTTGAGGGCGGGGACTGGAAACCATTCCGCACATATATCACTTCACCGTCGACAGTCCAAATCTCTATTGCGTCAAGCGGAGTGGAGGATCTGACGGCTGCAGATGACGCTGACAAAAACGCCAAATGGTTCAACCTCCATGGAGCGGAGGTCGATGGCGAGAATCTCCCTGCGGGGATATATCTTAAAGTTGCCGGGGGGAAAGCGGAAAAAGTCGTAGTGAAGTAAAAGGGAAAAATAAAGTCAAAATATAAGAGTCCGCGGCTTTTTTGAGAACCGCGGACTTTATTTATGATGGTGGTGATTGTTCATTCTGACAGATTATTTGTCAAAACGCAAGATAATGGTTAACTTTGTGGGCGGATGACGTTTCGATTTAACAGATAAAAGAGCGTCGTCGCACCATCCACGATAATTAAGTTTATGGCGCATATAAATCTCAAAGGAATGGGTGTGGCATTAATCACACCCTTTAAGACTGACAAATCAGTCGATTATGATGCACTTGCCCGATTGTTGGAGTACCAAATCAAAAACGGGGTTGATTATCTTGTCGTGCTCGGCACGACAGCCGAGACCGCCACGCTCACTGCGCAAGAGAAGAAGGATCTGCGCGGATTTATAGCCGAGCGCGTCAACGGTCGTGTTCCGTTGGTGATAGGAATCGGGGGAAACAACACGATGAGTGTCATAGAGGAGATAAAGACGACAGATTTGAGCCGTTTCAGTGCGATATTGTCGGTAGTGCCGTACTATAACAAGCCGTCGCAGGAGGGAATCTATCAGCATTACAGCGCGATCGCGTCGGCATCGCCACTTCCTGTGATACTCTACAATGTGCCGGGTCGTACTGGCGTCAACATGACCGCCGAGACCACGCTTCGCCTTGCCCGCGACCATGAAAATATCATAGGAGTCAAAGAGGCTTCGGGCAACATCTCACAGATGGATGAGATAATCAAGAACAAGAAGCCTGATTTCATGGTTATTTCGGGCGATGACGGTATAACGTTCCCGTTGCTGACGCTTGGAGCCGTGGGAGTGATTTCGGTGATAGGCAACGCATTTCCGCGAGAGTTCAGCCGTATGGTGCGGCTTGCGTTGAACGGGGATTTTGCCAACGCATTGCTGATCCACCACCGATTCACTGAACTGTTCAGCCTGTTGTTTGTCGACGGCAATCCGGCCGGCGTGAAATGCCTGCTTCACGAGATGGGTTACATCGAGAATGAGCTTCGTCTGCCTCTTGTCCCGACGCGTATCACCACCTATGAGAAAATACGCCGGGTGCTCACGACGATTTAATAATTCCTGTAATAATAGAAATAGTTTTGTCCCAAGCGGTCGTCTCCAATCGGTTCGGAACCGATCCGAGGCGCTTTGGCACGTCCATTTTCTCCAAGAGCCACCGGGGCGACCTCGACGCGCGCTTCATCCCAAAGTCCAGAGGCTATGAACGCGTCAAGCAATCTCGGACCGGCCTCGACAAGCACCGAGGTTATGCCCCGCTCATAGAGCGCGGCCAACGCTTCAGCGACGGTTGGTGACGGGAGAATGACAGTAGCCGGGTTTTGGAACAGCAACGCATCGCGGTTGACGTCGCCGCTGCGGTCGAGAATGACCGGGATGGGCTGCCGGCCAGCCCATCGGCGTACAGTCAGACGGGGATTGTCGGCATTGACGGTGGCCGCCGATGTCAATATAGCATCGTGGAGGGAGCGTAACCGGGCGGTAAACAGTGAAGTCAGCGGTGTGGAGAAACGGTATGCGCCCATACCGTCGTATCTACGGCTGTCGAGGAACCCGTCGGAGCTTTGCGCCCATTTCAGCGTCACGAACGGTCGGCGGAGAGTGTGGGCGGTGAAGAATCGGCGGTTCAGTTCCCGGCATTCACTGTCAAGCACACCCGCAGTGACCTCAATGCCAGCATTGCGAAGCATGGCGATACCGCGCCCCGCAACTTTCTCGAACGGGTCGACCGCGCCGATGATGACCCGAGGAATCGCATTGTCGATGATCAGCTTGGCGCAAGGTGGTGTCTTGCCATAGTGGGAGCAGGGTTCGAGCGTGACGTAGATTGTAGCTGAAGATAGCAAGTGGCGGTCGGCAGGCGATACCGAAGCAATCGCGTTGACCTCGGCGTGCCCCTCGCCACAACGGCGGTGGTATCCCTCGCCGATGATGCGTCCGTCATGGACTATAACCGCGCCTACCATGGGGTTGGGCGACGCATTTCCCTGTCCGTGGCGCGCGAGCTCCAACGCCCGCCGCATATATCGGCTGTCGATTTCTTCCATATGTGTTAACGGTTACCTTTTACGTTAATGATAGCTCCGGCTGAGTGAGCGGTCAGCGCAGGGGCATACTGGCTTTGAACGGAAGCCGTGCCAGCCGAGTAGCGCCCGGCATTGTTGACATTCATCTCATAGCTCAGTCGGTAAACCCCTTTAGGTAGCCTGTCGACAAATATGTTTGTCTCGGCGTCGCGGTTCTCGCGGTAGAAATATATGCCTTGCTCGACTATAGGGCGGGGGAGTTGCTCGACCGGCTCAAGACAGGCTCCGCGTCGGTCAACGATGGCCACATAATCGATGTCGCGGTTTGCGTGAATCAGCAGGTCGACTTTCAGTCTGTCGCCCACTTCATAGCTGTCGGTGGCTTCCCATCTGATTCCGTCGAGGGTGTTGACTGCTTTGTAGAGTGTCTTTTCGATTGCCAGGGCGTCGCACGACGCGGGTTTAATTTCTTCCATGGTCATACGCCCGCAGGTGATGACGGCTCCCCATGAGGGGTAGTCGCCCGGTTTCGCTACCGTTAGCCGTCCACCGCAGGCGGCGAGCGTTGAGATGTCGTCGCGGAAATAGCCGGTAATTTTTTCAATCCTGTCGGGTGTGACTTCGTTTCCGTTTATTGAAACTATCGCTCCGCAGGCGGGTGTGGTCCATCGGCTGCCGGTAGATAGGAATGAGGCGATTACCTGAGAGGTTATCACGCCGTCTTTCCAGTCCTGGGCCTCTTTCTGGATTACAATCCATTGTCGAATCGCGTCGATGGCGTTGCTTGAGGGAGTGACAGCCGCATAGGCGTCGAGGATAATGGATGCCGCTCCGATTTTAGAGTACCGGGAGTATGTCAGGTTGTCGAGAGACGGCCACCACATCCCCATAGCCGGGGAGGTCACGGCGTATTCGTCGACAGAAGCCATGACATTGCGCGCGGTGGCCGCGTAGGAGTGGTTGTTGAGAATAATGGCGGCGATGGCTTTGTCGGTCACGTCGAGATTTTTCCATCCGGCAATCAGCTTCTGCACTGTAGCCGCAGTGACTCTCGCCGCTGCGGTGGACTGCTTGATTGACGGGAACAAGTCACGGACCGCGACGTAACGGGTGTAATCGCTATCGGGATATTTGCGGAACTGAGAGGAGGTTTCGCGGTCGACGTATTCAACGGCGTTCCCGATCATTGATCGGAGTCTCTTGTCGTCGGGCATATAGCCGAGCCGCATCAGATTTCCCATCCCCTCAAGGATGTTCAGGGTGGCCCAGTAGGATGGTTCTTTATAGTCGGGAGTCCAGGACCAGCCTCCACCGTGGCATTGCATCTTGGCTAACGCTTCGATATTGGCGGCGTAGGCTGCGGATATTTCTTTTTTGTCGAACAGCAGGGCGAGGCGATCCATGCGCTCGGTGTCGTTGCGGGCGTCCATCATCCACGGTGTGGCCTGAAGCATGACAATCTTGAGGTCGCTGTTGCGCTGTAGCATAGAGACCAAGGTGGAGTCGCTGCGGTCGCTTGACAGCCAACGGTGGAGGGCTGATTTAATCTCAGGGTTGTCGCGGAGCAGTCCGTCGGCCACCGCCGCAGAGAAGATGGCCGCGGCGGCTGAGTTGGATGTGCGGTCGGTGTTGGCTCGCAACCCGGGAAGGGCCGTCACGACATACCATGCGGGATTTTCGCAGAACTGGAGAGTAGCGCGACCGTCGACCGGAGTTTTAGGCAAATCCATCGAGAAGATGGTTGAATCGGGGGCTATGTAGAACGGTTTGCTCTCGATCACGGGCTGCACCGATTCGAGAACCGGGATGATTCCCTGCTCGCCGTCGGCATGGGTGGCCGTGGACGATTTCACACGGTAACCGAGCATAATCACGTCGAAGGGGGTGTCGATGGTGACGTTGACAATCGCGGCCTGACGGGGGTCAATGTCGTCGGTCGATTCAGAGACGGAGATGTCGCGGCCCGTCACGGGGTCGAAAATCTCAAAGCGGGTTTTGACCGTCACGGCAGAGTCGGTGGCGTTCATCACATTGGCGAGTATGACGGCGCGGTCGCCCATGCGGAGGAACCGCGGGCAGTTGGGCTGCACCATTATGGGTTTTGAGGCGATTATGTCGCGCGTGGTGGATGAGGTGAGCATCTCGTTGTCGTAGGCGAGGGCTGCGAGGACCCATGTGGCGTTGGCGTTGGGCACGGTGTAGCTTAACTGTAGTCGGCCCGCATCGTCGGTAGACAGCATGGGACGGAAGAACGCCAGCGGAGTTTCGGAGTCGCGGTAGGTGAACGCCGGTTCTTCGGCGCGCGGAGCGGCACCGTCGCCTCCGTCGGCCTCATCGGCGGCTTCGGGAGAGATTGCCCGGTCGGTGGTCTGCACCGTGTTGAGTACTTCCTCCACTGAATTTTCGGCCAGTTCGTCCTTGTGTTCTCTGATGACATTAAGGTCGTCGGTTCCGGCTGCGGCCGATTTCATCATGGCGTAGCCTCTCACTTTTATCCCTCCAAATCGGTTGATGAACCGGCGGCCGTAGAGGTCGAAAGCCGGCTGACTGATAGAAGGGCGGTCGACGTATCGGATGTTTTTGCTCAGATATGTGCCCGGGCGGTCGTTCAACCGCGTCTGGGTGTAGAGGAAGGGGGTATATAGAGGCCAAGCGGAGAATGAGAATTGCTGCGTGGCAAGCTGAGTCAGGGCCTTGTTGTACATATCG
The DNA here is from genome assembly GCA_947625935.1 of uncultured Muribaculaceae bacterium. Classification (GTDB taxonomy): domain Bacteria; phylum Bacteroidota; class Bacteroidia; order Bacteroidales; family Muribaculaceae; genus JAJPXC01. The sequence goes on along the minus strand of CANQQE010000040.1, from coordinate 13,800 downwards.
ACCAGCATAGCGGCCTTGACGGGGTTGCCGGAGTTGTCTTTGACGGTGAGAGTGAGGGTTTCTTCTTTGCCGGGGGTTACCTTGTCTCTGAAAGTCTCGACATTGACGCTGATTTTGCGCATCGCGGCCGGGGTGGAGATGTTTATTGTCTCGGAATATAGATATAGGTCACGGGCCGTCAGGAGCATGAGTCTGATGTCGGATTCATCGTCGGGAACGGTAATTTCGAGATTGTTCATGCCTTTAGATGGATTGATCCAGCCTTTTGCGACCACACCGTCGCGCCCGGTTGCGAGGTAGTAGATGTGGGTTGAATCGCAGGTGGTGGCATAGATGACAGTGGCCTTGCGTGTATTGCCGTCGGCTGTCACCGCGGTCTCAGGAACCCATAGCGGTTTGTTGACGGGGGATAGCTTGTCGGTTGGGCGGTAAACGACCACCCCTTTTGTTTCAGGCTTGCAGTTGAGGGTGGTGTCGGCGAGAGCGAAGCGGATGGAGTAGCTGCCTGAGGGGAAGTCGGAGAAGGATGTGTCGCCGCCGGCACCGATGTTCAGACGGCCAATGGCCTGTCCGTCGCGAATCAACTCGGCCACGACTTCCTTGTCGGTCTCGGCGTTATCGCTACCCAATACCGACAGGTCGATTCTCGCCGGTTTCGCGGCGTTGATCACCGTCGGCATATTCACTGAAATCTGATAGCTTTTCCTGTTGGAGAATGCAGTCGAGGCGTCGCGTGACTCGCCGGAGGGGCTGATAGCGGTGAGTTTAGCCACGAAAAGAGCGTCGGGCTGTGGCGCACTGTCGAGAATTTGGGGAGTTATGACAAAGCGATATCGTCCGTCGTCGCCTGTAGTGGTCTCAGCGGTGTAGAACGAAGGTGACGGGGCGTTGAAACGCCACCACCGCCATGGCGATACGTTGCTCAGGCTCAGGGATACTTTTGCACCTCCCAATGGGAATCCGGCGTAGGTTACGGCCTTCCCCTCGACAATCACAGGTTGGCCCGGCGTTGAGGTGACTTTGTCGGTAATAAGCTCAAATGTAGGTAGTTTGTAGTTGCTGACCGTTACCCATGTCATGCCGATGTTGTCGCAGTCCTTGGCTGACGCCTGCAGACGGAAACGCCCGGTCAGTCCGGTAGATGGTATCGCGAGCCGAGCTTCGATGCGTCCCCATTGGTCGGTTGTGGCTGTGGCGCGGTCGACAATGTTGTAGTTGGCATCCCTTAGCTCCAGGGTGATTGACTCGCCAGGACGCGGTTTGTTGCCTTTCAGTTCCCTGTCGTAGGCGACGGCGACCGCAATGACTGTGTCGCCTGGGTGATAGACGGGGAGGTCGGTGAGGATTTCAGCCGTGATTTCATTTTTCGGGAGATAGCCTCCCCAAGCCTCCACCGATGAAGAATATATGTCGTTCCCCTTGGCGGGATATATGGATGTGTAATCGGATTTCTCACCGATAGCGCAACATCCGTCGGCATCGGTGATTCCAATGGACTTGGGTTTTTCTTTGGCGTTGCGGCGTCCCTGCATGACCGTCGCGCCATCGACAGGTTGCCCGGTAGCGGGGTTTATTACGAGGGCTTGTTTGAGGTCGCGTGTCGAGAGTGTGGTCATGGCCATGTCGGAGCAGGCGATGACGCTGACCCACTCGTCGCGCTGTCTGATCCCCTCTACTTCGGGAATGATGGCGTAATAGCCAAATTCGGGCATGGTGAATGTGACCGATGAATCGTTGGCGCAGGGGGGGGTGTCGTTGAACACTATTTTTTTGCTGTCGATCAGCCGGGCGGTTGCTTTGTCCTTGGTGTTCCAGGATGTGCGGTCGTAGGATGTGGGCTTCACTTTGTAGAGCCGCAGGGTGCATTGAGTGATGTTAGTTCCGTTGATTTTGACTTTGGCCACATAGTTTTTAGGGACTATCAACGGCATGGTCACGTTGATCTTTGGAGCTGTTGCTGTCTCGGCCAAGTATTCGAGCTGCTTTCTGTTGAAGGCGGTTTCGTTTTCAGCGAGGTATTTCTTGATTTCGTCGAGACCTTTGCGCTTTTCAGCGATGGACTCCATGTTCTCACAGGCTTTTGCGAGAATCAGTCCGGCGTAATCGCTGCCATGGTATCCGTCGAACAGGGACAGGTAGCGTTGGAAATCAGAGGATTGATTCCCGTCGGATGGCAAGTGGCTGATTACAAACTGATAGCGGTTAAGGTCGGTCAGGATGGCCGGGGGTGTCGCTCCGCTGTGCAGCATCGTGAGATTCTGGAAAAGAGTCAAGACTTCTTTTAGGTCACCGGGGAGAGAGGAGGTCGACATGGAGACAAACTCCTTGGCAGGGCATAGCCAGCGTCGTGCAAGCTGGTAGTTGTCGACCTCGTTGGAGTTGTAGGCGTTTATGGCTTTGTTGGCGACAAAGTCGTAAAGGGTGGGGTAGAATGTCGCGGTGAATTTGCCGAGGTTGAGAATCGAGGCGTAGTCGGAAATTCGGGCCGATTTGAGTTTGTCGGCAGGTTTCAACGCTTTGGTCAGGCATTCCTTGACCTTGGCTTTGAACTGGTCACCGCTCCAGGAAAAAATATCATCGGGGTAAGGGAACCGCGGTATTTGCCGTTCATCATAAATGTAACGGCTTTCGTTGTAGATTTCGGAATAAACATCGGCCAACAGGGTGTAGAGCAATGACTGTGTGATGGCGTCGTTCTCGTTGTCGGCAATCTCTGTGATGCGGCTTATGACTGCGGGGAGGTTATCTTTGGAGATGGAGCCTTCGGCGAGTCCGAGACGTATTAGGGCGTTGACCACGGCTTTTCCGTCGTTAGCTTTGATGGCTTTCCGCAAGTCTTTTTCAGCCTGAGCCGATACCTTTTGGGGGTATGCGAAGTCGGGGGCGGCGGTGCTTGGCGCGTTTTTGGCTGATAAAGTCATGACGAGACTGAAAAGGATTGCACACAACGAGAAAATTAGACGTTTCATCATAATGTCATTGTTAATGATTACAGAACGTTAATGAGCCGCGGACGGTTCATTAACGTCGCCTGCTGTGGTGCAGAGCATTAAATAGTTTTAGCGAGGGATGAGGAGATGAGAGGAGATGAGTTGGGATTGTGTTGAAAGCAAAAGAGCAGTTTTAGCGGTAGTCGGCTTCCGAGGCCGTCGGCTACCGCTACTTGCGTTGAGCCGAGCGCAGGCGACGATGGTGTTTCATGATGTCGCGGGTGAATTTGCGCTCTGCGCCTTTGAGTTGAAAAAGTTGTTTTTTACTCAATATCGGTTGGAATTTCTTCATGTAGGCTTTTTCGATTTCGCCTTCTTTGCATTTTTGCTCAAATAGAGCTTCGGTAGCCTTTTCATACTCGATGTCGGTGGCGTCAGTCTCCCCTTTGGCCACTTTTTCCTCAAGTTGGCGGGTTTCCTGGTTCAGGCGGTTGGTCTGGTCCTCCATCTCATCGTAAAGCGGGAAGAATTTACGCTGCTGTTCGCGGCTCAAATCAAGCTCTTTCGCGAGAAAATTATGTTTGTAGTCTCGCATTTCCTTAAACCATTTCTGTCGCTCGCTGTCGGGGATGTTCTTAGGTTGCGCTGCGACAGAGAGGCCACTCAACAGGAGGGTGACAGTCAATATGATATTTGATATATGTTTCATCGCTGTCGTGAGATTAAATGGATGAAGATGAGTTCTCGTAAGTTGTGTCGGTGATTTCATCGGGTGATAGCCCCATGTCGTACATATCTTCGAGAATCTCGTTGTCGTCCAGGTCGTAGAGATAGTATTCATCGACAAAAGAGTCGTTGCTCAACGCCCGCGCGACCACGGGGTTGTTGTCGACAGTCAAGTCGGTTGAATTAGACCCAATGACTTTGAATATGTTTAGCATACACCATATTCCGGCAAACATGGCGGCCATGTAGACATATGGCCTTATTCTGAACCATAAAGAAGGCTTGTCCGATGTCGCTGTGCCGGAGCCGATGGAGGGATGTTCCGGCAACTGTTCCATCATTCGGGAGGCGAAGTCATCGAAGTATCCTTCCGGGACAGTCATCCCTGAGCGACGGTCTATTTTTGATAATATGTCATTGTCGTTCTTCATAACTTTCGCTATTTATATTCTGTGACTTGATTCATGGTCGAAGGTTTAATCGTTGTCTTCAAAATATTGCGCTATTTTTTTAGCGGCGAGATGATATGACGCTTTAAGCGCGCCTACCGAAGTGCCGAGAATTTCAGACATTTCCTCGTATTTCATGTCGTCGTAGTAGCGCATATTGAAAACCAGTCTCTGTTTCTCGGGTAACGCGGCTATCGCCTTTCGCAGCTTGAGAGCGAGAGCGTCGCCGTCGATGTTTGTGTCGGCTTCAATCTGGTGGATTATGTGTGACTCCTCGTCGTCGAGCGACAGGTTCAGCCGTTTGCGCTCGCGGGCAAGAAATGTGACGCTTTCGTTTATCGCTATCTTGTAGAGCCACGTTGTCAATTTGGCGTCGCCTCTGAAATTTTCGATTGACTGCCATGCTTTCATGAACACGTTCTGCAGCAAATCGTTGGCATCGTCATGGTTGTTAACCATGCGTCTGATCTGCCAGTAAAGCGGCTCGGAATAACGTCGAATCACTTCTCCAAACGCAGAGCGGGTGGTTGATGGGTCTCTGAGCCTGTCAACAAGTTCCGGATCTTCTTTTGGCGTTTCTTTACTCATGTGAAAAAGTGTGGCGTTATAAAGTAATGCGGTGTAAATTTATTATTTTTTTTTCAGACAAAACCAATTTTGTAACTAAATTTGTTTTTGAATTATGGAATTGACCCAATCAACCGTAGTCATAGCCTTGGGGCTGACGCTTCTTGCCGGCATGTCGACCGCAGTTGGCAGCCTGATAGCTTTCGTGTCGAAACGCACCAATACGCGTTTCTTGTCATGTTCACTCGGCCTGTCGGCCGGTGTGATGGTGTATGTCTCATTTATGGAGCTTTTGCCGGAGGCCATGGATAAAATCGAAAGTCTGTATGACGGTCGATTGGGAGAACTTTATGTGTTATTGGCATTTTTCGGGGGAATCGCGCTTATAGCGTTGATTGATTATTTCGTCCCGGAAGATGAAAACCCCCATGAGGCGCATACTATCGCTGAGATGCAGGCGCCATTAGGCTCCAACCACCATCTTAAACGCACGGGTTATATGCTCGCTCTCGCGATAGGCATACATAATTTTCCCGAGGGAATGGCCACATTTGTTTCAGCACTTGAAGGTCTTGACGTGGCCATACCGATTGTTGTGGCCATAGCTATCCATAATATCCCGGAGGGTATAGCTGTCTCTGTCCCGATTTATTATGCTACCGGGAACCGTCAGAAGGCGTTGCGCTATTCTTTAGTCAGTGGCGTCGCGGAACCGCTCGGCGCGCTGTTCGGCCTGGCATTTCTGATGCCTTTCTGGACGCCGACGCTCTCGGCATTGGTTTTGGCCGCTGTGGCGGGTATCATGGTCTATATCTCGTTTGACGAACTTTTGCCTGGGGCGGAGCGATATGGTCATCATCATATAGCGATTATCGGGGTGATTTTGGGTATGGCCGTCATGGCCGGCTCACTGATGCTTTTTTGATAAATCACTATATATAGTGATTGTGTGAACAGCGATGATGGGGTAACTTCGCGGGTGGAAATCAACTGCTATGAGAGAATTACTACCAATCGCGCTATTATCATTATCGTTTTTTTCAGCGGGTCGCCTGTCGGCCGATGTCGCCGAGCCTGATTCTGTTCTGTCGTTGCGGGAAGTATCGGTGACGGCTTTGAAACAGCCTGCCCGTCTGTCGGTACAGCCTGTGGCGTCGACCACTGTCACTGCCGATGAGGTGTCGCGTTTTAATATAGTCACGATGAAGCAGGTGAGTGAGATAGCCCCGAATCTTTACATTCCTGAATATGGATCGAGGATGACATCGTCGATTTATGTGCGCGGCATAGGCGCGCGCATAGACCAGCCCGCTGTGGGGCTTAATGTCGATAATGTCCCGTTTTTAAATAAAGACAATTATGATTTCGACATAGTCGATATTGATCGCATAGAGGTGTTCCGCGGCCCACAGAGTGTGCTGTATGGGCGTAACACGATGGGTGGTCTGATAAGCATCTACACTCTGTCGCCCTTTAAATATCAGGGAGTCAGAGCCACAGGTGAATATGGCTCGGCTAACTCAGCAAAGGTTTCTGTGGGGGGATATGCCCTGTTGACACCTGAACTCGGTATGTCGCTTATCGGGTATTACACCCGCACCGACGGCTTTTTCAAAAATGAATACAATAATGCCGATGTCGGTGCGGAAAGTCAGGGTAGTGTCAGATGGAAGACAGCGTGGAGGCCGTCGGATGCGGTGAGCGTGGAGAATGTGGCTGCCGTCAGTGTGTCGCGCCAGAGCGGCTATCCATATGAGTCGGTTGAAAGCGGCCGCATAAATTATAATGATACCTGTTTTTATCGCCGTACGGGTGTCACCGACGGATTGACCGTCAAATGGGAAGGCCCGCATTTCACGTTGTCGGGTATAACCAGTTTTCAGTATATAAACGACAACATGACGCTCGACCAGGACTTTCTCCCGGAGAGGTATTTCACCTTGACCCAACGCCGACACGAGTGGGCGTTTACCCAGGATGTAATCGCGACAGGTAAGGCCGGACGTTATGAATGGACCGCCGGGGCTTTCGGGTTTTACAAACGTTCATCGATGGGCGCGCCTGTGACATTTGGAGAGCAGGGGATAGAAAACCTGATAACGGGTCATTACAATAAATACAGTCCCTATTATCCCATAGCATGGGACGATGACACATTCCTTCTCGACAGCTATTTTACAACGCCGACATGGGGTGCGGCTCTCTATCACCAAAGCAGCTACTCTGTCGACAGGCTGACAGCGTCGGTGGGATTGCGCCTTGACTATGAAAGGGCATCGCTAAACTATCACAGCATGACTAATGCGGGCTATACCATCTATAACGCCACGGTTAATCCACCGGAGGTGTTCAGCCATGTTCCTGTTGAGATTGACGACCGCGGGAAGCTGCACCGCCACGATTTACAGCTATTGCCGCGCATTACTGTCAGCTATCGTTGGGGGGCGACCCCGTCGGAAAATGTCTATCTCTCAGTGGCCAAAGGATATAAGGCCGGGGGCTATAACACCCAGATGTTTTCTGACGTGCTTCAACAGCGGGTGATGGCCATGATGGGGCTTGCCATGAACTATGATGTGGATAAGATTGTCAGCTATCGTCCTGAAAAAAGCTGGAATTGGGAGGCGGGCGTCCATTTCTCAGCGCATGAAGGCCGGTTGAGGGGTTCAGCCGCGGTGTTTTATATAGATTGCCGAGACCAGCAGCTCACGATGTTTCCCGAGGGCACTACCACGGGACGCATAATGACCAATGCGGGGAAGACACGCAGTTACGGCCTTGAAGTCGCAGCCGTTTATCGGCCTACAGACCGATGGATTCTCACCGCTTCATACGGGCTGACCAACGCCAAGTTCAGGGAATTTAACAACGGTAAGTCAGATTTCAGCGGTAACCGTGTGCCATATGCTCCCGCCAACACTTTGTTCGGTGGTGTGACCTACATTCAGCCGTTGGGACTGAGTTGGCTTGATAATGTATCAATCACTTGTTCGGCGCGCGGCGTGGGCGATATATATTGGGATGAGGGTAACACTGTCAAACAACCGTTTTACGGACTGCTTGGCGCGTCTGTCAGGCTGAATAAGGGTGATTACGCTCTTGACATCTGGGGAGAAAATCTAACAGGAACAAAATATAGCACGTTTTATTTCGTTTCAATGGGGAACAGTTTCCTGCAACGCGGCCGTCCCCGCACATGGGGCGCGACTATACGATTGAATTTCAAAACAACATAATAGATTATTAATGAAGAAAATTTTTAGCCTTTTGGCGATTTTTGCTATCGCCGTGACATTATCATCGTGTGACAAAGATGAACCGGAAACCTCGTTTAAAACGGATTTCGCTCCCGCCGACACATATGTCTACACTGTGAACTCTCAGAGCGGCGACGTGTCGTTGGCCGACGGCTGCTCCGTCAGTCTTAAATTTGACAGCAACGGTAATGCAAGTGTCAAGATGGATGCCGTCAATCTTGGAGGCGGAGTCATGGTGTGGATTGATTGTCCCGATGAGAAGTGGACTATCGACACAAAGACCGGCGCCCGTTCCATCGTTATCCCTCAGACTCCTGCACGGACTGCCGGCTATACAGTCGCTACGGTGACAAATCTGACAATCAAGTGTCTTGACCGTGCGATTGATGGAGCCTATTTGCCCGCCCTTCAGATTACAATGACTGTCGATAATCAATATAATGTCAGAGTGATACAGCGCAGCATGGTGGCTTTCGGCGAAACTTCAGTAACCACCAAACGTACCGGTGATGTTTTTACCACTAAGGATACTTATTACGGAATTTTGCTCGACCGAATTAACATGACGGCCGATGTAATTATCCGCAACGCCAAGTTTGCGGCCAATATGCCTGCACAGACACGTCTGACGGTCCCCGATGTTCCTGTTACACTGACCGCTACAGGCTACACGCTCTCTGCTGCCAGTGTGGTGCCAATAGCTCCCAACGGCTCACCTCGCCCGGAATATGAGGTGACCGATTTGACCGCTACGGGTGTGTATGGCGGGCGGCTTGATCTTTCGTTCACTGTAGCCGGGGCGTTTGACCTGTCGGCGCGCCTGAGCGAGGACGGTATAATCGGTAACAATTGATTCTGTCAAAAGTATCTATAATGAAAAAGCCACCCGCAAGGTGGCTTTTTTGTTTTTGTCGGCGTAATTGTCGTTATATTTGTCTGGTGCGCAAAGCGTGGGTTGATATTATTTTCAGTGATTTACCTGATTGGTCATAGCTTTCTTGGGACATGATTTTACGCATTTTCCACATTCTATACATTTATTGAGGTCTACGATAGGGTATCCGTCGCTTCCTTGGGTGATTGCTCCTACAGGACACAGCTTGATGAGGGGACATACATGGTCATGCGGGCACAGATTTCTGTTTACAGCTATCATCGGTTATCTGATTTTGAGGTTTAATTTTAATTATTTTGAGGGGACAAGATGCAACACATTTGCCACATTTGATGCAATCGGCGTGGAGATAGCCCGTTTGATTTCCGCGACTTTCGTAGGGGGTAATCTGCATGGGGCACGCTCTGGCGCAGTTCTTACACTTCGTATTGCAGGAAGCGTCTACATTCACGCTTGTGAAGGCAGCAGGGAAAGGCGCCTTACGGGGAGTTGCCCACGATGACAGTGTACCCATGGGGCAGAACGAACACCATGTGCGCGGCGCATAAATAAACGACAGAACAACACCTACAATGGTTGTTATGAATATGATATTCCAGAACACACGCCCCATGGCATTCCAGTCACCCCACGCAAAGAACATCTGAACACCGAACATCGTGAAAATTAACAGCACCATAAACAGGCGGAACCCGAACGTCCTTACAAAAGCCGGAATCGGGCGGTGAGGCGAATACTTCGCCAGAAGACGGTCATACATATTACCTCGCGGACATGCGTTGCCGCACCACCATCGACCGCGGCTGACCGCAAAGGCGACCGGCGCAATCATACATACGAGAGCCAGCAATCCTATGACAGGAAAGAAGAAACCTGTAACAAGATACACGAGCAGAATCAAATAAAGCGAAAAGCCCTTAGTGGGGTAATACCTGTGAAATCTTTTTTGTGCCATATGAGATTTGGATTTTTCTGCTGCAAAATTACCCATAGAATAATAGACGAGCAACAGACTTTGGTTATCTTTGCATTGAATTTATCTATTATGACATTACAGCAATTAAGATACATTGTGGCAATAGACCGTTACCGCAACTTTGCCCGAGCCGCCGCGGAACTTGACGTGACGCAACCCACACTCAGCGCATTACTTGTGAAACTTGAAGATGAACTCGGTGTACGACTTTTTGAGCGAAACAACAAGAGCGTACGTCCGACGGGAATAGGCGAGACTGTCATACGTCAGGCTGAGGCGGTGCTAATAAGTGTCGCCAGAATTGAAGAGACGGTTGCCGAGCAAAAGGGTGAGGTGTGCGGCCCGCTTTCAATAGGTGTAGGCCCCACTATAGCACCATATCTTATGCCCTGCTTCATAAAGGAATACACGGGCAGCTATCCTGATGTCAAGTTGACAGTAAACGAAATGAAAGGTGACGCCATAATTGAAGCTCTAAGACTCGGCAAGATTGACCTGGGGATTGCCGTCAGCGGGTTGTCAGCTTTGGAGATAGAGGAAACTCCTCTCTATAGTGAACCGTTTCATGTGTATATGGCCAAGGACTGTCTGCTTAAAATCAAAGTGTTCAATCCGGCTGACCTAATGCACGAAAAAATGTGGATAATGAAAGAATCTCAATGTATGAGAGAGAGTGCCTTCAGTTTCTGCAAATCAAGAAGCATCGGACGGCATATCTACGAGGCGGGAAGTATTGAAACCCTGATACGGATAGTCGATACCAACGGCGGTTTCACTATTATACCCGAAATGCATCTCCCATTTCTGACCCCGGAACAACGGGAGAACGTAAGACCAATAGAGGGCGGTTTCGTATCAAAACGCAGCGTCTCAATCTACACACGCAAAGATTTCATTCGATACCGCACATTAAAAACCGTGCTTCAAACGCTCCAATCCTTTATCCCCCGCAAAATGATATCAACATCTCTCCCCGAGCTTCAATAACTCACATAACGAATCATAACCGTCAGTAATACAAAATTTCAGTTATTTTACCCTCGGTAATCATAACACGGTATTCTTGTCCCAAACCTGCATTATCTGTCTTTGAAAAAGTCGTGTTTGATGATTAGCTCTGAGGCCGTCCATCGGTCGCGGTAATCCTTGAGTTGCCGCTCATTGAGGTTGCCGTGGGTTTTACCGAACTGGTCCAAGGCTCCGTCGATACCGGAGTCGGCGAGCAGGCTTGTCCCGAACCCTTTCCACCAATAGTCGGTGTTTCCGGTAATGTCTAAGATGGTCGGATAGATGTCGATTTGTCCGCCGCGGCGTGTTATAACGGTGTCGATTCCGGCGTTGACGGCAATGAAGGGCACCGTCCCGACGCCTTTCCCTCTGTAATCGGGGACTGCCGATTCATGGTCGGACGTTATGACGATAACGCTGTTGTCGTATATTCCGCGTGTTTTAAGGTAGCCGATGAATTTTCCCAATTCCGTGTCAAAATAGTGGGTGGCTTCGAGATAAGTGGTTAGATCGTGCGGCAGGCCGGCCTCGGAAATCCATGATTTCCATTTGGGTTCTCCTTTATATGGCCCGTGCATAGCAAGGGTGATTAACGTGCAAAAAAATGGTTGTTCGGTTTTGGAAATCACCGATTCGGCAAGTCGGAACATGGTTTCCTCGACGGGGCCTGATGTCAATCCCGCCGCTTTGGCATCTGTTGTGTCATAGATGTGGTCATAGCCTTCTTTTTTTGAGGTTATTCCATGTTTCCAGAGAGATTTTTCTTCGCAGATTACCTCAAATTTAGTTCGTTCACCAATCGCTTTGGCAAGTGAAGGGAAATTATTGTCGCTATGCCGGGACACCGTTGCCTCATTTCGTAACGGTAACAATCCTGTGTTGATTAGTAACTGTCCGTCGCTGCTGCGGCCAGGGCCTGCCTGCGAAATAAGATTTGTTGCCACTATGGCGTCGCCTGAGCCCATTAATGATTTTAAGTTAGGAACTACACTTTGTCCGTCAACCTCAATATCCAAGACCCATGAGTTTAGAGATTCAACTATTATGATTATGAGGTTCTTATCAGTGTTGTTAAGTTGACGTGAATGGGACAAAAATTGATTATCATTTTTAGAGGTAATCAGATTTATACGGTCTATTTCTTCTTGGGTTATTGGCTCAGACGGCTTTAGCTCATGTACCATATAGAGAAACATACTTTGAATTAATCCTAAGGTATATAATTTCCTTTTTTTAGAAACGCATCCATCGAATTCTCCCCAACTGTCGGGATAAGATTTCTGTATTAGTTGGAGTGTTGAGTGACTTTTTAGCTCGTAAGGGTGTAGGAATCTGTATTCTAAATAGTAGTCATATTCTCGGTAAGCATGTGTGAGCAAGTTCCAAATTAAAGTGATAATTATCGCCCATCTTTTTAATAGTCGGGGCATACGGTTCTTGAATACTTCCCTGTGGGTCTTATACCATAAAACGGCAAGAATTATTACTCCAAATGGATAGACGCTATCTTTTATTTCAAACGAGTTTTTTACGCTATCTACGACAAGCTCATCTACATTATCTGTCAATGATAGGGATGAGAGCGGTATTAAATCGGAATATGTGCGGAAATAAATAACATTGACTATCCAATATATGTTAAGACCAATAATAGGAATCCATACAGTCGCTCTCCATTTCCCTTTTAATAACCAAAATGGAAGTAGAATTAGCGCAATGTCGCCTAAGGCTACAATCAGGTAATGAAAGGTAGAAGTCTCTGTGATTTCTTTCCAAAATATGCCATATTGGAGTGCTAATATGATGAATGTCGCAATTACGAATAGTAATGCTTTGTCTTTGCAAATATCTGATATTAAGCGTTTTAAATAGGGGGGGGGGAGACGGAATTTCATCTTGAGGAGTAATTTTAAGGGAGGCGGTGGTTAGTTGAAGGCGGTGTCGTTGAGGATAGCGTTTTGAAGGGCATCGCGGTCTCGGCGGTAGTCTTTTGATGACAGGTAGGCTTCGATTGCGTCGGCATGGTGTTCGTTGTGCAGGTCGGTTCCGATAAAATCGACCATTCCTTGGTCGATTAGGTATTCCGCCGCGCGTCGCACGTCGCGCCCATAGTGGCCGGCAAGGCTAAGGAGGTTTACTTGAAACAGCGTGCCGTCGTTGTGCAGCTTTTTATATCGATCTTTTTTTGAATGGTAGTAGGGATACCTTTCGGGGTGGGCGAGGATGGGGCTATAGCCTTTCACTTTCAGGTCGAAAAGCGTTTCGTCGAGTCCCCAAGGCTCTTGAATGAATGAATTTTCGACCAGTAAAAAATCGTTGGGGAAGGGAGAGATGTTTCCGTCGGCAAATTGGCGCCCGAAAAGGTCGTCAAGTCGATATTCGGCTGAGTGGGAAAGCTCAATGTCAATGCCTTGAGACTGGAGAACGGATTTCAGGGTTCCCATCGCCTTGTCCATGATCTCGGGTGTGTTTTCAAAAGTGGACTCCGTGACATGGGGAGTGGCAATGAGCCGTGTAAGCCCCCATGATTTCATGCGCTTTATCAGTTTAGCCGAAACATCGGCCGAAGGAGAGCCGTCGTCAATGCCGGGTATGACGTGGGAATGTATGTCGGTGTGGAAGAAAAGTTCCGCAGGTGTGTCGTGTTTTTTTCTAAAGAAATTAAACATGGATATGTTAATGTATGATTATCGACCTGTAACGTTCTTATCGATTATGATTATGAATTTTTCAGTTGCCAAAGTTAACTTATCTTTTGTTGATATCCAAAGAAATTTGCGGTATGATTGCGGTAAGAAACATAGTTTGCATAAAATTACAGAAATATTTCTTTAATTTGGATTAATTATTTACATTCGCGGTTGACGACTCTCATTTAGTGTGGGAGGTAAGTAAAGAATAACTATAACCCTATTTTCACTACTGTCCACTAAAAATGGACAAGGTTAAAAATTAAATAAATTCGGTTCACTTGAATCATATCGGTCTTTGA
>CANQQE010000039.1 GCA_947625935.1 uncultured Muribaculaceae bacterium | reverse complement strand
CTCGTCACAATCATATTCCCTTGACGAACTTCTACAACACGACCGTCATCGTATTTACAAATCCCAATAGCTGTTCCTTTAATCTTTATACCTTCAGACATTGTTTCCTCCTTTTAATTTCTTCCTTCCATGTTGTCCTCGTATATTCCACCTATGTAAAGTTTCGTATATTTCGGAGTTGTAGAAGTGTCTGTTTCAATTCTCCCTTTGATATTAGCATATTCGCACCAATAGTCAAGAATTATTTTATCTTCCGTTTGAGTTACCATCACAGCTAAAAAGTCTGTGTCAATGTAACGCCTGATTTCTTGCGCTGTTTCAACACCGTCACTTCTTCTCGCAACAATGTTAAAAGCTTCAATAGCAACGTCTAAAAAGTCACCAGCTTCATTTCTCAAACGTAAAATTCTTAAATAATCCGGCGTTCTTCGTGTCAGCTTCATTTTAAAGCGAATCGAAAATTTTTCCGGTATCTCTAACTCTCTGTAACGAACATTCACTAATTTATTCACAACGACTCCGTTTAAATATCTTGAAGGACCGTATCTCACCTCATAGGAAAAATAAGGATTTATAAAACCTTTGAAATCAGCTAAAGTTTTATTATACGAAAATCCGATATAACCACCAAAAGTTTCACTGTTTCCGTAAGCAATAACTGCTTGAATATCCCCACTGACAGTTTCCAAACCTGACGAATTTAACCAGTTATGACGTTCCGCTTCAACACTTCCCCATGTGTAATCCAAATCATCGAATGTCATTCTTTGACCGAACTTAAATCCTTCACACTCGTACCAGTTTCTCGAACGAATCGTCTCCGGTAAATTTACTTCGAAATAATGCTCCGCGTAATAAACGCCGTCCTGCATAGCTAAAACATCAGGATATTGCGTCGGTTCAAACCCGTAAGTCGTACCTTCCCAACCAGCAGCAGCATTATCTATTTCATACAACACGTTCCTATTCTGCTTTAACGCAAGGACACCTTCCGCATATCGAAAATTCTTGGAATAAACACCTGCCGAACTGACACCTTTTATCATGTATCCTTTGATACCGTTCGTAGTCGGGTGCAAAATCGTTTGGTTCGTTCCCTTTGTCTTAAAAAGAAATAACCCTGATTCCCAAATGTTTCCAGCACGAACCTCATACTCAACACCGTTTTCAGGCTCAACGACCCAGTCAAACCGTATGCTGTCAAGGTTCGGAGTTACATAAAAATTAGTTACGTCTTTCGGAGGAGATAACGCACCAGACGTAAATGCAGCGTTTTCACTGTAATTTCCAAAAGAATCAATAGCTTTAATTAAAAACCTTAATTCGCCGTTATCCGTAGTCGTGTAAGTAAAACTCGTGTCGCTTACCAATTCAGCAATGATTTCAGCAGTTTCCCACTCATCTCCTAAACGAATCTGATAACCGGCAATATCTACATCAGATACAGGGTCCCATTTCAAGACAATGTTGTTGATGTTAGGCTCCGCTCGAAAATTTCTCACATCTTCCGGAGGTAAATACAAATCCAACACATCGTATTCAAAAATAGGTGCGCTATCAAACGGAGGGGTCGTTCCGTAAATAGAATACGGAAGTAAAATAAATTCATGTAATCCCCCTGGGTGATTTATGATCGTATCGCCGTAAACGACTTCTCTTTCAATAAACTCTTGTTCAGGCTCACCTTCCTGCGCTTTTAAACGGGAATAACACCTAAATCGACCGTTATAATAAGGATAACGTTTGTAATCAAGCGTTAACCCGATAATTAACTGGTTCTCTTTCGTACTCTGGATATAAGCCTGATTAAAAACAGCTCCCAAAGCGTGAGGAATTTCAAAGTAGCTCGGTCGTGTGTCAGGTTCCTGCTCCGTTAAATCTAAACCGTAATCCGCTTCGTATTGCTTGTTTCTGTTTATCTCAACAGCAGTGACACTCATCGATTCGACATCGTTCGTGTCTTCAGAAATAGATAACACTCTGAAAGGCTTTGGAAACCCTTTCATGTCATCTGTTCCCTCTAACGAAAATACCGCTTTTTCAGGTATCGTATCAGGAAGCTTGTCCATAAGATATAAAGTCGTTACACTCCCCACTTCTTGAACATCTAATTCTACCTCAACAACACCTTCCGTAGATTGAATTTTCATAGCGTAATACGAACCCGCTTCCAAAAACACAGGGTCACGTAATTGCACCGTCGTTCTGTTCTGCTCAATCGATTTAATACGCCCACTCATAGCGTAATTCATACTCGGGTCAGAAATAAGAATTGTGTCAAAAACGTTAATGTTTTGAGCAACACGATTCGTTTTAAACGTGACCGTCATAACTTCCGTTAATCCGGAAATAAGATGAAATCTTGCCCTGCGAATCGCTTCCGAAGCCTTAATACAGCCGACTGCCTCAAAATCATAAGTCGTACGACCCCATTTGTCAATGTGTTCTTGGTCGCAAACACGTCTGCGGTCTTCTTCCCAGTTAGATTCGGAGTTTAAAAACGTAACTGTGTAATCGTTGTAACGAGTCGACGGGTCACTAAACGAATAAGTAAATCCTTCCGAAGTAATGTTTTCTTTCGTGAACAAGTGAGTGGCTTGCTCATATTTATCGTAAGATAAACGCACAAAATCACTACCGTCTTCGTACAAAGTAGCGTTAAACACAGCGGCAATGTAGTTTAATAATTCGGGACCACTTTTCGCTTCGTCAATACAAATGTTTAACGTGTATCTCGGCTCTGTTCCACCCCTACCGTCAGGAACAAGCTCATCGCAATATTTGGCCGCTTCATAAAAATCCCATTTGTCGGCTTCAACTTCATAATACGCATTAACACCATACCGGTCGTTCATAATCAAGTCGTATAGGCACCAAGCAGGATTGTCCGTATAAGCGATTTTAAACGTTCCGTCCCATTCTCCGCTATAAATACGAGTTTCGGGGTCGTAATTGGAAGGGACTTTAATCTTTAAACATTTATATAAACCAGAAAAGGTAGGCATTTGAGCAACTTGGTCAGAAGTACGAACTATCAAATGCGCAATGGCTGTGTTATCAAACCTTCTGTTTAAAGCAACAATTTCTTCGAATTGCCCAAAATAAATCTTATTAAAATCACCGAAACTTCCGTCAGGCGAATCGTTAGAAATCTTCGTTACTCGGATTTCGTAGTTTGCGTTCGGGTCCTTCTCAACAGTAATACGATAATCCCTGGCATAATTAGATGTTGTCTTACCTGAAATTGTTATAGGAGCATTGTTATACAAATGCCATGGGGTTTCTGTAGTTTTCTTGTATTCAATACGGAAACTTACGTTCGAATTAAACATACCGTCCTTAGTGGACTTGTAAAGCTGTTGAACAATAATACGAACGTCAATGTAATCAATTTCTCCGCTTTGCGTAACTCTTGTAATCGGAGCATCTTTTTTTAACTCAAGACCTACGTTTGTCGGACGTGCAGAACCACCTAATTGAAGTTGAATAACTTCATCATCGGTTAAATTTCCCTTTTTTAAGTCTAAATAAACATCTTTATAGTTTTCTGAACCATCACTAGCTAACAAAGGGGTATCATCAAGATAAAAAGTTTTCCCCCCGTCTTGTAAACCTTCAATGGGACCTTCACACAACCCTAATAAAACTTCTCCCGTATCCTCCGAAAATAAATTATTAGGGGTATCTGTTTGGGAACTGCTACCGCCTCCACCACCGGAAAAAACTAATTGACGTTTCTTTTCTATCATCTTAAATCCTTATTACATCAAGGTCTTTCCGACAAACCTACCTACATGGGGAAGAACACCACTTTCTGCTTGCGGTACAGAAGAGGTATCCCCTGCGTTAGAAGCCTGTAAATTAAATGACAACAATTGCCCGTAAAGCTTATTCAAACCGTAAGCAACAGCAATTCGTGTTCCGATTGTAGTCGTATTTTCTTTCGCAGAAAAATATTTAGAGCCGTCGTCTTTCCCACTCGTGTTAGGTACATTAGGAGTCGGCATTAACATCATACCTATACCACCTAACATCACCCCTAAACCTACCGACATAAGACCTACCGCAAATACCGCACCAACACCTGTCCAACCTGCGATAGCTCCGACAACAACACCTGCCGCAACCATTAAGGAACCAACAACAATTTGCGCTATACCTAAACCTTTTAGCCCACCACCTGCTGCAACAAAAGAAGGATAAAGGTTTAATTCTTCAGATTGGAAACTCTTTGAAAATAAAAGCTCTTTTGTTTGGCATTCCTTAACAATCACAGAAAACAAAGAACCGTCAGCTCTTTTTCGTAATTGAGGAAGCTGATTCGTTAATCCACGAATCGCTTCAACCGGTGAGTTTGCTTCAATTTCGTAAATTTTAGGACACAATTTCTTTAAAAGCCCATGAAACTTAATCTTTACTCGCATTTATGTCCTCCACGACTATCGTAAATCTATCAGTAACTTTATAGCACATTATTTTCTCTTTGCCAACAATAAAATGCGAAAACTCATACCAATTTTTAAAAGCTATCGCATCTTCTTTTGATAAATTAGCTTTTCCGTCAGGGTGCGTGTGAAATGTTGCGATCACATCTTCATCTTCTAATTTCTCTAAATCATCAATAGAAAAAGCAAATCCTTCCACTTTATTCGGATGCGAATTTTCAACTTCATGCGTCTTAAAATCAGAAGTTATGTATCCGCCTCTTTCCTCACCTGTGTCCGAATAATAGCTTCGTAAATCAGTCAATAATTCTTTTGGAAAAATCATATTCCCTCCGTTCAGGTCTAACACCTTTTTGACTTTCGTGTCGAATCCTAGCTACCGTCCAATTCCGCCAGCAACCACGATAACGCTCCACACAAGAAATGCGATTCGTTACATGATGCAAAATTTTACCGTCCCCGATATAAATCGCTGCGTGACAAGCCACAGGAGCACAAAAAGCTATTAAATATAAATCACCAAATAAAGGCTCATCTCTATCGCCTAGCAAATAAAACCCTTCCTTTTTGAAGTTATCCATATACATATTCCCGCCCTCATTCCACCAATTATCAACGCGGGCATAATTCGTAAGTTTTACACCGAATTCTTTTTCATAAAATTCACGCACTAGCCCGTAGCAATCATCGCTACCGTGTATAAACTTTTTTCCTATGTACGGCGCAGGATTAAAACTCATAAAGCCTCCTATCTTAATTGAACACTCGGGAATTCAGGTGGAATATACATTCTCGCAGGAACATTGAAATTTACCCCGTCAAGGGGATTTCTTAATTCCAAAGAAATAATATTCTCCGTTAACTGCGGATTGTTCCAAACAACCCAACTCTTCGATTGATAAATGTTTCTGTCGTTCAAAATATCATCGTATAAAACAAGAAATCTCGTCACTTTCGCACGAATAAGTAATCCGTCACGAATAAACGTGGAAAAAGCTCCCTCCGGATTCGCAATCCGTAAACTAGGTCGTGAAAGAGAATCACTAGAAGCTGTTTGCCAGCCCTCGAAAATAATAGGAATACCTGTCCAGTGAGTTTCCTGCCAATAAACACTATTCTTGTCCTTTATCGTCAGATAAGAACCATCACGCAACTTTATCTCAAATAATTGAACATACCCGTCAGCAACAAGCTTCTCGTTCTCTAATCGATGAGATTCAGGTAACTCATAATGAGCGTTACTCATAAGGCAACCTCCTCAAGAACAACAGTAAACTCATCAGCCACACCGAATTGCTTGCTCGTTGATATTTCAGGTAACGGCTCCTTAAATCTCACTAACACACCACCAAATTGCTCGTCATTGTAAATAAAAGTTCCGTACATATTCATTTCTTCGTAAAATTTGCACAAGGCTCCCAAATTATTTTTATCCTTGTTTTTCTCATAGTCAATCGTTCCGTCAGGATTAAAATAATACCTAAACCCTTCAAAAATTAAGTTAAACTCTTTCGTAAGCGGAGCGTTCGGTTTAGAGACAAACTTATACCCGTTTCCTAAATCAATAGAATTAGTGTTTTGGATATATTTAAATCTACGTTTATGATTCATAAAGTTATCAAAAGTTTCAGCCATTACATCTTCCTTCCAGCAACAACACTTTGAATTAAGCGTTTCGTTATTCCGCCAGTGCGAATGTCTTTACCAATCGTGGCAATAACATCGTTCGGACCCATTTGCGCTTCACTTTGGTCAGGAACAACCCACACGTTTACAACAGCAGGGTCTTGCTTGTTAACTATCGTATCTCCCGACATAGCACCTAATGCATTAGCCGTATTATTATTCAAATTATTTAAAAACCCTGTACCTAACGCAGAAACAGTGGATTTCTTCATCACATATTCACCAGGGGTCAACAAAGCAGGTACAGAATCACGAGTCGGAACAGATGCGGCGTTTACTTCACCGCCACTTGCAAAACCAACAAGAGAACCTACTGCTTTAATAGGATTCGACTTCTTTCCGTCAGTCGCGGCAGCTTCAATGTGTAATAAATCCCCTAACGCACCACCCGTCATATAATTCAACGTCGCTAAAACCATCGCTTTAACACCTAACTCAATTAACATATTAGATAACGAAATTAAGATGTCACTGCACATTTGTTTAAAAGCATCTTTGGTGCTCATCGTGCCGTCTCTAAAATTCTTAAAGAAGTCAGTAAAGCCACTCGTCAAAGAATCAATTCCCTCAAAAACACTTTTATCAACAAGCTGGTCTATCGTTAACGGCGTAGTTTTCATATTATCCCACATCCATCTCGTGGCACCTGTTTTAGCAGGATTTTGAATCTTGCCGATGTAAGATTGCACTTGCGCGTTTATTTCGATTTCTTCTTCGTGGATTTTTTGCTCTAATTCAAGAATTTCACCCGTGACAGTTCTTCTTCCTTTTAAAGCTTCCGATAATTCCATTTCTTTCTGATTTAAACGATCACTCAACAAAACCCATTCTTCGTGTTTCTCATCAGCTCCAGAAATTGCTTCTAATTGAGATTTTAAGTTTCCAACTTGCGATTGCAAACTCGCCGTTAGCTCGTTCGAAACACCGGCTTCCTCTTTCATCTTCGCAAGAGTTTGCTTATCAATTTCAAGAGAAGCTCTTTTATATTCTAACTCTTTTCTTGCTTTTTCAAACGGGTCAACAACCATTGCTTCGGAGCTAAATCCTTCACCCCAGCCTTTTTCAAAAGCTTCAAGGTCACTCAATCCGCTACTTTCTTTAAGACGTGTCTTTCTCCGTTCACCGGCTTCTTTAATATCGTTAAATGATTCGGTTAAACTTCTTACAGAGCCACGCAATTTTTGGAAATGGTCATCTAACTCATAAGTCGTTTTCACCATTGCGTTTTCGGCAGCCAATATTTTGGATTGCTGCTCTCTGTTCAACGTTTGCAATTCTTCCTGATAAAAGACGTTAGCTGTATCTCCATTATATTTTTTAGCAAGCTCTTTTTGTTGAACAATGGCTTGCTCGTTCAGAGCCTCCAAATATTCATCGAAAGTTTTTTGAGTAAGCTCTTTCGCTTTATTCGTCGGATAAAAACCGCTAGCTGCAACTTTCATCACTCGATTAAATTCACGCTCACTGGTAGCGACTCGTTGAGAAACAAGCTTTTCCACGTTATCAGACGTTTCTCCGACAAGCTCAAATAACGCTTTTTCAATCGTATTGATGAAGTTTTCCATCATACTTACGGTTTGGTTCGGGAAATACTTTAATTCAGGATTTTCTTCAAGTAACTTCTCTAACTCTTTTTGTTTCTCATCTTTTAATTGTTTGAGCATAGCTTCCGTTTCTTGAGTAAATCCCATATAAGAAACGACATCAAAGCTTTCACCTTTTCCAAAATTCTCAATTTGAGTTTTGTAATTAGCGGTTAATTCTTTAATAAGAGCTTCGCCTTCAGTGACAGATTTAGTCACTTGCTCCCCAAGTCTTGCGGAAGCTTCTTTTGCAGCAGCTGCTTGCCTGTCACGAATCGCATTTAAACGTGTTTGGTAGATATTCATCTGCTTTTCACGTTCTTCTTCATCTTCAATAGCTTGAATTCTGTCTAATTCAAGACGTAAACGTTCTTCAAGAAGCATAACCTCATCTTGATTGAGAGAAGCTATGCTTTCTAATCGTTGATTTATTCTTTTGTTGAGTGCATCAAAAGAAGTATTAAGACCTACTTTGTTTCCTATCCACCCAACACTGCTTTCCAACAAAGGTCCAAGAGTTCCACCACCCCAACCTTTTGAATCATAGTGGGCTTGCTTCATTTGCGCCGTAGAACGTTGCTTTAATTGAGCCGCTTGATATTTTTCTTGCTCAAAAGCAGCTCTCGAAATCTTTTGAATAACCTGATCATAACTGTCAGATTGAGATAATAATAAACCGTTCGTTTCTCTAAACTGTTGATTTAATTGTGCAATTCTTAAAGATAAAGCGTTAGAATCCTCTCTGTAAAGTTTTTGTTTGTTTATCAATTCTTCATAAGCAGCGTTTAAAGATTCTGTTCGTGTTTTACTCGTCTCAAAGTTTTCACTCGTTTTCGTAATCTCATCATTTAAAGAATTACTCCAACTCATATATTTATCTATCGCAAAAATAATAGCCTCAATAGCAAGATACCAAGCTAAAGCACTCCCTTTAAGCTTGTTCCAAACACCTGTAAGCACGTTTAAAGAAAGACTAAATTCTTTAACAGCTTTCGTAGCTGTTCCCATACTCTTCACAACAGCTTGCGCTCCATCTTTCATCCCACCGAATAAATTTTTAACAGCAGAATAAAGTTTTAAACCGCCCCAAACGCTACCGAATCGTAACAAATGAGGTAATACCGCAGAAAGAGTTTCCGTTGTATTATTCAACAATTTAACAAGTTGTGTTAAAAGCCGAATCAAAGGCTCCATAGCTTTACTGCTCGTGGAAGTCATAATGTTTCCAAAGCGTGTAAATTGAGCCGATAAAGTATCCATTTGAGTAGCATTTGCTTTTGCAGTAGAGCCATTAAGCAAAAATTCGCTATTCAACATCTTCATCGTATTTAATTGAGATGTAGCTGCATTATAGAAAGCCGCAGCACGTCTGTCCAAAGCCTGATAAGCTTCCGCTGACCCGAAGCCTGCCTTTTTTAAATTCTCTAAAACACGAATAATACCAAGGGAACGAACGTCTATGTCTTCAAGACTTAAGCCCAAAGAATCCAAAGTGTCTTTTAATTTCTTTGTCGGATTGATTAAGTTTGTAACTAACGCACGGGAACCTGTACCAACAATAGAACGTGATTTTAAACCTGCGTTCGTAACAGCAGCAAATAAAGAAGCGGATTCTTCCAATGAAATACCTAAATCAGCAAAAGAGGCACCGGCGTATTGAATACCTTGCGCAATCGTTCCGATTTCAGCTTTCGTCTTGTTGACCGCAGTCGTTAATACATCAGAAACGTGAGCCGTTTGCGTAGCTTCCAAATTCCATACACTTAACGCAGATGTAGCAACACCGACAGCAGTCGTTAAATCTGTTCCCGTAGCTGCTGCCAACTGGCTTATTGATTCCAGCATTTTGTTGATTTCAGCTGCGGAATAACCTGCCTGACCCAAAGTAACTGTCGTTTTAGCTAACTCTTGATTTGTGAACAGCGAGTTTTGACCGACACCTAAAATGGTATCTTTCAAAGACTTCATTGTACTGTCCGTAGAAGCCGTAATAGCTTGAATGTTCGCAAACTCTTTTTGTAGGTCAAGTAACGATTTTGTCGTGTTAACTATCGTGGATTGAATAAGTGCAATACTTTTATAAGACGCTGCGATCGCGATTCGTTTGCCGAAATTATCATGTAATTCTTCCCAAATTCCTTTAAGACCTTCAGAAATTTTAGATAAGTTTTTCACACCGTCGGTAGTCTTATTAAGCGCCGCAGTAACTTTGTCTTCGGCTTTGGCTCTTTCCATAGTTAATCGATTAAGATTTTCTTGAGCTTTTTCCTGCGCTTTTAACAAGTCACCGCCAATTGTACCGCCACCTTTGCTAAATCTTCCTGTAATACCCAAAGATTTAGCATTTTCAAAAGCTTCTCGGGTCTCTAATACTTGTTGTTTAGCTTTAATTATAGCTTCCGAAAGCTTATCAACACTTTTCAGTGCACTGTTTGTGTTTGCCTCAAACTCCAAAACAACTTTACTATTTTCCGCCATTAAAACTTCTCCTCATCTGTCTAGCAAAATCAACTTCGGATTCGGGGGAATACACATTGTTCACATGCTTATGTTTTTTGCCACCTAACGCCGCACTTACAATACTAGCAAAAGTTTCATAATTTTGCAAGACTTTCATTTGCTCTAACGCAAAAAAACTTTCAACACACGTATAAATTTCCCTATACGTGTACTTGAAAGCTATTTCACGGTAAAGTTTTCCGAAAGTTAAAAAGACGGATTTTTCAAAGCTTGTTTCTTTTATGAAGCTTTTATAGCTTCGGAATTCTTCACTTTCCCTGACATCTTCCCTAACTTTTCTGTCATACCTAACAAAAAATCGGTGACATGTTCAACCCCCCACACTAGCAAATCTTCTCTCATTTTATTAGATAACATAAAGGGGTGTACGATATAACCGGTGGCATTTCCTTGTTCATCATACTTACTTAACATAATTTCCAAAAATTTATCCTGCATTTTCGGGTCAATTACGATTTTCGCAGATTCTTCCTCCGAAAGCATAAACGGAATTAACTTATTCGTAATTCCCGAATACATAATGATCGTAACTTCCTTTCCGTCTACCAAAGGGATTTTAAACTCGTCTGAAACCATTTTACTTCTCCTTTCTTAAATGATTGCACATTTAAAGTAGCACCAAACAACTTTCTTGTCAACAAAAAAGTTTGGGAGTCTCCTCCCAAACTTCTTCACCCATTTCAAATCATTGAAAAAATCAATTACCCGGTAAAATGTAGAAGTTGGCGGGTTCGGATATTTCTTTGAATTTGCTGTATAATTCGTCCGATTTAGACAACACATACGATTTGATTTCAAACGGCATGTTGCCATAATTTTCCGAAGTGAACGATAAGGTGAGACCACCTGTGATTTTCGCTTTCGGGAAAATAAGTGTAACAGGTTTGTTGTTCTTCGGGAACACACCCACAATCTTAACACCAAGATACGGCTGTTCTGTGTCAGAACCAACAGGGATAATATTAACGGGGAAAACTTTATCCCCGGCAACAAAATTCCAACCGGTCGGGACAGCTTCTTCAAGCGTAATCGTAACTTTTCCTTCCTCATACGAAGCAGAAGCAACACGAGCCGGTAAAACTTTGTCATAATCACGAGAAGTCGAAGATTGCAACAAAATCATCGAACCGGTTGTGAATTTAGATGAAATATCTTCTTCAGTATCGATTTCGACAGATGTCGCACTTTCTCCGTCACCTGTGATAGCAGTTTTCAAAGTGTACATACCACTCTTTGAAAAATCTTTTCCGTCTAATCCCGCAGCATAAGCCAAGTTAGCAGCAGTATATTCGTAAACTTCTGTCGTAACAGTGTTGTTAATCGCAGTAACTTGCGAATCCACTTCGACACTACGAATACCTTGCGTCAACGAAACTTCGCTCGTTTCAGACGTAACGGCGATGTTTTTAACTAACCCTAAAGAATGTTCTTCCGGAGTTAATTCTAACACCTTTTCCATCGGTCCCACCATCAAAGTGGCGGGTCCAATATTAAAAATATCTGTATTGTTAGAGCCTAACATTGTAAAATCCTTTCGTTTTGTTGTTAAAACATGTTTTTAACACTTGCATTAAAGCAAATTTTATGCTATATTTCAATAGTTATTTTAAAACTGTTTTTAACCTATAACGGAGGACACATGATAGAAAATAAAACAAGACATTTTACGGTAGCTTTACCCGTAGATTTATACCAAGAAATTGAACAAATGGCTAAATCAGAGTTCAGGTCAAAAGCTGCTCAAATAGTCATTTTATTGAAAAAAGCCTTGAAACTCAACGAGTCGCAGACGACAGATAACCAATAATATCGATTTTCTGCACCATTCGACCGTCAGATTTTGACATAGGCATAATTTCAACACTACTGCTTAAATCAAGACTAGATATAACTTGCTGGTCTTCGTTTATCACTTTAATCGATTTACAACCACATAAACGTGAAAACATATAACCGATTATTTTAGATAAACGAATCCCGTTCAAGTCTCTCATCGTAGAACAATTAACGAAAAATGCAACGGAAGTCGTTCCGTTATCTTCACGAAAAGAAAAGGATTGTAAACCAACAATATCAAACTGCTCCAATTCACGGATTTCAGCGTGCGAATCGAAATCTACAAACTTAATGTCTTTCCCAATCCCACGCTCTTCCATATCAGCAATACATTCTTTTAATGCCGCAATAAGTGATGAACGAGAGCAATAGTAATATTTCCCGACAATTTCATTATATTCCTGATAAAACATACTCATTTTCTAATCTCCTTCCGGTGATCGCAGTATCCAATTAAATCTTTCGAATTTAGCTATCTTAAATCCATTCTCTCTCAATTTTGCATTTATTGCAAGAGGAATTTTATGCCGTAAGTAATATTCCGACATAGGAGCAAACAAAGGACGCATCTCTTCATTACTATAACCCGTCACAGGATTTTTACTAGTTACCTTAACTTCCTGCGTTTTCGGATTTTCGTAATTTTGGTCGTAAGTATCAAACGTCTTATCACGCTCATAATACATCGAAGGATAAGCAACAACTAACCTTTTCATACGACCGTAAGAGTTTTTCCAGCTTTTGATTGCATATTTAGGTTTAGGATAATATAAATCAACTCTTGCTTGCTTCAAAAAACTCATAAGAGAAACAGCACCCGTGCTTTTCCTTATGTTCGAAAACCATTTTCTGTTATGACCTTTTCTTCTTATAGTTAATTGAGACAAAGAATTCCAATGGACATTTTCAAAACCAGGGAGATTAGGTTTATCCACTTTATTCATTACACTAGCTATGTCTTTGAAAAATTTAGACGTTTCTTCATCAACAGTGTCATACATGATTTTAAGAAGTCTTTGAAATCTTTCTTCCGCAATAATACGCCCTTTTTCAAGGCTTATTGCTCGTAAATCCGGTAGTTTATCGTTTTTGTACATTGATAACAAACACCCCCAAATACCTGTCAACACGAATGACTACAAAATTGTTTCCCCATTCGTCAATCAAGGTGTCACCAACAATAACTTCCTTATTCGTCATTAAATTATATTTAGCAAAATCAATAAGTAACGTATCAGAACGTTTTCCATCGTCCTCAAAAGAGCAATAAATCTCTTTTTCGAATTCAGGCTCCGTAGAGCTTTCCTCAACACCAGATACAGGGTCAATTTTCGTGCTATAACGAATCCATTTAAGAGTCCTGTTCATTGTTTTTAATGTAAAACATTTTTGAGTAGGTCCTAACGATTCTTCGTAAATGTTGTCAAGAATTAACATAGGAACATTAAATTGCGTGAAGAATAAATCACCCGGTTCAACGTTTTCCGTAGGGGACGTAAACATAACAACACCACCCAAGGCGTTGTTCGTGTAACGACCCGTTAAAGGCTGTTTCCCCATAAGACCACGAAATAAGGAACCATCTTCTTTTCTGTACGTTTGATAATATCTGCGACCTACTTTTCTAATGTCCATAGGTTATTCCTCCCCAGTGAACACATCTCTCACGGACCCAACCACAAAGGGAATTTCAGGAACAAAGTCAGGTTCCTCTAATAATTCATCTTCTAATTCGTTTAATTCTTCTTTTAAATCATCAAGAAGTTTTTTGAAGTCGTCAAGCGTCATGGTAAACCGAGTTTGGCTAACCGTGTTATCCGTCTCAATTCTCGGCACAATTAACGCTAACGCTGTTTCTAAACGAATCGCCGAACGTAAAATAATCGCACGATTCGCTTTAATCGCTCCTTCCCCAAAATCATTTAATTTATCATCTAAATTGGGGATTTTACTTTTTTCCGTAACATAGGAAGCGTATAAATCTATCATGCTGTTAGGAATGACGCTGTCGCTTAACCCAAAAACATCACGAACATCACTTTCCGTAACAGTGTAACTTGCAAATTTAATAACCCGATAAAGACGTCTTACAGTCGTTTGTACGGTATCTTTCGTGTAACTTAACTCTACAAATCTGATGCTGTAAGGTTTTCCGTCCTCAATCGAATTAAGATCTCCGTCCAAAAAAATCTCCAAAACAGAGGGATTTTCAGCAGAAATCTCTATTGTAACATTCTCTTTTTCATTAACAATTTGACCTTTCGAATCGTACAAAGAATAACTTGCCGAATCCGTTTCAGGATTAAGTGTGACAAGTTTTTCCTCTGTTGATAAGGGAAAAGTAAAAAGAAAACCTTTCCCTTCGATTACGTCAATCATTTTTTGCTCTTATAACTTTTCTTCGTTGAAACTTTTTTAACTTCTTCGACTTTTTCTTCAGGTTCAGCTACCTTTTCTTCGCTTTCGGCTACAGCTTCTTTGGCTACTTCTTCGACTTTTTCCTCAACAACGGGAGCTTTTTCTTCAACAACAGGTTTAGCAGATAAAGAAAACCGTTTATAAAAAGCAGTAAAAGCCGTAGCTTTGTCCTTTTTCCAAAAAGATAAAAACATTTCATCAGTAGCATCATCTCTAACTCGCTTGATTTCCACTAACCCACGCGTTTCCCAACGTTCCATTTCAGGTACATAATTACGAACACGGAAACGGTCGTAATCAACACAACTGGTCGTTCCGGGTATAACTAAAACTACATTAGGGGATTTTGTCTTAATAAGTACTTTCATATCTTCCTCTCCTCTTGTTTAGGAAGCTAGCTCCCAGAAAGGAGCTAGCTCATAACCGATTAGTCGTCTTTCCGATACGTCATTAAGTAACGTGTTTTCGGATAAATCAAAGCATAACCAGCGTTTTCGGAACGAACATAAGTCGTAATTTGTTCCATAATCGCTTTCGTTTCTTCTTGTACCCGAGAACCGGATTCGACCAATTCTTCCAAAGTATCAGCACGATTAAAGGCTAACACTTTACCAGCCGGAACATTGCTGTTCAACACAAAGTTCAAGGGACCAAAAATCCGTTTACCTAATGTCAACAACGGAGCGCCACGTTCAGCAGCTTGGTCAGAGAAGAAAGCCGAAGAAGTCGAGTTCATGAAAATGCGTACATATTGCCAGTAAGCATCAATGTCACCACACAATGTGTCAACAGGATTGTTGTCTTTGACAGATTTGATAACTAATTCAATCAAATTGTCATAGCTCAACATCGTGTCTTTACCTGCACCGGCAGCATCGAAAGCAATAGCAGCACCGTTAACACCATCACCGTTCATCAAGATGCTTGTAGCACAAGCTAATTTGCTCTGACGTAAATCACGTTCAATACGAGAAGCAAACGGTTGGACAATGTCAATCATATTACGGCGTTCAAATTCATAGGTGAATTCCATACCCGAAGCATGTTTGTAAATCGTAACAGCTTGCGAGCTTGTTTTCACTTTACGAACCGGAATACGAGCGCCTTCAGGCACCGTGAATGTTTTACGATCATCAGGTGTATCTTCCGCAATGATACGAATGAGTTCGTTTCCGTTAATCGTACGAGACGAAGCAATGATGTCTTCAACGTTTTCTAAATCGTTTTGACGGTCATTCCACCGCAAGACACCATCAATCGTGTAAGGGAACATAATACGAGAACCCGGTTTCGTAGCAAATGTGTCAGAAGCTTGAGCCAAAGAAATCTGATTGCGTAAATCATTTTTCATCGGAAGGTTCATCTTCTTCGACACAATCTCAAAGCCACTTAAACCTTTTTCATGAAGTTCTTTTTCTTCGCCTTCAGACAAGTCAACGGCTAAATCCAAAAAGTCACGAAGATTCAATCCGTAAGAGGAAGCTTCACGAGAAAGTTTAAGAGCTGCTTCACGAGATTCGTACTCGCTGTCAGCCATAATCGGGTCGACAACAGCACCTGCTTTTCTTTTTTGAATATCACTAATTTTCAGCATTCCACATCTCCTTATAACAACACAGTCACTGTTTTAGCAGTCGTATCAACTTCCCAAACAAGTAATCCAGCGCTCGTCTCGATTTCTTTCGCAACGTTACCGGCTGTCGTGCCACCAACAACAGTGTCACCAACAGCAGGAGCATCACCGTCATACGGCAAAGTCATACCGCCACAACGTTCGATTGTAGCAACAACACCTTCACCTTGAGAAGTTCTATCTTCCACTAATAAAATACGACCAAGCACTTTCGAACCACTCGTAACTAATTTGACACTGTTAGCGGCAGAAGTATCTTGCGTAACAGCCTTCCCAATCAGGGAATCAAAGCCTTCAGCAGGTTTTGAATCTGTCAACAAAAACGCTAGGTTGTGATCCGGAATTACTTGACCTTTCAATGTTACACCAAAAGCCATTTTGTTTTCCTTTCATTATTTTGTTTTGACTTGATACGCTTCTAATTCGCCCGAAGCAGTCTTACTTTGCTTGTGCGAAGAATAAAATTGCTTCGAAGCACCTCCTGCCGGAATAAGAGTAGCTAAAAGTTGCTGATTCTTTCCCAACATCTCCGAAATCCCATTCAAGTCCTCTGGGATTTCTTCTTTGGAACCGGACGCTACTAAAACTTTTTTCACTTCCGATTTCAAAAATTCCATTGTCTTTTTACCGCTTTCTTCACTCGCTGATAAAGAAGCTTTCGAAGCTTCCAATTCTTCTTTGAGTTTGGCAATTTCATCGTCTTTTTCTTTTAAAGACGCTTCAATAGCGGCAATTTTCTCATCTTTTTCTTTAATCGCAGCTTCCGCAGCAGTTAATTTCGTCTGCAAATCACATTGAGCTTTTAAACGCTCAATTTCAGCTTTCGCTTCCGATAATTCAGCACTTAATTCCGTACCCGGAGCTTCTTGCGTTTTCGCTTCTTCCGTGGCAGGAGCTTCCGTAGCAGGAGCTTCTTTTGTTTCAGAAGCTTCAATTTTTTCTTCGTCCATAGTATCCTCCATTTTTAACGAACAAATTAAAACTTTTCTCTTGTCAACATTCTTAAACCCTTTCGCAGCAGCAAGCTTATAAACATAAGCTTCTCTCCTTTCATTATCAAGAATTTTCGGATTTTCGGCAGCACCTCTGTTAACCACAGATATTTCAGAAAAATTATCAATACCTTCTAAAATACAGTGAACACCATCAACACCGATTTTGTGACCGTTCGGACAAGTGCATTCGAAATAGTTATCAAACGTAGCATCAGGACCCATATAATCAAACTCACAAGCGCTGCAACGTGCGTGTCTCGGAACAATACTCACAGAAACTTCGTCAAGAACACCTAAATCAATCTTTTTAATTATATCTTCTGTTTCAGCTGTTCGTAAAATCGCCATGCAAACCTGTAAGGAATGAACAGTGCCTTCGTTAAAAACTTCCGCAGAAAAACAACGACCTAGACTTAAATCACGGGAATCGTGCAATTCCAGAACACCGATGTTTTCATTACTGTTGTTGATTAAATCCGCCATTTCGTACAAAGTAGCAGGAACAGCAGTAGCTCCGTCATAAATTCCTGTGTAAGTTAAAGGTTCAGTACTAAAAGCTCGTGCTTTAAAACAGTAGAAATCAGAAGGCTCCGCTTTTTCAGTAAACTTTGCCTTAAATTTTTTCAACAATTCGTCATTTAAAATCAATTCTTTTGACATCTTTTGCACCTCTTTATTAACTTTTAAAACATATTGTCAAATATTGCAATAGTTTTTTTTCGTTAAAATCGCACTACTTATTTACATTAGACTCGGCAGATTCCGCATCATCCGGAGTTAATGACCGACCAAGGGAGCTGTCACGTCTCGTGGAAGGCGTTTCCTCACCACTATCCTCACCGGACGAATCGTTATCGCCATCCAAAAAGTGTGTCCCTGACAAAGTAGGAGCGCCTTCACGAACACCTTCGCCGTACATCTCCATAACGTACATCTCATCACTGATAATCCCGAGAGACAAATCCTTCATCAAACGTGTCTGTTTTTGAATTCTCATCGACTCAAGCTCTAAATCAGGTCTCAATTCAGCAGGTTTAAATCGGAACGTAACAAAGCCGTCAAAACCAGCCATTCGTAAGGCAAACGTAAACGCTTTGCTCAAAATATCAGCAACAGGCTTGTTTAAAGAATCCGCACTTAAACTAAATATACGACTTTCAACACTAGCAGTGTTCACACCAGACTCACCACGACCCAAAACAGTAGCAACAACACGCAAACCAGCTTGGTTTTGAGCATTCAAGGTATCAATTATTTCAGATACTTGTAAAGAAGCACCCGGGTTTTTATCATTCAAGATAGAGGGTTTTACCGAATCTGTGTGAGCAAAAGGCTGGTCAGCACGAATATTAGAAAATCTGTTAGCAAGAGCAGAAACTTGCGCATTAACCCAATCATTGTACGTTTTCGGGTCGTCTTTATAAAGTTTAGGACAGCGATTTTTCAAAACTTCTTCCACAACCTCTAACACGACCCTCGGGTAACCCGTTAAATTCATAATCCGATATAAGTCGTTAATCACTTTTTGACGGGCAGCAATGGTGTTAATAGCACTCGTAAAATAAGAATAAGAGTAAATATCACTTGGGTCTTGCTTCAAACGGGCAGTGAAAAAGGTCGGAATGTCTAAATCAATATCATCAGAATTATCCGTTTTTTGAATGGGTTTGTATTCTCCCGGTGACGGCTCAACAAACTCAATGGTCGCCATGTCAACAATTCGAAAAGAACTAGGCTGCATTGTCTTATCATAAACTAACTCGGCACCAATAGACCCACGCATTAAAGCCATGTAACGCAAACCACTGATAAATTCATCAAAAGACGGCTTTGATTGATAACCCAGCGTGTAATCCGTTATCGTAAAAATTCTGTACATTAACGAATTTAACAGTTTCTGTCCGTCACGACTTACAGTACCGGTGGAATCACGAACAATGTACTCAACAGGTGTGTCAGCCAAAGTCAAATAAGCATTTAAAGACGCACTAACATCAGGGTCGGTGCGAATTAAAGTTTTAATAAGCTCCAAACTGTTGTCACTTAAACGTGTTTCTTGAATGTCGTTCAAATGATCCGTATATTCAGGCTTCGTTAAAGCCTCTGTCGTATTCGAAGGGTCAAAAGTGTAAGTGTAGCTGATACCGCCTGCTTTTTGCTTCCCTTTC
Source organism: uncultured Muribaculaceae bacterium (assembly GCA_947625935.1). Classification (GTDB taxonomy): domain Bacteria; phylum Bacteroidota; class Bacteroidia; order Bacteroidales; family Muribaculaceae; genus JAJPXC01. The sequence continues at coordinate 5,504 of CANQQE010000039.1, read as the reverse complement.
GGTAAAATAAATTCAAATAGTTTGTTTAATTTAACTGCCATGTTTACCACCGTTTAATTATATGCCCATGTGAGGAAGTATAATCTAAAATATTTGTATTGTAAAGAGATTTTTTTTCTTGCCCGTCAATAAAAAGACAACATCTCTCATCTCTGCTACCCAATCCGTTAAAATAATTCTCACTCGTCAAAATATCATACGCAGCAAAAGAATAAGATAACGCATGAAAGAAGTGGTCGTTCCCTCTGATTTTGACCCAAACAGGCTGTTTTTCAGGAGAACTGTCGTCTCGGAACATATCCCTTAAGTGTTCTACCACCACGTTTTGGTATATACCATACCCCTCCAAAATCAAATGACCGGAGTTAATACCCTGCATAACATAATCCAAAGCGTTCGTACGATTAACTTTGTAATAAGAAACATTACCTGTAAGCTCTTTCACAGGGTCTACATTCTTATCCCCACCGTAAACAATCGGAAAAATCTTTCCCTCCGACCAATCTCGTATCTCATTCGAAGTAGGCGTGTAAGGATAACGGTCTATGGCACCGCAAACAATGTTGTATTGCTTACTCAATTCCTTCACTTTATCCAAAATCTTATCAGGTGGGCACGTTAAAAATGCAAAAGCGTGACGTTTATCTGTCGATAAAACAATGTGACAGGTTAAACCCATATCAATCCCGATGAAAACAGGAACCTGTGATCCAACATCAGGTATTCTCTCATCTTTCATACACGCCATAATCGAAGATTTTTCCAAACGGGAACTCGAATCACTGTATTCTTCACCTAAAACTGTGTTTACACCACGCCGTATCTTGTCTTTTTTGATGAAGTCAGCCATTGTCATCATTAAATATCTTAAATCAAGCATACTGGACGAAAACGGACGAACCCAATAGCCGTGTGTGTATCTGTCAGGAAATTCAGCTACCCATTCCCGTCTCTCACCATTACTTAATTCACGAATCGGCTTATGACACTTTTCACACATCACATAAGAGTTTGCATAATCCAATGAGGCAGCTATTCCTTCGTTAATATCTGTCCTAAAATCAACAACAGAATCCGGTAAGTTAGGTACATACACAAAATCCCTGTTGTATAAAGGTACCTGCCAATGACCGCAGTGTTCGCACTTGTAAAAATATTCCCGTTTATCGGAACTTTCATACTCCAAAGAAATCCCGTACCCGGTAAAAGTAGGTGTCGACATTCCGTGCTTTATCTTATGCTGAGAACCTTGAATACGAGAGTTAACCAAAGCCAAGAACTCTTGGTCAGATAAGTCGTATTCATCGTTAATAATGTAGTCAATGGCCGTTGAAGTAGCCGCAGACTCAGTGTTCGCAGAAAAATACATAAAGGAACTGTTGACCTGCATCACGTTATTGTTGCGGATTTCATCTCTTTTTTGAGGAAAATCAGTATCTAAAATAGGTTTAACACGAGTCGATACCTGATTCGACTTCATCACAAGGTCAGGATAAGTGTATAATCCTGCCGTGCCGTTATTTTGAGCCAAGAAACCTATCATTTTTCGATAACTAATCTCTGATAAACCAACCTGCGAAAGCTTTTTAACACAAACAGAGGGGTGCATATCATCAGCAATGGCTTTCTGAAACGGATATTTCTCGAAACTAAACTTCGACCCCCTCTTAATATCGGTCGTGTTAGCGCAAATCCAATCTCCCATAGTGGCTACCGATTCCACTTCCTTTATCCGAGAAACTAACCTCTGTAAATACTCATTTGCCACAATTTTCTCTCTTTCATAAATTATTTTATCCTTGATTTCCAATACATAACACCTTTTTTGCAAAAAATCAATAAAAAAGTAGTTGACTTTAATTTAAACGTGTGCCATATTGTGTCAGTAAAGGAGAAAAAAGATGAAAACAAACCTCATTCAAATGTTCAATTATTTGTCAGAAAATAATGTGAACTACTGTGAAAACAATCATATTTGCCGTCATTGGAGGCTAAAAAACATAAAAAATAAAGATGAAATCATCAAAAATATTTTTATGTTTTTGGGCTGCGACTCGTTGAGAACCAAGTATTTCTGTATCAGAAAACGTAATAAAGACGACTGTCCGTACGAAAATTGCGTAAACCCTGACTGCTACAAGATTGTTTTGAACAATAATATCAAAAAAGACACTTCGGCAATACTCTCATCGGAAGATATTAAAGAAATCGCGGAAGAAATCATACTCGAAGATTATTACAGGTTAGGGGAAAAAGAGTTTTTGGAGCAATATAACGCAAATCAACCCGATTTCCTTAAAATAACAGCTCAACAGCTGAAAGTAGTGATAAATTATAAAAAGGAGAACATAGATGATTAAAATAAACGTAAAAGAGTTTGCCGAAAGGCTGAATATGCCGAGAAGAACGCTCTATCGGTATATCGAAAAGGGAATTATTACACCAAGAGTGTCTAATTTTAACGGAATGCGCTATTTTACAGAGGAAGATGTCGCATTTTACAGCGCTAAAAAGGAAGAAATAGAGGAGGAAAACACATGCAAGAATACCCAAATCTAACCTTTAAAGACGTCTATCCTATCCTCACATTGATGTTGGAAATCAAGAAAAACCCATCAATCGTGGATAATTTACCCTACGATGTCTCAATTAAAGACGCATTACGGGAATTATTTGTAAAAAACGAATCGGTTTTCTCAAATAAATCATTGAAAGATATGGATTTAGAAGATGAAACAATCAGATTGTACGAATCGATGAAAAATATCGAAGTAGGCGAGTCGCTGGACGCAAAGGAAAAAATCTCCGTGCTGAAATTACAAGCAAGCTCACTGAAAGATTTATTGGATATGGCGAAAGAATCCAAACGAATTAAGAATATTAAATGGTTCGAAGATACAATTTTTCAAATCTTAACCCCTGAACAAAGGGATAAAGTTAAACATATCCTAGAAGATTAAAATAAATTTTTCAAAAAAGAGGCTATTATGATTTTCAAAGAAACCGCACCCAAATATTGGGAAAATAACATGCCTGTCATTCCACTGCATATGTGGGACGCACTGGACGATAACGGAAAAAGCGTAGGTAAAGCTCCCTGCCCGAAAGATTGGTCCAGATTTAACGATTCAATGCCCACAATCGTGGAACAACACGATTGGCTGGAAAGATACCCAGATAACAACATCGGATTACCCCTCGGAAAGCAATCCAGATGCGTGGCACTCGACATCGACAGCACCGTAGATACGGAAATCGCACTAATCGATTCACTCGTCCCTAAATCCCCATGGACACGTGTCGGAAAAAAAGGAAAAGTAATGATGTTCCGCTTTAACGGAGAGCAAAGTTTCCGTATCAAAGACGTAACAGGAAGAACTATCTGCGAATTGCTCTCCTCAAAGACGCAAGTCGTGCTTCCGCCGTCAATTCACCCCGAAACAAAGCAACCCTACGTAGCTAACTGCAATCTCTACGATGTCGTGGACGATTTACCGACACTGCCACCGAACATAGAAACATTGCTTCGGTCAGCGTTTAAGGAAACTTTGGGTATCGAACTTAACAGCTCGGGCTGGACACGCACTATCGATTACGTGTCACACGGCGCAAGAGATGTTAAAATGACTTCCGTGGCAGGTGTCTATGCGCAGGCAGTGCTTCGCGGAGAAATCACATTGAAAGAAGCTATGGGAATGCTCGTAGCATGGTGCTCCACTTGCGTGGAACCAATCGCAGGAGACCCCATCGACGTGGATAAAGGCGTAAGAAACCTCGTCAAATTCGTAATGAATGATGTCATGGGACCCAAGAAAAAGACTTTACCCAAAGGCTGGGACATAGGATTAACACAGGAAGAAAAGAAAATGTTCCGCCTCGAAGAAACAGAGGAATTCAGTGCGTGGGATTACGAAAAATTGCGCTCCTACCTGAAAGATACTATGGAAAACAATGAAATAGGGTCCCCGACACAAAACGAAAACATCGAATACGCCGTGGAAAAAATAGCCCGTTCCAATATGTCTGTCGTGGAAGAAGAAAGATGTTTGAAGTATATCACACTGACGAACAAGGAAATCTCACTGGTCTCATTGAGAAAAAGACTTGCGGAATTAAGATCTAACGGAATTACGGGATTAAATCACACAGAAATCGCTAAAGCTGTGTTGAAAGACATAAATGACAAGATACCCGATTACGAAGAAGACAGCACAAGAGAGTTTAATTCCGTGCGATTCGCAAACGGGAAATTCTGGACGTGGGGAGGCTCTAACTGGGAAGTTTTGGAGAAAAACGAAATCCTGAAAATCATATCGTCGGAATACGGATTTTTACCTGCCGCCAAAAAAAGCAATGACCACGTCGGAATAATGAACGTTATGAAAACTCTCGTGGAGCAAAGATTAACGGATACAGACATAAAAGGCGTTAATTTTGCAAACGGATTTGTTGATGTGTACGGGGAACTCCATAAACATTCCAAAAAATACGGATGTACCTACACGTTACCATACCCGTACGACAGGAAAAAATCTTCACTCGAAGATTGTCCCAAATTCAAAAAACTACTCTATTCCTATTGGGGGAAAGACCCGGACTTTAAAGATAAAGTTAAGGCACTTCGTGAAGCCTTTGCCGTCACTATCTTCGGATACGGACCCTCCTTTGCACGGGTCATACTCCTATACGGAATAGCAGGAAGCGGGAAATCACAATTACTGGACATCATCACAAAATTATTGCCCGATGATGTGATTTCCTGCGTAACACCGTACAATTTCGACAAGCCGTTCGATGTCGTGAGCCTAGCCACATCATATCTGAACAAATGTGGGGAACTGGACGAAACAAAACCGATACCAGGCGCATTGTTTAAACAAGTCGTGGACGGAAGCGAAATGGAAGCGGCGTACAAATTCAGCGACAGCTTTAAATTCAAACCGAAAGCTACCCACTGGTTCGCATCAAACCACCTGCCGAAATCCAAAGACAGCACAGAGGGATTTAACAGACGGTGGCTGATACTCGAATTTAAACACATCGTGGACGAGAAAGAAAAAGTCAGAGGCATAGGCAATATGATTGTCGCCGAGGAACGAGAAGCCATCGCAGCATGGGCAATCGCAGAAATGAAAGAACTCCATACCAGAGGGGACTATACATTGCCCGAAAGCCACAACAAAATCGTAACAGATATGATTGCAGCCAATAACTCCGTTTTTTTCTACCTAATCTCGGAGGAAGGACCGAGATTGAACAAGGATTGTGCAACCACATTGGACTCTCTATACGACAATTATCGAAGTTTCTGTTACAGGACTGTCTCTGCAACGCCTGTCGGACGGAGGAAATTCTTGACTATTCTAGAAGAACAGGGTATTTTGTACGGGTTCTCCGTCAACAGCTCCGAGGTCGTTGGACTCACTCTGGAAAAGGACAAAGGAACTCTTGTAAGAAGGGGTCGAGTTTCTTCGTAAATGAAAATGGAGAGGTAGTTTACGAAG
>CANQQE010000038.1 GCA_947625935.1 uncultured Muribaculaceae bacterium | reverse complement strand
TTTATTTCAAGAGTTACTTATATAAAACACTTATTTATAGTGTTTTATCATATATCAAAATAACATTTTCCAGATTTCAGATAGCCAAGAACAAGCGTCGATAAACGCCTTTTCTATTTATGTCTGCATCCCGCCCCGCAACCCATACCGGGCTTCTGCGGCGATATGCGTTGCAAATTTAAATATATTCGGGAGAAAACACAACAATGAGGCTGTGTTAAAATTGAGGTCGAGGCCGACCATGTAGTAGGGTCAGCCCATGGGCTGACCGCTTACGTTCTATAAATCAGCGGCTTGCCCATGGGCAAGCCCTACCGTTTGGACAACTACAGCCACAATTAGCGGCAGGAGGACGTAAAACAGGGAATCAAGAAGGGTGGCGGAGGTAAAGCCCGGCGACGTCGAGGTCGAGCGGATGGGTGATTTTGATGTTGTAGACCGACCCGTCGACAACACGCAAATCGGTGAAGCCGGCAGCAGCCATCACGGAAGCATCGTCGGTAAACGACTGAGAGTAAGGCAATGAGTAGGCGCGGCGCAATTTCCCAGCGGGAAATCCCTGTGGCGTCTGAACCGCACGATATGCCATGCGATCGACAGGCTCAGACGTTCCATCGGCCAGCATTAGCCTTAGCGAGTCGGTGACAGCGACTGCGGGTATAGCTCCGTCGCCGGCTATAGCCGCATCAACCACCCGTCTGACGGTAGCCGCATCTACCAGCGGCCGCGCCCCGTCATGAATCAGCACTATATCGGCATCATCCCCAACAAGCGAAAGGCCGTTTCTGACCGACTCCCATCGGTTTGTCCCCCCGACAGCCACGGTGATCCCGCCGAGACCGCAAGCCTCGGCAATACCGCGCCACCGCTCCATTTCAGCAGCAGACACGACGACAATCACCTTCAGCCCGTCGACAGATGACCGCAACGCATCAATAGCACGCACGACAACGGGGACTCCGTCAAGGTCACAGAACTGTTTGGGCACATCGGAGCCGAACCGGCTTCCCGACCCGGCAGCCACAACTATCGCTGTAATGTTAAGACTACAATTCATGACACAAGACATTTTCACGGTTAATGAGCGCAAAGATAACTTAATTTGGCCACTTTGCTGATAAAACAATCTAAAAACAAAGCGGGGCGGCCAACGCCACCCCGCCGAAAAAGGTTTTAATCAGGGAGATCAGAGGATAAACTTATAAGACCGTCCGTCGACAGTGAGAACACGCACGCCGGTTCCCGACATAGAAAAATGGTGGTCATTACTACATAAATTTCTCAAATGGCGAACTACAATTAATAAAATTTCACATCTTCGTCTGAAAAATCAGGGTTGGCCGATTCTCGGGAAAAAATTAAAGAGGAGCTTACTCACTAAGCTCCTCTTTATGGTTTCCAATAGGTACAATTTCTAAGGTAAAAAAGATTGTTTTAGGTTTGCGTTACAAAGGTGTGGCTTTTTCTACACCCCACCAAATTATTTTTTATGTTATCCAACATACTTTTTCAACCTCATTACAGCCTAACAAAGGTAAACTATTGGCACACTTGCGTTTATCGATTAAGCGAAAGAGACGGCAAAATGCGTTTTTAACAGTTCAGCCCTCAAATTTCTTTAAAAATAGTTCGTTCCCGTCCCAAACGGCATATGAAAAGTGGTAAATCCAGTCGCCCAGAACCACCAATTTCGATTTCGGGGCGATTTCCATGTCCATAAGTATGTGGCGGTGTCCGAAAATGAAATAATCGATGTGGGGATGCGTTTTAAGGTATTCGCGCGCGAAGGCCACATAGGGTTCAGCTTCACCCTTGGAACGCGCGGGGCCGTCACAGACGCCGCGACTTGACGCTGACCAACGGTGGGCAAACGGGACTGTCCACCTTGGATGGATCGACGAAAACAGAAATTGGCAAAAGCGGTTTCGGAACAGGCTTCGGATGAACCTGAATCCGGGCGACAGTTTCCCTACCCCGTCGCCATGACTCAGAAAGAATCTCCGGCCGTCAATCTCGGTGACTTCCACGCCGTCGACCACCCTCATGCCTATTTCGGCGGGGAGGTAGTCGAAAATCCATATGTCGTGGTTGCCGATAAACCATGTCACCTCGACCCCAGAATCGGCCAAGTCGGCCAAAGCGCCGAAAAAGCGAGTGAATCCCCGGGGGACGACGGTTCGATATTCATACCAGTAATCGAGCACGTCGCCAAGTAGATAGAGCCGCTTGGCGGTGGGCTTTATGGATCGCAGAAACCTGACGACCCGCCGCTCGTAGTCGAGCGGGTTGTCCATCGTCAACGCCCCGAGATGGAGGTCAGAGATAAAGTAGGTCAAAGAGCGCGAGTCAGTGTCCATCAGAGGAATCCGAGTTCAAGTTTAGCTTCCTCCGACATCATGTCCTTGTCCCATTCAGGCTCGAAGACGAGGTTTATCACCACGCTTTTAATGCCCTCGATGCTTTCGAGCTTTATGCGCGCGTCGTCAATGATGAAATCGGCAGCGGGACAGTTTGGCGCAGTCAGTGTCATGTCAATCGAGAGATTTCCGTCGTCGTCGAGATCAATTTTATAAATTAGGCCGAGAGAATATATGTCGACCGGGATTTCGGGGTCGTAGACAGTGCGGAGCATTTCCACCACTTTCTCCTCAAGCTCAAGGTGTCGCTGTTGATCCATCGTTCAATGAGTTTTTGGCAAAGGTAGAAAATATCATCAAGACGCGCAAAAGTTAATATTCTTAAATTATAGTTTTTGACACTTAAAATTGTCAACAATTCTAAAATAAATCCCTACATTTACGGCCGTAATGACCATTGAAAAACAAATTTTCAATCACTAAATAACAATTTAACTAACCATTTTAAACACAATGCACATGAAACATCTTTTCATCACGGCACTGATGCTGGGTTGGGCAGCCGCAGGAAGCGCACAGCTTCTAAACGTCGGCAGCGTGGAGAAAATCAATCTCCCCGCCGGTATGCAAGCTGACCAAGCCGTAATCAGCCCCGACGGCAAGTGTGTGGTAATGTCGATCAACAGCGACCGATCGCTGCAACGCCTCGACCTGACCACAGGCAAAGCGGTCAAAGTGACCGAGAACGGCTCGATGCTGGGACTTGAGTTCACCGATGACTCCCGTAACATCGTCTACCGCCAGTCGACAACCAACGACAAACATCTGCGCTACACCGCAGTAAAAACGGCCGACCTCGCTACGGGTGAGGAGACTACGGTTGTCAAACCGACACGCAAACTCAACGGCTTCGCAGTTGACGGGCGTAACATAGCCAGCGTAGAGAACAAGAAATTCCGCGCCGCCAACATAGACGGCGTCAAGGCTGCCAAAGTTCCCGTAGCGTCCATCTATTACGGACAATTGCTCGTAACCGTCAACGGCAAAACCAAAGCAATCAACCCCAACGGCAAGGAAGGACGCAGCTATCTGTGGCCGTCCGTATCGCCCGACGGTAAAAAGGTGCTTTATTACTTAGGTTCCGACGGTTGCTATGTGTGTGACATAGACGGCGGAAATCCCGTTAGAATAGGCGATCTCCGCGCGCCCCGCTGGATTGACAACCAGACCATCGTGGGTATGCGCGACCGCGACAACGGCATCGTCTATACCGAATCGGCCATCGTCGCAGCCAATCTGAGCGGCGTAGAGCAGATTCTCACAAGCGATGACGTTATCGCCATGTTCCCCTCCGCATCGGCCGACGGGTCTAAAATCTCGTTCTCGACCCCCGAAGGGAATCTGTATGTAATCAACATCAACCGTTAATAAAAGCACCGATTAGCAATGAAAAAGATAATAACACTGTCTGCTGCGGCGCTTCTTTGCGGCGCGGCACTCTCGGCAAAGACCGCCGATGAGCTTCGCATATACATCAATCCCGGTCACGGGTCATGGACATCCAACGACCGCCCGATGAAAATCTTGCGAGATGTTAACGGCGAGATGAAAGTCATCAACCCTGACACCAAGACCAACAAAATGGATGGTTACGAAGGGTATCGCCCCGACACAACCGCTTTCTATGAAACCAATACCAACCTGCGCAAATGTTTCGCGCTGCTGGACCGTCTGGAATCATACGGATTGAAGATCGACCGCAGCAAAAACCAGGACGCAGCCGACCCATGGTCAGTGGGCGCAGCCAAGGACCTGACGAACAACATAGTGATGAGCCATGTCAAAGCCGGGCCGTTCCCCTATGCTACAGCACAGGACAACAAATACAACCGCAATCTGACCGAGATAGCTGTCGAAGCCGAATACAACAACTTCGATATGTTTGTCTCAATTCACTCTAACGCCGCAACCGACGGCAATACGGTCAACTATCTGCCGTTTATCTACCGCGGAACCGACGGAGTGGGCGGCGACCGCAATCCCGGCTCACGCGACATGGCGGCAGCCTGCTGGCCCTATGCTTTCGGCGTAAAATACCAGTTATGGACAGCCCGTAAAAACGTTGAGCAGGCTCTTGTAGGCGACGTTTCGTTCTACCACGGCGAGTCACAGAGCTCGGTTATCCCCGACTGTTCAGGCTATCTGGGCGCTATCAAGCACCATGTGCCCGGCTTCTTAGTGGAGGGCTACTTCCACACCTATCAGCCGTCGCGTCACCGCGCCATGAACTTCGACACCGACCGCATCGAGGGTTATCAGTATGCCCGCGGTATCGCCGACTATTTCGGACTTCAGAAAGAGTCGACCGGTGAAATCTATGGTCTCGTGCGCGACCTTCATGAAAAATTCTCACACTCGATCTATAACGCTCAGGCCAACACCAACGACGTCTACAAACCGCTCAACGGCGTGACCGTGGTTCTGAAAAAAGACGGGGCGGAGGTTGCCACCAAGGTTACCGACAACCACTACAACGGAGCGTTTGTGTTTGACAATCTCGAACCGGGTGTCTACACTCTCGAACTGAGCCATCCCAATTACAAACCAGCCGACGAGAACCAGACAACTACCGTTGAGGTTAAAGCGGCAGAGACATCTTATCCCGAGATATTCCTTGAGAATGTCGAGTATGAAGATCTTGGCGAGCAATATTTCAACTATCCTGACGAATTGGCAGCAGAGCCGACTGTAGGCCCCGCCGACGAGTATGTATTCAACCAGGAATATGTCGACGAGACCGTCGCAGAACTTGCCGGGAAGAACATACGCCGCACCATCGTCCGCGGAGACAAGGCCATCATCCTTGCCCACGACGACGCTAAAGAGCCTGTTATCGTAGTGCAAGACCTGAAGAACAAAGCCGCATTGCGTTCACTCGGCACAGCAGGCACCGTCGGCTCGATAGCCAAGATAGGCGACATCGCCATGACCGCCGAAGGCTTCCTGATCGGTGTCAACGCCGACGTGCAGGTGTTTAACGGCGACAAAATGGTGAAAATCTACAAGTGGAACAACGGTGAAGACGGTCTCCCGGAAGGCGATCCCGAGCTCATCGGCGAAATCAACCACGCAGGCAACTGGAACTCAGCCGAGTTTGGCAAATCAATCGCCTACTCCGGAACACTCCAGGAAGGTTATCTGCTCGTATCGAACAAATCGGCCACGAACAACAACTCGCGCATAGAGCTTATCTCGTTTGAGAACGGAGCGGTTCTCGCCTACTCCCACATGAACTTCAACTCAAACAAAATCGGCGATGCCGACCTGGGAGACTTCGAGTTTGTGATGTCGCCAATACATGACGACCATTTCATCATCACCTCTGAGCTTAAACTCCCGATGGAGGTTGAGGTGAACAAGGCGGCGGCAGGCGTGCCCCACATCATCGGCAACCTTCCCGAAAATATGATTGAGGGCACAGGCTACCGCAGCGGGTTCTTCAAATACGCCGGCAAAGCCTATATGGTCGCTCCCAACCACGTTGACGGCAAGAACACAGGCGTGACACTTATCGACGTGACCAATGGTCTCAACAATGCCACCGTTGTCACCACCACCAACACCACACTCCCCGTGCCCGCCGACAACACTCCTGAAGGTATGGCCAAAGCATGGGCGGCATCCGGCAAGGGTATGACCTCGGCCAACGCTTATGTAACAGTCAACCGCGACGCGATGGGCGCATATGTATCATCGTCAATCGACCTCTATGTCACCCGCGCCGACGCCAAGGTATCGAAAATCACCACGGCCAACGTTGAGCAACCCAAGTTCCGCGGCAACTTCGCCTATGACCTTGACATGACCAAAGACGCCGACAATTATTCTATCGTCTTCAAATCGACAGGCGAGGCCAATAACGCCAAACTCATCCTTACCAACATCGACAACGCCGAAGATGTAGTTACAATCGACTTAGGCGCAGTGGTTCCGGGCGAGAACACGGCTACAGTCGACGCTTCGACCCTTGCGGAGGGAAGCAAGTACAACTGGGCAATTGAAATCGACAGCAAGGCCATACCGGCAGCAGGTATGCTGTTCGCAGCTCACGAAAACGGAGTGAAGACCAACACCCGCGGCGGTGTCGTGGTCATCACGGATCCCGAGCAGGCATCATACGGCAAGGTTGTGGTAGCCCACGGTTACGCACAGGGTATCGAAATCTACAACCCCGACCTTACCCTCCAAGGCACATACCACGTTAATGCGGCTACCATGAACGCAGGCAACGGAGCTTCACTGTTCCGCGGCGACCAGCGCGACGGCAAGGCATACTTCACCGACTGGAGCGACAAAGGTTCAGGCTACTGGATTATCGACCCGCAGGCTCCTGAATCGCTCGTAAACTTCCTGGAAGGCAGCAACAACGGCACAGGTGCGTTTGTAGTCAACGGTACCGTTATCGGCGGCGGCGCAACCTCTGTAGCGTTCCAAGGCAAGGGTGACAACTGCAAGATGTACTCGTTCGTTGAGGATTATCCCTCAGGCAACGCTTCATCGTCGGCAGGCGGCAACACCCTCCAGCGTTATGACATCGGCTCAGCAACCACATGGGGACAGGCACCCAACCAGACATTCTCTGAAATGTCGGGAGCACGCTACTTCGCCAACACCAACGTCGAACTGTTCGCAACCGACAACGGATTGTTCGTAAGCCAGTGCCGCGAAGCAGGCAACAATGTCACCGGATGCCCGGCGTTCATCTACATGGACAATGAAGGCAACATCGTGTTCAACTCAGGACGTGACCTCGAAGGCGTGCTTGAAAGCGGCGGCTCGGGTATCGCACTGACTTCAGACATGAAGACATTGGCAATTTCTGATCCGGCTTCAGGCGGTATCACAATCATGAGCGTCGAATGGGACGGCAACAAGCCGAGCATGACCAAGCTCTATAGCATACCCGCCAAAGGCGACACCAGCGAACAGACCCAGATGCGTTTTGACCCGGCGGGCAACCTCCATGTGTTCAACCGCGGCAAGGGTTATCAGATGTTCACCATAGTCAATCCCGAACCTAAGGCTACGACCGAGGCTCGCAAGGCTCTCGTAATCGAGGCTTCAAGCAGCGGCGTGGAGAATGTGGTAACTGACCGCGAAGTCAGCCTCAAGGTTTATCCTAACCCGGCTACCGATGTAGTTACCGTCAACGCAGGTGAGGATATCACTTCATTGACTATCTATTCGCTCACGGGCGCACAGATGGGTGTAGACACCGAGATTAACGGCGGTGAGGCTGTCATGAACGTCAGCTCACTCCAGAACGGCGCATACATCATCAATGTGAACGGAAAGAGCGTGAAGCTCATCAAACGCTAATAAGTTTTACCAAGACTATTTGAATGCGGTGCCGCCCACGATTGTGAGCGGCATCGCTTTTTGACACACCTCCTTACCGGCGTGGCCGGCAATGCAGACTGAGGCTATAAGCGTTAAACAGTATCGGCTTGTAAATCCAAGATTTACAAGCCGATACTGTTTAATGTCGGGGTGAAAGGATTCGAACCTTCGACCCCCTGCTCCCAAAGCAGGTGCGCTAACCGGACTGCGCTACGCCCCGAATAACGGTGCAAAGATAACCAATTTTCACTAATTAACCAAATAGAATGAGGAATTGGGATATAGAGTCATAGGATTTATATCTTATATGGTTATTTTGAAGCAATTTTTATGCAGTTGCCAAGATACATAATATTCCGTTAGAGTATTTTTCGTATCTTTGTCATCACTCAAAAAATTGACATTCTGTTATAAAGCAATTATAGATCCTCCAAATTTCACCAATCGAATTTATGAATAAATTAAAAACTATTTTAAATCTTATAGTATCACCTCTGAGGAATCAGGTTTTTATTTATTTCTTTATTTTGGGATTATGTGGAAACGCAATGTGCCTATTCATGCTGCATGGTTGGTTTTTGATTTTAAGCGTGATTGGGCTGAGTAGCGTTTGGGCCTATATATTATGCGTTATCTCATTGTTGTACAAGAATCTCCCATTCTCCAACCGCATTAAGACAAAACCATCTCATAACCCTATATTTTGGATTATCACAATTGCTCTAAACGTTTTACTACTTACTGATTGTTTCCTTTATTACAATTTCAAACTTATTCTGGCTCAAGATATAATAGACATTTTAGCCGATACAACCCCAAAAGAGAGTGCAGCGTTTGTCAGCACCTATTTAACATTCGAGTCCATATTATTGTGGCTGACTTTTATTGTCATAACTAATCTCATAATTTACTTTATATCAAAACTAATCGCCAAACATTTACCCAGGGTCATTACACTCATTGGGCTGATGTCGATGGTTTTAGGAATTGGCATCGCATCATATTCAATAATAAAATATATTAAATATCGTAACGGTAAAGATATCCCGCAGACCACGGCCATAACCCGTGTCGGATATTCTTATTACATCATGCGCCAAGCATCAGAAGAAATTAATGAGATTGCCACTCTTACCGATCGGCTATCTTCAAGCGTGACACAAGGCTCCGGTAACAACAATACTATAATAGTATTAGTGATAGGAGAATCCCACAGTACGGCGCATACCTCACTTTACGGATATAATAAAGAAACTTATCCACGTCTTAAACAATTAAGAGATCAAGACAGTCTATTGGCTTTCACGGATGTGATAACCATCGGGGATCATACGCATACGGTTATGTACTCTATATTCTCATTAAGTCGAAGAAAAGAAAATTTTGCAAAGTATCCACTATTTCCGTCCGTATTCAGAGCTGCGGGCTACAAAACTATTTTATATGACAATCAATATCTTTGCGGTGTCGGCGTTTCAATTCTTGGCAACGAGAGGCTTTCAAAACAAAACTTTGAAATTCGCAATACCCAGTATTATAAGTATGATGGAGATATGATAGATGATTTGCCAGAAATAGACAGTCGTACTTTATTGATTTGTCATCTGAACGGACAACACTACATCTATTCCAGCAAATACCCTCAATCATTCGACTATTTTAAACCGTCTGAGTATAATAATAAAAACGATAAACAAAACGCAATCATTGCTCAATATGACAACGCATCGTTATATAATGACTTTGTAATCCATTCGTTGATAACAAAACTCAAGGAAAAAGATGCTATAATAGTTTATCTGTCAGACCATGGAGAAGAGGTCTACGAAGATGGCAAAAGCCTGGGACACGGATATGCAGAAGCGAGCCATAACTTAGACTTGCAGATTAAAGTCCCATTTCTAATATGGGCCTCTGAGACATACAGAGCAAATAATCCCGGCATATGGGAACTGCTCAAGATGAAGCAAAATATACCGATTTGCACTGATGACATATCTCATGTGTTAGTCAATCTAAGCGGTATAGAAACTCAATGGTTTGACCCAACACGAAGTTTCTTCAATGAGGCATACGACAGCATCAGCCATAGAATAACGCTCCAAACCATCGACTACGATGCAAAACGAGCAATACAGTGACGGACACACAATCGCCCGGTCTTTGCTGTATAGGCATTAAAACCGGGCGATTGTGTCATGTAGCCAATAGGATATATCAGAAAATGGTGTAGCCGAAGGTCACGTCCCAGGCTTTGTTGTGGCCTTTGAGGTCGTGGCGGACGTTTTCGGGCTGTTTGTAGACGTTGCGGCATCCGGCTTCATAGTGCACGCCGAGGTAGTATTTCTTAGCGAAAACGAAGCCCACACCCATCTTGAAACCCCAGTCGAATCCGCGCATATAACCGTCGCTTCCATAGACATCGGTCTTATGCGTCACGGGGGTGCCAAGCTCTCCGTTTACACCAACCGCTGTCGAGGTGCATTTGTTATCCCCGCCAAGGCCGAAAGCGAAGTATGGGCCAAATTCCGCGCGCGCCTGCAAGATGGATGACAGTCCGAGACGCAACGACACCATGATCGGAACATTGAAGTTGTAGCTGCGCACATGGCCGTCCTGAGATTCCATCGAGGACACCCCACCGGCCACTGTCTCGGTCACCATGTTGCGATAATCCATGTTGCGCGACTGGAAGAAGAATCCGGGCTGTATGGCGATGTAGTTGCGCAATTTTAGGTCGGCCACAATACCTGCCGTAAAACCTGTCTTCCATGATGTTGCCGTCCAATCGTAGCCGTCGATAGCGTCGGCATAGTTGTTGGAAATGTTGGATGAGTTGACACCAACCCTGACACCGAGACCGAACGGGCTTTCGGGTACCGCTGCGTCGAGCAATTGAGCCGAGGAATTCAGGCTTACCCCGGCAGCTAAAGATAGAAATAGTAATCGGATTGTTTTCATATCGGTTCAAATAAAAAAGTTAGTTTAGATTTCAGAATCGGTAGCCGACATAACCCAACCAGTCGATGTTGTGCATCGACACCTTGCCGAGCGGGCCAAGCGGCTTGGCTGCGTCTTTTAGCCCGTAGGAGAATGTCACACCGGCGGTATAGTGCCCGCGGAAGCAGAAACTTGTGCCGAGTTGCAGACCGAAGTCAAATGAGTGTGCAGAGTGGATGAGCCCGGCGTCGCTGCGGAAATATTTCCACGACTCGCGATAATGCTGAGTTACAAGCTGTCCGAGGTCATTGACCCCGGTGGTGTACATATCGGCTTTCTGACGGCCTGATATTCCTGTGGCGAAATAGACACCCGCATCCACAATCCACTGCGCCTGTTCGGCGAGATTGAATCTGAACGACATCAGCACGGGCGCACGGGTATAAAGATAGTTGTTGGAGAGATATATGTTGTTGACATATGGGGTGCCGTCGCCAACGGTTGTCATGGTGCATTTGTTATGACCCCAAAGCATATCGAGACCTGTGGTCAGAGCGATGTAGTCGCGCAGCACGAACGATACTCTCGCACCGGCCCCGATGCCAAATCCGGGATGTGAATCGGCTTTCTCCACGCCCGGAATCTGCGAGGAGTAATTTTCGGTCACGGCTGTCGCTCCGACTATGCCATGCAGACCGACTTCCACCATCGATGATGGACGGTCGGTAGAAAAAAACGGTTTGTCGGCACGGGTGACAAATCCCGAAAACGATAACGCCAACAATGAAAGTAAGAATTTCGCTTTCATAATCACGCAAGGCTTTGAGGGTGACCCGAAGGGTTGGTGGAGTCGCCAGGCGGCATCGCAGTTTCAGGATTTACCTCACGATGTGACGACGGCGGCTGGCTGACGGGTTTCATCTTCATCTTGTATTCGTCAAAGCCCTCTCCATATACACCGTTGACATTGGCCTGGGTAACAAATGCGTTTTTGTCGATTGACTTGATGATGCGGAACACTGTCACCGATTCAATCTTGCGACACATGACGAGCAAAATTTTGACATCGTGCTTACTATACCACCCCATTCCGTTGAGGACGGTGCAGCCGCGGTGTGCCTCGTTGTTAATGGCGGTCGCTATCTCCTGCCATTTATGGGAGAATATTGTGAACTGGCACGCCTGGCGGTTGGTATTGATAATCTGGTCGGCGACCCATGCTCCAAGGAACAGGACGACGAAGCCGTAGACGATTTTGTCTATCTCATGGAAGATGAAGAACGATGAGGAAATGATCACAAAGTCAATATACATCATCATGCGGCCGACGGTTACGTTGCTTCGTTTCGACACCATTGCCGCCACGATGTCGGTGCCGCCTGTGGAGCCATTATGAGTGAATGCCATGCCTATGCCTATGCCGCAGCACATACCGCCAATGAGGACGTTCATGAACGCCTGACCGGGGATTATCGGTTCGGGGAACAATGGTTGGAACAGACCGATAGCGAGCGAAATCACCGTGGCTCCGAATATCGTGCGCACAACAAACGTGCGCCCGACTATGCGGTAGGCTATGGCAAGCAGGGTTATGTTGATAGCGTAGTTGGTGATACCGACAGGCACACCGAAAATGAAGTAGACAAGCGAACTCAGACCTGCCGCCCCGCCGATAACGACTTTCTCGGGGAGTATGAACGCACAGAAGCCAAACGCGTATATAGTTATGCCAAGGACTATCATGAAATAGTCTTTGGATGTCAACCACAATTTGCGACTTGAAAATCCCATGGATAGTAATTTAGGTTTTAACTCCCCAAAATTAACGCTTATTTTCCATTGGGCGCACATCTTGGCGTCATTTTATTGACAATTTCCAACATATCGGCCATATTTGGGCCGGCCTGTGATATAAATGAAACAGAAGAAGGGCAATCACCCAAGCGGGGACTGCCCTTCTGCTATGTCATTGACAAGGATTTCCTATCTTATTCTTCGGTGGCGGTGACATCAACGACATCATCTTTACCGGCGAAGACTGCGTCAATATCATCCTTGCCGGCCACAACGAGACGCTCGTATTCGCGAAGTCCCGTACCGGCGGGAATCAGGTGACCACAGATAACATTCTCTTTCATTCCTTCGAGAGTGTCGACCTTGCCGTTGATAGCCGCTTCGTTGAGCACTTTGGTGGTTTCCTGGAATGAAGCCGCCGACATGAAGCTCGATGTCTGCAACGCAGCGCGTGTGATACCCTGAAGTATCTGCTCGGAGGTAGCGGGAACAGCGTCGCGCACCTCGATCGGACGCAAGTCGCGGCGTTTCAGAGCTGAGTTCTCGTCGCGCAGGCGGCGGGCGGTGATAATCTGACCGGCTTTGACATTTTCAGAGTCTCCGGCATCGGTCACCACTTTCTTACCCCATATGCGGTCGTTCTCCTCCATGAAGTCGCGTTTGTCGACAACCTGCTGCTCAAGGAAACAGGTGTCACCCGGATCAAGGATGTTGACCTTACGCATCATCTGGCGCACAATCACCTCAAAGTGCTTGTCGTTGATCTTCACGCCCTGCATACGGTAGACATCCTGAACCTCGTTGACGATATAGTCCTGAACGGCTGTCGGGCCCATGATGTTGAGAATGTCGGCCGGGGTGATAGCACCGTCGGAGAGGGGCGTTCCGGCACGCACATAGTCGTTTTCCTGAACAAGAATCTGCTTCGACAGCGGCACAAGGTATTTCTTGACCTCACCGAGTCGCGAAGTAACCGAAATCTCGCGGTTACCGCGTTTAACCTTACCGAAGCGGACCTCGCCGTCAATTTCAGAGACGATGGCGGGGTTGGACGGGTTGCGGGCCTCGAACAGCTCGGTGACACGGGGCAGACCACCGGTGATGTCGCCGGCGTTACCTGTGGCACGAGGTATCTTGACGAAAATCTCGCCGGGTTTCACCTCGGCATCCTCGTCGACCATAAGGTGGGCACCCACAGGGAGTGCGTAGGTCTTGATGACCTGACCGTTGGCATCGACGATATTGGCCTCGGGAACTTTGGTGCGGTCCTTTGACTCGATGATAATTTTCTCGCGGAGACCTGTCTGTTCGTCGCTATCGACACGGTAGGTGACGTTTTCGATAACGTTCTCAAATTTAACTTTACCGCCGACTTCGCTGACGATGACTGCGTTGAAGGGGTCCCATTCGCAGATTACATCACCTTTCTTGACAGTGTCGCCGTTTTTGAAATAGAGCTTCGAGCCATAGGGGATGTTAGCGTTGGTGAGCATCATCTTTGTCTTAGGCTCGATGATGCGCATCTCTGCGAGACGGCCAATCACCACATCGACCGGCTTGCCGTTGACACCGACTTCATCGGTGGTAACGGTGCGGAGTTCCTCGATTTCGAGGACACCGTCGTAGCGGGAAGTCACGGACGAAACGGCAGCGATATTTGATGCGACACCACCGACGTGGAATGTACGCAGTGTAAGCTGAGTACCCGGCTCACCGATTGATTGGGCTGCGATGACACCGACAGCCTCACCTTTCTGAACCATGCGGTTGTTGGCAAGGTTGCGGCCGTAGCACTTGGCACACACGCCTTTCTTCGACTCGCAGGTGAGCACCGAACGAATCTCGACCGACTCGATGGGTGAAGCGTTGATGCGGTCGGCTGCGGCTTCATTGATTTCCTCGCCGGCTGCCACAATCAGCTCGCCCGATATAGGATCGACCACGTCGTGAACCGATACGCGTCCAAGGATGCGCTCGCCAAGCGAAGCGACAACCTCGTCGTTGTTCTTGATCTCGGTGCAGACGAGTCCGCGGAGGGTTCCGCAGTCTTCCTCGTGGATAATCACGTCGTGTGCCACATCGACAAGACGACGTGTAAGATAACCTGCGTCGGCAGTCTTCAAGGCGGTGTCGGCAAGACCCTTGCGGGCACCGTGGGTGGAGATGAAGTATTCCAGCACAGACAGACCCTCTTTGAAGTTTGCCAAAATCGGGTTCTCGATAATCTGACCGCCCTCGGCACCGCTCTTTTGCGGCTTGGCCATAAGACCACGCATACCTGAGAGCTGACGAATCTGGTCCTTTGAACCGCGGGCACCCGAATCAAGCATCATGAACACGGGGTTGAATCCCTGCTGGTCGGAAGAAATCTGCTTCATCAGCGTGTCGGACAAGCGGGAATTGACGTGTGTCCATATATCGATAATCTGATTGTAACGCTCGTTGTTGGTGATGAATCCCATAGAATAGTTGTTCATCACTTCCTCGACCTGTTCGTAGCCTTCGTTGACGATAGCCTCTTTCTCAGCGGGGATAATCACGTCGCCGAGGTTAAACGACAGGCCACCCTTGAACGCCATATAGTAACCGAGGTTCTTGATGTCATCAAGGAACTGGGCCGAGCGGGGTATACCGCACTTCTTGATAACCTTACCGATAATGTCGCGGAGTGATTTCTTTGACAGAATCTGGTTGACGTAGCCTATTTCTTTTGGCACATAACGGTTAACAAGCACGCGTCCCACAGATGTATTCTCGACAAGGTGAGTTATCGGGTTGCCGTCGGCATCGATGTCGTCCACCATAACCGAGACGGGTGCGTGGAGAGTCACGCGGCCTTCGTTATAGGCAATCTCGGCTTCTTCGGGGCCGTAGAATTTCAATCCCTCGCCCTTGTCGCCCTTGCGCAGCTTGGTGATATAGTAGAGACCAAGCACCATGTCCTGAGAGGGGACGGTGATAGGCGCGCCGTTGGCGGGGTTGAGGATATTGTGGGCACCGAGCATCAGCATCTGCGCCTCAAGGACGGCCTCGTTGCCGAGCGGGAGGTGGACTGCCATCTGGTCACCGTCGAAGTCGGCGTTGAACGCCGTACAAGCGAGCGGGTGGAGCTGAATGGCTTTACCCTCAATCATCTTGGGCTGGAAAGCCTGAATACCGAGACGGTGAAGTGTCGGGGCACGGTTGAGCAACACGGGGTGGCCCTTCATAACATATTCGAGGATGTCCCAAACCACCGGTTCTTTGCGGTCGACGATTTTCTTGGCCGATTTTACGGTCTTGACGATACCGCGCTCTATGAGCTTGCGGATTACAAAGGGCTTATATAGCTCGGCAGCCATATTTTTGGGGATACCGCACTCGTGCATCTTCAACTCAGGGCCTACGACGATAACCGAACGAGCGGAGTAGTCGACACGCTTACCGAGAAGATTCTGACGGAAACGTCCCTGCTTACCCTTGAGGCTGTCGGAGAGCGATTTGAGGGGGCGGTTGGCCTCGGTCTTAACAGCCGACGACTTGCGGGAGTTGTCGAGCAGCGAGTCAACCGCTTCCTGAAGCATACGCTTCTCGTTGCGAAGAATCACCTCGGGCGCCTTAATCTCGATGAGACGTTTCAGACGGTTGTTGCGGATTATGACACGACGATAGAGGTCGTTAAGGTCGCTGGTGGCAAAACGGCCGCCATCGAGCGGCACGAGGGGACGCAAATCGGGCGGAATCACGGGGACCGCCTGAAGAATCATCCACTCGGGCTTGTTGCGGTTGCGCGACGCACGGAACGACTCGACAACCTGAAGGCGTTTGAGTGCCTCGGTCTTGCGTTGCTGAGAGCCGTCTTTGCTCGCCTGGTCGCGGAGTTTGTATGAAAGGTTGTCAAGATCGAGACGCTGCAAGAGGTCGTAGATGGCCTCGGCTCCCATCTTGGCGATGAATTTGTTGGGATCGGAGTCGTCGAGCATCTGGTTTTCCTTGGGGAGCTTGTCGAGGATGTCGAAATATTCCTCCTCTGAGAGCAGATCCAAAGGCTGCACATCTTCGACAATACCGGGCTGGATCACAACATAACGCTCGTAATATATCACCGCATCGAGCTTCTTTGAGGGTAGCCCGAGCAGGTAACCGATTTTGTTGGGAAGAGAACGGAAGTACCAGATGTGGGCTACGGGAACAACGAGTTTGATGTGTCCCATGCGCTCGCGGCGCACCTTCTTTTCGGTCACTTCCACGCCACAACGGTCGCACACGATGCCTTTGTAGCGGATGCGCTTGTACTTACCGCAGTGGCACTCGTAGTCCTTGACGGGACCGAAGATGCGCTCGCAGAAAAGGCCATCGCGCTCAGGCTTGTAGGTGCGGTAGTTGATAGTTTCAGGCTTCAACACCTCACCGCTTGACTTCTCCAGAATCTCCTCGGGCGAAGCAAGGCCGATTGAAATTTTGGAAAACCCTGTTTTTATCTTGTTATCTTTTCTAAAAGCCATATTTTGTTTTTAGCGATATTTTGACCCGATTCAAGCAGCCGGCCAGAGCCGGCCGCCGTCGTCGGAGTTGTGGTTTTGACTTTTTTATTGTTCGAGATTGATGCTCAATCCAAGACCGCGCAGCTCGTGGAGCAACACGTTGAGCGACTCAGGAATGCCGGCCGGCGGCATTGGCTCACCCTTGACGATAGCCTCGTAGGCTTTGCTACGGCCGGTGACGTCGTCACTCTTGATGGTAAGAATCTCCTGAAGTATGTGGGCCGCTCCGAATGCCTCAAGGGCCCAGACCTCCATCTCACCGAAACGCTGACCACCGAACTGAGCCTTACCACCGAGCGGCTGCTGGGTGATGAGCGAGTACGGGCCGATTGAGCGGGCGTGCATCTTGTCCTCGACCATGTGACCGAGCTTAAGCATATAAATCACGCCGACTGTAGCGGGCTGGTCGAAGCGTTCGCCAGTGCCACCGTCATAGAGGAACGTCTTTCCGTAGCGGGGCAGCCCGGCAGCGTCGGTCCATTGGTTAAGGTCGTCGAGTGTCGCACCGTCGAAAATCGGGGTGGCGAATTTCTCGCCGAGTTCGCGTCCTGCCCAACCGAGCACAGTCTCGAAAATCTGTCCGAGGTTCATACGCGAAGGCACACCCAGCGGGTTGAGGACGATGTCGACGGGAGTACCGTCAGCCAAGAACGGCATATCCTCCTGACGGACGATGCGCGACACGATACCTTTGTTACCGTGGCGGCCGGCCATCTTGTCGCCCACGCTGATTTTGCGTTTCTTGGCGATGTAGACCTTAGCCATCTGCATGATGCCAGAAGGAAGCTCGTCACCTATGGAAATGTCGAATTTCTTGCGGCGCAGCTCGGCGTCGATTTCCTTTGACTTGCGCAGATAGTTGACGATGGTGGCTCGCACCAGGTCGTTGGTATGGGCGTCGGCTGTCCATTTGCTGAGGTTGACGGTGTCATAGTCAATCTCGCGGAGCATTGACGCAGAGAACTTAGCGCCCTTGGGGATGATGTCGCTTCCGAGGAAGTCTTTCACGCCCTGCGATGTCTTGTCGTCGGTGAGTTTCATCAGCTTGCTGACGAGCAAGTCCTTGAGTTCGCTAAGTTTAGCTTCATATTCTTCATCGAGCTTGGGCAACTGTGCGTTGGCGCTCTTAGATTTTTTCTTTTTGGCGGCGCGGGAGAAAAGGTTGGTGCCGATCACCACACCTTTCAACGAGGGAGAAGCCTTGAGCGAAGCGTCCTTGACATCGCCGGCCTTGTCGCCGAAGATGGCGCGGAGAAGTTTCTCCTCGGGCGTGGGATCGCTCTCTCCCTTAGGTGTGATCTTACCGATCATGATGTCACCGGGAATGACGTGGGCACCGACACGGATGATACCGCGGTCGTCTAGATCCTTTGTAGCGTCCTCGCTGACGTTGGGGATGTCAGATGTCAATTCCTCCATGCCGCGCTTGGTTTCGCGCACTTCGAGAGCATACTCGTCAACGTGTACGGAAGTGAGGATATCCTCGCGCACCACGCGCTCGTTGAGCACGATGGCATCCTCGTAGTTGTAACCCTTCCAGGGCATGAACGCTACCTTGAGGTTGCGGCCGAGAGCAAGCTCTCCATTCTCGGTCGAGTAACCTTCGGTGAGGATTTCACCGCCTTTTACCCGCTGGCCTTTCTCGCAGATGGGTCGCAGGTCGATAGTGGTGCTCTGGTTGGTTTTGCGGAATTTTGGTATATGGTATTCCTTGACGGCATCTTCAAACGCCACAAATTCTTCATCCTCAGTGCGGTCATAACGGATGCGGATGACCGTAGCGTCGACAAATTCGATGACACCGGGGCCTTCGGCTGTAATCTGAGTGCGGCTGTCGCGTATGAGCTGGCCTTCGAGGCCGGTACCGACGATAGGTGACTCTGAACGCAGCAATGGCACTGCCTGGCGCATCATGTTTGATCCCATCAACGCACGGTTTGCGTCATCATGCTCAAGGAACGGGATGAGCGAAGCCGCGATTGAAGCGATCTGTGTGGGCGACACGTCCATAAGCTCCACCTCGGCCGGCGGCACGATTGGGAAGTCGGCGTCAAGACGAGCCTTGACACGGTCGCGAATGAATGTACCGTCGTCGTTAAGAGGAGCATTGCCCTGGGCAATCACTTTACCCTCCTCGATTTCGGCGGTGAGGTATATGACCTCGTCGTTGTTTAGGTTGACTTTAGAGTTCTCTACTTTGCGGTAGGGGGTCTCGATAAAGCCTAAGTCGTTAATCTTGGCATAAACGCAGAGCGAGGATATAAGACCGATGTTAGGTCCTTCAGGGGTTTCAATCGGGCAAAGACGGCCATAGTGGGTATAGTGCACGTCGCGCACCTCGAAACCGGCACGTTCGCGTGACAGACCGCCGGGGCCGAGGGCCGACATACGGCGTTTGTGGGTCATCTCGGCCAGAGGGTTGGTCTGATCCATGAACTGCGACAGCGCATTGGTGCCGAAGAATGTGTTGATGACCGACGAAATGGTCTTAGCATTAATAAGGTCGATGGGAGTGAACACCTCGTTGTCACGGACGTTCATGCGCTCGCGGATTGTGCGCGACATACGAGCCAAACCCACGCCGAACTGATTGTAGAGCTGTTCACCGACGGTGCGGACACGGCGGTTGCTCAAGTGGTCGATGTCGTCGACATCGGTCTTGGAGTTGATAAGCTCTATCAGATATTTTATGATGGCGATGATGTCTTCCTTGGTGAGAACTTTGACATCCATCGATGTGCCGAGACCGAGCTTCTTGTTGATACGGTAACGGCCCGCCTCGCCAAGGTCGTAACGCTTTTCAGAGAAGAAAAGGTTTGTTATGACCTCGCGCGCGCTTGCGTCATCCGGCGGCTCGGCGTTGCGGAGCTGCCTGTATATGTATTGGATAGCCTCTTTCTCAGAGTTGGAGGTATCTTTCTGAAGTGTATTGAAGATGATGGAATAATCGCTGGTGTTTGCGTCTTCCTTGTGAAGGAGGATGTTGGTTACACCTGAGTCGATGATTTCCTGAATGTGTTCTTCCTCAAGAACGGTCTCGCGGTCGATAACGACATCGTTACGTTCGATTGAGACTACCTCACCGGTATCCTCGTCGACAAAGTCTTCCACCCAGGTGCGCAACACGCGGGCGGCGAGCTTACGGCCAACGGCCTTCTTGAGATTGGTCTTGTTGACCTTGAGTTCCTCGGCAAGGCCGAAAATCTCGATGATGTCTTTATCGCTCTCAAGACCGATGGCACGCAACAGTGTAGTAACGGGCAATTTCTTCTTTCGGTCGATATAGGCATACATCACGTTGTTGATGTCAGTTGCGAACTCTATCCACGAGCCGCGGAATGGTATGATGCGGGCAGAGTAGAGTTTAGTCCCGTTGGCGTGAGTGCTTTGACCGAAGAACACGCCCGGTGAGCGGTGGAGCTGTGACACCACCACGCGTTCCGCACCGTTTATGACAAAAGTCCCTTTCTCGGTCATGTAAGGGATGGGGCCGAGATAAACGTCCTGAATCACAGTGGCGAAATCTTCGTGGTCAGGGTCGGTGCAGTATAGCTTTAATTTGGCTTTGAGGGGCACACTATAGGTCAAGCCGCGCTCAAGACACTCTTCGATAGTGTAGCGCGGGGGATCGATGTAATAATCGAGAAATTCCAACACGAAGTTGTTTCGCGTGTCGGCAATTGGGAAATTCTCGGCGAAAACCTTATAGAGCCCTTCGTTATTTCTTTTTTCCGGCGCGGTGTCGAGCTGGAGGAAGTCACGGAACGACTTCAGCTGCACCTCGAGGAAATCGGGGTAAGGAAGCGGATTCTTTACCGATGCAAAGTTTATGCGGGGTTTATCTAATGAAACTGACATCTAAAATTTAACGTTAGGGGAACTCGAATTGAATTTTAAACACAATAAGGTCAAGAATCCTCAATATAGAGGATTCTTAACCTAACTACCTGGCGTTCAGGCGATATTATTTAAGTTCAACTTCTGCGCCAGCTTCTTCGAGTTGTTTCTTGAGGCCCTCAGCATCGGCTTTGGCAAGACCCTCTTTGATGGTGCTGGGTGCGCCGTCGACCATTTCTTTAGCCTCTTTCAAGCCGAGACCGGTGAGCTCTTTAACGAGCTTAACGACTGCGAGCTTGCTTGCGCCTGCGCTCTTGAGCACAACGTCAAACGAAGTTTTTTCTTCAGCTGCGGCTGCGCCACCTGCGGCGGGAGCTGCTACTGCTACTGCGGCTGCTGCAGGTTCGATGCCATATTCCTCTTTGAGGATCTGAGCAAGTTCGTTTACTTCTTTTACTGAGAGGTTAACTAATTGTTCTGCAAAAGCTTTTAAATCTGCCATTTTTGTATGATTTTATTTGATTATTTTTTACTGGATTATTTTAGTCTTCTTTTTTTGATAAGGTTTCAAGAATACCATGGAGCTTGCTGCCACCAGACTGGAGAGCCGAGATAACGTTCTTCGCGGGCGATTGCAGCAATGCCACAACATCGGCGATAAGCTCGTTCTTGCTCTTGATGTTGGCAAGTGTACCGAGTTGGTCTTCGCCAACATATACGGTTTCTTCTACATAAGCAGCCTTGAAACGGGGAAGGGTGTCATCCTTCTGTACGAAGCTCTTGATCAACTTTGCGGGGGCATTGCCGACGTTGGAGAACATGATTGAGGTAGCCCCTTTGAGCGCGGGGTAAAGCTCATCGTAGTTTCCATCGATTTTTTCGAGAGCTTTGTGGAGAAGGGTGTTCTTGACAACCATCAGCTTGATGTCGGCTTTAAAGCAAGCGGCACGAAGGGCTGATGTTTTCTCTGCGTTCAAACCGGCGGTTTCAACAAGGTAGAAGCAACTGTACTCTTTGAGAGTATCAGCAATCTGGTCTATTATAATAGCTTTATCTTCCTTTTTCATTGTCTACAAATTTAAAATTATTCGCCGATTGACTTAGAGTCCACTTTGATACCGGGGCTCATAGTGCTCGAAAGATAAATACTCTTAATATAGGTACCCTTTGCCGCAGCCGGTTTCAGCTTAATCAAAGTGTTGATGAACTCACGGGCGTTGTCGGCCATCTGTTCAGCGGTGAAGGAGACTTTGCCGATTGAGGTGTGAACGATACCGTTCTTGTCAACCTTGAAGTCAATCTTACCCTTTTTAACCTCCTCGACAGCTTTAGCGACATCGTTTGTCACAGTACCGCTCTTGGGGTTAGGCATCAACCCGCGGGGACCGAGCACTCGACCGAGAGCACCGATTTTACCCATGATAGCGGGCTGAGTGATGATAACGTCAACGTCGGTCCAACCTTGTTTAATCTTATCAATATACTCGTCAAGACCTACATAGTCAGCTCCGGCAGCTTTTGCAGCGGCCTCGGCGTCGGGGTTGCACAGAACAAGCACGCGAACCTGCTTGCCGGTGCCGTGGGGCAGTGTCACCACGCCGCGCACCATCTGGTTAGCCTTGCGGGGATCTACGCCGAGACGCACGTCGATGTCGAGTGACGCGTCAAATTTGGTGAATGTAACCTCTTTGACTTTCTCAGCGGCCTCCGTAAGAGTGTAGCTCTTCCCAGCTTCAATCTTCTCTAAAGCTAACTTTTGATTTTTTGTAAGTTTACTCATGTCAATTGAAGTTTATTAATTATTTTCAGGGAATGCCCCTTTTACGGTGATACCCATGCTTCTGGCTGTTCCTGCAACCATCTTCATTGCCGATTCCACGGTAAAGCAGTTCAAGTCGGGCATTTTGTCCTCAGCAATAGCCTTCACCTGATCCCAAGTAACCTCGGCAACCTTGTTACGGTTAGGCTGAGCCGAACCGCTCTTGAGGTGAGCCGCTTCTTTGAGCTGGATTGCCACAGGGGGAGTCTTTACGACGAAGTCAAAGCTCTTGTCGGTGTAATATGTAATTACAACCGGAAGCACTTTGCCTGCTTTATCCTGGGTGCGGGCATTGAATTGCTTGCAAAACTCCATGATGTTGATGCCCTTAGAACCCAGCGCGGGACCTACTGGAGGTGAAGGGTTTGCTGCTCCACCTTTAATCTGCAATTTGATCTGTCCAGCAATTTCTTTAGCCATTTTGTAAATACTATTTAAAACATTGATATTTGGCGCACAAATGGCCATCCGCTACCCTTCGCGACCTCGTAACCGGTCTCAGGGGCAACAGGTGATCATTCACGCTCTACTTGCGAATTTTCCAACTCCAGCGGAGTCTTTCTGCCAAAAATTTTAACCATCACCTTCAGCTTCTTCTTTTCGGGGTTGACCTCCTCGATGATTCCACTGAATCCGTTGAACGGACCGTAGTTGACTTTGACAGTCTCGCCGACCATGTAGTCGTTGACGCCGTCCTCGGTCAAATCAATCATCTCGTCGGCCTTGCCGAGCATACGCATCACTTCGCTCTCGCGCAGTGGCTCGGGCTGTATGCCATTCCCTTTCGCACCGAGGAAGTCAATCACGTTGGTGGTGTTACGCAACTCGTGCATCACCTCTCCATGAAGAATAGCCTCGACAAAAACGTAGCCGGAATAGAGATTTTTCTCTTTTACCACTTTTTTGCCGTTGCGCACGGTAAGAACCTTTTCGGTGGGTATCAGAACCTGGAAAACAGATTTGCCAAGGTCAGTGTTTCGGATAGCAGCATCCAACACTTCTTTGACCTTAGCCTCTTTTCCTGAAATGGCGCGCAGCACATACCACGCTTTCTTCAATTCAGCCATAGTTGTTACGCCACTTTTAAGGTTACTTGCCTAAGCCGTAGATTAGGTGCATGAAGTTATCAACAATCACGTCCATGAGGAAGATTATCAAAGCGATAATCACGGAAGCTACCATCACGATAAGCGCGCTCTTGATAACTTGCTTCTTGGTAGGCCAAGAAGTCTTATATCGTAACTCGGTATAAGACTCCTCTATATTCGTTAGTAGTTTCAATTTTTTCATTACTCTTTCTCGTTGCACGGGAAGAGAGGCTCGAACTCCCGACACCTGGTTTTGGAGACCAGTGCTCTACCGACTGAGCTATTCCCGTATTAATTAACCGGCCCCGGAGGTTTTGGCCTTCATAGGCCGGTTAAGATATTTTAGCGAGCTATGCTCTTGGTTATTAGTCGAGGATTTCAGTAATCTGACCAGAACCTACGGTGCGGCCACCTTCACGGATTGCGAAGCGGAGACCCTGATCGCAAGCCACGGGGTTAATCAACTCAACGTTGATTGAAACGTGGTCACCAGGCATAACCATTTCTACACCTTCGGGGAGAGTGATCTCGCCGGTCACGTCGAGTGTGCGGATGTAGAACTGAGGACGGTAGTGGTTGTGGAACGGAGTGTGACGTCCACCTTCCTCTTTTTTGAGGATATAAACCTGAGCTTTGAATTTGCTGTGAGGTTTAACAACGCCCGGATGGCAGATAACCATACCACGTTTGATGTCTTTCTTGTCGATACCGCGGAGGAGGAGACCAACGTTGTCACCAGCTTCACCCTGATCGAGGAGTTTGCGGAACATCTCGACACCGGTTACGGTTGACTTCATGTCGGCACCAAGACCCATGATCTGAACCTCATCACCAACCTTAACGACACCAGTCTCGATACGGCCGGTAGCAACAGTACCACGACCGGTGATTGAGAAGACGTCCTCAACAGGCATCAAGAAGGGTTTATCAACGTCACGGGGAGGCAGGGGAATCCAGTTGTCAACTGCTTCCATGAGTTCCTCAACCTTAGCTTCCCATTCGGGCTCACCGTTGAGTGCGCCGAGGGCAGAACCGCGGATGATAGGAGTCTCATCGCCGTCATATTCGTAAGCTGAGAGAAGTTCGCGCATTTCCATCTCGACGAGTTCGAGCATCTCTTCGTCGTCGACCATGTCGCATTTGTTCAGGAACACAACGATACGGGGAACGTTCACCTGGCGAGCCAAGAGGATGTGTTCACGAGTCTGGGGCATGGGACCGTCGGTAGCGGCAACCACGATGATTGCGCCGTCCATCTGAGCGGCACCAGTAACCATGTTCTTAACGTAGTCGGCGTGTCCGGGGCAGTCAACGTGAGCATAGTGACGGTTAGCGGTCTCATACTCAACGTGAGCGGTGTTGATGGTGATACCACGCTCTTTTTCCTCGGGAGCGTTGTCGATCTGGTCGAACGATTTAAGCTCAGAGAGGCCCTTCTTAGCGAGCACTGTGGTGATAGCCGCGGTCAAGGTAGTTTTACCGTGGTCAACGTGGCCGATGGTACCGATGTTAACATGCGGTTTGGTTCTTTCGAATTTCTCTTTAGCCATAACTTGCTATTTTTATTCTGATTTTTTGATTAAATGATTAACTTCCTAACAAGACGCCGCGATAGAACAAGGCACTATCGGGGCTATCAAATTTTGTTATGATTGGTTGAGCCGATGGCGGGATTTGAACCCGCGACCTCTTCCTTACCAAGGAAGTGCTCTACCCCTGAGCTACATTGGCAAAAATAATGTTTTTAGAGCGGAAGACGAGGCTCAAACTCGCGACCCTCAGCTTGGAAGGCTGATGCTCTATCAACTGAGCTACTTCCGCA
>CANQQE010000037.1 GCA_947625935.1 uncultured Muribaculaceae bacterium | reverse complement strand
GCTGATAATAAGGTGGATGTAATCATTTATGCCGTTGAGAAGTCGTTGGATTCCTACAAGTTCAATCTTCTTCACTGTAAGGCGACATTCATCGACCAGCTCAAATCCGGCGCACTCGGAGCGAGAACCATCGACGAGGGTGCTATGGACGAGAAAAACGGCATGAACTTCTCGGAATATATGGCTATTCTCAGCGGTAACACAGACCTTCTCGAAAAGGCGAAACTTGAAAAGCGTATCGCGGCACTGGAGTCAGAGCACAAAGCCCACAACAAGGGTATTTCCGATTCAAAGTTCAGGCTCCAGACCATCAGCCACGACATTGCCAACAACGAGGCAGCAATCAGTCGCATGAAGGAGGACGCCGAAAGGTATCAGTCGGTCGTTCAGCGAGACAAGGACGGCACCCCCGTCAACAATCTCACTATCGACACCTGCAATCTTCGTGACGAGCAGAACATGGGTATCCACCTGCAAGGGCTGGCAATGAAAACCGACACCCACGGTCAGTATAAGCGCATCGGAGAAGTCTATGGCTTCCCCATAAGCATTATATCCGAGCGTGTGCTGGCCGACGGAAAAGAGTCCGTACAGAACCGATTTGTGGTCGAAGGTAACTACAAATATAAGTTCAACAACGGCTTTATCGCCATGTCTGACACCCATGCCGCCTGCATGAACTTCGTCAACGCTCTGGAGAAGATACCCGGTATCATCGCCCAGTACGAGGAACGCACTGCCAGACTCAAAGCCGACGT
Organism: uncultured Muribaculaceae bacterium; assembly: GCA_947625935.1. Classification (GTDB taxonomy): domain Bacteria; phylum Bacteroidota; class Bacteroidia; order Bacteroidales; family Muribaculaceae; genus JAJPXC01. The sequence goes on along the minus strand of CANQQE010000037.1, from coordinate 25,151 downwards.
TCCCCAGCTCGAAGCCATTGTCGCCAAGCAGTGGGGCAAGGAGGACGAGTTGAAGCAACTCAAATCCGACCTTGCCGCCCTTGACCGCAAAATCACTGCCGCCCTCGCTCCCAAGAAAGAGGAAGATGATGGTGTTGAAAACAAACAGCACCCCGACACACAAAGGGTCGAAATAAGAGATAACCAGTCTCAGGCAACAGGTCCGAAAGAGACGATGGTGGCAGAACCTGTGACTCCCGACTATCGTCAGCGAGAGCCGTTAGGTTCCCGCATAATAATCGGAGGCTGCGGAGCCACTCCACCCGGAGGGTTTCGCGCCGCCGGCCCCAAACTCTAAAATTAGATCAGCCGACCATGATGAAATAAAATTCATTGTGGTCGGCTGAATTGTTTCAAGCATCGTGCTCACTTATAATCCAATGGGATTCCATATTCCTTCATCCATGCGTACAGCGTCTTTGGAGCAATATTGAGTTTTTTCGCCGCATGACGCTTTTTCCCATTACAGTCTCGGAGAGCCTGCTTCACCTTTCTGAGTTTGTCGGAATGGGTGTCGTTGGCATCAACCACCGGGTGCATTATTATTGCATCTGCCGAGATTCTCTTATTAGGTGTGATAAAAACGGCGTGTTTTATAACGTCGAACAATCCCCTCAGATTGCGTGACCAGACATGTTCGCTCATTACCTTCAAGGCAGACTTTGTGAACACTTTCTCCGGTATATTCTGTGATATACAGTAATTTTTCAGCACTTCGATAGCAAGAAGCTCAATGTCCTCATGATACTCAGTCAGAGAGGGTACCTTGATTACATTGCGCCTGAGAACTTGTATCAGCTTCGGAGAGCAAATATGCCCGGGCAGGCGGTCTTCAATGCTTACGCGCGTCGAACATATTATTATACCATTGAATAGATTCTTGTCTGTGTTGACTTTAAGTTCATTGTTGAGGAAATCAGCGATGAGTTCCTGAGCCTCGATGTCGAGGTGGTCGATTTCATGTAGATATAAAGTTCCTCCCTGTGCTTGATTGGTCATGCTTCGCAGAATGCGGGTGAAATGGGATTTTTCACTGGCGCCCCATTTTATAACTTTAAGAGGAGCCAAGGTCTTGCAGTTGGCAAAAACGAATCTGTTGTTACGTCGCATACTTCGGATATGTGCAATCTGTGCAAGGGTATATTTGGCAGTACCCGATGCTCCGGTCAGCAGGACTGTCTGAGTCTTTTCTCTTGCCACTTTCTCACGCATGGCATGAAATTCACCCTGCATATGACTGAACCATTTGATGTGGGACGGCTCGGTAAACATTGAATACAGCGCGACAGTCATTGCATCTTGTTCCTCCCGGGAATATCGGAAATAGTAACCGTCTTCCAAATCCCACATACTTGCAATCACATCATTGCGGGTAAGCCATGAGGAATAAAACGATTGAATGTTTGTAGCCTTGGAATTGGCTGCCATCACAAGGTCCCTGTCAGCCGGATTCAGTGGGGTTGACTCGCAGAACACAATCCCATAGTCGCCAGTCTTTAGAGCGTCTATCGCTTCCTGAAGATTATCGACGGCATCCCAGTATCCGTCGATAATGGGTAAGGATGATAGAATCTCGTCAAGTTGCTCTTTTGAGGAGGAGTATATAAGGACACGCTTGTAGTCCTTTTTTGTGATATTCTCGGAGGTATAGGTCATCTTTTTTGCGAGGAAGTGAAAAAATCTTCAAATTTCGTTATTCTGAATTATAAGGTAACACTCAAATATATTGTTAACTCAACAATTAGTATAGCATATACAAGAGGAATACTTTTGAAGTGTTTCCTTATTTTCGTTGCAAAGGTAACACTTTTTCGCCAAAATGTAACACTTTTTATCTCGTTTTTAGAGTGATGAGATGAAGCTAAATCAAACAAAATTAATCTAAAAAACGTATAGAATCATGCCGAGCGACAAACGCGACGGCTTCAAGAATCCAATTTTAACATGACAGAATTTACACCGCCGAAGGTTCTTTGCCCGGTAGACAGTCCGGGCAGACGATGCAACTTCTTCATTGTGAAAGAAGCCATCCAGTGTCTAACTCTCAACACGTTGAATGCGCATGACTGAAACTCTACGCAAATGCACCCTTGTCAGCAATATCATGACTGGCAAGCATGAAGGTCTTCACGTTCACTTTGAAGACTTCGCAGACCTCATCAAAGATGAATGCCTTGATGCTGAATCATGGCAGGAGAAGAATGCCGAACTCATGGCTCTCGAAACCACTTTCGAGATTTACATGGAAGCCCATCCCGATGCCTCTTCCGAGGTCAAGATGCTCGTATCAAAAGTTATCGGCTTTATCAGACGCATGAGAAATCATTTCAATGATTACTATTCGTCGCTCAACCACAAGACCCACCGCTACTTCCCTGAATTCCACCCTTGCAGTACTTCTGCTCCGGTGGACGTAGCACCCGAGAGAAACCGACAAAAGGCTGAAATTGCTGTAGTGGATGCCGTTGAGTTCACCTACTGGTGCCACGAAAACATCTTCCCCTTCTTACTGTTAAATGAAGTAAGAGAACGGGTAAATGAGTTCCTTATCTCGGAGATCTCAAAGCGTCAACTGTATGCCAACTATGCCAACATCAAGACCCGTCAGGGTGTACGTCGCTCTGATTCGGACAAAGAGAAAACGATGGCATCTTTCATGCAGCGTTCAACCAACCGGCTCCACGACCGCATAAGCAGAGAGGCCGCCGCCGATGACAACCGTTCCAAGTAATCACTCCAAAAACATCAAGTATGAAAAAGCAACTGTCTGAGAACTGGCAGCTGTGGATTCTGATGGGTTCTGTCTTTCTCGCCCTCGCTGCCGGGGCGAGAAAGATTGCCCTCGAACTCGAATGGTCAGAATTCAATGCCAATATCATCTTCATTGTGTCATTTATCGCAATGTTCATCATATACATTGTATTTCATGAACTGTCTGTCAAAATATTCCAGCCGATGTTTGAAAGGCTTTTCAAACGAATGGGATTCAAACCACGGACAGATGAAGTCAATAACAAAGACTTGATTGTAATAGACTATGCCTCAACCCGGGAAATGAAAAAGCGAAAGCAGGACGAACGGATAATGGCTCTTGAAAGCAAGGTTGTTGAATATATAGGGGAGATAATGTCTCAATATACCACCGGACAGGAGTTGTCTAAGCTGATAGATCGGTCATGTGAGTTCATTCACATGAAACTGGCTCCGGATTTTCAAGAGTCGGATGCTGTAACTGTTTCTGACGAACTTTCGACTACAGACCTTATGCACTATGGCTGGAACATTGCAAAACCGTTTGGGAAGCCTTGTGGTCATACCGCACTTTTCCTGAAACAGATATTTCCTGTAGCATTCCGCAATACGGAAGTATATACAATCGAGAAGAAACTGCGACATAACCCGATGCAGGGCAGAATCAAGATAGACAAAACGATTGCCATGCCAAAGGCAAATATCGAATCACAGCATCAGCCGGAGGTCGAGAAGTCTGTCTATAAAGCAAAAAGAGTCAAGCCGAAAGGCATGAATGCACAGGAGGCGGCGATTGCAGATATGCTTGAAGATGGCTATCCCGGTGTCTGCGACCTCAATGATTTGATGCTTGAAAAGTAGATACGGTCATTCAAGCTTTTGTGGGGCGGTGGTGGGGGATTTCACCATCGCTCCACCATCTAATTTTGCACTTGATATTCGGTAGAGACCGATGCTATATTATAAATGTCCGACAATTCTTTATCTTTCGACGAACTGCCGGGTGCAGTGTTGTCGCTGACGAGTCTTGTTAAAGACTTGGCAAAGGAGGTTTTGGAATTGCGTCAGCAAATCAGAATACTGTCCGGAGAGCCAAGCAAGTCAATAGAATTTGTAGGGATAGACGAGGCAATCCGTATTCTCGGTAAAGCCAAATCTACAATTTATGGTCTTGCCCGTGAGGGCAGGTTGCCGGCATACAAGGTTCCGGGTGAGAAAGAATGGAGATTCATTCCATCTGAACTTGTCGATTTTGTCAAAGGGAATAAGCGGGAGTCATGTCTTCCGTCCTTTGAAGATATGGAGGCGATGTTGAGCCGGGGAACACGCTGCCGACATAAGGATAAATAGCGAGAGCCGACAGATTGCAGAAATGCAACTTGTCGGCTCTCTTCTTAGGGATAGGCTGCTATTTCAACGAGATTACATTCGCAGCCTCACGCTTGTTCGGGTCCATGACCTCGGCGTATATCTGAGTGTTTTTCACGTTGCGATGCGTTAGCATCTTTGCAATAGTGTAGATTGGCACACCTGCCGAAGTTAGCAGGGTGGCGTATGTGTGGCGGAAGCAGTGGAACGTGATCCGGCGGTTGATTCCAGCCTCCTTTATCCACGCCCGGAGAGGGTAGTTTATCATTGAGCGTTTGAGAGTCTTGAACACAAGTCCCTCTTCTCGTTCACCGCAAAAGGCGAGGGCTTCCTCGCTGATTGGGAGAGTGGCTTCCTCATCGGTCTTTTCCGTGCGGATTCGCATAACATACCCGTCTTCGGTCTTGACGATATGTTCCCACCGGAGTTGCTGAATGTCGCTGATGCGGAGTCCGGTCATGCAAGAGAACAGCGACGCACGACGCAGCACCTCATGTTTGCATGGAGTCGCGGCGAGTTTCTTAACCTCGTCGAGCGAGAGAAACTCAATTTTAGTATCCTTCCACTCAATCTTTTCGAGGAAGTCATTTATGTTCTCTCGGAGGAGTTTCTCCTGATACGCCTCTTTGAGCAGAGTGCGGAATGTTGACCAGTAACCGGCGATTGAGTTATGGGCGAGCTTACTCTTGCGACCATCACGACGGCCACCTTTAAGAAGGTATGCCTGAAACTTCTTGCAGAAGTCCTCGTTGATTTCTCCGACGGTACATTTACCCTCGCAAAAATCATAGAAGTGCTGATAGACAATCTTCCACTTCTGGTATTTCTTGAAACACTTCTTGCGGAAGTATTCCAGAAAGTCGATGCGGAGTTTCTCTTTGTCGAGGAAGCCGAACTGCTCGTTGAGCAACTGCTCGAAGCGACGGCAACGGATAGCCTCCGCCTTTTCCATCATGGAGGCGTTGAACTCTCGTTCACGGGCATTTGCCGGATGCCCGTAGAGATATATTCCCAGACCCTCACGGCGGCTGAGCCTGTTGGTATGAGGATTTCGGATCGGGGGATAGAAGTCGAGATAGAGCGATATGCGGTCGCCCGATATTTCCTTTTTACGAAGGAAAACTTTAGTGCAGGTATTCATTGTATCTTGAAAGAGTTAAAAGTTTGACGCAAAGTTCGGTTGTGTTTGCATGGTGGAATCAGCCACCATCGCGCCACCATAGCCGGTTTCGGCTAAATCGTAGGTGGCGCGAGCAAATCATCCAGTTCTTTGCGGGAGAGATAGGTAAACTTGCCTCTCTTGGTACGGGTTATCTTATAGGTCTTGACATAGTGATAGAGCTGGTCTCTGGTCATGCCAAACTTTGCCATAGCCTCGGCAATCGTGTATTCAGCCGGAGGTTCAGGCTCCGCAATGCCCTTGGCAATATCGAAATGCTTTTTCGAGTACCTTGCTTCGATTCCAACCTTTATCTTGGGGATTCCTTCTTTGGATACGAGGGTGTAAATGGCAGATAAGGACATGCCAAATTTCTCTTGAATTTCAGCAACCGTGTACCATTCGGTTATTTCCTCTGATGGATTACGTTTCTCAAAATATCGGTCGATATGAGACTTACTCCATAGAGTTTTACCTCGACTTGTTGTCTTCGGGAAATTCTGTGTCTGGGCAATTTTGTAAAGTCCCGAATTAGAGATGCTGTATTTCTCCAGAATCTCTTTCGTGGTATAAAACTCGGTGATGGCTTTCCGTTCATTCCTGATTGGTTCAAACTTGTCAGGATTGTTGAATAGGTTTTCAATGTCTTCCCTTGCTATGAGATATTTTGATCCCAGTCGTTTTGCAGATATTTCACCATTACGGAGATAGAGATAAATCGTAGGACGACTCACTCCAATGAATAATGCTGCTTCTGTGATTGAGATATAGGGCTTGTTCTTGATTTTCTCAATCGGTTTCTCGGCAATGACCTTTTCTGTCACTGCGTCATGCTCTCTCACTTTGGCTTCTCGCTTCTTTTGTTTGTATAGTAAGCTTGAGCATCTGTGAGAGCAACATGTTGTTGTGGTTTTGTGGGCTATGAACTCCTGCCCGCAGAAAGCACAAATTTTCTTCAAATCAATGTTGCTGCTCATGGCTGTTTTTACTTTATTTCGCCCGATAATCTGTAAAATCCCGTAAAGTGGCGTAAAATGGCGTAAAGATTGTCCACCACCTTGCTGACGGATTTTTCCCGGCTGCGAGCGAGATACAACCGGGATACAAAAATGGGCGAAAAAGGGGTCAGAATCCGTTAGAATCCATCAGTAAGGGCATGAAAAAAGCGTGCCGTAAAGCACGCTGTACTAATGGATTGTGACGGATTGTGGCGGATTGTGACAATTACGTCATTTGCCGATGCAGAAGCGGGAGAATATGGATGCGAGTAGGTCGGGGGTGGTGATGGCGGGGGTGATGTCGGCGAGGTGGTGGAGGGTTTCCCGGAGGTCTTGGGCGATGAGGTCGCCGGGGAGCGAGGTGTCGAGTCCGTTGATTACGCGGGCTATCGATCGGGCGGCGCGCGCGAGTGCCTGGGAGTGGCGTGCGTTTGTGACGAGGAGCTGGTCGTCGCCAATCCGGTCGGCCCCGGCGGCGTTTTGTATAGCGGCCTTCAGTGTGTCGATTCCATCACCGTTGCGGGCTGAGATGGCTATAATCTCTTTGGCTGTCGGACAGCGTTGGGTGGCGTCGGCTATCGTCTGGCTGAGTGTATCGTGATTTATTAAATCGGTTTTGTTGATGACGAGAATGAGCGAGGCGTCATCGCGCATTGAGGCGAGTGTTTCGTCGATCAGTGCGGTTTGTAACGGCCTTGCCGCATCAGAGACGAGCATGACCACTCTCGCTCGCCCGGCGGCGGCGTGGCTGCGCTCTATTCCCATCGCTTCGACGGTGTCGGCGGTCTCGCGCAGTCCTGCCGTGTCGATGAATCTGAACAGCAGGTCGCCGATTTCGGCGGTGTCTTCGATGAGGTCGCGGGTGGTGCCGTGCACGTCGCTCACGATTGCTCTGTCGTCGCCGACGAGGATGTTGAGCAGTGATGATTTGCCGACGTTGGTTTCTCCGACAATTGCCACGGGAATGCCTTCTTTGATGGCCTGACCGGTTGCGAACGAGCGTTCGAGGCGGCAGATTTCATCGCTGACAGCTATGGCGAGTTCTTTCAGCCGTGTCCGTGATGCAAATTCGACATCTTCTTCCGAAAAGTCGAGCTCCAGTTCAAGCAATGATGCGAGTTCAAGAAGCTGTTCGCGCAGTGTCTCAAGGCGTCGGGTGAAGTTTCCTTTCATCTGGCTGAGCGCTATGCGGTGTGCGGCTCGCGAGCTGGCGGCTATGAGGTCGGCCACAGCCTCGGCTTCGGTCAGATCCATGCGCCCCGAGGTGTAAGCCCGGCGCGTAAATTCCCCCGGTTCGGCGAGACGGCATCCCTGGCGTAGGAGCAGGGCTATGAGTTCGCGCTGGATGAATTTTGACCCGTGTACCGACAATTCGACGACATCTTCGCCGGTGAATGTTCCCGGAGCGCGGAACACGGTGGCAACTCCTTGGTCGATGGTCTCCCCGTTGTCGGGGTCGGTCACCGATCCGAGGTGGGCGGTGTGGCTGGCTGCTTCGGTGAGCGGTTTGCCTTTCCAGATCCTGTCTGTTATGGTTATTGCGAGCGGGCCGCTCACGCGGGCCACAGCGATGCCGCCTACTCCCGCGGGGGTGGAAATTGCGCAAATGGTATCGTTGTTGTCGATTGTTATCATTTCAGTGTGCTCCAGTAATTAAATCTGCATTCTGATTCAACCAAGCTCTCTATGCTGTCGGGCAGCTCGGAGAAGAAGTCGTGGCCTGTGACGCTCTCGACCTGATCGATGCTGACAGCCGCGGGCTGCATACCCCCTTCGACTCGTGAATTGGGCATTATGAATCCTATGCCTCTCGGTGGGTTGGCATAGGGGGCCAGTATCACTTTGAAGAAACGCTTCGGGACGGCGACCCGGTTCTCTCCTATGAATTTGTCTATTTGGTCGGTCAACACGGGTCCGCACACGATTACTATCGCACTGTCGCGTTGCGCCCATTGGCGGCATTTTTCTTCAAGTTTTTTCCATGCGCCTGTATTCAGGGCTTTTGCCTGTGGACACATATTGGTCATGTAGAACGACTCGGTCATAGCCTGCGGGCTCCATTTCATGTCGGCGGCGGGGGCCATGTGGCCGCGGTCGTATCCCGACCCGCGGTAGTCGGACGGGTCGGCGCAGCCGTTCACATCGTAGTCGCGCGCGAAGTTGTTGGCGCGCGGCTCTGTACCCGCCGCCTCCTCGCGCGTCAGTTCCCACGACACCCAGTTTGGTATATGGAGGTCGGGGTTGAACGACATGGACATCCCTGTGTATGACACGAGAGTTTCCGGGACGCCCGATGCGGTTTTGACATACTCGAAATTGCCGTCAAGCGGGCCGAACACGTCGGTGGCCGCCTGATGATTGCATTGGCTGCGGGCATAAAGCCATCCCAGCCCGGCTATGACCACGATGGGGATTAATATTGAGCCGCCTAAGTTGCGAGGCTTTGACTTCCTGTTCCTTTTTGTCATTATCTGTGTTATGATGTACAAATAAAAGCCTAATAAGACATGATTAATGCCCTATTAGGCTTATTCTGTGGCCGTCGGCCTGATTATTCTCCGGCAGAAGCCAGGGGTGAGGGTGTGTTGTAGGTGCGTGCGCCGAGTTCCTGATCGAGCATATAGATACCCATGCCGTCATTGCCGATCAGTTGGAATTTGTCGATGTAGCTTTTGGCTGTTTCTTCCTCCTCGACTTGTTCTGCGACAAACCAGTTGATTCTGTCACGCGAAGCATAGTCATGTTCTGCCTCGGCCATGGCATAGAGGTTGTTGATCATCGCTGTCACTTTGCGCTCATGCTCAAGTGTGGCTCTGAATGCGTCGAGCACTGTGGCCCATTCGGTGGGGACTTCGGCTATCGGGGCGAGAATCACGCGGCCTCCGCGCTGGTTGATGTAGTTCATGAAAATTTCGGCATGAGCCTGTTCTTCCTTGAACTGCACTTTAAACCAGTTCGCCACTCCGGGCAGTCCTGCCGTCTCGAAGTTCATACCCATTGAAAGATATAGGTAAGCCGACCATAATTCGGCGTTAATCTGCTCGTTAAGAGCTTTTTCCAATTCTTTGCTTAACATATTGATATGAGTTTTTTAATATTGTGGCAAAGTTAACAATTAATCTTTAACGGTGTCACTCTTCTTTCTTGATTTTTTCGCTTTGGGTTTTTCTCTCAAAGCGTGTTCTTCATTGAAGTGCTCAATGTTGAGTCTCATCGATGTCACCTCCTTGTTGAGGGTTTCGATTTCGCGGGCCTGGTTGCGTATCGTGGTCAGCAGGGCGTTGAGTTCCTCGTTTTCTATCGACAGTGGGTATTGCTCCTCGACGCGCACGATGAAGTCGGCCAGCACGTTCATATAGTTGGTGAACGCCTGGAACGGGGTGTCGTAGGGTGAGAAGTGGGAATGCACCTCACCGTCGGCGCGGCGTTTGGTCGACATATAGAAGAAGTGGTCGCTCGCTTGCAGATAGTTCCAGTCTTGCTTCAGTCTGCGGTCGTCGCATAGTCTGACGCGTTCAGCCACCGAGTAGAGCTTGTTGAACGCTTCATTCTGTAGCTGGTTGCCGAGCCATGCCGATGTGTCGCGAGCCTCGTCGGCCCACGATATGGGGTGCATGACCGAAAGTTCGCCGACGGCCTTCAGCTTGGTGACGGCCTCGGTCGGAGTCCAGAAGTCTATGCCTTTTTCGGCGGCGAACCGCGGGAGCGCCTCAAGGAACTGGAATATTCCGCTTTCGCGTGCCTGCAGGGCGCCGAATGTCTCAAGATTCATGAACAGGTTGACGATCTGTTCCTCGGGGGGTGTCGCGGCAATCCAGTCGATATATTTGTCGGCTGTCAGCGGATAAGCGTCCCACTCGGTGTTGCTGAAGCGGAATGAAATGTCGTCGGAGAGTTTAGAGTTTTTGAGTAGCAGTTTCAGTTTCGGAGCTGTCGCCGCTGAATAGACGTAGTTAGGCGATTTCCAGCCGAGTATGTGCTTGGCCCCGTCGGTTATGCAGCCTTTATAGCCCATGGCGAGAATCTGCGGGGCCATATCGTCGCAATAGATTAGCTCAGTGTTGCGCAGCACTTTGGGTTTCTGCCCGAACAGCTCGTAAATCTTTTTGTCATGCAGGGCCACCTGTGCGGCAAATTCCTCGGGGTCGGTCAGCGACGACAAGGAGTGGGCGTATGTCTCGGCCAGGAACTCCACTTTGCCTGTGTCGGCGAGTTTTTTCAGCAGGTCGATGAACTCAGGCACATATTGCTCGCATTGTTCGAGGGCCACGCCTGTAATCGACAGTGCGCAACGGAATTTTCCTTTGCTTTCCTCGATCATTCTGAGCAGGCTCTCGGCCGCCGGTATATAGCTGCGTTGGGCTATGCGTGTGATGATGTCGTCGTTGGCGAAGTCATCATAATAGTAGTGGTCGTTGCCGATGTCAAAAAAACGGTAGCGTTTCAATCTGAAAGGCTGATGTATCTGGAAATAAAAACAGATTGCTTTCATTGTCTCTGGTGTATTGTGTTGTTGGGGTTAATTTTGTTGGGCTATCACTTTGCGGTAGATGTCGATGACCTTAGCTCCGGCCTTGTCCCAGGTTATCTGGTTCACTTCGTTCAGCCCGTCCTCGCGTAGTTGCCGGTATAGGGCGGGATAGGTGATTATGGCGTTTATGGCATCGGCCATGGCATCGATGTCCCAGTAGTCGGTTTTGATGACATTGTCAAGGATTTCGGCGCAGCCGCTCTGTTTGGAGATGACCGACGGCACCCCCATCTGCATCGCTTCGAGGGGGGAGATGCCGAACGGTTCCGACACTGACGGCATGACATAAACGTCGGAGGCTTTGAACATCTCGTAGACCTGTTTCCCTTTCTGGAATCCCGGGAAATGGAATCGGTCGGCTATGCCGCGTTCGGCGGCGAGGGTGATCATCTTGTCCATCATGTCGCCGCTGCCGGCCATCACGAATCGCACGTCGTGATTGTTTTTCAGGACTTTTGCCGCAGCTTCCACGAAATATTCGGGACCTTTCTGCATGGTTATTCGGCCGAGGAACGTGACCACCTTCTCTTTAGGCTTTTTCACTTCCACGTTGAGCAGTTCGGGGCTTAGCGGCTCGACGGCGTTGTGGACTGTCGTTACTTTGGCGGGGTCTATGCCGTATTTTTCTATTACCGTCTGCCGGGTCATGTTTGACACGGTGATTATGTGGTCGGCGTGGAGCATACCGTCGCGTTCGATGTTGAACACCGTGGGGTTCACGTTTCCGCGTGAGCGGTCAAAATCGGTGGCGTGGACATGGATTACAAGCGGTTTGCCCGTCACTTGCTTGGCGTGTATGCCAGCGGGATAGGTCAGCCAGTCGTGTGAGTGTATGACGTCGCAGTCGATTGTGCGGGCTATCACTCCCGCCACAATCGAGTAGTTGTTTATCTCGTCGAGCAGGTTATCGCTATACTTACCTGAAAATTCTATGCACCCCAGGTCGTTGGTGGCCATGTAGTTGAAGTCGGCGTATATCTTGTCGCGGAGTTTGAAATACAGGTCGGGCGACATCAGTTTCCCTATGCGGCTTTCGACATAGTCGAGGTTGACATCGCGCCATGCCACAGGCACTTGCGACGCCCCGATGATCCGGGCGAAGCCTTTCTCCTCGTCTCCGTAGGGGCGCGGTATCACAAACGTGATGTCCATATCTCCGTTCTGCCACATGCCGCGTGTCAGCCCGTAGCTTGCCGTTCCGAGGCCGCCGAGAATATGAGGGGGGAACTCCCACCCAAACATTAATGCTTTCATTGTATTATCAGTAGTTTTTTTATGATTGGGTGATTTCGTTTCAAGGTTTCATGCGCTTTAATATTCGCAGCGTGCGCAGCACTTCGGCTACATTCGTGGCGTGGCTGATCGCTCCGCGTCCGGCAAATGGCGGATTCCCGTCATAAAGTTGTGACAGTGAGCCTATGCACCCTTTCGACATTTCATCCTCAAATCCTATCAGCATACGGTCGATGTAGCTCACTCCGCTTAGGCCGAATACCTTCAGATAGGCATCGGCGTAGAATCCCATGAGCCATGGACGCGCGGGTCCCTGGTGTAACGCTTCTTCGCGTTCGCGTGGAGAGCCGAGATAGAAGGGCCTGTATCCGTAGCTCTTTGGCGAAAGCGTGCGAAGCCCTTTGGGCGTGAGCAGTTCGCGGGTGACCACATCGAGAACCCCCTTGCGCTGACGGCGGTCGAGAGGGGAATAGTCCAGCCCGATGGCTATAGCCATATTGGGGCGCACCGACGGATCGGCGTGCGTGCCGTCAACCCAGTCATAGAGGTAGCCGTAATCGTTGAGGAATGTGTTGACAAACGGTTCCTTCATTTTGTCGGCCAGCGCGGCCCATGCTTCCCGACGCGCTGCGAGCGACTCGTTGCCTTCGCTCAACTTTACGCCGAACATCAAAGCGTTATACCACAAAGCGTTAAATTCGACGAGTAGGCCTGTGCGCGGCACAACCGGTTGGCCGTCTAAGATGGAATTCATCCATGACACCGGATAGTCGGTGCCGTTGGTCTCGACAAGTCCGTCGGCGGTTACTCTCAGATTAGGATGCCCGTCGTTGATGATGTAATCGAGCACATGGGCGACGAGTTCCATGTATTTTTCGCGAGCTTGACCGAGGCCTTGGTTTTTGGCATATTGCTGTGCCGCCCATACTGCCCATAGTGGTATGTCGGGGAGGTCGATACCGTGTATGTGGCTCGACTCCTCGCCGCAGTCCATGAAATGTGTGAGAGCGAGCACCGCCGTGGCCATGATTCGCTCGAAATCCTCCTTGTGGTCTATGGCGAGCGTGTTGCCCGGAAGCGACATGAAAGTGTTGCGGGCCAGCACGGTCCCCCAAGGGTACCCCGAGAGCATATACATCTTGTCGCCCTCGGTGAGGTAGAACTGTTTTGCGGCGTTTTTAAGGCAGTTGAAGAAACTGGTTCGGCAAGTGCGGCTCTCGATTTCCTTCAGATACATTGAGTTGAGCGATCGCGGTGACACCTCCGATACACCGGCCGAGAAGATAATAGACTCCCCCTTTTTTATAGGAATCTGGAAATATCCCGGCACCCAGAGGTCTTCGGTGTAGGGTACCCCGCGTTCCATATCCTTGACATATTCGATGCCATTGTACCAGTGCGGGTCATATATCCATTCCGGTTTGCGGCTGAATTGCATATAGAGGGTGGGATATCCGGGGTAAAGGCAGCAGCTCACTCCGTTGGCCGCCTCAGGGCATTCGCCATTGAGCGCTCCGTTGGCAACGCATAGCTCGTTTGAGTCGCGGAATGCCAGGAACGGCCGGAACTGTAACGTTGTCGGCGAGTGGGCTTCGACAAGTGTGTAACGAATCAACAGACGGTTTTCGCCTGAGATAAAAATCTTCTCTTTGGTCAGAATCACGCCTCCCACGCGGTATGTGAGCCGCGGGACGCTCTCGCAATCAAACTCGCGGATATACTTATGCCCGTTGGGGCTGTAGACACCGCCGGAATATCGGTGAAGCCCCAGATTGAAAGGCGCGCCATGCTGGATAACAGTCTCGTCGAGCGACGACAGCAGCACCACAGGCTTGTATTCCTCCCCGGAGCGGGGAATGACGAGCAGCCCGTGCTGTTTGCGTGTGTTGCATCCCACAATCGACGTGCAATGGTAGGCACCGGCGCGGTTGGTGCGCAGCATCTCCTTGGGTAGCGATTGCTCAAGATTGATCATGAGGTTCTTATCAAATTTAAGGTAGCTCATGCTTAGTGGATTTTATATATTTTAGGGTATAAAGGATAATTATGTTAATCACCCACGAATTTAAAGAATTAAGCCGAACCGACCAAATATATCCATTCAAAATTAGCGTGCCGCGACGTTTTTGATTACTTATGCGCCATTAGTGTGGTTTGCCACCAGTGAATATCCCGGAAGTTCCTGTGAATTTCCACCCATGTGGTGTAACGGACGGGTAACGGTATGCGTCAGGATAATGCATACAATCAATTGCAACAATGAAAAATATTTTAACGCTAATAGCGCTCTTATCGGTGGCTTTTTCAGGCATCAGTGCCTCAAGTGATACCTACGACAGGCAGTTGGAGGTTATAAAAGAGGCGTTTAACTCGAAAGATTGCGGCAAATATGCCGGATGGCTGTCGGAAGATTGTGCAGCTCTCGGCAAGTCAGGTCGCCTGTTTATGCCGACAATGAAAGCGCTATTTGCGGCATTGGATGGGAACACTATCGAAGATATGCGCTTGCTTTCGACTGATGTCGCCGAAGATTCAACCATGACGTTCACCTATGATATCAGCTATTCCCGTCTTGGTCCGAAACAGGGATGTTTCAGCATCAATCGTGAGGGGCTGATCTCGCGTCTCGACTACATAGCCGCGGCTAAAGCGCGGAGTGTGGGGCGCGTCGATACCCGGTTACCGCCGGAACCGGTCGTCAATATCCCGTTTATTTTATCCGATAACGGCCTCATAGTTATAAAAGGGAGGCTTAACGGTGAGGAAAGAAGTCTCATTTTTGACTCGGGAGCCAAAACATCGATGCTCAACAGCCGGTATCTGAGCGACAAGACCGTTGACAACGGACAAGCCGCCATAAACGGGGTGAATTCCGGCTCAATGGAGCTGTCGGTCGTGAGTGGAACGGATCTCGACATAGCGGGCATAAAAGTTGTCGGCGGCGAGATGCCCGCTAAGGATTTGAGGCATCTTGAGCCGGTCGATACGCCACCTGTCTACGGTCTGATTGGCGTTGACATATTTGGAGGCTACGACATACTGTTTGACTATGACAATCTCATGTTGACCTTGATAAATCCATCGGCTCGTGTGAATGCCGGCGCAGCGGTGACTGTGCCTTTCGAGAATTTGGCTTCAGGATATCTCCCGACGGTGAAGGTGAACGTCGCGGGCGAGGAGCTGATACTGGGCATTGATTGCGGTGCGACGGTCAATCTGCTCTCTGATCGGTACGCTACGTTAATCGGCGATATAGAAGAAGCTGATCTTGTCGGAATCTCCGGTGACGCAACTATCGAAAGACAGGGCCGCGCCAATCTTTCGGTCGGAACGGTCGATTTCGGGTCTCAGCCGTTTATCGTGAAAGACATTTCCCATCTTCAAAATCTTGATGTTGATGGCTTGATCGGTTTTCCCGCACTGAAAACGCGGCGTATCATGCTTCGCTACTCCGCCAAAGAATTAGTCATATTTTAGTCAGTCCCCGCCGCTACTCATCCCCCCTGTGGTCATGATGCCTTAGTCACGTTACTCTCAGCTTGCACCGTGCAAACCGATATCCACTCAAATCGCGATAGCTGTTGACATGGATGATTGTTGGATGCTTTTATTTAAGCCTTCCTCCCAATTGTCAAAATCCAATTTATAACGGGTGCCATCAATCATTATAGGCTTTCCCCTCGAATTCCTAAAGTGTTGAGTGACGCCGACGATGCCGTCACGCTTGATGCGCCGACAGAGATTTATGGCGTGCGAAGGTGGATTCAGTTTAGGCTCTAAAAATAAAAAAAGCTGCGAATCAGTGGGTTAGCAACCTCGACCGACCCTCCCAACTGCGTCGGATTAGAACCAAATATTGCCGATTTTGATAGGCTGTGGGAAATGCGTCATTGGATACCAAATTCAGACGAACCGATAACAAATTAATCAAAAAGAGATAACTGTTGGAAGGCACCGTTGTTAAAACGTTGTGAATCAATTGCGATTCCCTTATCTCGACACAGTTGTGCTAAATCAAGCCTCATTAGAAGACTTTTAGTTACAACTCTTTTTGCATCTCTGAAAACCAATGATTGCAATAAAGAACATATTTCATCACTGTTAAGAGCATCAAGGATACAATTTGCTTCTTCTAAGCTGTCAAAGTCAAGCTGATAACATGTGTCATCCACCATGATTGGTTTTCTATCGTTTCGAGAAACTAAAATAAACCTAATGGACTTATATAATGAGGAGACGACAATTTTATAGGGTTTGAAAGAATAATCCCCTATCCCAAAAATACTAAACTTATCTTTCCCTTTATATATACTACTTTTTCTATTTGAAAATACATTTTCATATTTAGACAAATATGAAAATGCAAGGGGATGTGAATATTTTAATTCCGAAGTGTTATCCCCGACTCTTCGTTGTGGCACAATTATAAATTTTCTAAATTGATTTCCATTATAGTTATTTATATCTGAACTTTTTAATAACGGATAAATCAAATCTTCCTCTATCTGTACAATCTCTCCTAAGCCATTTTTGTATATTCCATCTGAAAGAGTTAGTTCTAAGATAGAGGCACAATCGTGTTTAATACCAGAACGCCATATATAAGAGGATTTACCATCGTATTTTGAAACAGCGCTATATGATTTTGTATCAGAAACGAAAGAGTCATTTACCCACCCATATTGCTGAATATATGTGTTTGAATGAAAATCTGAGACATTGCAAATAAAAGATGGAGAACATCCGAATTGAGCAAAAAAGCATGATGCATCTACTGAAACATTGAACTCGATAGATGCATCGATCAATTTTTGTTCAATATTTCCAATATGTAACCTCTCTGAGTGCTGTTTAATCAAGATGTTTCGAATAACAGAATTTTTTAGAAGGAAGGAAATACCTCCATTATTTATTTCTGATAAATGCAATAATTTTAGTGCAATATATTCGCTTATATCGAAATTGCTTTTACCTGTTATAGCATCAATTCCTTTTAACTTGAAATAATTACTTTTGAATGGAATATTGTTAGAATTGTTCTTTCCTTGAGTGCTGTTAGTTACCCATGGCGGATTTCCAATAACAGCCATATTCCATCCCATTCGTTTGCTTTTCTCAATTATGGAAATAAAATCAAACTCAAAAAAATCTGTATTATAGATATAAATATCGGGATAGTTCTGAGAAGGAAAGCTTAAGGCATTCACCAGTATTTTAAGCTTTAATTCAGATGCGTATTGACGATTAATCTCTATGGCATAAAACTCTTTAATATTCTGAAATTTTCTCAATGCAGATAATACAAAAGCCCCAAGTCCGCATGTAGGCTCTATTACTATATCTGGATTGCCAAATTTGGATAGATGAACATCACATATTTTTTCTGCCAATGACACTGGCGTTTGCCAATCACCGTAAGACACCCTGTCTTCGCATACGATAGATGTGTCAGTTTCAAGAATGGCTATGAACTCAATTTTCTCTTGCTCCGAAGAGAAGTAGTCAACAATTCCACAAAGAGATCTAATTATGGAATTGGCTTTAGCGTAATCTGTATTATGAATGAGGTTAATCAAATTTCTCATTTTGAAAACCTGATTATCTGCTCAACACCGTCCACTTTATCCGTCATATACACGACTCTTCCATATTGAAGTCTCCACTGAAGAGCATTTGATATTGTTAAGTATCCGATTTGTGGTGGATTTTTCAAAATGTCGCCAGCTATATTATATAAAGTCACTTCATCGACTGGAATGTTATGCTCTACTAAAAATGCAAAAATATCATCCTGATTACCCTGATTCGATATTATTTTTTGCAAGCCTGTGGTAGTTTGAAAATCCGCTGTTCGACTTTTATCAATAAAATTGCATGATACAAAATCCAACATTCCTTTCCTCATCTTTGAATCGTCATATTTTCTATAGACAAAGACGAGCAAATTGTATCCTAAACCAAAGATTTTTTGCTTACTGTCCTTAAATGGACAGCTTGACTGTGGCTGCTTTATAGATGTAACTTTTATATCTGTATTGACAGATGGTAAATCCAATCCATTAGCGGAATTGCCAACTTCCATTTCGTAACGTTCTTCGAGAAACTTCTTGAAAAGATGTTCAACAAACGTTCCGACAGCTTTTCCGTCAGTAACCCCAAAGAGTTCGCTTTTATATACACCTGAATTGAGCGAACAAAAATGCTCAGCCTCAGCGATTAATGATTCGAGCGTAAGGTTTTTCTTCATAAAGCAAAATTAGTGATAATATTTGAATTAAACAAACACAGAACCGATGCCGACAACAAGGTGCTTGGCCTTATCTATGAGCAGACCAATGATTTAAGAGGGATGGAAATAGAAAACGAGGACTCTCGCGGTGAGAATCCTCATTATTTTGTACCCAGACCCGGTACAACCGCCAAAATCAAGAGAAAACAAATGAATTTAAATGCTCAATAATTCAGTGTGTTAGCGTTTGGGTATTTGCTCTTGATACTATAAAAGCGGCATATGTTTTGCAAAAAGTTTATACCTGGTTTATACCCGAGTAAAAAATAATTGCTATGTTTGCAAAGAAAAGAAACAAAGAGCAATAACAATGGCACTCAAAAAGAACTACCGAGCCGATAACACTTATATAATTAGCACTGACAGCACCGACAACCCCAAGTTGGGGGCAAAGGTGTTGAGTGATGGCCGTGAGAGTTTATTTTTGGATTTCTATTTGGGTTTTGATATTGCGGTGAGCAGTAAGACAGGCAAAAAATATAAGCGCGTCAACAACAAGCGCGAGTATTTGAGCCTCTACCTATGGCAAGCCCCAAGAACCCCGATGGAGCGACAGCAGAACAAAGAAACGTTGGAGGTTGCCAAGCGGTTGAGGTTTGAGCGCGGGCAGCAGCTTTTAGAGGACGATGAGGGTTACCGACTTAAAAAAGACCGCAATATTAATTTCCTTGATTGGATGTGGGGTTATTATGAGGCATACACCAAAGCTGACAAACGCGAAATAAAGCGAGCTTACGTTACATTTACAGATTTTCTCAACACCACACCTCAATTCTCCAAATTTGCCAAGCGTATAAAACCTCAACAGCTAACTAAAGAATTGGTGGTAGCCTTTGTAGAGTATTTACAACGGCGATTTGTAGGCGAGGGGCCGCACACTGTGTTTGCGAGGTTTAAGAAAATCATTAAAGCTGCGGTTGAGGCTGATGTAATGTTGAAGAATCCCGCTACAAATGTAACTATAAAGGTCGATAACGGAACTTTGAGAAAAGAGGTTTTGAGCCTTGATGAGATTGAGTGCCTAATAAACACCCACTACACAGGCGAGAGCGTTAATATTAGACGCGCTTTTATCTTTTGTCTCTATTGTGGGTTGAGGTGGTGTGATGTAAAAGACCTCACGTTTGCCAACGTGGATTTCTCCAACCGTCTATTAAAGTTTGAGCAGGCTAAGACCAAAGGACACAGCACCGCGAGCAGTGTTGTAATACCCCTCAACGATGGGTTGTTGTCGCTTATAGGTCAACCATCCACCGTGGGCAACCGCTATGAGGTAATATTTCCTTTGCCCTCTTACAATATGTGCTTGAAAGCGTTGAGGCGTTGGTCTAAACGAGCCGGGATTGAGAAGCATATAACGTGGCATTGTGCCCGTCACTCCTTTGCCGTTAACATCCTCAACAACGGGGCTAACATTAAGACTGTAGCGAGCCTTTTAGGGCATAGCGGCCTAAAGCATACCGAGAAATACACCCGCGCTGTGGATAGCCTAAAAGAGGCGGCAATTAACAGCCTACCGGAACTTAAATTATAATGGAAAATACTATGACACCCCGCGATGTCTTTAATGCTTTGGTTGAATATCCTCAGCCAAGCCGCACTGAAGTATTGACAGCTATTAATACACTGACCCAGAATTATAATCAGGAGTACACAAAAGCATTATTAGCTGATCTTGAAAATATGTTGGACGAGTGGAAGTATAACAAAGTCGTTGAACGCCTCGAGGAGGAATACAACGAAAAGATATTAGATCCATACTATACCGCGTTGTACCGTGCGAAGTATGATCTTGCTATGGGAACTAATGAGCCGATAGAATGGCCAGAGGAACCGGCCCCGTTTATTGCGCCTCCACCTTTCCCGGGATGCTATGATGACAGCCTTATTTATGTAGCTCCGATGTATGAGTATGCGATAGACTTGCTAAAAAGCCATACTAAACCGGAATCACCGACAACTGTAACAGTATTGCCGAGCGAGTTAGACACCGAAAGGGCGAGAAAATACTTTGCTCGGGCCGTTGAGGCTGGCTATATGATACCGACCGATACAGGTTATAGATGGGTAATGGGTGCGGCAGTTAAGTTGGGGTATTTTGTTGAGAGGGTATACTGTTCCACCAACACAGAGCAACTGCCCGAAACAGCGCTAAATCGTCTATTTGGAGTTAACAGGTTAGGCAGCGCAATAACACAGATGCACAGCGCTAAAAAGCACCAAGAATGGCGAGGTGTGATAGATAAACAAATATTTTTTGATTAATAACTAAGCCCTCACCCCGAGAACTTTTTTAATGTGCATTTAATGCGCATTATGCCGCACTATGTTTAGCTGAGCTTACTCTATACCTTTGCCAATGTTTTCAGCGCGAGAACAAAGTTAACACAGGCAAAGGATGGTAGACGTGCCCGCCCCCGAGCCTCTAATATCAACTTTTAAAACTCAATCAAAATGGGTGAAGTAAATTTACGAGAGGTCGTAAACTTAGTGACGGACAAAACAATCTTCTGCACCAAAGAGGTGCTTACAAGCGACGAAACTGCCCGCTATATGGGTATTTCAAAAAGCTATCTCTACAAGCTCACTATGCGCGGCGAGATACCCCATTACAAGCCGATGGGGAAAATGTGTTACTTCAACCGCGCCGAACTGGAGCAGTGGTTGCAGCAGAACCGATGCGCAACCGCCGCGGAAATCGCCGACCGGGCAAATAAAATAATGATGGGGAAAGGGGGCGCCGCATGAAACCGACCGACCCCAACAGACTGACCCGGCAAGAACAGCGACTTTACGAGATGTTGAGCCGTGGGGGACGCTATACCGTGGCCGACATAACCCGCGAACTGGGACAATGCGACCCGCGCGGGCATATCTCCCGGATGAGGCGCAAGGGCATAGGCATAGCCGACAAGCGAGTGACCCGCCCCGATGGAGTAAACTATAAACTTTATTGGCTTGCTGAGTGATGACAAATGCCGAGAACCTTTCAGAACTCCAAGCCGCCACCGACCCCTCAAATTTCCCCTCTGCAATAATCGCTCCAACGGAAGAATATATTTTTAGCCGTGAGGGCATTGCGCCGGAAGAGTTTGAGAAATGGAAGCGGCGAGTGGAAACCGATATGCGCACCGACCCAAACAAGCCCAAAGAGGTGCCGGCCCCGGTGCTGTTGCTCCGTGGTGAGTGCATTTTGAGACGGCAGCGCATTGTGTTGATTACAGGATGCGCAGGGAGCCGAAAAACATCCGCTTTAACTCTGTTGTGTTCCGCTATGCAAGGAAGCAGCCTCACGCCTGAAATGACTGCACCCGGAAGCCTGAAGGGGTTGTATTTTGACACGGAACAGAATCCAGACCAGACCGACAGGGTTATTAACAGGGTTATCAAGGCTACGGGCAAAACCTTTGACACTGTAGGGCTGGAGGTTTACAATCTGTTGGAACTACCGCGCAAAATGATTGCACCGATGATTGAGGAACTTGCCAAAGAAAGCCGCCCGGATTATATCATTATCGACAATACAACCGACACGGTAGAAACAACGATGGATGATGCCGTTGCAGAGTTGGCGGGCTATCAGTTCCGGCAGATAGCGAAGGAATATAATCTTTGCTTAATAGGGGTTGTGCATAGCAATGAGGGAAAGGCCGACGGCACCCCACGCGGATGGATCGGCAAAGAACTGTTGCGCCGTGCTGACGTGCTTTTATTTCTGACCAACAAAGGAGACTATTCCACAGCTTCATTTAAGAAGTTCAGGGACGGAAAAGCGCCGGAAGAGTTTAGCGTCTACATTGATAACGAGAACGGATTGCCTATGCTGGGGCAGCCTGAACCCTCCACCCAAGCCAAAACAACCTCCAATCCTGATAAATACGCGCATATCGTAAAAGATATCCCAGATATAGGGCTATCATATTCCGAGCTGAAAGATATAGTGATGAAACGAGGCAATGTAAAGAAGTCAATGGCGGAAAATTGGATAGCGACAATGAAAAGTAGCAACATCGTATGCTATAAAGATGGTCGTTATTATGATCCCGCAAAAACAGATTCGGAACATGAAAACCAGCTACCATTTTAGCGACCCCAATTTCGCCCCAATTTCGCCCCAATGGGCAACCCCAATTTTTCACCCCAATTTCGGGTATTATTATCTATAGATAATACCCGATGGGTTGGGGTTATAAAATCCTATTGGGGTAGCATCAACCCCAAGCCACCTAAAAAAAATATGAAAGTCTACGATATTATTGCCGAGGCTTTGAGAACCGGCACCGACATAACCCCCGATGACCGCAAGGAGTGGGCGTTGTTCGCTTGCGCCCTGAAAGTGTTGGGATATGATGAAACTGATTTTGTCGCACTCTCCAACCTCCACGGCACAGATGAACGGACGAGTCGCAAAGTATGGAGAAGCGAACGCACCCCGCAGCGATATGTAAAGACTACTGAACAGGCCGAGAAGAAAATTGCCTACTTCGCCAAGCAGGCGGGCATGAATCTGAAAAGCCGGCAGTGGATCAACATAACGGGACGTAAACAGAACCGCCGCACACACCCGCAGAGACCGCCACAACCGCCTCAATTGCCGCCGGTGTATATTTGCCCCGATGATATAGCGAAAGCCGCGAGCAAAGCCCCGTTATCAACTCTGTTTAATTTCCTTTGCTGGGCTTTCCGCACGGAGGAGGTTAATCGGGCTTTCCAGCTCTACCGGGTAGGAGCAACCCGCGAATTTGGAAGCACCCCCGGATTGATGGGCACGGCATTTCCGTATATCGATAGCGCCGGAAGATGCGTCGATGTGAAACTGATGGCCTATGGCACCAACGGGCACCGCCGCAAAAACGGATACTCAGCAAATTGGCATTTGGCAAAGGCGAAGTTAAACGACCGCCGTGCACCGTGGCCGCTGTTCGGTGAGCATTTGTTGAACATCGACACCTCCGCGCCCGTGGCGGTAGTGGAGAGTGAGAAAACCGCTTTAATTGCGTCTATTGCTTTGCCGGGTTATGTGTGGGTTGCTACAGGAAGTAAACAGAACCTCAACGCCGAAAGATGCCGGGCACTGAAAGGCCGGGCCGTCTATCTCTTCCCCGATGTGGATGGCGCGGAGGAATGGGCACGGCGAGGGCTGGAGCTGGCAAAGCAGGGATTTATCGTGTATAATTGCGCGGAGGTGGTAACCGAGAACGCAAAGAACGCCGGTGATGATATAGCCGACATAATATTGCAAAGGCTATGGCAATAACCCTTAACAAAAAGACCGTGCCGGACATTGTTGCCAACGCCTACGGCTCCGGACTGATCACGGCTGAATCTTCCTCAACCGTGGCAGTCTATCAGATTAGCCGCTATTGGCGCGAGCTGTTTCAGAAAGCGACCCGCCACAGCTCTGACAAACTACCTAAATGGAACGAAAAAGAAATGGCAGCGGCCAAAATTATAACTTCAGCTCTGTTATTCCTGGCAATGGAAAAATGCAAGGATGTGGAGAAACTTATTAACGACACAGTAAGAGCAGATGAAAAATAAACCTCTACGACTGACGGAAAAACAGGAGCGTTTTTGCCGTCACTATCTCGACACGGACGGCAACGCCTCTGAGGCTTACCGTATGGCATACGACACCGCGAAGATGCAACCCTCGACCGTGCATTACAGCGCGTGGGAGCTGATGAATAACCCCAAGATAACCCAAAGGATTGACGAACTCAGAGCTGAACGCCGGGAAGCCACGGAGGAGCAGCGCAAAGAGATTGAGGCCCGGTTGATAGACATTATCACCGCCGACCCCTCAGAACTCTATTACACCGACCCCGCCACAGGACAGGCTAGAATCCGCCAACCGTGGCAGCTCTCTAAGAAAATGCGCCACGCCGTCAAGGCTATCAGGGGAAAGGGTGATAACGTTTCTTACGAGCTTCACGGGAAGATCGAGGCCGCCCGGCTGTTAGGTTCATGGAACGGATGGGACGCACCTCAACAGCTCGATGTGAGACAGTGTAACGCCGTGATGGGTGAGTTAAGAATTGGCTTCGATGATGACGATGACTAATGACAATGCCGAGGTTGAGGTGATTTTGGGGCAGATAGTAGCCAAGGCGAACAATTATCAGGCCGTACCGGATGGTTCCGGAGGCAGACGAATGATTAAGAACTCCAGAGTAAGGGCCTATGAGAAGAACTTTCTCAAGCAATGCAAGCTCTATGCCGGACGGATGATTAACCGACCCTTTGAGTTGATTGTTGTAGTATATTACATGCACAACAATTTTGACCTCGACAACAGCCTGAAAACCCTTTTGGATTGTCTCCAATACGCTGGGGCAATCACGAATGACAATCTTTGCACCCGGATTGTTGCCGATAAGCGGATAGATCCCTACCGCCCGAGAGTGGAGTTTTCAATCATACCCGAACCCGCGCCGCCGTCTTTGTTCGATGAATGGGGCTGAGACGCACCGAAACGGGGCAAATTTCGTTTTTGTCGGCTCAGATGATAAAGTTGACCCGTGAGGAACGAAACAGCGCCTCACGGACTTTATTTTGCCGTCCCGGGATAGGATAAGATGAGGGCAAGGTGACACCAAGGCAAAAACGGCTGAATTTAGGCGCATAATCGCACGGCTGAGGTATTGTGCCATACGATGGAAGAAACGCCCACAGCGGCCACGAGAATGAGCCACAGCGGCACGCAAAAGAGGGTGTGTCGTAATAAAGGTTTACGGCGCACCCTCTCATTTTAGGGTGCTGAGATATGGATATATTTCAGGC
>CANQQE010000036.1 GCA_947625935.1 uncultured Muribaculaceae bacterium | reverse complement strand
AATAAAACCATAAAATTATTTGCTATCATCGCATGCGTGGCTATGCTTGCGGCGCTCGCCGTAGGGCTTATCGCATGCAATCCCAAAGAAGTTTCGCAACCGCAAGCGCAGGACGGGACTTATTATCTTTCATTGAAATCGGGCAACTGGGCGACATATGAAAATGAGTCCGCCATACCCGATTCGGTCAAATTTGTCAAAGAGCAGGGCAAAGACCACTCTTACGCAGTATCCGTCGAACTCGATGCCGACGATGAGTTTGTCATCAGAAAAATCGGCTCGGAAGAAAAATACGGATATGACATTTTGTTCACTGCGTTGAATTGGCTGTCAGATGGCTCCGATAATATAAAAGTAAATGCCAAAGGCATTTACAATCTTAAATTGGCAACTACCGATGGAATCATTTTAACATATACATTTACATCGACTGAGGCTCCGCCTCCCGAAGAAACGGGCGTTACGGGCATAGAGGTCGATCCTGACAGCGTTATGTTGGACATCGGTGAAACAGCGTCTTTGAGCGCAACAGTCCTGCCCGAAACAGCTTCAAACAAGCAAGTCCTTTGGGTATCCGACAATACAGACGTCGCTACGGTCGATCAAAACGGCTTGGTTACGGCTGTTGCGCCCGGTGTCACAAATGTCACTGTCAACACTTTGAGCGGAGGTTTCAGCGCAGAATGCGTCGTCACCGTCCGTCAACCCGTTACAAGAATCGCGCTTGACGTGGACAGCATAACTCTCGTCGCAAAAGGCAATGCGAAGAGCGTAGCTGTCAGCATTTCGCCATCCGACGCAACAAACAAGAATTTCTCCTATGAATTTACAAGCGGCGAGAGTCTTGTTTCTGTATCAAAGCCCGACAATACCACGCTTTCTTTGAGCGGTCTTGCCACAGGCAATGCAACGTTGGTCGTGAAATCGGATGATAATGCCGAGATCACTGCCACTTTGAATATCACCGTACTTGAAGAGGGCAGTATTCTTGCCGATATGCAGGCAAACGTTCAAATCGCTTTGGACGGCACGGCAGAACTCGCTCCGCATTTGGACGGCGCAAATATCGTCAGCGTTGAATGGGGTATATCTAACGAATCCGCTGCGTCTTTGACCGAAAATAAAGATAGAAACACCGCAACGGTGAAAGGCTTGAATTTCGGGACTTCGATTGTTACGGCGATAATACATGCAGACAATGGAAATACCTATCAAATCACTTCAAATGTGCTTGTCGCGGAGCCGTATTACTTCATTTATGGCGTAGGCTTTGGCACAGTTGATTGGGAGTGGGAGCCGTACATCGCAAGCGAACAGGCGGCAAAGGACGCAAACTTGCTTTTGGAAGAGGAAAGCAGGGGAGTTTATTCTCTCACTCGCAGACTCGTTCCGTCCAACGGTTTTCAAATCATATTCCCAAATGTCAACAGCTTCAACGATGAAGATACGACAAAGTGGAATAAAAATATACCTTCCGATCTCGTAAGCGTATCTAATTATTATGACAGTATACATTCAGATTCTGAATATGTGGATAACGTCAGCACACAATTCAAAGTCAACACAACAGGCGTTTACAAAATCACTCTTGACCTCACAGGAACGTCCGCAAAAGTGAATATCAAGATGGTGTCGCTTGAGGCAAGTAGCATAGGATTTGAAGTTGAGGGCGCGTCTAATGTGTTGAAATACGGTAGCAATATGGTCGTAGATATTTCATATCTGCCGACAACTGCGGCTGTGACAGAGCAAGATGTCAAAGTTTATCTAACTTCCGACTATGCAAACTTTGAAAACTATGCCACGGTCGCATTCGATTTTGCAAGCAAGCAAGCCATCGTGTCGCTCAAATCCGACGTTCCGGAAGAATTTGTTGTGACTCTACATTGTGAGATACAAGATGCCGCCGGTGTGCTTGAAATACCTGTTTTGCCGTCTACGGTAGAGGAAACTCCCGTTGACAGCATAGCGTTTGAAAAAGAGCATTATTATGTAAACGTCAACAACGCAGGTATAAAATGGGAGCAAATCGTCAAGGCGACCGTCAATGAGAGCGCGACAAATCAACAAGTTAGATATGCGGATATAACCAACTATACCCAACTCGGCAAAACGCTTGCAGCAGGTCTGCGCCCGACAGTAGATCCCGACAGCGGTCTTGTCACAGCACATGTGCTTGGCACTGTTACGATCGAGGCAACAGCTCTTGGCAATCCATCCAAAAAAGCCACTTGCGAAGTCACGTTCTATTCCGACGGATTGTATTTGATAGGAAAAAATTACGGCGGTTGGGACAAGGCTCTCAAGCCTACTACCACTTCGCTCGAAGGCACAGAATTTGAAAAATATGCGTTCGAAATACTGTCCGAAACTCATTATCAATACAGACTCAGCCTTGAAACTGTTGATGAAAACGACGAAGGTTTGTCTATAGCGTTCTTGGGTATGGATACAGGTTGGGAATCTGCTATAAGGACGGCAAACCGTATGGACGATCTCAGTACCGCTCAATTTGGAGGTTGGTCGAATGGCGTGGACTATGCGAATGCCCGTGACAGCAAAAATACGGCTTTCCGCAAAGCGGGAACATACATTTTAGATGTCGATTTGAGCAAGCATATGGCGCTTTGGACAATAAACTATGCCGATAGTGATATAAGCAAACTTTATCTTGATTATGACCACTCTCAAACGGTGTTGAAAAAGAATGAGTCAATGCAAATAAAACTGTCCTGCTTCCCGCAATATATTGACGTCAAAGAAACAGAAATCACTCATAAAGTAGATGGTGGCGACAAGACATATCTGGATGTGAACTTTGACTTTGACACAATGACGTTTACTATTACGGCAAGCACAGTGGAATTTTCTGAGGATATGCCGCTTACTTTGACTATTACGGTAAAGGGTATAAGTCAGACGATAGACTTTACGGCGATTGCAGAGCATCATCTTGAATGGGCGTCCGACAATGACAACCATTGGCAGCAGTGCATAGACGATAATTGCGATTATGAAACTACGCACGAATTGCATGAAGTAAACAGAGATAATTGGGTAAGCGACGAGGTTGAACATTATCATGAGTGTTCGATTTGCGGCGGTCACAAAGTCGATAGGTCGGAGCATGTGTTTATTTTGGATAGCGACGGATATTACAGCAAAGGTCTTGTAAAATGTCCTATTTGCAGTTATGTCATTTATGAAATAACACCGAATCCAAATGGCTCGACAGCAACTTTATCAAAATATAATGGCTCATTTGAAAAGTTGAAAGTCCCAAATGTCATCAATGGCCTGACCATAACGGCAATAGCCTCAAATGCCTTTGCAAATAATAAATATCTCAAACAAATTGTATTGCCTTCAACTGTGAATACTTTGGGTAATTATATGTTTGATGGATGT
Organism: uncultured Muribaculaceae bacterium; assembly: GCA_947625935.1. Taxonomy (GTDB): domain Bacteria; phylum Bacteroidota; class Bacteroidia; order Bacteroidales; family Muribaculaceae; genus JAJPXC01. Next base: position 22,529 of record CANQQE010000036.1, on the reverse strand, counting down.
GTTGAACTTCAGAGCGCAGATTTGAGCGCATTGAATGTAACGGCACTTGGCGATGGCATGTTCAGAAATTGTTCCGCGCTGAATTCCGTAAAACTTCCTGCGATGCTTGAATCCATAAGCAAATATTGCTTTATGGATTGTACGTCGCTTGACGGAAGCGATATTAACATAGCAAATAGTGTAAAAGTCATAGGAAATAGTGCGTTCAGTGGTTGCTCGTCGCTTAAAAATATCGGCTTGCCTACAAGTCTATTGACCATTAGCAATGCGGCGTTTAAGAATTGCGCTCTTCTTGAAAGCATAACCTTCCCGAATGGATTGCTTACAATAGATGTAGGTGCTTTCATCGGTTGCGAATCACTCAAGACTTTGGATATTCCGCAAAGTGTTACAAATATTGGCAGTCAAGCATTTAATAATTGCTATGCTCTTATCAATGCGGATATTAAGGCTGAAATCATTGCGATTAGCAATATGTTCTCCAACTGTACCTCGCTTGAAAAAGTAGTTTTCCACAGCAAATCGCTTGGCGTGATTTATGAGAATAACTTTGTTGGGTGCAATAGGCTTGCGGAAGTGTATATGTATCTCGGACCGCTGTTTGTGAAATATAAGTATACGGATTATTCCGATAGCGGTTCTTCAAATAATGACCGTATGTTCAAATCTGCCAGCGGAATAAAACACGCATATTACTACTCATACACTCGCCCGACCGACGATGCATTTTTGGGACCGTTTGCAGGAGTTTGGCATTATGATGCAGAAGGGAACATACAACTTTGGGCAGATACTCCTATCGGACAGAATGACTACGATCCTGCGCGCGATATGAAAGTTCACATCGACTTTGTAGCCGAAGGACCGACATACAATCATGTCCCAAACAACGATAGACAAAGCCCGGATGATCCGATGATTAGGATAGATCAGGTTATGTTCTCCGGAGATGGCGTGATCAATCCGAATGGCACAATGAGCGTTACATTGAATTGGACTATTACGGAAAAATACTCAAACGGCGATCCGACGTTCGGCTTCAAAATATCCGTTGACGGTCCGGCAATAAGCTATAATGCCGACTATGTGTACAGCACAATTCAGTTTGACTTAAAGGATAGATGGTCAAACGAGAAAAATCGTTGTCCCATATGGTTCGCCGACAGATGGCTACCGGCAGGGCCTAACTTTAATGTTGCACAGTATGATTATTATGAGCATACCTATGCTTTCACGTTTACATTCGACAATGAAGGCTTGTTGCTCAAAGTCGCCGTGCAGGAAGTAACCGAATGATCAAATCAATCAACCAAAACACTCTGCGCAGGTCAGCGCCCTGCGCAGAGTAACAAAGCTAAATAAAATTAAGGGAGAAAAGAAAAATGGTAGAAACAAAATATAAAATATTCAAAGACGCAGTACACGGATATATTGATATACCTGTCGCCTATGTAGAAAATATTATAGACAGCATATATTTCCAAAGGCTACGCAATATTGAGCAAACAGGAATGAGAGTTCTCTTTCCTGCCGCAAAGCATGACAGATTCAGCCATTCGTTAGGCGTTTTTTACCTGGGACAAAAGGCTGTAAACGCATTGAAAAACAACAACTATCTTGTCGTAGCCAATGGTAATATAGAAAAATATAAAGTTCTATTTTTAACAGCGTGTTTGTTACATGATATAGGGCATACTCCTTTTTCTCATTCGTTGGAGGATCAAGTATTAGCAAACAGTAAAATAGGCACAGAAGGGCGTAGGCGCAAAAAAGATGAGCAAAACGGTGTTCCATTGACGAATAAATTATTGGAAAGGATAAATGCATTTGAAAAAGCATTTTGCGAAGAAAATAGCTTGCCTTACGATCCAATAACTGAAATTAAAGCTGCCGCACACGAGCAAATAGGAGCGTATCTTATAATTGATAAACTTAATGATCGTGTTATTAGATTAGAAGAAGAATGTAATTTATATAGTGATGGGAAACCTACTGAAACTGTTACGAATGATGACTTGTGCTTTATAGCCAGAATGATAATGGGTATAAAATATACTGAGTATTCTGTCGATAGACAGATAAGGAACTGTTTTATTGAACTTTTGAACGGTGATAATTTTGATGTGGACAAATTAGACTACATAGTGAGAGATACATATATGTCCGGCATCAAAAATGTGTCTATTGATGTTGAAAGACTTTTAAGTTCATTGTGCGTTGTAACAAAGACAAAACACTTAAATGTGGAAAATATTGATTTGACAATTAGTCGAGATTTAACAGTATCTGAAATAAAAAATAACGGAGTACTCAATATAGATGGGGAATGTAAAGGCATTCTTGAAATAAGCAAGGGAGCAAAAGTCGTCCTCCAAAAAGATAGCATTATCGAATTATTAAGAGGGAAAGAGCAAGAGGCTGCAGAGATACAGTATGCGGATGGCGATGAGGCAATGTTCTCAAATACTTCTGATGTTCAGCAAGATAATGAATGGATAAATGCCTGTAAAACAGACCAATACAAAGGAGATGTGAAAAAAATGCCCGGAAAACCTAATCAAGGGCTGTTTTGCGCATATATCGAAAATGCCGAAACACTATCTCCATTTAAGTTTCGAACGAAAAATAATGTAATTATTCAATTACATGGAAAATGTAAAATTACTATTGAGGGTGGCTTTAAGTCTGTCGGTGCAATTAAATTATCTAAAGGCGTACAGCTTAAAGGCTCAATCTCCGAAACAGAAGTAATAGGCGACAGTTTAAAAGATAAGTTGTTTTCACAAGATGATCATCCTGATAAAAACAATTATAATACATTTTCTATTGGCTTTAAGAAGCAAGCAATCAATGTGATAGCAAATGTTTTGGAAGCGAGGAATTATTTGTATTTGTGGGTCTATGCGCATCATAAAGTCGTTTATTATACTAATTTCTTAATCCCCGTCATAACTCAAAATATTGCTAAATATTTTGGTAGTGGCACCGGTTTTCCGTTATGGAAATTAGATTATCAAAACATCGAATTTTTGGATGACTACTATATTTGGACAACAATGAAGTATCTATGTGAAACTGAACAGGTCCCAAAATTATCCAAAACGACTAAAACATTGATGGAACAGCTGTTTTCAAGAAACTACGATGAAAGTCTATATAAATCATTGGCAGAATATGACCTTATGTTTGCATCGTTTACTGCGGAACAGAAAGATAAAATCTTTGATAAAATGAAGGCATTTGTAGATAAAAGCAAGCCGTATTTAAAGGATAAACATGGGAAATATTTGGTCGGCTATTTGAAACAAAATGGTATAAGTGACATCAATAGCAAGATATCAGAAAACGCCACAAATGAAATGTCGAGTTTTAAGATTCAGAGTATTTTATTCGTGGTCACGGAATTTAAGCAAAAACGTCTTGATCCTAATAAGGTTTTATTAGACATGCAAGATGAGATTTTGCCTATAAGTCAAATTCAGTTGCTATCTGATAATCACATCGAGGTTGCAGCAAATAAGGGCAAATATTTCTACTTATATTATTCAGTGGAAAATGAGCAACTAAAACTGACAAAACAGCAAATGCAATTGCTCAAAGAGTCTATAAAAGATTATTTTAGAGGATATATAAAATAAGTCATACCGTTTATTCTCATAATTTTCCCCCTTAAAGCAAAGCGGCGAGGCAAGTTCTCGTCGCTTTGCACAAAATCCTCGGAGGTGACATATGACGAAATACAACAAATTTCTGGAATATCTCAAAAATGAAAAATACAACGAGATATATCAAGAAGTAAAGTATTATTTTATACGGAACAAGGATAGGCTTGCGGATCGGCTATCGGAGAATATATCGCAAGTTATATATATTTCCGATGTTGATTTGTATTTCAAATGGGTATGGATAGACGACCTACCTAACGATAAAATCAAGTTTAGAATCGCCATATCAGTCAACGTGGAAGCGCAAGTCAGATATGGCAGACATAGGGACGTAGATTCGCGCTCTTTGTATGATAATTGGATATGCGTTCATTGTTCCGGTGATTTGTCAAAGGCTTTGCAGGATTTTAAGATTTGGAGCATAGAGGAGTACTACAATAAAGAAGCGCAAGAAAAACCATTGTCAAATGGAATGGTGCCGCTCTTGCATAAACAAGATTATCAAAAAATAGCCGATGAAATGCTTGCAAAATTCTATCCGCAAGCATTGGATACGCCTATGCAACTTGATGTAAATGCCTTGGCAAACAATATGGGACTTACTATATTTGAGTACCCATTGTCAAACAGCGGCAGCATACTTGGGCAAATATTCTTCGAGGATTGCGTTATTGAGATTCAAGGGCAGAAAACATCTATCCCGGCTAAAACAATTCTCGTTGACATTGAAGCAGGGAACGCCCGTTCAAGACATACCAACAATATCACCAAAGCACATGAGTGTGTGCATTATTATTTACATAGAAAAGCCTATTTGTTTGCGAAGCTGTTTAACGGCGAATTGAAATATATTCAGTGTCAATCCGACGGAAGTATTAACGGAATTGACGATATTTCCGAGTTGTATCAAATAGAAAGTCAAGCATATGGGATTGCTCCGTGTCTACTGATGCCCGCTAAAACATTCACACGCATTGCGGACAACTTGATTGAAAAGTATTGTCAACACAATGCCATTATAGATTGCGCCGAAACGATTATCCAAGAGTTGGCAGAAACGTTTGGCGTAACAATACATTCCGCAAGAAAACGCCTTATTGATTTGGGATACGAATTTGCGATCGGCGCACTAAATTGGATCGACGGCGGATATTTACGTCCTTATACGTTTGCAAAGGGGAGTTTACAGGAGAGAGAAACATTTGCAGTCAGCTATAAGGACATATATGAAAAATTGCTTAATGACGCTTCTTTGACGCAAGCCTTATATGGCGATCAATATGTTTTCGTTGAACATCATGTTTGTCTATATGACACAAAGTACGTCGAATATAACGAAAAGGGTGCGCTTAAATTGACGAGATATGCCTTGACGCATATGGACGAATGTTGTATCAAATTTGTGTTCAGTTCCCCAAAGAACACCATAACCAAAAATAATCTTGACACCTATTATTATCTTTGCAGAGATACAAGTCTTGCGTTGGAGTTTGACCTTGAAATGGTAAAAGGCGAATCAATTTCCGATGTTGAAAATTATCCCGAAAAGTTTGTAAAACATCATGAGAATATAAAAGAGATAAAGAGAATGATTGTTGGGAGAAACTTTGGAGAAATATTGGGGATGCTTATGGACAAATTGGACATCCCAACAAAGGAGTTGGCATATGACTCCGGTATAAGCGAACGCACTATACGAAGGTATCTACATAATGAGAATATAAAACCGGAAAAGAGGACGTGCGTCGCTTTGTTAAGAGCGCTCAATATACCAGTTGTGCTGAGTCTGGCAATTTTGGACCAAGCCGGTTTGAGTTTGTCTGATGCTAACAAAGAGGATAATGCGTTCATGTCTATTTTGCAATGTTTCAGAGATAAAGACGTAGAAGAGGCAGATGAGTTTTTGATTAGTTTGAATTTTCAGCCGCTTTCAAAAGAAAATTAAAATAAAATTCGGACAACCCTTGTCCGCTTTTTATTATTTTTGGCCCCTATGTGGGGTTATTTTTTTACTTTGATTTCTAAAATATCTACTGTTTAGTGGACTTTTAGGCGCGGACAACCCCTGCCTTGGTATGTTCGTTTTTTTGTTGTATTATTCGATTGTAAAGAAAAATTAGCAGTCATTTGATTGCGACAGGAGGCTTATATGAGGTTAAAAATCAAAGAATTTAACAACTTGGCAAAAGAGCGAGGATATAAAAACGGATACGAACTGTTTTGCGAACTCGGCGGGGGCAGAGGCTCTTACAAGTTGCTCAAACAAGGACTTGGGATCGGCTATGAAATGGTGAAAGAAATGTATAACGTCCTCGGTGGCGACACCACAAATAGGATCATCAACTTTGAGGGAGGAAATATCAATGAGCTCAAAAGCAAATTTGTTGAAATTGACGGACACTTGTTCTGATACAACAGGGTATTCACTCAAATACAATGCTTTGAAACAATGGCTTGCAAAGAACAACTTAACTCAACGCGAAGTTGCCGAAACCATAGGACTTTCTGCCTGTAAACTCAAAAAGAAATTGTGGGACAAAGAGGCGTTTTCACGCGAACAGATCAAAGCATTGCTGACAATTCTACCGGCGCATGAGGCGTTTGACATCATATATTTTCCAACAATCGACGACAAGCGAAAAACATATATAGCTGTGTTTGGAGAATATTCGTGGGAGGAATATTGTGGAAGAGTTCGCAGAAATAAAAAGTGCAAATGACAAGATGATGGAACTGTTTTCGAATGGCAAAAATTTGCGGAATTTGTATAAGTTTATCGCACAAAATTCGCATTTGAGTTTGTTCGATGCCTATCACATACTTCTCAAAAACCCCAACGCTTCATTGTGTTTTTCGTTTGAAGAATGGAACGCCGTTGGTCGCAGAATAGTGCGAGGAAGCAAAAGCATTTCCTATATCGACGAGGACGGCAACAAACAATATTTGTTCGATATATCCGACACTTATGGAAATGCACATTATCAAAGACTGTTTGTGCCGCTGAAACGTATTTTTGAAGGTCTTGATGAACTTAACGGGACAGGGTTTGCGGGACATTCAACCGATGATTTTTCCGTCATAAGACAGGGCGTAGCAGCACAACTAATAGAGAGCGACCTCTATACGGGAGATGATAAAACCGATAGGGCTATCGAAGAGGGTGTCGCCTGTATTCTGTATGCAAAAACGTCTTTTCCAAAATTCTCAAAGACGGAGATTTCGCCATTGCCTTATGATGATCCGCAAGAGAATGCGGAACTTATTACAAAAATAGTGAGAGCGTCCGAGAGTATTCTCGCAAATATCGAGGACAATTACGCCGAGCGACAAGCTGCCGTAGATGTCATCAACGATATTGACGAGGAAACTGTTTCGGATGAGGTCCCCACGATTGAAGAGGTAAAGCCTAAATTCAAATCAAGCGTACAAACCATTGAAACGGTTTCACCGATATATAAGCAATACCTTGATTTGAAAGAGAAAAATCCCGATAGCTTTGTTGTTATACGGCTTGGCGATTTTTATGAGTTGTTTGATGAGGACGCTCGACTTGCCGCCGATATAGCTGAATTGACTCTTACAAGCCGCGACGTTGGATTGGAAGCAAGGATACCGATGGTGGGATTCCCGTATCATGTGTCCGAACTATATTTCAATAAGTTGCTTGAAGTAAAATCCGTTTTGTATTTTGAGGACGGAAAAGAATATAAAATTTTGTCCGAAAAAGAGGTCAAAGGTCAAGCCGTCACTTCCGATGATATAGATAGCGACGAGGAAGAAGAGATCGACATAGATGAATCAGAGTTAGACGATAGCTTTGAAGATGACGAGGAAGAGGAGGAAGAAGAAGTTGTTGCCATAGATACATCAAAGCCTCGAATCGGGATGCACCAACGCAAGCGGAAAACCGTCCCACAACTCTCTTTGTTTGATTTGCTTGGAGAAACTCCCACACAGGAAGATCTCAAAGAGCAGATGATAGAAAAGAGATTAAAACAATTCGGCACAGATAGCAAATTGTATGTTTACGATTATTATCTGAAAAATCCTACCGAAAAAGAGTTTGCCGTTTATTTGAAAAATTCATACGGCACAGGAGGATTTTTTGGCACAGAACAGGAGCAATGGAACGACCCGAAAGGCATAAAAATGCGAAGGAGAGATCCAAACACTCATGAGATAATAGCCGAAGCATTTTTGAAATGGGAGCAAGTAGCCAACCGTATTGCCGATCTTATCGACGACAATAACTATCTGACGGAGCAAGAGAAAGCTATATATATTCAAATCGTCAAACGACGTGATGAACGGGCAAGAGCCAAAAATGACGATGAATTGATACAGATAATCACACGTCAAATGATAGAGTTTGGCTTGAATAATACGCGCACAGGCAGCTTTGAAATTCAGCCATATCGTTTTGAGGAAGCGGCGCAATTTATAAGAACGCATAGAAAGGAGTTTGATGCTGCGCTGTTGAGTTCTCCGGAAGTGCTAAACATAATCCCAACAGCATTTCCGTATGCAGACAACTATCTTGTGGAATTTGATCCAAGATATTGTCCGAATTTGAAAGAAAACACAATAAATACGCCACCTCAAACGGTGCAAAACGAGGGAAACGAATCCGACATCAAAGTTGGGGACAGATTTGTCTACAAAGATAAAACCGTAACCGTAACGGATTTGAAGGGACTATATCCAAACGATGTTGTCATATCCTATGATCGGGTTGATGGCGATATAGAAGTCAATACGCATACAAATGTTGACAAAAGCGACCTCCTTAAAAATGGAACGCGCATACAAGATGTCGTAGATTTGACGGATTTGAAAGAGGTTGGTTTCGACCAAAAGGAGCTGGGCGGGGCAAAAGCGCGATTCAAAGGGAATATCGCGGCGATAAAACTTGCGAAAACGCTTGCTGCAAACAACAGAGCCGCTACGCTCGAAGAAAGAAAGACGCTCGTGAAATATGTTGGATGGGGCGGGCTGTCAACCGCTTTCGACGCGAACAATGAATCATGGGCGAAAGAATATGCGGAACTAAAAAATCTGCTTACAGAAGATGAATACGAACGAGCAAGAGGCAGTACGCTTAACGCTCACTACACGTCCAAAGAAGTCATTGACGCAATGTATAATGCTCTTGAACGTTTCGGTGTGAGAGGCAATAACCGTATTTTAGAGCCTGCAATGGGAACGGGAAACTTTTTCGGTTTTATGCCGAAAGAAATTGCAGACGGCTCAAAACTTTACGGAGTTGAACTGGATAATATAACGGGACAAATATCAAAGAAGCTGTATCCTTCTGCCAATATTCAAATAAAAGGCTTTGAAGAGGTAAACTTCGTCAATGACTATTTTGATATTGTTGTTTCAAATGTGCCATTCGGTGGATATTCTGTTTATGATCGCAATTATTCACGATACAACTTCCTCATACACGACTACTTTCTTGCAAAAAGTATAGATAAAATGCGCCCCGGTGGGATTATGGCTGTTGTTACGAGCGCAGGAACAATGGATAAAATCAATCCCTCTGCAAGAAAATATATGGCGGACAGAGCGGAACTAATCGGCGCGATTAGATTGCCAAATACTGCGTTCAAACAAACTGCGGGAACAGAGGTCGTAACCGACATTCTGTTTCTGAAAAAGAGAGAAGAGCCTATAAATGCCACCGTTGACAATTCGGAGTGGCTTGCAACGAGCGAGAACGAACAAGGATATGTTATAAACAATTATTTCATATCTCATCCTGATATGATTCTCGGCACACTTTCCAAAGAACACGGCTTGTATGGAGCGGAAGATGTCACAGTCAACCCAGACGGAAGAGATTTGTCGGAAGCATTGTCAGCAGCAATTCAAAAATTGCCGACAGACATCTATAATAATCCCGAAAAAATCATTGACGACAGCGACGATAAACGTATAGAAGCTGAAATCGACGACAAGCAGTTGTGCTATAAAGATGTAAACGGCAAACTCTATATGAGAGTTGGTAATTGGCTTGTCGAACAGGAAGTGCCGTCTTATCCCAAAGACGCTTATGAGCGTATATGCGCAATGATACATCTGCGCGAGGAGATACGCAATATCCTCGATATACAAGTTGAGGGATGTTCGGATGCCGAACTTGAAAAGGCACAAGCACTTTTGAATAAGCATTATGACAGTTTCGTAAAGAAGTATGGCAGACTGACTTCCAAAACAAATGCAAGACTGTTTAATGACGACGGCGATAGCGCCTTGTTGTTAGCGGCGGAAGATGTTGATGAAGAAAGTAAAACAGTTTCAAAGGCGGACATTTTTACAAAGCGGACAATAAGACCGTATGTCCCCATTGTCAAAACCGACGATTGTTATGAAGCATTGCAAATCTGTCTTAACGAAAAGGGCAGTGTGGATATTGCATTTATTGAGGAATTGACGAGCAAGGATTATGACGCTGTTATCAACGAACTTACAAACGCAGTTTTTCGCGATCCGGAATTATGCGTAGAGGGCGATAAGTATTCGGGTTTTGTGACTGCGGAAGAATATCTGTCCGGGAATGTAGTGAAAAAACTCGAAGTAGCAAAGCAATACATTGAGGGAAATTCTGCGACAGAATTTCAAAAAAATGTGATCGCTCTTGAAAAAGTGCAGCCTGAGCCTTTGACAGCAAGCGAAATATCCGTGCGGCTCGGTGCAAGTTGGATCGACCCAAAATACTATAAAGAATTCTATTGCGACCTTGTTGGAGTGCCGATATATTTGCGCCAATATGTTGAAGTATCGTTTAATCCATTCGATAGCAGTTGGACTGTAAAACAAAATGCAAGCGTAGCAAGCACAACTTCCATAAATCAACGCAATGTATTCGGCACCGAAAGAGCATCCGCAATTAGATTGTTCGAGGATTGTTTGAACTTAAAAGCTGTCAATATATATGACACTTTTGAAGAAGATGGCAAAGAAAAGCGAGTTTTGAATCAACCGCAAACACTTGCGGCAAGGGATAAACAAAACAAGATAAAACAAAAATTCAAAGAGTGGATCTTTGCTAATCCACAACGAAGATATGACCTTGAAGCAACCTATAACAGGATGTTCAACCAAACGCGATTGCCAAAATATGACGGTAGCTATCTTACATTCCCCGAAATGAATCCGGCTATTGAACTTAAACCACATCAAAAAGACGCGGTACACCGAATTATAAGTTCAAAAGGGAGTACGCTTTTGCATCATGTGGTCGGGGCTGGCAAAACATATACAATGGCTGCAGCTATTATGAAAATGAAACAGTTTGGTATATGCAATAAGGCAATGATTGCTGTTCCTAACCACCTCGTACAACAATGGGCATGCGAATTTCGTAAACTATATCCCAATGCAAAGCTGCTTATAGCGGACAAAGAGGACTTGGAAAAGGATAATCGACAAAAATTCGTTTCAAAAGTGGCGATGGGGGATTGGGACGCAATTATTATTGCACAAAGTTCTTTTGCAAAAATCCCTATTTCAAAAGAAAGACAGAAAAATAAAATAAGAGAAGAGATTAGCAATATAGAAAGCGCTATTCGAGGGGCGAGCGAGGGCAAATCGTTTGGATCCGTCAAAAAACTCGAACAAATCAAAAAGCAAAAGAAAAAGCAACTTGATAAATTGCTTGATGACAGTAAAAAAGATTCTGTTCTGACTTTTGAGAGTTTGGGTGTGGATTATCTGTTTATTGACGAGGCGCACTACTACAAAAATTTGTTCTTATACACGAAGATGAACAATGTAGTGGGTATATCTACTGCGGCAAGTCAAAGGGCAAGCGATCTTAAACTAAAATGCGAATATCTACAAGAGTTGCACCATAGCGATAAAGGAGTTGTTTTCGCAACAGGCACACCTATTTCAAACAGTATGACTGAGATGTACGCAATGCAGACATACTTGCAACCGAACGTGTTGAAAAATCTCAAAATAAGCTATTTCGACGGCTGGGCGGCAAACTTTGGCGAAACAATAACATCTCTTGAATTGAAACCGAGTGGGCAGGGGTATCAAGCGCGAACACGATTTGCAAAATTCACAAATCTGCCCGAACTATTGTCGCTTTACAGACAATTTGCGGATGTGCAGACGAGTGATATGGTAAAACTTGATGTGCCAAAGGCAAACAGAAAAATTATTACACTAAAACCAAGCGACACCATCATTGATCTTGCCGAACAGATTGCGGCGAGAGCCGACTATATAAACGCAGGCGGTATTGATCCTCATGACGATAATATGCTCAAAGTAACAAGCGACGGAAAGAAACTTGCTCTCGATCCGAGATGTTTTGACAGAAATGAAAAAGACGAGGAAGGAAGCAAATTGAATGCCTGCGCAGAGCAAGTGTTTGAAATTTGGCAAGATACAAAAGATAAAAAGGGAACGCAGATTATTTTCTGTGATTTATCCACGCCAAAGAAGAAGTATGAGGACTACATATACGGTGTCGATTTCGACGTGTATAACGACCTTAAATACAAACTTGTGCAAAAGGGCATTCCCGAAGATGAAATTGCGTATATACATGACGCAAATTCCGACGAGCAAAAGCAAGCCTTGTTTGATAAAGTCAACAGCGGCTCTATAAGAGTTTTGATAGGTAGCACTGAAAAGTGCGGGGCGGGTACTAACATCCAAAAGAAACTCGTAGCATTGCATCATCTTGACACACCATATCGCCCAAGCGATATGCAACAAAGAGAGGGTAGAATCATAAGGCAGGGCAATACGAACGATGAGGTCGATATTTATACATATATCACCGAACGCACCTTCGACAGTTACAGCTATCAAATTTTGGAAAATAAGCAGAGGTTTATTTCCCAAATAGATAAAGGCGACCTTACTCAGCGTGAGGCGGACGACATTGACGACAGAACATTATCATATGCCGAAATCAAGGCAATAGCGGCGGACAATCCAAAAATTAAACGTAAAATGGAAGTCGATACGCAAATTGCCCAACTGCGTGTTCTTGAAGGTCAATATCGCAAAAACATCTATGTTTTGCAAGACAAAATCAATAAAGAGTTACCGGACGCGATACGCAGACAGGAATTGTTTATAGAGAGAATTACAGAGGATATAAAACAACTCGGCAAATATGACAAAGATGAGTTTTCTATCACGGTGAACGGCAAAGAATATACCGATAAGAAAGAAGGTGCGAAGGCACTCACGGACGCGCTATATGCAAGTATACCAAATAAAGTTGTCGCAATATACAGAGGTTTTTCAATAAGTATGGATCCAATGGATATGCTTTTTAGTCAACGTACAGTAAGTGTTGTTGGAAATGGCAGATATACGGTGGAAATCGGAGAAAGTGCAAACGGCAATATACAAAGGCTCAATAATTTTTTCAATGATATGCCTGTTATGCAAAAGAATGCCAGAAGCAAACTTGACAAGCTGAAAAACGATATGATTATAGCACAACAACAAGTCGAATTACCGTTTGAAAAAGAACAGGATCTGTTGGATTTACTTGCTGAACAAGAGCAGTTGGATGAAGAATTATCTCTTAAAAAAAAGGAGGAGGATGTGATTATCGACGATGAAAAAGACGAACAAGACGAAAACTATATGGGCGTAGTAAGTAGGCACCACAACAGATTTACAGATAAAATGGCAAACGATAAACAAAAGATAGAGCAAATTTCGCCATTGCCCGATTATTCAGTCACGCAGGAACAGTTGTCAGATATAGGATATAACAAAGAAGATATGTTGCCCGTTTCACCATTTAAGGGACGGCTCTATCGCGCACTTGGAATCCCTATTTATGAACTGAGCGACAACGATATGGTGCGCATTGCAAAAAGTATAGACGGTGAGGCCGAGAATGTGTGTTTCGGTATAAAACCCGACGATTGGCAAAGGTTTTTGAACACGCAAACAGCGGTTGAATATCTGTCAGCCAGATATATTTTCTCAAATGCCGCGGGTACTACAATTCATCGGGATTTTGCGTATAGCAAAGATAATTTTGGAGAATACACAACAGCCGTTGACAGAGAAAATTCGGATCTTATGGTATATCTCTCCGACCACGATAAACCAAATACGCGGACAATGCGCAGATATTTGAAGGGGCTATATAATGAGCATATATCGCACTTTATAAATTCTCTTAATGATGAAATATACAATAAGGACTATATCAAGGATGTATATATCCATAATATAGAAGATCCGGAAATACAGGGAATTATAAAAGATAAACTCGACTATTCGTGCAAGCGGGAAATTCTTGATAGCGTAAATGCAGAATGGGATAAGTTTGAAAATGATATGCTATCCTCTTCGCAGCTTGATATTTTTCGCAACAATTATCAAATCTATGTCAAAAACGAGTTGCACGAATGCCTAAATGAAACCGACTTGTTGAAAGATAAGGACTTGGAGCCGTTTATTGAGTTTAAGGGGAATATCCTTGACTTATTATATAACGACTATATATCGGACGAATTCGCAAGCCTTAATACTTATATGGAAACAGCGGAATTTATAAAAAGTAGTGCGGATTACATTAGAGAACAATTGGAGTATAAGCCTATTGACAGATTTGAAATTTTGCTTGAACAAGGGCTGAAAGAAATTAAATGGCTTGAAGGCAGAACGACGGATATTAAAGAAGATGAGCTGAATGACATACTGGACGATTTGAAAGATTATTATGAGGACACGCCATATGCGCCGGACGACATATCCGCATATGACTATTGGTATGACGACTTTGCTGATGCTGAGCTTATACCGCACCTTGAAAACAGACTTGCAAAAGATTCAGTGGATTACAGGCAACTTGTGAAAGACAGCGTGAGTGCAGAAGCAGAGGCTCTTATGCCATATCAAGCAGACAAGGAGAAGGTGCAGTTTTATGACAGGATACATACGTTCGTCAATGAAACAATGGATGAAATGGATGGTATAGACGACCATGTGTTGGAAGAGATGTCGGGAAGTGCGCCTTATGTTTTGCAAAATTTATACGACTATTATAGATGGTTGGATTCTGCAAACATAGCGACAGATGAAGGAATTGTCGATTTATTTACAGATTATGCTATTGCGCATAATGAATTTGAAAAATTACAAGGAAAAACGGAGGTGACAGATATGCCTAATGAGGCAGAGAATCAAGTTGCACAGCAACAAAAAATAAATTGGAGATATGTGAAAGTCCCCAAAGAGGCAATGATTGGAGAATATCAATACTCATCATTGTTTGCTATGCCAAGGAACGGCAAATATGCGGGTTATGCCTACTATATTTTCAACGACAGAATAAAGGAAAGCGATATGTATGATAGCGAGTATGAGGAACGTATCCCCGCATATGTGCTGCGCATAAACAAGGATGATGAGATAAGATTGTCCAACAAGGACGGCGAGAAAATCACGGTTTCTGTTGCTGAGTTTATGAATACCATTAAAGGCGCTACGGTGGAGGACTATGAAATCAACAGCAAACCTTATGTAAACGTGAGCATCCCACAAGAGGCTATTCTCAAAGAATATGAAAATTCAACGTTGTTTTCTATGCCGTTGAATTCGGCCTATAAAGGCGGTACTTTTTTCACGCCGAATGTCTTTATAAGAGAGGACACCGACAATGAGGATGGACGGGTCATTATAAATGTTCCGGAAGATTTTGAGTTCAACGTCCGACGTAAAGACGAGGAAGATACTAAACTCGGTATAGACGAACTTAAAGAGATCATCGGCAAAGCTACTGTAACAGATTATCCTGTTGCAGGAGCGGGGAATGGCGAACAGGCTTTTGAAGGAAGTCCGACAACAGACAATGGGTGGCGATATGTCAACGTAGACAAAAACGCAATCATCGCCACATATGATGAAAGCACACTTTTCCGCATGCCAAAGGGCGAATATGAAAACTATATGTATTATATAGGAAATGTTTTTATCAAAGAAAACAAAAATGGACAGACCGTCCGCGTGGGTATTCCCGAATCATTTGAGGTGCGGTTAAAATCGGGCGATGATAAACTCACCATGAGCGCAGATGAGTATGTTCAATCCGTAAAGGACAAGACGGCAGAGGATTACGAGGGCGAATTTTATAGGAAACCGAGCGAAAAGAATATCAAGAAATTTGAAAGCATTGAAAACAATCTGCGAAAGAACGCTCCGAGTGAAATGCTCAATCGACCTAATTGGGTTGTTGTGAGGACAAAAGCGAATGACCGAACGGGAAGGTTGGACAAATTCCTTATTGATGTCCACACAGGAAAGT
The DNA here is from genome assembly GCA_947625935.1 of uncultured Muribaculaceae bacterium. Classification (GTDB taxonomy): domain Bacteria; phylum Bacteroidota; class Bacteroidia; order Bacteroidales; family Muribaculaceae; genus JAJPXC01. The sequence continues at coordinate 6,563 of CANQQE010000036.1, read as the reverse complement.
TCGCAGAGAGCGACAATCCTGCGACGTGGACCGATTTTGAGTCGGCTTGCAAGTATGCAAAAGAGAACGGAGGTGTAGCACTTGCCTATGCGCTCGACGGAAAGGATAAAATAGCGTGTTTTGATCTTGATAATTGCAAGAATAAAGATGGCAATTTTGGAGAATTGGCAGAGCAAATCCGCAAGGCAAGCGGCGGGACATACTACGAAAAGAGCATAAGTGGCAATGGCATACACTTCTTTGGCAAGACAAACGGCAACGATGTCAGAGCATTTTCAAAAGACGGGAAGGCGGAATACTATCAGGGTAATCACTTTATCACAATGACGGGCAACGGCGAGGGCAATTTGTTCAGCTTCGACACTCACGAGATGCAAGAAATTATCAAAAGCAATTTTGATAAAAGAACGCCTATACCAAATGCGGGGAAGGGTATCGAGGGCTTGACATCAATGTCGGATAGAGAATTGATTGAAAGAGCGTCAAGCGCAAAGAACGGTGATACATTCCAACGCTTATATAACGGCGAGGATATAAAGAACAACCACTCGAACAGCGATATGAGTCTTATGAATTTGCTCGCGTTTTGGAGCGGACACGACATAAATCAAATGTTGAGGATATTTGCTTCGAGCGGTTTGTTCAGGAATGACAAGCCTATGAGTTATTATGAGCATACCGCTATCAAAGCAATACACGATACGCCAGCCTATACTCCGCCTACACCTTCCAACATAAAACCGCCTAAAAACAATTCGAACGGAAATGGCAAAAAATAAAAAACCAAGCGGCTGTGGATCCATTCCGCAGCCGCTTGTCATCGACCAAGAGCGACAAGCGGGGCGAATGGATATACGGTGGAATAAAGGCTGCAAACGCACAGGAGGTAGCAATTAAATATGCAAACAATTATAACTTTACCGAAAGGGTTAGACATTGAGGAAGCACTTGATACGAGTGAGGGGTATTTCGATGAACAACCTAACGACATGCGGGAGGTGGTGATAGATTTTGAATGATATAACGGAAAACAAAGCCTATCAAAAACTCACTCCCGAACGAAAAATGCTTATGGATATGGTTATCCAACAGCTGAAAAACGAGAATGGCATATGGAAACAGGGGTGGATCTCTTACGGCGCACCGGAATCTGCTATAACGCACAAAAAATATAGAGGTATAAATAATATTTTTCTTACGCTTGTCGGCATGGTAAGAGGATACGATGATAATAGGTGGCTGACATATAAGCAGATGGACGATAGGGGTTGGAAATTCAAAACAAATGAAGCGGGACAATCGCTCGGAAGAAAAGCGGGTGTTCCTGTTGAATTTTATGAACTGTACGACCGAGCAACAAACCGTCCGTTCGACAGATCTGTTTTGTCGGGAATGGATAAGGATGAGCAAGATGAATATATAAAAGACAATGTATTGCCATTCCGCAAAACCTACAAGGTATTCAATGCAAGTCTAATAGACGGAATTCCTGCGCTTGAACAGCATATCATAGACCCAAACGGTAAGTCGGAGAAAGCGGATAAACTCATAAAATATTGGGATGAAAACGAAAGCAAGATAGATTATGGTGGCACAATAGCGGCGTATAATCATAAAACAGACAGAATTAGATGTCCCAACATCAACGCATTTGAGAATTATCAAGAATACTATGCGACGCTACTGCACGAGATCTCGCATTCTACGGGACACGAAAGCAGACTGAACAGGGATTTATCCAACACATTCGGTACTGAAAAATATGCGATAGAAGAATTGAAAGCTGAACTTGGCTCAATATTTTTGGAACAGGAACTTGGCGTGAAAGCGGAAAAATCACATATAAAGAATAATGCGATGTATATAAAAGATTGGATGAAAGAACTAACGGAAAATCCAAACGCATTGTTTGAGGCTATTGCGGAAGCTGATAGAATTTCAAAATTTGTCATCGCAAGGCAACAAGAGAAAGAAGTCAAACGCTATGCCATATTGCAGGACACCAACGAATTGAATGAGCCTGTTTTCAAACTGTACTGCTCGGATCGGGAAGGGCAAATAAAACAACTCGGCACCTTTAAGGATAGGGAAGAACTGACGCAAGGAATTGAAACAATGAAAACTATGCCGGACTTTGTTGATAAAGAGTTGGTGAAAGTTCCATATGAGGAATTGCAAAGGTCAGATTCGGAGAATAAACAAAACAGTATCGAACAGGGAGAATTCAATCCAAAACAGGACGAAGAAGAGCCGTCCAAAATATTTGTATTGCCAAGTGTAGCCGCGGCAACCAAAGCCGCCGCCGCAACGGAAATAGCCTCCGTGCATATTGACAGTCTGCAAATGCCAGACAGAGATATTGTAGATGAGGCTATGAAAACAAGGAGTGGCGATACGTTCAAAAAGCTGTATGAGGGACAGCATATATTCCCCAGAACTGAGAGCAATGCGCGTTCACTTTTTGCAAGGCTCACCGTGCATACGCAGGATGTAGAGCAGATGATGCGGATATTCAAATCATCCGGTCAGTTTTCGGATAGCAAAGAGGAAAGCTATTATAAAGGTCTTGCAAGTGAAGCAATCGAATTTATCAAAGGGCAGCGCACCGTGAGAGCAGGCGAAAATATGAAGCCAAGCAACAGAACAAAATTGCGTTACGGCGCAAATTCAAAAACATAAAGGAGATCATATGAAGGAGCAAAATTTCAGATTCAGAAAAGGCTATTACAACATCATCAACGACATGACGGACAAAGAGGCGGGAGAATTTATTAAGGCTGTGTGCGCCTACGCTTTTGACGGCAAGGAATACAATACAAAGAATGGCAAATTACATGCGCTGTTTATGTATATACAGGATATGTTGGACGAGGAAAAAACAAATATCGCCAACGGTAGACGCGGTGGAATCAAGAGCGCACAAATGAGGAAAAACAAAGTTCCAGATGTCCTTGTTATTGCCGAAATGCAACCGCCGAAATGTCCTATGACTTCCCATATCAAAAATGGGCAAAACCCATAAAAATGCAAGCAGGATAAGGATTTGGGAGATTTTCTCCCAAATCGAGGTGAACAAGCGGGAAACCCGCTTTTCTTTTGAGGAGGAAACATGGCAACAAAAACAGGAGAGAAACATATCCGCGTAGATGATATTGTCATGCAGGAACAATTTGAAAAGATAATGCAATATCCCGGATATAAAACATTTAACAAAGCTGCAAACGCAGCTTTGATGATTGGATTGCCCATACTTCTTGAACGGCTTGAAGGGCAAACAGATACCCACCAAACGGCAGAGGAAAAAATCCTCGACAATATACATTCGGATGATCCGGAACTTGTGTATGACAGCGTGACATTGCAAATATTGAAAGAACTCATTATGACAGCTACCATAAACAAATCATTGCTATGTTCGATATTTAATGTATTGGACTTGATGTTTGACGATATTGTTGTTCCTGCAAACAAATTCAGACAGGGTAGCTTTGATAAAACGCCAAAATACTTGCAGAACTATGAGAATATCTGCTTGCAGAAAATAAGGAGGTGAGCATAAGCAACCAACCCATAATATTCAACATTCAGTACACGCCATACAAACCGCCTAAAAGAGCAAGCGAGGAAGAGATCATTGCCCAAAGTGAAGCGAGAGCATTTTACGATATGTCCGGTGGTAAAAATGTTCTTAAATACATCACAACAGACAAAAAGCGAAGCGACAAAAAAACCGCGCTTGAATATCTCAAAAAAAGTACGGGCGTATTCAATGACAAAGGAATGCTTACTGATGAACAAGTTGCAGAGATGAAAGAACGCCTCGCTCGAAACAAAGGGAATATATTTCACGGCTTTATCTCTTTGAACAAGGAAGAATCGCATAAAATAGACACTCCCGAAAAATGTGTTGAACTTATCAAACACACATTCCCGCAATTCTTGCAAGAAGCAGGATTTCATAAGGACAATATCGACTTGATGTGCGCTTTGCATTTGGATAAACCAAATCATCTACACATACATTTTGTGTTTTGGGAAAAAGAGCCGATGTATAAGCTGAATGACAAATCGGCTGAACGGGAATATCGTCGCAAAGGTACATTGCCCAAAAGCGCAATAGATAATATGTTCGTCCGTTTGGGACTCTATTTGGAAAGAGGGCAAGACAGAGTATATAAAACGAGAGTTGAGGCGCTCAATAGTTTAAGAGAGGGATTGTCATTTTTCAATTTGCGCGATGTCAGATACGATATAAAACAAGCTATCGTGGATCTTGCGAAAGATTTGCCAAAGAGCGGAAGACTCGCATACGGCAGCAGGGATATGGAGCCGTTTCGAGAACGTATTGATAATATAGTGCAGATGATACTTGCGTCAAACGAACATGCGAGAGAAGCTGACAAGAAATTTTATCTCGCATTGAAAAAGCGAGAAGCGCAAATCAAAAACATTTGCGCTAATAAGCTGTTCGCTTTGGTTAGCGGCAATAAGAAGATAGAGCATATTCAAAACGATCTGCCCAAATATCATAACAGCATTGATGAAAACAACATACATATCATTCGTGACATCGAATATGACTATCGCAGACGGCAGGGCAATCAAATCATAAACTTGGCAAGGAGCATAAATCCCGAACTGTTTTTGAGGGGAAGAAAGAGATATAAACCAAACAGCAAAAAGATGAAAGTCGGTATTGGTATATCGGATCGAAAAATAACGGCTGCTGTAAGACGGTTTACTCGGTCGTTCGGTCCGTTTAGCGAAATGCTTGAAAGAGAATATTCAAATCGCTTGCAGGAAATAGAAGCGGAAATAGAAAAAGAAAGGAGGAAAAAAGAGGAGGGTCATAAAAATTGAACAAGAAAGAAATACTATCGCACCGAAAACGAAAATCAATCAAAAATGTCCTGTTTTTTTGGGCGGTGTTCATTGTGTTTATAGCCTTGTTAATAGCGTTTTTGTTTTCACTCGGCGGGGCAAAGACATTCGGCGATATATTCGGCAACCGAATGTATTGGCTTACAGTCGGTGTTGTAAACGGTATAATTGTGGCGGGCTTTCTGCTGATGTATAGGGTAGATGCACAAAACATAGCAATCAAAGAAAACGACTTGGAAGATACGCAGTGGCTTACCGTAAAAAAACTCCGCAAACTTAAAGAGTTTACTGTGACAAATTGGAACGGGGTTAAAAACGAGGACGACGAAATTGTGATCGGTGCAGAAAAGAAACGAGATGGAGTGCAAATCATCTCTACAAGTCAATTACATGCACTAATCGTAGGAACAACGGGTAGCGGAAAAACGACAGGCTTTGTTGACCAGAATATAGCGATTCTCGGCAGGAGTAAGGGAAAACCGTCTATTGTAATAGCAGATCCAAAGAAAGAGTTGTACGAAAAACATGCTAAACAACTCGAAAGCGAGGGCTATCACATATCCGTACTTGATTTGAGAGAGCCATATTCATCTGCGAGATGGAATCCGTTGAATGTGCTTTTGAGAAGAATAAGGCTCATCAAAGAACTTGAAAATCATCTCGAAAATAAAGACGGCAAATATTATGGAGCGGGTGAGGTTTTCCTCTCATATAAGGATGCAAGGTCAAGAGTACAGGAATTAAAAGACGAAATATATGAAAATGCTATGGACTTGGTTTATACGCTATGTCCCGTTCAAAATAAGGATCAACCTACTTGGGAACAAGGCGCAAGAAATTTGATATTCGGCTTTATTCTTGCGATGTGTGAGGACGTTATAAAAGGCAAAATAGATGAAAAGAAATTGCTTTTATTCAACTTGTATCATAATATCACGAAATATTGTTCGGAAGATACGACGGCATTGAGAGAATATTTGCTTGAAGGTAGAGATGAGTTCTCAAAAGTCAGAGGGCTTGTCAACACGGTGCTTATAACAAGCGACAAAACGCTTACGAGTTATTTGTCCGAAGTAAATAGCTATATGCAACAACTTGCAGATGACGGAATACTGTCTATGACAAGTGAAAATGACATAGATATAATCAATATGGACGAAGCTCCGAATGCCGTATTCATAATTGTGCCGGACGAACGTTTCACCAGACATCGTTTCGTAACGCTTTTTATTGTGCAGATGTATAAAGAACTTGTAGAAAAGGCAAATTTGAATTTGCGCATGGGACAGACCTCGACGGCAATACTCAAAAGAAAAGCCTATTTCGTCTTGGATGAGTTTGGAAACTTGCCCAAATGTGAAAATATTGAGGGAATGGTCACCGTCGGTCGATCAAGAGGCATACGTTATTTGTTCGTATTGCAAAGTTTTGCGCAACTAAACGCAAAATACGGCAAGGATATAGCTGACATAATAAAGACAAATTGCAACGAGTTTGTTCCACAGGGACAGTATTATAGACGGAAAAAGAGAGGGAGAGCAAAAGGGAATGAAGGTAAAGGTAAAAAAGACAATGGAGAAAGTAGCAATCTACAATCCCATACATAACACAGAGGAAGCGAAGCGGCAGGACTGCCGCACGTCAGATTGACTTCCTGCGTGGACTAAAAAAGAAAAAGAAAG
>CANQQE010000035.1 GCA_947625935.1 uncultured Muribaculaceae bacterium | reverse complement strand
TTCGCACTGAATTTCAGTATGAAAGCCTTATTTTTTTTAGCCTGCTTAAACTATAAAAAGAGACTGCCAAAACTTGTTAGACAGTCTCGTCTGTGGAATCTTCTGACCAATTATTGAACTTTCTGAGAGGATTCGATAGAATTGTAGAATTTATAAAAAATAACAATCTTGCGTCATACTGATAAATCAAGTGGTAAGTCACTTATATCTTTCAATCTTTTTCCATCAATTAAAATATTAAGCATTTCAAGAGCGTCCTCTGCTCCAATAAACCTAACAGCTTCAATTAACTCATATAGCGCAAAATGATATAAGCAATCTATATCTCCTGTTCCTAAAGCCAATGAAGCTAACCTTGAAGGCAGTGGTTCACCTGTAATAACTACAATATGGGGTAAATGCCCTTTCCTATTGCGAATTAATCCTAGGGCTTCTGTTCGACTATTCTGAGCTCTGTCACTCCTCATAGTCCATTTCGCCGAAATGCTCGCATGCAGTATGGGCAATTGTGAATATTTTTCTCTAATTACTGATTGTAGACAACAAGTATCATCTACTATTTGTATTTGCGCATTGATGTACTCATCACTTTCGGGCAATCTATATATCACAATATCAGGAGCGACCATGTAATCATTCCCTAATACCGTTGCAAGTTTTGAATCTGTTTTAATTACCTCTCCAAGATATGACAGGTGTTCGTATTGAGCAAATGATGAAGTTTTGATAGGATTCCTATTTCCAAGTTTTTCAACCACCCATTTCCCTGGACGTAAGTTTTGTAGCAGAGGAAATGTATTGGATATAAATTCTAAATTACTCTGTTCAAATTTTGCGCCACTGGTTTGACCTAATGACTTCTCATGAGATTCAGCCAATAAAGATTCTGCAATTTTACGCGATATTTCAATGGAAAGCCTTGATGACTTATCAGCGTTGCTTGGAACCCCCTTGTTATCAATTGATAATACTCCATACTCTATCAGCGACTGGTGATATTTTTTTCGTTCATTTTCTATAAGTGTATTCATTTTGTCGAGTTCTGTCTTAATACATTAATAATTTGAATACCAACATTCATCGCTACTGGAGGTGGGAATGCATTGCCAATCATTCTACATGCTTTAGTTTTTTTTTCTCCAAAATTCCAATCGTCAGGAAAGCCTTGTATGCGGGCTAACATCCTTGGTGTTAGTCTAGGAGGGAGTGGGTCATTATTTGTCGGGGCTGCATTAGCAATTCCTCTTCCATCTACACCTAATTCAAGCCAAGCCTTTCTCGCTCTTGTTGGCCCTAAATCAGGACCTCCATGCTTTTTACTTCCTCCAACAAGAGTTGGAGCTATTTTATCCGCCATTTTAACCCACAAATCTAATGATTTCCAACCATTGCTTCCCATTAAATCTTTGAGGACTTCGCCTACTGTTGGTGGTGCGCTTTGATATGGTTTTGGGAAAGTAAACGTATCGTCGAGATCCTTTCTTATTCCAACTATAATAACACGAGGTCTTAGTTGAGGCACTCCATAATCAGAAGCGTTAAGAAGCTGTATATGATTATTGTATCCAAGTCGGTCTAATTGAGTTAATATTGAATTTCTATATTCATCGAATTTCGCGTCAAGTAAACCTCTAACATTTTCAATCAAGACGGCTTTTGGTTGAATTTCTTTAACAAGACGTAACATTTCAGGAAATAAATCTCTCTCATCGTTGTTACCCAGTTGCTTTCCTGCTACACTGAAAGGCGGACATGGCACTCCTCCTGAAAGTAAATCAATCTTTCCTTTATAAGGAACACCATTAAAATCTCGAACATCTTGACACAGCACAGTCCACTGAGGCCTATTTAGACTCAAATTTTCACAATAATCCTTCTCATACTCAATGAGAAGTTCATGCGAAAATCCTGACATTTCCAAGCCTAAAGCTTGACCTCCTGCTCCCGCACATATTTCAAGTGAATTGAACATTTTTAGATTATCGAACTCATGTTTACTTGTAAAGGAATTATAAGTAAGGCGATTTCGGAGTGCCATTCTCTGAAATCGCCGTTAGGTGGAGTATAGCGGACTCGAACCGCTCACCTCGACACTGCCAGTGTCGCGCTCTAGCCAGATGAGCTAATACCCCATTGTTTTCAGTGCAAAGGTAACTAAATTTTTCTTTTCAGCAAATTGTTCTGACGGTTTTTCGTCCCCGATGTGTGATTTTTGTCAATCGGCGGCAAGACGGTCACTCGATATAGGGTTGCATCTTTGCGAGTATGGCAGAGGGTTGTATTCCTCCCAGGCAGTAGTAGTCGCCGCGGTGACATGGTTTGCTGCCGAACACTGAGCATGGACGGCAGGTCATGGGCAGTTGCACCGTGTTTGCCTCTGACTGTCGCCATCCTTTGAATCCGCAATAGGGGTGGGTCGCCCCCCACACGCTGACCACGGGTATGTTGACTATCGATGCGAGGTGCATATTGGCCGAGTCCATTGAAAGCATGACGTCGATATGTGAGAGCAACGCAAGTTCCACGGGAAATCCATGACGCTTTTCGGCGAGCGATGTCACCCGAGGATAAGCCGCCGCCCATTGCGCAAGTTTCTTGCGCTCATCCTCACCACCTCCGAACAGGAATATCTTGACTTTGGGATTGTCTGACAGCTTGGCTATGACCTGTTCCATCAGTTCAAGCGGATAGATTTTGCCCCGATGTTTGGCGAACGGCGCAATGCCCACCCAACGTTCTCCATCCGTTTTGGGCGGTGTGATGCCTGCGAACAGCTCTGCGGGGGCCTTGTCATTGCCATATAATCCGTTGAAGCGTTCGGTCAGCGGTAGGCCAATGCGGTAGAACGCTTCGCGGTATCGGGCGCGGGATGATATGAGCGGAAGCATCACTTTGTTGCGCCGGCGTGTGAGAGCGCGTTTGTTGCCTCGGCCTTTGTTTATGCGGCTTACGGGTATGCCGTGGAGAGTGCACAGCGCGCCGAGTGCGAAAGTGCGCAGCACTGCGTGCAGATCGATGAATCCATCTATAGGGTAGTCGCGGCGCAATTCCTTGAACAGCCGTCTCATCCCTTTTAGCCCGGCATACTCCTTCTTCACGTCGACTCCGATCAGGTTGAGATTGGCCGGCGGATTGACAAAGATTGAGGTCATGGTCGGCCTGGTGATGAGATGGAAAGTCACGTCGGGGTAACACCGGCACGCGCTGTAAAGCACCGGGACGGTCATGGCTACGTCGCCTATGGCCGAGAAGCGGGCCACAAGCAGGTGCCGCAGCCCGCGCGGATTGGTCGGTGTCGGTTTATTTTGAGGCATATAGCACCGGATTGGTTTCCGGGTCGTTGTACATTTTCATCTGTCGGTAGACTTTCATGTATTTCCGCCCGGCGGCTATGTCATCGAGCAGGGTGTCGATGGCGGTTGTGAGGTCGCGTCGTTGCTCAAGCAGGATGTCGAGCTTCCCTTGGCAGCGTGCGCGGTGGTCGGGGGTGGCGTCGCCACGCTCTACCTCGGCACGCATATGATAGATTTTTAGCGCGAGAATCGACAGGCGGTCGAGTGCCCAGGCCGGGCTCTCGGTGTTGATGGATGCTTCGGGAAGCGGGGCGACCTCACTGTACAGGTTTCGGAAGTATGTGTCGATTTCTTCGACCATGTCGGTGCGATCCTGATTTGAGCGGTCGATGCGGCGTTTGAGGGCGAGAGCGTCCACAGGGTCGATTTGCGGGTCGCGGATTATATCTTCAAGGTGCCACTGGACAGCATCAATCCAGTTTTTGGCGTGGAGAGTATGCTCGATGGTGCCCTGCTCATATTTATTAGGCTCGGCGGCGTCGACATGGTCAGTCACATGGTAGGCGGCGGTTGCCTCGTCAAAAATCCGGTTACATTTTTCTGCGAATTTCATAATTGGTGATGGTTCCTTAGTTAGATATTACAAATATATGTATATTTTTTTGCAATCAATGCGCCGTGGCTCCTAAATTCTTTTCATGAAGCTCGTTGAACAGATCAATGTAGGATCTGGCGATTGAGTCGCTGTCAAACTTACGTTCCACCTCTTGATGGAGTAAATTTCGGTCTATCGGATTATTCAACGCCCATAATATCCCTTTTGCCACATCGGCCGCATCCTTATAGCGGGCTATGTAGCCGGTCTTTTTATGGTCGATAATATCTTCCTGTCCGCCGTTGCCGAATGATACCGGCGTGCAGCCCGCGGCCTGCCCCTCGATCAGTGTGCCCGGGAGGGTTTCACATATCGATGTCGAAATCACCACCTTGGCCGATGCGTAGAGGTTGACTATCATTTTGGCGTCATTGATTCTTCCGAGATGGCGATAGGGGAAACGCAGCCGTTTCAGTATCTCGGGGTTGCGCACCGCTCCAAACAGCACAGCGAGCGATGTGTTTGCTGTCTGCGGATTGTTGTCGAAGATTATGTTGAGAGCTTCTATAGCGTAATCGAGACCTTTGATCGGGTCGTCGAGCCGGGCGGCTCCCATGAGTATGATATTTTTTGAATAGTCGATGTCGAATGTCTGTACCATGTAGCGCGGCTCGGTCACAAACGCTTTGACGGGAAAGGCGTTGGGTATCACTCTGACATCCTGTTTGCCGAGCAGAGTGCTTTCACGGCACTTGCGGGCGAGCCAGTTGGAGACAGCGACAAACGTGATTGGATGTTTCTGGTAAATCTTGAGTTTGCGCTGCAACGCCCTGGCCGAGGTATCGTTGTGAAACCGTCCGTTGTTCAGCAGGGGGCAGTTGCCGCATTGCTTTCGGTAGCCGTCGCAGTCGCATGAATGGTGGCATACGCCCGTCAGCGGCCACATATCGTGCATTGTCCACACCACCGGTTTGCCGAGCGTCAACAGCTTTTTCAACCCTTTGAGCGACAGCATACCCTGATTGACCCAGTTCAGCACTATGATGTCGGCTTCTTCAATCCATGGATGGCTGCTGATGTCGCAACCGAATGAAGCGGGCGAGATGGTGAAAAGGTTTGACCTGTCAAAGCCGTTGGCGATTGCCGAGCTGAGGCATTCGCCTATGAATTTGAGCCCGCGCATGAAACGCGAACTTAGTTTGTAGACGTAGGGTGAATCGGAAGTCTTGGTCAGTACCACCATCCGCGCGTCGATTCCTGCCCTGCGCAGTGCGTTCATCAGCCTGAAAGTCACCACCGACGCGCCACCAAGGGTGTCGCTGTGGTTCACAAGAGCTATTTTCAAGGCACGGGTGTTCATTTTTTCTCAGAAATATTGGTTTTGTTTTTTGATGGGAAAGAGATGTCGTTGCCGACGTTCACAACTTCTATGTTCCTGTAACCGAGACGGGCTTCAAGATATTTGACGAATTTTTGCTCAGTGGCATGGCCCATAGGATTTGTATATTTCACAAGCACCACATGGGTCGAGTCGAGCGACCCGGATTTCACGCTGTTGAATATCGGGCTGGTTACCGCTATGTTGGCCACCTGAGGGAAAAGCACCTCGAGCTCAGGCCTGATTGCCGCCCCGATAGTGTCGGCGAGGTCTTTTTCCCTGAGAATGTAACGCAACGAGTCAATCGTGTTGTTCTGCCGGTTGATTGTGGCCTGAGCCACTTGGTATATATCTTTTATCGACGAAGATGCCATTTCGTTTTTCAGCGCGCGGGCATCGGTCGCGTCGCCCTGTATTATCGTCAGCGATGCGCCTTCGAGCCCGGCCTTTGCCAATTTGCCGTTCATGGCGAGCTGTAGTGAATCTTGCGGGAGTATCTTGCCTATGAGCGTGACGGTTATCTCCCGCTTCCCTTTAACAGTCTTGGCCGAATAGCTAAGCACCTTGGTAGCGGGGAACTGGAACTCCTCCTCGACAAACTGGCTCGCGTGCATGGCGAATGAGTTTTCGCGTATCATCGAGTAAGTTAAGAACACGCTTGGAATGGCGGTCACTATCACGAGAATCATAACCATGCGCTTCACTTTACGCGCTCGCTCCGGGATTATGAACGCCTTGTGGCGGTATCCCATCAGCTTGACCCCTACGACGGTGGCCGCGCCGATATATATTGAGTTGATTATAAACAGATAGGTGGCTCCGATGAAGTAGTGGAGCTGCCATGTCGCCAACCCGTAGCCGGCTGTGCACAAAGGCGGCATGAGTGCGGTGGCTATGGCCACTCCCGGAAGCACGTTGCCTTTCGAGCGGCTTCCGACGGCCACTATGCCTGCGGCTCCGCCGAAAAAGGCTATCAGCACGTCGTAAATCGTAGGCGATGTGCGCGCCAGAAGCTCGGAGTGGCCCTCGTTGACGGGGGATATCAGGAAGTAGAGCGTTGAGGCTATCATCGAGAACGAGGCTGCCATCAGAAGATTCCGGCCCGAACGCTTGATCAACTCGAAGTCATTGATGCCCACACCCAGACCCATGCCTATGATAGGCCCCATGAGCGGCGATATTAACATCGCGCCTATTATGACGGCTGTAGAGTTGGTGTTTAGCCCCAGCGATGCGATGAAGATGGCGAAAATGAGGATTAGCATATTGGTTCCCCGGAAGTTCACACCCTCGCGGATTGCCGATTCGGCCTCATTTTGTGGAATCAGACAACTGTTGATGTTGAAATAGCTCTTTATGCTGTTCCAGATGACTGCCGCCGATGCTTTCCAGTCGGCCGGCTGCCCGGGGTGGTCAGGTGTTGGCTGCGGCTCTTTGTCGCCTGTGGGTTTAATCTGAGTTTGATCCATCGTCGTTAGATTGAGAAATATTAGTTATTTGATCGGCCATGTCGCAGTTTTGCCAGCGATGACAGCCTGATGTTCTCGATTTTAAACACTGCCGACACATATGCCAGCAGGAGTGCCGTGCGCAGAGCCATGTTCAGCCCCGGCATCGGGGTCGCTATTCCATAAACCCCGACGGCATAGAGCGCTGCTGCGATAGCCCCGTAGAGCAGCAGTCGCCTGACGTTGTAGCCGATGGGGTATTTTTTCAGCCCGACGAAATATGACGTGACCATCATCGTGCCGTAACAGCCGAAAGCGGCCCAGGCGCAGGCCATGTATCCCCACCTTGGCACGAAGGCTATGTTGAGCGCGAGCGTGATGCCAAGCCCCATAAGCGAGAACCACATACCCCAGATGGTCTTGTCGGTGAGTTTGTACCATAGCGAGAGATTGAAAAACACACCGAAAAACAGCTCGGCTATCATGATTACCGGCACAACCTTCAGGCCCGAGAAATACTTGGGCGAGATGAAATATTTCAGTATGTCGATATAGAACATGACCCCTAAGAATATCAGCAGCCCGAAGATGACAAAATATTTCATAGCGTCGCGGTAGGCCGCCATCTTGTCGTCGCCGCCCGACTGTTTGTGCTGCGCGAAGATAAAAGGCTCGTAGGCAAACCTGAAAGCCTGTATGAACATGACCATCACTATGGCTATCTTGTAGTTGGCTCCGTAGATACCTAAGTCGGTCATCGCCTGTGCCTTGTCGCTGACGAGCATCGGGTAGAGTATCTTGTCGATTGTCTGGTTCATGATGCCGGCAATGCCCAATATCAGCAGCGGAAAGGAGTAGGCCATCATCTCGCGCCACAGTTTCCCGCAGAAGCTCGGTTTTGCCGCTGTGATTTCAGGGTAGAGCGTCAGCAATGTCACAAGCGAGCTTATGAGATTGGCGAGGAAAATATAGCCTATGCCGAATGTCGGGTCATAGAACCAGGCGATCCACTCGGGGGCTACTTCCCACAGCCACGGGCACAACAGAATGAAAAACAGGTTCAGGCCGATGTTCAGGCCGATGTTGAGCAGCCTCAGCGATGCGAACCTCATGGGGCGGCGTCGGTAGCGCAGATAAGCGAAGGGGATGGAGACATAGGCGTCAACCCCGACGGCGATCGCCATCATCCATATATAGGAAGGATGCGCGCCGCATTCCATAGCGTCGGCTATCGGTTGCGACAGCAGGCAGGCGGCAATGATAAACACCACCGAGCTTATTCCCAGCGATATTAACGAGGTCGAGTAAACCTGCATCGGGTCGCTCCAACGCTCATGATTGGCAAATCTGAAAAAACCGGTCTCCATGCCATAGGTCAGAATGATGAGCAGCAACGCCACTGCCGAGTAAATCAGCGTGACGATACCATACTGGTCGGCGGCGAAAACATTGGTATAGATCGGCACCAAGCACCAGTTGAGAAATCTCCCCACTATGCTGCTCAGCCCATAGATAGCTGTATCCTTTGCCAGACTCTTTACTCCTGCCATTAGTGGTTGAATTATATTAGTGGTTAATTTTGGTCGAACAGGCCGCCGAGTCGGTCGTCGGAGCGTTGGCCGAGATGGGTGTAGGCCAGTTGCGTGACCTCGCGTCCGCGGGGGGTGCGCTTTATGAAGCCCTCCTTGATGAGAAACGGCTCATAGACCTCCTCGATGGTTCCGGGGTCTTCACCGAGTGCGGTGGCGATGGTGGTCAGACCCACCGGGCCTCCTTTGAACTTGGTGATTATCGTGGTCAAAATCTTGTTGTCAATCTCGTCGAGACCGTAACGGTCAATGTTCAGAGCCTCTAAAGCGAACCGAGCTATTTCGGGGTCTATCACCCCGCTTCCCTTCACCTGGGCGAAGTCGCGCACGCGGCGCAGCAGGGCGTTGGCTATTCGGGGCGTCCCGCGTGAGCGCATGGCGATTTCATGGGCGGCCTCGCCGGTACATTTGACTCCTAACAGCGATGCCGACCGCAGTATGATGCGTTCAAGCACCTGATGGTCGTAGTACTCCAAATGGCAGTTTATGCCGAAACGGGCGCGCAACGGTGATGTGAGCAGTCCGCTACGGGTCGTTGCGCCCACTAATGTGAACGGCGACAGTGTCAATTGCACGCTCCGGGCACCGGGACCCTTGTCGATCATTATGTCTATGCGGTAGTCCTCCATGGCCGAGTAAAGGTATTCCTCCACTACAGGGCTGAGACGATGTATCTCGTCGATAAACAGCACGTCGTTTTCCTCAAGCGACGTGAGTATCCCCGCGAGGTCGCCGGGCTTGTCAAGCACCGGCCCCGATGTCACCTTGAAGCCCACGCCGAGTTCGTTGGCTATGATACCCGACAGAGTGGTCTTGCCAAGCCCTGGAGGGCCGTGGAGCAGGATATGGTCGAGTGCTTCGCCGCGCAAGCGTGCCGCGGCAACAAATATTTTCAGATTCTCGACAATCTTTTCCTGTCCGCTGAACGAGTCGAATTGCGACGGGCGCAGGGCGCGTTCTACATCGCGGTCCTCGCTCGTGGAGCCTTGTGTCCCTCTTATGTCGAAAGATTGTTCCATATCAAATCACAAATTTACTAAAATTTCGGCAAAACTGTCACAAAAAATGTCGTCTCGGCGGCGCGCCGGTTCAGCCGCTTTATGCCGTCAGATGGTGATTGCCATGATGAAATGCGGCTTGCCCTTAGGCAAGCCGCTGAAACACAGTGAGTAAACGACTGCGATATCGGTCGCTTACTATTCTTATTGGTATTTGTCGCCGTATGCTATTTTAGCGTCGGTCACCATCTGTTTTATGCGTTGTTCCTCGGCCATCGGGCAAACGAGAAGCACATCGCCGGCGTCGGCTACAATATAGTCTTTCAGACCTGAGACAACTATAAGTTTTTCACCGTTGACTGCGAAGATGTTGCCCGATGAGTTATACGACAACACGCTGCACCGCTGGGTCACGTTGCCGTCGCGGTTTTTGGGGGAGTTGTCGTAGAGCGCGCTCCAGGTGCCAAGGTCATTCCAACCGAAGTTTACAACCTCGACATATACGTTGGGGGCTTTTTCCATGATGGCGAAGTCAATCGAGATGCTCATGCACGAAGGGAAACTTTGCGCTATGAACCCGTTTTCGTCGGGGGTGCCGAACACATCTTTACCTGAGTCGAACACTGCGGCGATGTCAGGGGCAAGGGCGCGGAAAGCATTCTGGATTGTCGAAGCCTTCCAGAGGAAGATTCCCGAGTTCCAAAAAAATTCACCGCTGTTGATAAACACTTTGGCCAGTTCCAAATCCGGTTTTTCGGTGAAGGTCTTCACCTTGCGGATGCCGTCGGCGACCTGCTCGCCCACCTGTATGTAGCCATACCCGGTTTCAGGGCGGGTGGGGGAGATGCCCAGAGTGAGCAAAGCGTCGTGTGACTCGACAAACTCGAAGCCTCTGGCTATGCTTGTCTCAAACTCGCGCTCACGGGTGATCAGGTGGTCGCTCGGGGTGACAATCATTGATGCCTCGGGGTCGCGGGAGGCCACATGATAAGCGGCCCAGGCCACACACGGCGCGGTGTTTCTCCGTGCCGGCTCGAGCAGTATATTGCGGTCGGGCAGCTCAGGGAGCTGCTCCTTAACCATGGGGGCGTAAAGCTCGTTGGTAACCACAATTATGTTTTCGGGACTTACTATGGGCAGTATACGGTCGTAGCTCATCTGAAGCAGCGAACGTCCGGTGCCGAGGAAGTCGATGAATTGTTTTGGGCGGTTGGCGCGGCTGTAAGGCCAGAAACGGCTACCGATACCGCCGCACATTATTACACAATAGCGATGATTGTTAATCATGGCGAATCATTTTGGTTAACGTCTGCTAAGGTAGTTAATAATGGCGACCTGCGCAAGCGTTTCATATAAAATTATCTGATTGGTTTGGCTAAACGGTTGAGGAGTCATATCTTTGTGCCGGTTTAGGTGAACAATATCGTTGTTATCGTTTGTTCTATAATCAGCGATAGACTAAGATTTATGAGAAAAATATTTTTGTTTATTCTGGCTGTATCGGCATTAGCCGCTTCAGCGACCGATTACGAGGCCCTGCGTGTTAAGGCCGATCGATTTTTTGAGCAGAAGGAGTGGCCGTCGGCTGCCGCTATGCTCGATCTGATGCTCGACAAACACCCCGATGTCGCATCGACCTACGGGCGCGCTATCGTGGTCGCCGCTTTGCGTGGCGACACAGTCGCCGAGATGGAGCTTATGAACCGCTCGATTGTCAATTATGTGCCGTTCGACTCCACCTTCGCTGCCGTGCGTTCGGTGAGTTTTTCGCTTGGCAAGACCAACCTTTACGAAGATTTCCTGTTGAGGACAAAGATGAGTGAGCCTTGGCTGGCGCGCACGGTCGATGCCTATCTTATGCGTTACTATGCCTTCCGATGCAATCCGGCCAAGATGGTGGAATATAGCCGCCTGATGCTCAAAGGTATGCCTGATAACGTGGATTTTCTGTCTACGCTTGCCCGCGGGCTTATGCTCGATGGCAACGCCGGTGGCGCGATTGACACATATCAGCGCATATTGGATATTGACCCCGGTAATTACGATGCTTTGCTCGAAATAGGCAATTATAACTATATGTGCTGGCGTGAAAATAAAAGCGACCGGGCCGCATTGTCGCGGGCGCGCGCCGCGTTGTCGCAGGCTCAGACCATAAGGGCCACTCCCTATGTCTCAGAGACACTTGACGATATCGACCGGGCGATACAAAATTTTGCTAATAATCACAAATGATTTATCTTTGCGTTTCTCACATTTTATCACAGATCGTCCATGAATAGACTACTACGACTCATTTCGTTGGCTATATCGCTGACTGCCATATCACTGGCTTCAAACGCCCAGATTCCCGTCGGCTACTACAATGCCCTTAACGGCAAGACGGGCGCCGAGTTGAAAACCGCGGCAAAAAACATTGTCTACAACCACACACAGCTATCCTATGGCGGATTGCCGTCGTCGTTCCAGAAAACAGACATTTACCCCGGCACAAACCGGTGGTGGGATATGTATAGCGACATACCACTCTATGCTCCGTCGTTCAGCGGGCTTAACCGCGAGCACTCATTCCCCAAAAGCTGGTGGGGGGGAGGCACTAATGTTCCGGCTTATGTCGATATCAATCACCTGTATCCCTCCGAGGCCGCTGCCAACCAGGCTAAGAGCAACTATCCGCTCGGAAAGGTGGCCAATGCCAATAAGTTCAACAATGGCATATCAAAAGTCGGGACGCCGTCGGGAGCTTCGGGAGGCGCGTCAATAGTGTTCGAGCCTGCCGATGAATACAAAGGCGACTTCGCGCGCACATATTTCTATATGGTCACCTGCTATCAGGATTTGACGTGGGCATCGAAATATATGTGGATGCTGCAGCAAAACACCTATCCGACGCTCGCCCCGTGGGCTCAGGAACTTTTGCTTGACTGGGCGAGAAGAGACCCCGTGAGTCAAAAGGAGCTTGACCGCAACAATGCCGTCTATAAACTTCAGAACAACCGCAACCCATTCATTGACTTCCCGCAGCTTGCCGAGTACATCTGGGGAAACAAAAAGGGGGAGAAGTTCTATACTTCGTCGGGCCCGGCCCCGGGCGAACCCGTGCTGATCACGCCTACACAGGGGATGGCGCTCGATTTCGGTGAGGTGGCTCTGGGCAAGGACGGCACGGCTCAACTCAATTTTCGCGGTGAGAACCTGACAGGCTCGTTGGAGCTCACTCTCTCTCGCGGCGATAAAGCCATGTTCTCCCTCAGCGACGCTACGATCAACACCACTTATGTCAACACGCCCGACGGATATTGGACGACAATAACATATCGTCCCACCGCCATCGGCGAGCACACCACCAAGCTGTTTATTTCCGACGGTGGCATTTCCGGCAGCCGCGGCATCGACCTCAAAGGTACCTGTCTGCCGGTGCCCACACTCTCCCGATTGACTGCCCTCCCGGCTACCGAGGTGACATCGACATCATATGTGGCTAACTGGGAAGTACCGTCTGATGAAGTTGTTGATTATTATGTGGTTACCCGAAACCATTACGAAAACGGATCGTCTATGACCGAGGAGCTTGTGGCCGAGGAAAACTATCTCGCCATCGAGGATATGTCATCATCCGAGAGCTATACCGTGCAGTCTGTGCGGCTCGGTTACCGTTCAGAACCGTCTAACCTGATTATGGTTGAGCCGTCGGGTGTCGAAGGCATCAACTGCGACCTTCCCCCCTTCGGAATCGTCAATTGTCCCGGAGGTGTGATGTTCACCTGCGGCGCCACCATCTGTGGTGTAGTTGTCTATGACCTTGCGGGGCGCAAAGTCATGGAGTTGCCAATGGTTAACGACGGTGATTACCTCCCCCTCCCATATGGGGGCTACATAATTGCCGCACCCGGTCAGCGTGCGCCATTCCGCATCCTCGTCACTGACTGATAGGTTGATAAATACAATCGTGCGGGTGGGGCTGTCCCTCACCCGCACTTTTTTTGCACGCATATAGCCAATTTGACAATTCTGCGTAAGCATCCACATCTCAAAAATTCCGTTCCATCGGGCTATTCCATCTAAAATAATGTTAAGATGCTGAAAAATCGGTATAGTTTGTTACTTTTTTGTAACTTTGAGGGTTAAAACATTAAAACATCATGAGAATGTTGCAAATAGCGGCATTAGGGGTATCCCTGATATGCTGTGCGTGTAATTCAGGCTCTAAAACCGAGACATCTCAAAATCAGATACCTGCCGATACTGTGCCGGTAGCTGTGTTTGACGGTGACAGCGCATATGTCAACGTTAAACGTGTGGTCGATTTCGGCCCTCGTGTGACAGGTACGCCGTCCCACGACGCCTGTGGTCAATATATCGTTGCGCGTTTGGAAACACTCGGAGCCGACACAGTTATGATTCAGGAAGGAGTGGTGTCGGCATACAACGGTGACCGTCTGCCCTACAAAAATATACTCGCTCGCTATAATGCCGACGCGCCCAAAAGAGTGTTGCTGTTGACCCATTGGGACACGCGCCCGTGGGCCGATCAGGAGGCAAAACTCGACGACCGTTCAAAACCGGTGCTTGGCGCCAACGACGGTGGCAGTGGCGTGGGGGTGCTGCTTGAGGTCGCGCGTCATCTTCAAGCTCATGAGCCTCAGGTGGGAGTCGATCTGCTGTTTGTCGACGCTGAGGACTACGGCCAGTCTGATGGCTGGGGAGCAAACGAGGACACATGGTGTCTCGGTACACAGGAATGGCTAAAAACCAAACCCTATAAAGACAGCGTGGTTCCCGCATATGGAATATTGCTCGATATGGTGGGAGCTCATGATGCCTTGTTCTACCGTGAGTTTACCTCGCAGCAGCTCGCCAAACCGATTGTCGACAAAGTCTGGTCGAGAGCGTTATCGAGCGGTTACGGCGACCGTTTCGTGAATGAGGTCGGAACGGCGATTACGGATGACCACACATTTGTCAACCGAGCCGGCATCCCTTGCATCGACATAATCGAGTGCATGAACCCGACGACGAAATCGTTCCACCCTTCATGGCACACGCTCTCCGACGACATGAACGTCATTGACTCCTCCACTCTTAAAGCGGTGGGGCAGGTGGTGCTAAACGTGATTTACAACGAACCGGCTTGATTTTAACTCTATTGGAAATAATTCAACGCGTTATTTTGATATGACTATCGAAGAAACCCAGCAAGAGATTATCGACGAATTTTCCGACATTGATGACTGGATGGACCGCTATGCCTACATCATTGACCTTGGCAACGCCCTCCCTCCTATTGACGAGAAATATAAAACGCCTTCACACCTCATCGAAGGGTGCCAAAGCCGCGTGTGGCTCAATGCCGAGGAAATTGACGGCAAGGTGCACTACACCGCCGACTCCGACGCCATTATCGTCAAGGGGATAATTTCCCTTTTGATAAAAGTCCTGAACGACCACACCCCCGACGAGATTCTAAACGCCGATTTGCGCTTTATCGACGAAATCGGTCTTTCTGAACACTTGTCGCCAACCCGCAGCAACGGGCTGGTGGCCATGGTCAAGCAGATGCGTATGTACGCCCTCGCTTTCAAGACACGCGACGAGGCGGCTGACAATGATAAATAACTAACAACTAACCAATAATAATCATGTTTAAGAATCAACCTAAAGGCTTGTATATCCTTGCGTTGGCCAATACCGGCGAGCGTTTTGGCTACTACACCATGCTGGCGATTCTCTTGCTGTTCCTGCAAGCGAAATTCGCACTCCCGACAGCCACGGCCGGATTAATCTATTCCACATTCTTGGCTCTCGTATATTTCATGCCCATGCTGGGCGGCGTCATTGCCGATAAGTGGAATTTCTCCAAGACTGTGACCCTCGGTATCGTGGTTATGTTCTTAGGCTACTTCGTAATGGCCATACCGACATCCATGCCCGACGGATCGGCGTTTTCATCTCCCGCCTTCTATATCATGCTCCTTGCCCTGCTGCTCATTTCTTGTGGCACCGGCCTTTTCAAGGGCAACCTTCAGGTCATGGTCGGCGATCTTTATAACGATTCCCGTTACAGCGATAAGCGCGACGTGGCTTTCTCCCTGTTCTATATGGCAATCAACATCGGTGCCATGTTCGCTCCGTCGGTCACCGAATCGTTGTGCCGTTTGGCTCTCTCGGCTCAGGATCTCGTCTATGACCCCGCTATACCCGGCCTTTGCAACAAGTTTATAGCCGGCGACACGATTGATGCCGACAAACTTGCGCGCCTCACAGAGTTCGCCGGTTCGCCCGCCGACCTGATGGCGTGGTGCAAGACTTATATGGCCACCATCTCGACCGGTTACAGCTACGCCTTCGCTGTGGCTTGCGGCTCGATGATTCTGTCGTTCCTCATCTACAAAATCGGTCGCGGCACCTATGCAAGCGTCACCGAGTCCAAGACTTCAGCATCCAAATCAGGTGCCGCTGTCGCTCAGCCCGAATTGACAAAAGCGCAGACCAAGAGCCGCATCACAGCTCTGCTTCTGGTGTTCACCGTCGTTATATTCTTCTGGATGGTGTTCCATCAGAATGGCCTGACGCTGACTAAATTTGCCGAGGCGTTCACTACACCCGAATGCGGCGGCTGGACGCGCATAGCCTTCAACGTGTGGGCTTTGGCGACGATTGTCGTGGGCGTTTACGCCACATTCAACCTGATACAGAGCAAAGGCGGCACATCGCGTCTCGTGTCGGGGCTCGTGCTTATTGCAGCTCTTGTAGGGCTGTATTTCTTCTACGACACCACGCCCGATCCGGTGTCGGGTCTCCAACCTCAGATTTACCAACAGTTCAACCCGTTCTATGTTGTGGCGTTGACCCCGTTCTCGGTTGCATTGTTCTCTTGGTTGGCAAAAAAGAAAAAAGACCCGTCGGCACCCCGCAAAATCGGCTACGGTATGCTTGTGGCCGGTCTTGGGTTCGGTGTCATGGCTCTCGGTTCAATCGGTTTGGGCGTCGCTCCGACTGAAGGTCAGGCCGCTTCGCTCGTTAGCCCTAACCTGCTTATGGGTACCTACTTGGTGCTGACATTCGCTGAATTGCTGCTGTCGCCAATGGGCATATCGTTTGTGTCGAAGGTGGCTCCACCGAAATACAAAGGTGCTATGATGGGCTGCTGGTTTGGCGCTACAGCCATCGGCAACTTCCTGACGGCTATCCCCGCTATGCTGTGGGATAAAATCGACGTCGCGCTTCTGTGGACGATACTTATCGCCCTCTGTCTCCTCTCCGCTGCATTCATCTTCTCAATAATGAAGAAACTGGAATCAGCGACGGCCGACAGTGAAGCCACCCCCGTTCCCGACGCGCTTGAGACCGTCGAGGACGACGCTATTTAAGAAACATCATTTTGTTATGATGAGATAACCGTAGATTAAAATTTTCTAAAGGCAACACGGGGGAAACGGCCATCCCCGCCTTTCCCCCGGCGCCATTTAGAGAAAACTCTATAAAACACTATAATACAAACAATTTAAGAATCTAAACAACTGTCTAACCTTAAACCAATCTCATGCTAAAATATTTGTTATCCGCATTTGCGGTCACTATGCCATTTATGGCGTCCGCTTCCACCCACTGGACTCTGCAAGGAAAAGATTACCGTGTCGATACGCTTTATCATGCTACTGTCGGCCCGGGCACAACCCATACTTCACTCAAACTTGAAGGCCCTTACAAACTCAGAGTGGCATACACCACCACCGACCTTACAAATCCCAACGTCGAGATGCGCACCGTTCAGGCTTCGACCGTGCTAAAAGGAGGTAACACGCTTACGGGAATGGTCAACAAATACCAGAATAATAATTGCCGTTACATCGCCGGTGTCAATGCCGACTTTTTCGGTAACTCCCAGCCCATAGGCACGGCCGTGGTCGATGGCGAGTACTACTATGCGCTCAACAATGGCTGGAGCCATTGGGCGATCGACGACAACAAAGTTCCTAAGGTGGCCGACATGGTGTTTAGCGGAACGGTGACTGCTCCCGACGGGTCATCCCATGAGCTGTCGGGCATAAACCGCGGCCGTGATGAAAACAATCTCGTGATCTACAATTCCCGCAAGGGAGCCAATTCCGGCACTAACGCCTACGGCACCGAGGTTTCGGCTACAATATTGTCGGGCTCGTTGACTCCGGGTCAGACGGTTGAGCTGCTGGTGGGGTGCGACCCTGTAACTGCCGGTTCCATGGCCATCCCGTCAGGCGGTGTCGTGATTTCAGGACACGGTTCGGGAAATGATTTTGTGTCGAGACTGAAGACCGGCGACAAAGTGACGGTCAGCACATCAATTTTGGCCAACGGTCAACCGATAGCCGCACGCCAGGTGGCCGGCGGCCGCCCGTTGATTCTGTCAGGCGGTCAGGTGCTTAATACTCAGGGTGCGCTTGATCATTTGACTGCGCTGAATCCACGCACCGCGATCGGTTATGATGCCACAGGAACAAAGCTCGTGCTGCTTGTGGTCGATGGACGTTCAACTGCGTCGCAAGGTTGCGTCTCAAAAGTATTGGCCGACATCATGTTGGCTACCGGCTGCACTGAGGCTATGAATTTCGACGGCGGCGGTTCCACCACTCTTTACGTCGATAATCTCGGCGTCCGCAATTCCCCCAGCGACGGCAGGGAGCGTTCGGTGGTCAATGCCGTGTTTGCCGTTTCTCCGACACCCGTTGACAACCAGATTGCCTCTATCGAGTTTGAAGACCACGCTATCGTTCTTCCAAAATATGGCATATATCGGCCCAAACTGCACGCCTTCAACCGTTATGGCGTGTGGCTCGAAGACGTTGATTTTGAAATGGAGCTTTCATGCGACGCAGCTCTCGGCGAGATTACCACCGACGGTGCGTTGCTCGCTTCCGGCTCGGGGTGCCACGCTTTGACGGCCAAGGTCGGCTCTCTGACTGCTACGATTCCTGTGACTGTCGGCTCGGCGGCTCCTGAGTTCAAACGCGATGCTATACTCGTCGATGGCTTTTACGACTACACTGTCGAGGTGCAGTCGCTTGTCGGTGAGACGATGATGTCGGTTGCTAATCAGGCTCTGTCTTGGAGTAGCGATGACCCCTCTATCGCTATCGTTGACGGCAACGGATTGATTCACGGTGTGGCCGATGGTCAGACCGTGGTTCGCGGCGTGGTGGGCGACGTGGCCGATGAGATTGTTGTCAACGTCGAGATTCCCGCTGAACATTATCTCGTCGTCGATCCCATGAACAGCCGTGATGACTGGACCGTGACAAACAGCAATCTCAAGGATTTGACCATAACCGGCGATAACAGCGGCGAGGGTATGACTGTCGATTTCACAGTAAACAGCTCACGCAGCCCGTCGTTGTCGTTTGCACGCGAGATTAAACTGTGGAGCCGCCCGGATGCGCTTGAAATTAATATAAATTCAGATGAAGGGGCATATACAATGCTCAATGTGACCTACTCCTGCGACGGAGCGCGCAACGCTGTCGCTAAGGTGCCTCTGTCGCTTGCCGCAGGCGTAGACAATCTGGTGCGTGTGCCGTGGGCTGATTTCTTCACTACCGATACCCCGGAGGCTTATCCGTTGGTAATAAAAAGATTGCAATTCGTCACCTCGACCACAACCGGCAAGAGCTACAGCTCCCATTTAGGCGCGTTGAAGGCTTATTATTCCGAAATCAACACCGGGTCGGGTGTGAGTGACATTTCGGGCGATTACTCTGCCGACGGTATCGACTTGTCGAAGCACGCCGACTTCTACAACCTTCAGGGAGTGCGTGTCGCCAACCCCGCGCCCGGTAATCTGTATATTGTGAAACAAGGTGCGAAAGTGGCGAAACTTCTTGTAAAGTGAGACCGTTGACGCACTATGATATATGAGAAATCGCGGGTTAGCCCCGCGATTTTTTTTGTATCTTCGCGCTCACAAACAACGGTAATTTTTGATTGCTATGGATGTAAAGAGTCCCAAAGAGGTGGCAGACGCCGCGTTGAACATAGGCTTGGCCAAAGTCGGGGTTAGCAACGACCGGTTCGCTCGTCTGTCGCTGCTCGCTATCCTTGCGGGTGCCTACATCGAGCTCGGAGGCGTCCTGTCGCTGATTGTAGGTTTCGGTTTTCCGGGAATGACAGCCGACAATCCGGCGTTGCAGAAATTGTTGAGTGGCTGTGTGTTTCCTATCGGTTTGATATTGGTTGTGGTGCTTGGCGCAGAGTTGTTCACCGGCAACAATGCGTTGCTCATACCGGCATTCATGCAGCGGCGGTGTTCTGCGATGGAGGTCGCCAAAAACTGGACACTGGTCTATCTCGGCAACTTTGTCGGTGCGCTTTCATTCACCTTTCTGATGGTTTACTGCTGTGGTTTGACTGCTGTCGAACCATATCACTCCGCCATAGTCAAAATCGCGTCGGCCAAAGTTTCCATGCCGTGGCTCACGGTGTTTCTGAAAGGTGTCGGGGCCAACTGGTGTGTTTGCCTTGCCGTCTGGCTTGCCTTGTCGGGGCGCACGCTCATCGAAAAAATGGCCGGCTGCTGGTTCCCTGTAATGGCGTTTGTCGCGCTTGGCTACGAGCACTCCATCGCTAATATGTTTTTCATTCCGCTCGGCATGATGGAGGGCGCTGATGTGGGGCTGTGGCAGTCGGTGTGGTGCAGTTTCATCCCGGCTACGCTGGGCAACATCGTTGGCGGCGCATTGCTCGTCGGTGCTGTGCACGCACGCCTGCACCTTGGGGCCGCCAAGCGTTGAGCGTGTAGCCATAGAGAGCCATAACTCGCTACTTTAGCAAAATTTCACCCCCGTGCGGTTTCATACTTCATTATAAAACCGTAACTTTGCGGTCAGATATAAATTTTATTAATCTAAATATTTAAGCCAAATGGTAAGCTACAAAGAATTAGGCTTGGTCAACACCCGCGAGATGTTTGCCAAGGCAATCAAAGGCGGATATGCAATCCCCGCTTTCAACTTCAACAACATGGAGCAGCTTCAGGCTATCATCAAGGCTGCGGCTGAGGAGAAATCTCCTGTGATTCTTCAGGTGTCGAAAGGCGCACGCAACTATGCCAACGCTACTTTGCTCCGCTACATGGCGCAGGGTGCGGTTGAATATGCCAAGGAACTCGGATGGGAACATCCCCAGATTGTGCTCCACCTCGACCACGGCGACAGCTTCGAGCTTTGCAAATCTTGCATCGACAACGGCTTCTCGTCGGTGATGATCGATGGTTCACACCTCCCCTATGAGGAGAACGTCGCCCTGACCAAGCAGGTAGTTGACTACGCTCACAAATATGATGTAACCGTTGAAGGTGAGCTTGGCGTGCTCGCAGGTGTTGAGGATGAGGTGTCTTCTGACCACCACACCTACACCGATCCCGAAGAGGTTATCGACTTCGCTACCCGCACAGGTTGCGACTCTTTGGCCATCTCGATCGGTACTTCACACGGTGCATACAAGTTCACTCCCGAGCAGTGCACACGCAACACCGAGGGCAAACTTGTTCCCCCGCCTTTGGCTTTCGACGTGCTCGACGCTGTCATGGAGAAACTTCCCGGATTCCCCATCGTGCTCCACGGTTCATCTTCAGTTCCTCAGGAAGAAGTCGATACCATCAACAAATACGGCGGCAAGCTCCCCGACGCTATCGGTATCCCCGAAGAACAGCTTCGCAAAGCTGCCAAGAGCGCGGTTTGCAAAATCAACATCGACTCTGACAGCCGTCTGGCTATGACCGCAGCTATCCGCAAGGTGTTCGCTGAGAAACCCGCTGAGTTTGACCCCCGCAAATATCTCGGCCCCGCCCGCGACAACATGGAGAAGCTCTACAAGCACAAAATTGTCAACGTGCTTGGCAGCGCAGGCAAGGCTGAATAATTCAGACCGCTTCAAAACAGCCTCATAAATTGAACGAGGCCCGACGCATAACGCTGTCGGGCCTCGCTCGTTGTCTATGGAGTGGCTGGATTGAAACGGAGCTTGCCTAACCGAGTTTTACCGATGTGCCGGGGTTGTGAAGGCAATGGCAGTGGGCTCCGGGTGTCTGGACGTAAGAATCGAAATCGCACCCTTCGGCAAAGCTGTCGCCAATGTTCATCGGGAAGTAGTTCTCGGTTTTGATTGAGTCAAGATAGAATTTGGCATAGCCTGTATATTCGCGGCCCTCAACGCGGAAAAGCGGGAACATACCTAAATAGACTTTCGGCACCTCCGATGCTATATGCGTTATGATTGACTTGAATTTGTCCTCATCGTGCATCAGATTCTCTTTTGTCGCGGCCTGTTTCTCTTTGTCATGTTCAGGCTGGCCTATGTTGCCGCCGTGGAATATGCGCCGTCCGTCGTGGATTGTGACCACGAAAGTGACCCCTTTACCCGTCGATTTGTAGGCTTTTACCGACTTGATGCCCGGGAGGTCCTCGACGATGTCGCCTGCGCTCATTCCGGCCACTGCGAGATCCGACGGTATTCCCTGTGGGAGGATGTCGTTCGACAAAACGTAGGTGCGGGGATGATTCTGTGCGATTTCGTATATATCGGGCTTGTAGGCTCGGTCATGTGGGTAATGGCTCATGAAAAACACCACCGGAAAGTCGGGGTGAGCGTCGAGTGCTTTGTGGAGAGAGCGTGACGGGTCACGGAAATAGTCAAATACCATGATAACCTTTTCGGTTATTACCATGTAGCCGCAATAGTCAAGATAAGTAACTTTCATATGTCTTATGTGGTTTTATATGTTTGGTTAAGTTGGTATATCTATAACATTGGCGGCGGTGCTAAAGTTCCGTTATGGGTAAAAATGGGGCGGGGGATAAGCCGTTCCGCTACTCCCCCGCCGCTATGTTGCCCGATATATGCCGGGATATTATTTCTTGTCTTTGGTTTTTTCAAACTGCCGTTCGATTGCTTCGAGACACAGGTCGATCGCTTCCTCAAACGTGTCGGCGGTCTTCGTTGCCACGATTTCACCGGCCTGTGGCACTGTTATCTTGATAACTGCCTCTTTATTGAGCGAAGTCTCTGGTTTCACTACTTTGAGTGTCACGTCAGTTGCCGTGATGTCGGCGCAGCGGCGGGTTAGTTTGTCCACTTTCTTGTTGATGAAGGCGACGAGTTTTTCTGATGCGTCAAAGTGGATTGCTTGAATTCTTAGATCCATGATTATCCTCCTTTTTTAAAGCGCGCGGGTGCGCGAGTTGATAATTTTGTTTTAGTTCTCGATAGGTTATATGTGTATAAACCTGTGTTGTCATTAGGCTTTGGTGGCCGAGAAGCTGTTGCACCGATGTCAGCTCGGCGCCGTTGTTGAGCATATCGGTCGCAAATGAGTGGCGCATGACGTGCGGGCTCAGCTTGGCGGCGTGCGCTCCGCCGTTTTGAAGATCGCGGTGTACGCAGCGATAGAGAAGTGTGCGGTAGATGGGCTGCCCGTCGGGGCGGGTGAAAAACCGCTCCGGCCGGTATCCGGCTGTGGTGTCGCGTAGGTGTCGGTATTCTGTGATCATTTGCGCCAGTTCCTCCCCGAAGGGGATTATTCTTTCTTTATTACGCTTTCCGAGCACTTTTAGTTCGCCGCGCGAAAGGTTTACGTCAGCGTCAAGCAGCGACACTGCTTCAGCCGACCTCATGCCGGTGGAGTAGAGCATCATCAGCATCAGTCTGTCGCGCACCGCCTGAAAGTTGTCATTGTCAATCTGTTCGTCGAGGATATGGCGCGTTTCCTCAGGGCGTATGAAGGTCGGCAACGCGGCCGGACATTTGATTGACGGTATGTCGGCGGCCGGATTGCTTTTCAGTCCGTGTCGCGCCATCAGAAATTTAAAAAAGGCCCGAAGCGATTGAACCTTACGGCGCAGGGTGCGGCTGCCCGCCCCTGATTCGGCTTCTTTGGCGAGCCATGCGCGTAGGTCTGATGTGGTCACGTCCATCGGCCGCAGCTCGTCTCTCTTGCCGCCGGTGGCATAGTCGGCCCATTGGATCAGGTCTGTGCGATAAGACGAAACGGTGTAAGCCGAATAGTTCAGCTCACACCGTATGTATGTTAGAAAAGCATCTATCAGCATATCTGAAATCCGTCGGTGACTTGAGCAGTGAGGCTCTTTGTCGGTGTCAGCAACGAATTTAGGCTTTTCTATTCAATTATCCAAATAAAAAAAGGAAAATCGGGGAAAATATTGTGCGTGACGGTTGCCGTCGCGACTCCCGTGCCGCTTTGATTCGGCTTATTCCTCAACCGAGCGGAGCTTCTGGACGTAAACCGCTTTCATCATTTTTTTGCGGTTGGTCACAGAAGGCTTCTCAAATGCCTGACGGCTACGGAGTTCCTTGACGATGCCGGTTTTTTCAAATTTGCGTTTAAACTTTTTTAAAGCTTTCTCGATGTTGTCGCCTTCTTTTACTTGTACGATGATCATTTTTAGTTTATTGTTTTTTTTGTTATATGCGTTTTGGTTTTGCGGGGCAAAATTACTAATTGTTTTTTATTCTCCAAAACTTTTTTGGGTTAATTTTTTGACGGGTGGGGTGTTAACCTTGTCCGTTAATCTTTGTCAGGCTCATTCTCGGTGTACCAGCGTGAGTACATAAGATAGTTGCGGGCTATCTTCTGGTTCAGATCGCGGGCCTTTTCGGGCTCTACCATCTTGATGAACTTGGCTGGCGCACCGCCCCACAGCTCGTTGGGGCCGATGATCGTGCGCGACAGCACCACCGACCCGGCGGCCACTAATGCGCCTTCCCCGACGACTGCGTCGTCCATCACTACGGCCCCCATGCCGATCAGAGCGAAATCGTGGATTTTGCAGCCGTGCAGGGTCACGTTGTGGCCTACGGAGACGTCGTCGCCTATTTCGATTACCGATTTCTCATAGAGGGTGTGAAGCACGGAACCGTCCTGGATGTTGACGCGGTTGCCGATGGTGATGGTGTTGACGTCGCCGCGCAGCACGGTGTTGAACCACACGCTGCACTCATCGCCGATGGTGACGTCGCCTATCAGCGTTGCGTTTTCTGCCAAAAATGTGTCGCGGCCTATTTTAGGAGTGTAGCCGCGGAGAGGTATTATAAGTGCCATTATTGTGTTATAACAAATCTGTTTTTACGTTGTTAAATCCGTGTTTTGGTTGGTGCCGTCAGCGTTTCAGCGGGGCGGTCTTGTCTGCGAGCCATTGAGCCTGACGGGGTGTGAGCATCGGGGTGAGACGATTGCGGACGGTGGCGTGATAGGCGTTGACCCACTCGATTTCAGAGTCGCTCATCAGCGAGAGGTCAAAGAGCGAGAGATCAAACGGGCAGAGTGTCAGTGTCTCGAAGCGCAGGAACTCGCCAAATTCGGTGGTCATGGCCGGGATGGTGAGCACGAGGTTCTCGCATCGTATGCCATGGATGCCCTCGCGATAGAGTCCCGGCTCGTTGGAGGTTATCATTCCGGGGGTGAGGGGAGTGGGGACATAGTTGAGCCTTACGCTCTGAGGCCCTTCATGGACATTAAGGAAATGTCCGACGCCGTGGCCCGTGCCGTGGAGGTAGCTCAACCCCTCTTTCCACAGGAATTGGCGGGCTATAGCGTCAAGCTGGTGGCCTGTTGTGCCTGCGGGAAACACCATCGATGCCAGTGCGATGTGCCCTTTCATGACTAATGTGAAGTCATGTCGTTGCAGATCGGTCGGGTTGCCAAGCGAGATTGTGCGGGTGATGTCGGTGGTGCCGTCGAGGTATTGCGCTCCTGAGTCGATGAGCAGCAGGCCGTCGGGCGACAATGTCGCATCGGTGTCGGGTGTAGCGCTGTAATGGACTATCGCACCGTGGTCGCGGAAGCCGGCTATGGTGTCAAAACTGTCGTCGAAGTACAGTTCCCCTTCCGAGCGCAGACGTGTGAGCAATGCTGCGATTCCCATCTCTGTGAGCTTTTCTCCGG
This sequence comes from uncultured Muribaculaceae bacterium, assembly GCA_947625935.1. Taxonomy (GTDB): domain Bacteria; phylum Bacteroidota; class Bacteroidia; order Bacteroidales; family Muribaculaceae; genus JAJPXC01. Next base: position 1,422 of record CANQQE010000035.1, on the reverse strand, counting down.
TTTGCATCATCCGTTCTATTTCCATGAGCGCTTTCACCATCGCCACGCCGTCGCGTTCCATTGCAGAACGTGTGCCGCTTATCTGGGTGTCGTTCTTGCAAGCCTTGAACATCGCTATGGGCGATGTTCCCTTGGTCATGCGCTCACCGAGAGCCGTGGCCACGGCCTGCGATGTTTTCGCTGGCTCCACAAGCACTTTGGCACCTGCCGGGAGCGAAGCGATGAAATCGCCGACGGCTGAATAAGGGGCCAGCCCCACGCCGTTGGCTTTGAGGTAGTCCGCTGTCTCGGGCGCGACTTTCGCCGGGTCTGTTAGCAGTGTCGAACCATCGCGCGATATATAGAGGTATGCGGTGGCGACAGGATTGCACTGCACGTCGCGCGAGCGTATGTTGAGAGTCCACGCTATCTCGTCTAAGGCTGAGACAAACACGGCGTCAGCGTTGGCTTTCGCAAGTATGTCGGCTATTTTGTCGGCGGCTGAGCGGCCGGCATATTTGATGTCGTGGATAAATATCGAAGTCTGAGGTAGGGCGGGGCGGTCAGTCCATAGGGCGTCGACGGGGTCGAAATCGGTGCGGAGTCTAAGCCCCTTGTCTGTCAGAGCCGCGTCGATGGTTGCGACTGCGTCGGTCGAGAAAAGCCATCCGTCAATGCCCACGGTCGCTCCTGAGGGGAGTGCCCCGGTCAGGTAGCTTATTATGTCGGGGGTATCGGGCAGCCCGTCTTTCATGAGTTTGATGCCCGTACCGTCGAGCTGTGCCGCCGCCTGGATGAAATATCTTGAATCGGTCCACAGCAAGGCTTTGTCGGCGGTTACCACTAACGATCCGGCAGAGCCGGTGAAACCGCTGAAATGCCTACGCACCTGCCAGTGGTCTGCTAAGTATTCGCTTTGGTGCGGGTCGGTCTGTGGAATGATTATCGCGGCGACATCCGCTTGTCTCATGGCATCGCGCAGGGCGTTGAGCCTTTCGGTTATTTCTTCTTTCATGGGAAGTGGTGTTGTTTAATTCGATATATTCTTATTAATAGTGGCAAAATTACATTTTTTTTGTCTATCTGCAACCCTCGGTGGCTGCAAAAGGGAGGTGTCGGGCCTGTAAGCCGCGTGTGCGTGACGCCCGGTAGCGATGCTATTAGACGGCTTTGGCGTGATTGCGGTTGGTGGAGGCCAAAAAAGCATGAAATTTTTTAATCGTCTAATTATCGGAAAATCAATCTGAAACGAATGATGACAACAAAAAAGTGGAAAAATAAGTTCAAAATATTTTGGCGATTTCAAAACTTGTCGTAACTTTGCACCCGCTTGACAGTCATAACGGCACGGTTCAAGCGACAGAGCTGCCTCTTTAGCTCAGTTGGCCAGAGCACGTGATTTGTAATCTCGGGGTCGTTGGTTCGAATCCGACAAGAGGCTCA
>CANQQE010000034.1 GCA_947625935.1 uncultured Muribaculaceae bacterium | reverse complement strand
CATATGGGCAGGGAAGGACTCGAACCTTCGTTGTTTCTGTGTGCCTGATTTACAGTCAGATGCGTTCGCCGCTACGCTACCTGCCCAGGTTCCCAGGCCAAACGTGGCCTGGGACTCAAGAAAGGAGATAAACAAAATGAATGAACTGTCTGGGCGGTTCACCACGCCGCCCGCCTGAGAGTGCCGGATTCGGACCGGCATTTGCGGGAATCAAAATCCCGTGCCTTACCATTTAGGCTAACTCCCAATGTCTTATCTTCTGCTCCATATCATAAGTGCATTGCAGATAAATAAGAGTTCAACAAATAACGAACCAATAGCTGAGTTTTTGCTCGGATTCTCTCCGCTTGCATACAAAAATACGAAAATCATAATAATATCGAAAATCGTAATAAGAGCCTTAAAAATAAACATAAGCATAAAATTACCTCCATATTTCAAAACCAAAAATAGACTCAGAAAAAACGCAAGAATTTCAGTCCAATCATTCATCTCCCATAATTCGTTTCAAGATTTTCTCCGCAATTTCATGCCTCGGCTGGAATGGAAGCCCGTACAATTCCTGCTCATTCACAGAGCTTTCTATACTTGCAAGGAATGCGTCATAGTAATCTTTATCTTCTTTGAGATGAATGTACAAAATGAATATAGCGTCTTGTATTGAGGTGGGACTGAAATCAAAATTCACTTTGGCTTGTTCGGCTACGTACAGAGGGATGGCGCCGCGTATTTTGATATTTACCTCTGGTATGCTTTCAGATTCAATTTCCACGCTGTATGTACTATCACTGAAATCAACTCCATTCACCTCAACTTTGTGTTTATAAGGCTTGTCTTTATCCTGTTCAATTCTCACTTGTGCGAGCATGTTTTCCCTCCTTTTCCATGGCTTCGAGTTCAAAATCAAGGTATTGCCTTGCTTTCTTTAAATCCTCTGTTTTATCGCCTTTCCTCCCGGCTCTTGCTACATATTTGATTACGTTTCCAAGATTAAAATTCAAATCCCATTCACGTATAACATCTTTCGGCTCATATTGGCTGAAAGCATAATGGGCAGGACGTGAAATATTGTCAAACGATTTATCCATGTATCCCCCTTAATTAAATGGCAACTCTTCATCTATCCCGTCCGGGATGTTCATAAATTCCTCTCCCGAAGGTGGGGCCTGCCTGCTCTGTTGTTGAGGTCTGCTGTTTCCCTGTTGCTGATAATTTGTGCTTGCAGATTTACTTTCAGCAAATTCCTGCTCATCTATCACAACGTCAGTCGTATAAACCTTATATCCGTCCTTATTTGTGTAACTGCCAGTCTGGATTCTTCCAATAACAGCAACTTTAATTCCTTTTTTGAACCACTTTTCAGCGAATTCGGCGTTCTTGTTAAAGGCGATGCAGTTTATGAAATCTGCGGATTGGTCTTCTTCTTTTTTGTACCTGCGGTCAACTGCGAGAGTATATCGTGCGACCGTCATAGACTCTTTGTTTTGTGCCGTACGAATTTCGGGATCGCGTGTAAGGCGGCCAATTAAAATCACTTTATTGATAAGTCATCACTCCTTTATTCTCATTTCAAATTATTTTAACGCCACTGGCGGGACTCGAACCCGCACTCGTCACCTAAGCATAGCATTCAGGACAACCCGCTTCCCTACGCAACCACGCTGGCGGAGCTTCCCCGCAATCGGTCTGTTAATACCTTTCGGTGCTTCTGGAACCTGTGTTTGCGACCGGCATCCGTTTTGCCGCGCTCTCTCCGTTTGAGCTACAGTGGCATAAAAACGTTTTGCCAACCTATCGAAAATTTCGACAAGTTCAAATGGCTCCGGCTCTATGGCTCTGGCTCTATCGTTATTTATTTGTGTTTATCATGGTCTATTCTGAAAAGTCTGTCTAACCACTTGCTTGCAATTTCGTTCGCCCTATCCGCTGTCATGTTTGGAACAGAGTCATAAATCATCATGGAAAGGCTGGACTCCCATACATTGTATATTTCTCCCTTGATATCTCTTGTTCTGTGCATTTCGCCTTTTATAATCTGAAATGCGTAATGAAATGGATTCTTCAAATCCTCTGTTTTTAATGTGATTTTTGTTTCTCTCGGTTCTTTCGGCTCGCAATCTTCGCAATGTCTAACCATAACAAAATGCTCCGGCGAACAACACTCGCACTTCACATGATAATGAAAATATTTTCTTTGTAACGGAACATTTTCTTTGCCGCAACATTCACATCTTCCAATTTCCATTTCACCCATTGTTTTCTGCCTCCGATAATTTCATCTCTCCGCACTCCACATCAATCCGGCTTTCGTCAATCGCCGTCATTCTCCATATGGTTGCAGTAAACAAGCAAATGTTCCGCAATCTGCCGAAGTTCATCAACGGAATAATACTTTGCCTTTGCTTTTTCGCCTGCACCAAACGCTCTCTGAACAGCGCTTGTCTCATATTCAAAACTTCTCTCTATCAGCATGGCAGCGCACTGAATAGGTTCCGGCGGTAAGTCCGGTTCCAATTCTATCGTAGGCGAATTTCTCAAATAATTCGATACGGTTTTGCAAAGTTCTGTTTCCGAACCACATATTATTTCTACTCTTTCTTGAAGCTCATCTGCATCAATCGGTCTCATTGTAATCCTCCTATAATTTCATTCTCATTAAAAAACGACTGCGGCAGGAATCGAACCTGCATCTCGGCTTGGACATTGCCGCGGGTTTCCGGATTTAAGCGCTCACCATTGCCACCACACAGCCATATTTTGTTATCCTGCATCAAAAATAACTTCTACGTCACATCGCTTATTGCCTTCAGGATGTTCTTTAGGAAAATACCCATGTTTCCCCTTAAAATCTGTATCAATCTCGAACTTAGGTCTGAAATCCCCATCTCCATCTGCATAAAATCCTGTAACGGATGAATGACCTATATTCCCACAGTATTCCATCCATTTCAGCATGGAACAGAAATCGTCAACCCATCTTTCATTCATCGTCACTTTAATATTAAATGTTTTCTCCACCATGATGTGTTACCTCCGCACGTCTACGCCGCAATCATTATGTAAAAACATCTCAATGCAATCACATGCCGTACTCGTGTTTAAATATGTTTCCGTTCATCTCCTCCGTCTTCGCTCCATAATTCACTCGATATTTCGTACAAGATTTCACGAGCTTTCTTTATAATTTCGATTTCGTCAGCAGATATTTCAACGTTTGTGCTCGTACTTCTGTCAAAGCTTACGCTTGCCATGTGAATTATTCTCACCTCCGAACAATGTCTGCTCTACAAGTTCAAAACGATATTTCTGTTTTGCGTCCGGATATTTTTCTTTATCCACTTCCGACGCAAACATTTCCAAAGGACGCGCCCATATTCTGCCTGTTTTCAAGGCTTTGTATATAACAAGCGTTCCTCCTGTTTCTGTGTGAGTTGCAAAATCTAAGACTATGTACAGATTTCCTTTGAAATGTCTGTACAGGCCATACTTTTTTATTCTCATTCTGTTTATTTCTCCTTCTCAGACATAATATTTGTGGCATTATTCAAAATTTTCCGGTTTATACCACTTCCCGCCCGGTTTATATGCTTTATCCAATACGTACCGGCGGCAGGAATATTCAAAATTATTTATATAGCTGATATGATGTCCATCAATCTCACATTCGCAGTGAGTCACCATTCCGTTTTTATCTTCTACACGCTTGTTTCTGTCGCAGGTACAGCAACAGCGGTCAATTTTTGTTTTCTTTCTCGTTCTATTATAATTCATGTTTACACCATCACGAAAAACAAGAAAAGCCACCGGCATATCTCGACCGATTTGTGTCATAATACTCTTCCTTTGAGAGTAGATTGACATTGATAACTTCTCCGCAAACCGGGCAAGTTACGGTTTTAATCTCCCCATTATACGCATAACTTCTCTCGCGCTTAACATCAGACAACTCATACTCAATCTCCGTCCCGCATTTTCCGCACCTTGCATAATATTTCTTGTCTTCTCCGTTTTTTAAAATCTTAATCATGTACTTTTTTCCTCCTTTTTAATTGCTTTAATTTGCTCTATCCGTAAATTGGATTTCTGACGGTAAATGCTCATGCACTGTTCCATCTTCGTATTCAACGATACCGACCGTTTGATACATTTCCCCTGTGGCATACCCGCCATCTGTAGGGGATTTTCCGATAATTAAGCGGTCAGACCATTTATGGAAATATCCTTTGTGTTCCTTAGCTTTACGTATAGTGGTTTCATACACTTTTAGTTCTGGTATTCGCACAATGCAAGGTCTTAATTTTCCCATATCACACAAATCTCGCTTTCCGTCTTGGTTCCGATTCATCAGCGACCGCTTTCCCGGCCCTGAACGGCAGACCGTACTTGCGTTTGTCGGCGGATTTATCGTCGATCAGCACGTCATAAAGCACTTTTCTAGTGTCTCCGCCATGTTCTTTGATTATCTCCGGCAGATTCTCATTCACTGCGTCAAATTCCAGGCCATACCTGCGGCACCACTCAACAGCCTCCTGCAGTCTCTCTCCGGTACGGCATGTCCAGAGAATAATCTTATTTCCCTGTGACCGGCGCGTTTTCAAGTATTCAATCAAGTGGCGGTTCGGAGCGCCGATTCCCGGCCAGACGGATTCACAGAGAGTTCCGTCGAGTCAGAAATCCACGGCATAGATTGTGTATTTTCTATCGCTCATGGATTTGGTCATCACCTCGCAATCTCCTGATAAATGGCCTTGATAACTTCTGCGTCATACAGAGAGTTATGTTTCTTTCCTGCGACCGATTCTCCGCACAGTTCCAGCACAATTTCCTCGCGGCTCTTGTCAAATGCTTCTGCCGCTGAAATTCCGTAATGCCTTGCAATTTCCTGATTGATGTCAACACAAGCCGGGCTTACATTCTCCGGAAGATCAAATGCCGTGCCGAACAGATTAATCAGCAGGACAAAATCGTAATGACATACGTCGGAAATGAACTGAACGCTGTCAAACCGCTTTAACCATTTAGAAAGTTTGTCACGTACCCAGCCTTTTTCTCCGACGACTTCTGTTAATCCTTCCTTTTCCCTCGCTGTTTCAAGCATGGCGTAACAACAACTGCCATTAGTAGGAAATTCTGATACTTCGTACCCATTTTCTTTCCATTCATCAACTATTTTTCTCATATTATCAATACTGCCGTTCATATATAATTTTCCAAGTATAAAATTGTCTAAAACATTTTCTTTTATCCAATCATCAACCTGTTTCCAGTCAAAATCTATAAGTTCCGCATAAAACTTCTTTCCGTTATCAGATACGATACCAATGCTGATAAGCGTGGTGTTCTTGTGGAGGCCCGTGAATTCCGTATCGAAGTACAGATTCATAGAATTTCAATCCTTTCTTTTCCACATTTTCTGCATTTTACCGTTCTCGCTTTCCTCATGCCCATGTCGATCATGTGGAAAGGTTCTATTGGCTGGTATTCGTGTTTGCAGAAAATCCTTCTCAAAAATCCCATATCATTCCTCTGCTTCCTGCTCCTGTCCGGTTTTCTCTGCTTCTTCCGCTGCTTTCCTGTCTGCCTGATACTCCTGCTCTGCAAGCTGGTTCACTGCCGCTGAGATTTCTCCGAGTATCATTTGCAGGATGCATCCGGGAAGTTCACTCTCGTTCAGCGTCTGCACAATCTTTTCTCTCGTCTCGCGGATTCTGATGCTTATACTTTTCTAATTCATGTCATTCCTCCCATATCTTCGGCGTTCCGTCTTGGTTGAGTAAAGCCGTAATGCCATACTGATGAACGCCATCATATTCCAAATAACAGACCTTTGTATCTTTGTCTACGAGAATTGAATAATATCCATCTATGTTGTGGCGTTCGAACATTGCACCTGCAACTGTCTCTTCCTTCACATTCTCGACAATTCCGGATGACCCGCACGCTGTCAGAGATAAGGCTGAAGCAATGGCAATGAGAGCTATTGCAATTCTTTTCTTCATAATTTCTCCGTCTAAGGTCTTTTTTATTTTTCGAGGGAAATTTGACTTTGCCGATTTGGCGTTTTGTCTTTCGTAGAAGTGTTTTATTGGACAATTTCTATGGGGTATCCGAACTTTTCTTCAATTTCGCGAATTGATATCTTTACTGGTTTTCTGAGTCTGCTTTTTACTTTCTGATGCATACCATCATCTGCATTTGCTATGCCCTTCCCGGTATATTCTGTATTCTCCTGATTCGCAAATACAGCTACGTGGTCATATCCAAACGCTCTGCACCAACGCATAGCTGAATCTACAATTTTTGAAAGTTCTTCCTTTTCATCGCCTGTTAAATCTGAGTAACGAATAATGCGGTCGTAATCCATATCGGAAATATTATCTGGTGTGGAAACTGTTTTATATGGGCTTCCAAGAAAATGAAACAGACGGCAATTTTCCATTGCTTTTTCTCCGATTGGAGTTTTATATCCTTGAGCGATTGCCATTTTCAGCAATCGCCCGGATTCTGCATTATTTTCAGTTTTAATATATTTTCCGGATAAATCAATCATTCAATCCACCTCCGCAAGCATATTGTAAAGATTTCTTCTGGAAACACCCATAATCCGAGCAAATTCTGTTTTGGTAATCTCCCCTGAATCACATCTTTTGCGGGTCGATTCAAACAGTTCGCGATCATATGCTTTTTTCTGCTTCCCTTTGTATTTGCCCTGTGCCTTTGCTATGGCAATTCCTTCCGCCTGACGTTCCCGGATATGCTCCCTTTCCAGATTCGCTACATAGGAAAGTATCTGAAGAACGAGATCAGCTATGAAAGTATCTGTAAGTGTCCCGGTTCTTCCTACCGTTGTATCCAGAAGCGGCATGTCTAGAACCTTTACATCAGCACCAATTTCTTTTGTAATCCTTCTCCATTCATTCATAATTTCGTCGTAGTTTCTGCCGAGCCGGTCGATAGACATAATTACAACCAAATCACCGGATTCAAGTTCGGAAATCATCTGTTGATACGATTCACGTTCAAAATTCTTCCCGGACTGCTTGTCCGTATAGATTTTTTCACATCCAGCCTCATTGAGCGCCTTAATCTGCCTTGCGAGATTCTGGTCTTTGGATGATACTCTTGCGTAACCTTTTATCATGATGTATGCCTCCTGTATTTGTTTAAATAAATTTAATTAAACATATTATAGCACAGAAAAGTCTTGACTTCAAGTGTTTTCTGCTTTAAATTTAAATAAACTAAACAGGAGGTCTTAAAAATGCCGGAATACAGAGAACTAAAAAACCGTACCCGCATATCATCAACGCTTGACAATGAAATTTACAAGAAGCTAAAGGATTACTCCGATCAATCAGGTATTCCAATAACAAAAATACTTGACCGGGCTGTGACTATGTATGTCAATGCTCAATCCGGGAAATAGGCTCTTTCATGAGCCTTTTTTTATTTTTTGAGAAATTTTAGTGTTTCTCAGAGTTTTCTCGGCGTGTATTTCACGTCATTCATTCCCGTGTCTTTATAGGTGATATTTTCGCGTCTGCCGTCTTTGTAAACGATATACCCAACTTTACATCCGTTTTTAAACCTTTCAGAACTGACTGTTGCTGTGACGTCAATGATATTATGGACTTCTGAAATTCCTTTTAATTCCATGTATCTTTTAAACTGCGCTAATTGAGCGACATGGGTTCTACTGGAATACCCAAATAATTCCTGAGCTTTCCTATTTCCGATTTCCACATTTGTATACATATCAAAAATCCTGTACGCATCATCATCGGTCTTATTGGTTTTTCTTCCTCCCGGATTACTCTTGTTTTTATAACGGCTTACGTTCCTTCCTTTGTGGGCGGCCTGATGGCATTTGTGACATAACGGGATTATATTCGATATTTTGTTTGTTCCTCCAAGGAAAATCGGGACAATATGGTGGTATTCAATATTTTCGGCACTTCCGCAATTTGCGCATGTATTTCCATGTTCTTCTTTTATTTTCCTTCTGAAAGCAGGGTTTGTTGTCTCGCTTCTTAACGACATATAAACCTCCGTCTAATTTAAGAGCGTTCTGAGTGTTCTCTTAGTATGCGTCGAATGACCTCCGAGACGCCGATTCCAAGAACTTCCGACTGTTGTTTCAACCATTCAGCCGTCTGCGTGTTTACCCGAAGATTGATTCGCTCCCCTTTCGGGTCTGCCGTTGGCCTGCCTGTTTTCATAATGCTCCTTTGTCATACAAAAGTACCGGAAACTAAAAATTGATGAGTAACCCGCCGCAGGCGGGAAGGCCCTGCAAGACCCCTACCCGGTTCCGGCGGATGATCTGCCCGTTTTCGGCCGTGGAAACCCTTCTGAGCGGCTGCAAACCCTGTTTTTTGTATGGTAATATTGCACAATTATAGATTTGTGAAATAAGGGTGTACTCATAATGCACAGATTTACATATTCCAAAGACATTTTGTTACTTATTCCGCGTCAAATTCCGGCATCTGGGGCAACTCCCGCGCCCGTCTCTGTGCGATCTCCGCTGGCCTCTCGCGCGGTATCAGCCAGGCGTCAGCCTTGGCCTGCGCCTCCTTCTGCGCAAACATCAGACCGGCAGCCTCGTAGTTATTAGCTATGGCCATCTGCCCCATCGGATTGCTGTTCAGGTTTTTGAGCGTCATACGTTGTGTGGCTTCCTTTATATTTTTCGCAATGTCGGAATGTCTGTGGGTTGCCTTTTCCCCTTCCACCCTGTGTTCTCCACGTTCCCAGCTGTTTAATGTGTCTCTCGATATTCCGGTTAATGTACAGAAATCGTTTATTAATGGCAATATCTTAAATTTATAACATAATCCAATGTATATATCTAACACATTGTATAAACTTTCCACATCACTGTAATCAAGTTTACTGGTCTTTTGATTTATTCTGACTGTCTCCGCATCCGGCTTGAACAGGTGAATGTATATATATCTCCAAATACAATATGCGTCATTATCATCTATGTTGTGTTTTGCCGTGTCAATATCATTCTCATAACAATACTCATAAAATAATTCTTCAATTCGGTTTTCGTACACTTCCGATTCTGCCGCCTTCACCATGTTCTCACCTTCTTTTCCACAAATAAAAAACGACACTTACAGCTATATGTGAGGTATGTCCTCCGGCTGTCGATGTCGTATAAATCGTAGTAGTAGTATTAACTAAACACTACGGTAACACAATCTTTTACTATTGTCAACAATTATTTACACTCAATATATTACATCAACCATATAAAGTATATACTGTACCAACTAAAATTTTAGTTAATGATGTATATACTTTACTCCTATTCCAGAAGAAACCTATATACTTTATGGAACTATAATTTAAGTTGAGAAAGTATATACTTTATTATCTGAGATCTATATACACTATTAATTATAATATATCGTATAATATAATAAACAGTATTTATTATATACTGTAATATGTTTTATTGTATTAACTATAATATACACTATTGTTATATATACGTATTGGAGATTAAAGTATATACTGTACTAACTACTATCTACTGTATCTAAATATATAAGATTGAGGTAACACTAAAGTAGATATTTTACTAACTGAGATATACTGCAATACAGTATATACTTTACCTGATTGATCTACATAATATAAATATATAATAAGGCGCGTCCTAGGGCCGGTCGAATCGGTCAGGGAGTTTTGCCCCTGGAAGGCTGTCCTGATCTGGGCGGGCTTTTATCACTGACAACAAAATGGTTGTGAGTGATGATCTTCGGACTCTGACCGGATATGTACCGCCCTGGAAGCTGGTGTTATTCGGCGCGGGTTGCCCCTGCCGTTTTGCGTCCGTTTTTATACTGTTAATCATAGATTTTGACACATAACAACATGCAGACGGTTAAATAATGCCTGCGCGCTGATACGCCCGAAAATCTAATAAAACAATTATAAAAATCGAATCCGGCGGCAAATAAACGCGTTTGAGGGCAAAATAAAAACAGCCCGGAAATATCCATTGGCTGTTTTTACACAATAATTGCAAAATTTTCAATCCGCGCGCATTACTGCGTGACCAAACAAATTGTATCATATTTTTGGGCGTATGTCTACACATATCTCCGCCAGTTGCTGTCATGATGCACTCTCTGGATATTGTTGATAGTATCATATCCGTACCATTTATTTTTATAAAAAACTTGTCCGATGTCATCCTGACCATTGATGATATAGTGCTCCAGCTCCCCGATTTTTCCCAAATCAGCAAAATACTTTTCTGGCAGGTATTCCTTGCGGATCTTGATCCGGTGATTTCCGTGGCCTTGACATACGCTCAAAAACTCGATCTCATAAAAGCTATCCGTCTCCGTGATGATGTATCCGCTCTGGTTATCCACGCCAAGCTTGCCCTCAAAACTCCTGTATACCTCTTTTTTTGCCATGATAATTTACCTCCCTATTTGTTTTTTGTGATTAACTGCTACGCCTCAACCTGCGGCATCTCTGCAAAATCCAAAACATCGCCGCCGCCGATCCAGTCGCCGTCCTCGTCATACTCGTTAATCTGCACGTAGTACTCTGTGATGATGTAGTACGTGCCGGCGCCACCGCCAAGCTTGCTGATCTCGGACTGATACTTTTTTAACGCCTCCAGCGCCTCGTCTTTGTCGTCAAAAGACTTTAAGGTCTCCGGCTCCTGATCCATCTGGTCGAGTGTGCAACCCTGGCAAACCTCGTCGCGATCTTTATAGCTGATCTCCCGCGTGTTTTTGATTAAATCATATCTCTTCATGGTTTTGCTCCTTCCTCCGGCTCTGGCCGGTTAAATTTATCTAAATGCGGTAAAATGCAAATTCTCAATGCGGCGGTTTCTCGCCGCCCTAAAATCTATTTACTCGCGTATCTTGCTACAATCTGCTTTGCATACTCGTATTCCTCGGCGGAGTAGATATGCAGAACGAAACCTTCGCCGCCCTCGTTCATAAAATCGTTGTACTGCTTCATACGCTTCCTGGCCTCATCCCTCGTCGGGATATCTTTCTGCTTTTCCGCACTTTTGATTATGGCTTTTGCCTCCTCTACTTTTTCTTTTATTTCTTTTTCTCTTTCTGCTTTTTCGTAGGCTTTTACTTCATCGGATTTTCCGCTGTCGATAATTCCGGCAATCCATGCCGCATATCTGTCGGCGTCATCTGCCTTCGCAAACGCAATGTTTAATCCACTAATTTTTTTGTGACCGTCCGCTGTGTCTACGAGTCCCCAAAAGTCAGAGTAAATGGATCTATCAAACTCTTCGCCGTCAACATAGGCTACCAGCTTGTTCTTATAGTTTTCGCGCGGCTCCTCCCCTAATTTGATAGCCCATTCTCCAGAGCCTAAAAAAATAGGCTCCATAGCGCACTCATAATCTGCCTCAAGTCTGCATGTTCTTCCGTCGGTCAATTCCCACTCAAATGTTCCTTTCATGCTGTTCCTCTCTTTCTCCCTTCGGGGTGTCTGCTGTATTTTTGTCCTGTCCCTCTGGACACTATTAATATAGCATATTTAAACCATGCTGTCAATAGGTATATTTAAACTTTTTTAAATTTTATTTTGCATCTCTGCGATTTTGTCATCAACACATTGCATAACAAACGCAGACAGGCTCATACCTCGCAGTTTCGCGGCGGCCTGGTACTGCTCTTTTTTACCCTTGTCTGCCATCACTGTGATCCTGTCATATTTTTGTTTTTGATACTCGTTTACGTATCTAAATGCCGCTTGCTTATCAGTAAATGCCATATCGCACGCCTCCTTTTTTGCCTATCATAGCATAGTTTAAAAAATTTGTAAATATAGTTTTGATGCAATTCCGGCTGCGCTGATCTGTTTGTACTATGCGCGGCGGCATAGTTTAAAAATTTTAAACTTTTTTATAAAAACTACTTGACAGCATTTTTAAACTATGCTATAGTATCACTATCAAAACAAACAAGCAACGCTCCACAGAGAGCGGATGACCACCGCCCGATACCGGCGGGAGGATTTAATAAAAAAGAAGGAGGACAAACAATATGAGAAAAACTATCTATCTGGTAAAAATGGGAATCTGGGGAGCAGACAAGCTCGCGTATTTGTACTTTGAGACAAGACCGGCGGCGACAGAGTTTTACGAGTCGCACGACTACTGTAACAAGCCGGTAGCGGTCAGGACGACGGCGAGACGAGCGGCAGAGATGCTTGCCACAACGGATTATGAATTTTATTTTTGCGCGGGAGGTATGAGATGAGAATACAGAAGATGAACGCGCGTTACACTCTCTTGCGTCGGTTTCTTCCGGCGCGGGTGGCGTACAAATTGACAGTAATGTTTGCCGTGACGGCGGCATAAAAACAGCCTCTCAGGCCGTCAGCGTCCCGCGGTAACGCGGGGGTGAGGAAAGAAAAAATACACAAACAGGAGGAAACGAAAATGGAAAAAGACAGAATCGAAAACGGTAAAATCTATCATGGCAATGGATACGGAACAACGTATATTTTTGAAATCATTGAGAAAATCCCGTCAAACTATGAAATTTGGAACATCCCGCCAATCTGCGACGGCGAATATATTCCGATTTGCTTATCCGGAAATCCGGACAAAATCGACACAAAAACTCTCAAAGCTATAAAACTCCAGACGTCAGAGGTGGAGGTGTTGCGCAGGGCCGCAGGTGAGGGAGATAAAACAATCAAAAAAATAAAAAGAACGCTCTCCAGATCGGCGAAGACCATCTACATGGCAAGACGACAGGAAAAAGCAAGGTTAGCCCTGCCGATACTGGAAAGGATCTCAGAATAGCCGTTGCGGCGGCTCCGGGTGACTGGAAAAGTCCATTAGGCCGCAAGCGTCCGCCTTCGGGCGGGGTTGGAATCAAAAAGAATATAGGAGGTTTTGAATTATGACGACAATTAAAATCAAACTGGCAGACAGAGAGGAAATCAAGACGGTCAACGCAACGCTGAAAGAGGTTGCAAAGAACTGCTTCTTCCATCCGGAAGTGCGGGAAATTGAAATCATCAAGGGCGGAGTGATGCAGGACAACGAATATCTGACAATGACGGCAACGCGCCTGTATCGTGCAAGCCAAGAGGAAATAGAGGAATTTATGTTGTGGAACAACATAAGATATTGTTTCCGCGTGGAGTATAAGCCGGAGTATAAAAATAAAAAAGCCCCTGGCGGCGAAGTATACAAGGATTACGAAACAAGCGCGGGGCTGTGTAATGTTTGATTAGCCGAAACGCCTTCGGGCGTCCGCCCTGGGTGCCGCCAGGGCGCTGATGATGGATAAAGCCGGACTTACTCCGGCTCTTCTTCCGTTATATACTCCATTATATCGCCCGGCTGGCAATCGAGGAAAGAACATATTTTGCAAAGAATATCAGTTGTAACGCTTTCCCCCTTTCCCAGCTTTGCAAGCGTTACCGATGAAATCACTTTTAATAAATCTGTGCGCTTCATTCCTTTTTTGTCTAATAATATAAATAATTTATAATATTTCATCATTTTTCAATACCTCAATATTTTTGAAATATTATAAATCATATTTATACTTTAGTCAACAAAATATTTTTTGCAAATTCAAATATTTATATTGACTTGTATATTTTTATATGCTAATATATATTTGAAAATACAAATTAAACGGAGGTGCTGAATGAAAAAAGCGGTAAGAATTGATTTGACCGGTCAAAGATTCGGGAAATTAACTGTATTATATCCGGGTTCTAAAGCCGCTAACGGTTCTTTGAAATGGTTCTGCAAATGTGACTGCGGAAAAATCATTGAAACACGTGGCGACAGGTTGAGAAGCGGAGAAACTCAAAGTTGCGGTTGTGCGCAAAAAGAAAAATATGATTTGACAGGGCAAAAAATAAATATGCTTTTTATTGCTGAACGAATAGGAAGCAACAAGCACCAACAGTCACTTTATAGATGCATTTGTGATTGCGGTATGGAAAAAATCATTTCCGCAAGCGATCTAAAAAGCGGGCGGGTTATTTCTTGCGGATGCCATGTAAAAAGTTTCCTCGAAGAATTACATGAAAACAACAAAACCCACGGACTTTCAAACAGCAGGATATACCACGTTTGGAGCGGCATGATGCAAAGATGTTACAATAATAAAACAAAGTCTTTTAAAGACTACGGCGGGAGAGGTATTACAGTTTGCAGCGAATGGCACAAAGTAGAAAATTTTGCGAAGTGGGCATATGAAAATGGCTATGACGAAAACGCTAAACAATGGGATTGCACAATTGACCGGATAAACGTAAATGGTAACTATGAGCCTTCTAACTGTCGATGGGTAGATATGAAAACACAAAATCAAAATAAAAGGAATTCAAAAAAACACACTTAACCGCCGCAGAGGATGCAGGGCCGGATCACTGCCGGCCGGCGGTTTTCTAAAATCCCAGCCCCCACGGGAAAAGGGGAGAAAGTGAAAAAATGAAAGTTTATATAACAAAAATGACGCACGGAAAAATACAACTATTTAGCAAACTGGCAAAATCCAGATAACGGCGCAATGCTTTTTGATTGGTTCGAGACGCTGGAGGAGCTGAAAGATTATACCAAATCATGGCTGGCCATATATGTAAACGTTAATTTTTGATTTTCACCCTCTCCCCGCTTCAGGCGGCGGTTCGTGACCGTGGGAGGATCTACCGCATGGCGGATAATTTAATTTAT
This sequence comes from uncultured Muribaculaceae bacterium, assembly GCA_947625935.1. GTDB lineage: Bacteria > Bacteroidota > Bacteroidia > Bacteroidales > Muribaculaceae > JAJPXC01. The sequence goes on along the minus strand of CANQQE010000034.1, from coordinate 14,436 downwards.
GGAGGTATTTACATATGGTTAAACTAGTATATTGCAAAACTCAGAATCCGCTCGGAGGAACTGCAGAAATCGCTTTCCAGAGCTTGCGTCATGCGCTCAAATTTATCGACAGCAACCGCGCCGGATTGCTTAAAAACTCAGCCGGCTATAGCATTTACACCGTTGTCGCAGATGGCGAACTGCCTGAGACGCTTTTCAATTTTACAAGGTGAACTTTCTCTGCTTTCCCTGTATCCAGTCCGGCAGCCGTCAGCAGGCAAGAGCGGATTTCCAAAAAACAAAAAAGGAGGTATCAAAATGCAAAATATTAAACGCAAAAATGCGGTTGCCACGTCCGCCTCAGTCATCCGTATACGTCGCGGCGTGTGCGGCCACAGATACAGCGCTTGTGATGATTCTGGACGTTTCCTGGGAAACTTTGACAAACTCTCTGAAGCACGTCAGCACTGGCGCTGGGAGATTCAACACGGGTTTGTGCAGCTTGTGCGGGAACTGGATAAAGAGCCGGATATATCGGCTTTGGATGCGGCGCAAAAGGCTGTTCAAGCGGTTCTGAGACTTTACTAAGACTCGGGATGCTGATATAATGAGCAAGGGAGGAATAAGAATGAAAGTAGATTTTAAAGAATACGCAGAACGGTATTGCTACTGCTCTGAAGTTAGCGAGGCAGAATGTTACATGGGTGGGCATTATTGCGGCACGTGTATGCACTGCTTCCCCGGAAATTACAGTGTGAGTTTATCAGGGTATGAAGGCAGGGATGTTTGCACGAAAGCGCGGCGCGGCGAAAATCTGCATGAATAACTGCACAGCGTAAACACTGAAAACGTCAAAATGACGACATTCCGAACGGAGGATGGAAATGGAGAAAGAAAACATAAGAATCGAAGGCTATATTGGCACATGGCATGTGATCGACGAAACTTTCTGGCATAGCAGGAAAGTGTATCTTCTGGAACATGATACCTATGGTGACGAAACCGCCTGCCTGATCGTCAACGAAGATAAGCAGGTAATTCTTGACGATGTGCGGAACGGTTTCTCTGATCTTGAATAGATGAAAGGATGGGCGAAATGGAAATTGAATCTATTATTAAAACATTGGAATCGCGCATTGAGTCAAAGCGCAAGGAACGCGAAAAATACCTTGATCTTGTCGAGTCTCAGACAGAAATGCACAGTGATACGCTGTGTACTTATGAGCAAAATGCCATTGGTGATCTGACCGTTATGCTTCAACTCTCTGCGGAAATCCGCGAGCTTGAGTTTGTGCTGTCGATGCTCCGGGCATGTTGCCCAAACAAACACACAGCGTAAACTTTTGAATCGTGAAACTGACAAACCCGGGAACTAACCCGGGTTTTTATCTGCTATCCGGCAGGCGTCGCCTCTCCTGCATCTCTTTTAGCCCTGTGGGCGCGTGGCTGCAACGAAATTTACCACCTCGAATAACTTCATTTGAATTATAACACGTCCAATTTTAAAAATCAATGTTATTTTCCGTCTCAAATCGTCTTCTTTTTCGTTATATTATATAAAAAGAAGAAAGGAGGCAGGACCATGAAGCAGAAACGGAACGTAGCGGACTTTTTCCCTCTGATTGGCTTTACCCTGGCTGCTGTGACGGATATACCGGATGACGGTACATACTTCACCTTACGGAACGGGCGTAGAGTTGAGGTTGAGGTGCTGTATGATGGACAGGCGATATATGCCACCGAGCCATATGGCATTGATCGGAGCGGCAACAGGACAGCGTAAAACGGAGCCGGGGTCATCCCGGCTCCACACTTTTCTTTTGTTGTTTCATCTTCTGTCTTTCACCCTTTTGCTTCTCTAATATTCCTTCCTTATTTTCTTCATAATACTTTTTCCGTTTTTCCAGTATTCCTTCTCTGTTTCTCATATAATATTCATGTTTATTTCTTTTATCTCTTTCAATATTTCTGGCACGCCACTCTTTTGCCCATTTCCTGCATTTTTCTGGGTTCTGTTTTCTCCATTTCTCCATATCTTTTAAAAATTTTTCACGGTTATTGCGCGACCATTTTGTATGTGGTTGTTCCTTACCTTGTAACCTGCATCTTGCATTAGAGACCAAAGACGAAATAGTTTTTTCTTTTTTTCCGATTTTCTTGCCTATTTCTGCATTGGTGTACCCGCATGCACGGTAAGCATACACAACTAATTCATCAGAGGTAAGTGTCTTTATCCTTTCTTCGTATTCTGGAAATTCAGCCGTTCTATAATCTATCCCTCTATTTCCTTTTTGTTTGCCGCATATTTGTTTCCTTTGCTTTATATTGTTCTCAGCACCTTTTAAAGCCTGTGACACATTCTGCTTAGATGTCCCGATAGTTTTTGCAATTTCAGTTACATTCATTCCACTTAATAAGTTTTCTACACATTCCTTTTGCCGTGGAGACAGTGCCGATAGATCAGCGCTACTGAACAAGTCTATATATTCCTGACGTTTCACAACCACGTCATCTCCGTTACCTGATATTTGCCTGTGTTGATCAGACCCTGCAATTCTTCCATACTGATATCCTTTCTTAAAAAACATATTATTTATAATCTCACTTTTCGTCTCAACTTTTTTGCTTCTTTAATCTGCCTTCCAGTAGTTGCATTTAGAAAACCGTTCCACTTATTGTACTTCACGCCACGTTAAAAAAACTCATATAATAATCATTCATTGGTTGCTTGCGTTGCGCTATCCAGTCTTCTATCGTCATTATAGGTACCATATATTCCAAAGAAAGTCCAGCTTAGGGCTGAATATCATCACATTTCACTTCCAGTATCCCAAGCTCCCTGCAGAGCATCAGCCGGTAGTAATCCGGGCAGTTCCGGTTTTCAATTACCCACTTATCCACTGTGCTTTTTGACAAGCAGAATCTTTCACAGAAATCCGGTCTGGAAAGCCCAGAACGCTTGATTATCTCCCGGAACGGCATATGCGCCGCTTCGTGAATGTTTTCAAGAGTTTTGACAATCTCGTAGAGATTTGTACTGATTTCATCGAACCATTCCGGATAGCCATATTCTCCTACATACATTTCAGCGTCCGGCTGTTCCAGGGCATCCTTCCAAAGTTTGTTAAACAGTTTGTACGTCATTTTTTGTTTCCTCCTTTACTTTTTCTCTATACTCATTTCTCTTGTCTATATACTTTTGAAGGTTTCTATTGTTTCCGCGTTTTATATCAGCTACGCACATTCTAATCTTTGATTGTTCTGTTCTACAATAATCGGAACAAAGGTTACTTGCTGTGTTAGTTTTGAATTTTCTCCCACAATAAACACATATCTTTTCCTGCTCAAGACGGAGCTTCTTCCTTTTTACATCCTGGCCGGATTCGATATTATATCCTTTTTTATGTTCTTTCTGCCATTCTAAAACAGCATTTTCCATACATTCTGGCGAACAATACTTCTGCCGCCCGGAATTTACTATATAATCCTTCCCACACCATTCACATTGATCTGTAGTGCCGAGCGGTCTCACTGTCGTTTTGTGATGTTTCCTGTATTCGCGTCGTGCTATCTCTGCACATGATGGGCATCTCCGCGATCTTGGCCCGCCTGAAAATTTAGCTCCACAATCCATGCACACCCGGATTCTGATAACATCACTCCTGCGCTTCTTTACGCAATCTGGGCAGTAATGTGTATCAGTAGATCCTTGAAATTTCTTTCCACAATCCAGACACGCTTTTAATGTTTTTCGCCTCATCTAATCACTTCCTAATGAGATATTTTTATATATTATATTTCACATCCGGCAATATGTCAAGGCAAAAAATAAAGGCGGCCAAACAGCCGCCTGAATCAAATTCCACCTGTCCCGGCTCCGCCGCCGCCAAGTTGCGTGCCGGGAGTATACCATCCCGAAATCCTTGGCGGACGATTGCGCCGGTTCTTCTGGCTCTCTTTCTCGCGCTTCTTGCGCTGATAGGAAGATGTTGTGGTTCCCATTGCGCCACTTCCTTTCTTTTTTAATTAGTTAACCCTCAGCCAAATATTTAAGAAAAGATTCTCTCCTTTTTCTTTCGATTTCCTCAACCCTGTTCGGAAGATTGTTATACATCTTCGCATATTCCATAGCATCGTTTTTTCTTTCAGATATACTTCCGAAAACAGGCATGTGCCTGTATCCTTTCGCGTGCGCATACCACAAGCCGGATTTCTGGTCTTTTGATACCATATATGCAGACATGTCTTGTTCCTCCATTCTGGTAAGGACATTCATGTCCCCGGCAAGGACATTATGTCCATTGGTTAATCATCCGTTGGTATATATGGTTTCGGTAATGGTTTCCAGGCAATAACACGCTGATATTTTTTCTTTGCCCACGTGGTCTTTCCTCTGAAATTATCAATACCAACTTTTATTTCTGGGCTTACGTCATCCCAATAACAGGGATGATATGTGACAAGATATTCTCCTTTTCCTTCCGGCAATCTATCATCTGCCAGAATCCAATCGCCATGATAATACTGACTTGACCGTTCCATGTTCTGCCTTGCGATTTTCGCGGAAAGTTCCTCTATCGTGTCAGCGGCTTCGTTTAAGATTTTGTTCAATCCATTCCTATTATATGCTTGCGCAACATCTCTTAACATTCCTATTTGTTCGGTTATTAAACTCATGCCTTATACCTCCGTACTAACTAATAGTGTGTTGGCTACTGATGTGATTTCCATGTGTTAATCCTCCCACTCATCCACTGCAAAATTATGTCCGCACATAGGACAGTAATTCAAGGCGTGTATTCTTCCCAGTGTGAATCCCGGAGGAATACCGGGATTGTTCTTTTTCTTTCTATAGATAATCAATTTCACGCCGATTTCCGTTATAACATGTTCTTCATTTTGCCTTACTTCTATGTTTGCATATCTGTACTCTTTGCAAAAATCGCAATCTTTCATTGTCGTTTCCTTCCTACCAATAATATTTTCTGGAATTTACTAACTCATAATTATCTCCTACCAACTAAATATACAATATCCCGGCATGAGTCCGTATTCCGGGCAATCTTTGAGTAAATACCGTATTTCAATTGTTATTGCATTTCCTGTGTATCCGTTTTTCGGCTCCCATTCTTCCAATGTCACAGTATCGCCGACCTGATAATCCCGGTCATTTTTCCTTATCTCGAAACGCTTCTTGCCGCCGCCGACAGAAACAACCTGTTCAAAGTATTCCGGCAGTATTTTTATGTTGTGATGTTTTTCCATATGTGCAATACCTCTCTTTCCCTTTTATTTTACCGCACATTCATGCCGCCCCATCATCGTCTATCATATCCATAATTTCTTTTTTAGTATGAGCATGATAATCAGCGCAACTAGTTTTCGCGTTGACCGCTTCCCACCAAACACAATGGTCTGGATGGTGATAACCACAGTTGTATATTTTATAACCTTTGTATTCGTATTGTCCGTTTCCTATCTTTTTAGCTCCCATACAACAACCTTCATATATACATTTTACCGCACAACGGTAAGAATGTTGTATACACCTTTGCGGTTAATCAAGAACAACAACTGTGTTATCCGGTTTGCCATACGGATAATTGTCATGTGTCAATGTAACTTGATAAACACTTTCTATATTTTCAAAATCTCTGGTTACAATTTCTGTGTCTCCAGAAAACGGTGCTAATTCCATAATCAATTCTTTCACTGTCATTACTTCATTCTCCTTTCGCCGCTTTATATCTCTGTGCCGCTCATAGGAACGGTATATGTTCTGCTGTAAGAATCTCCGGCTGTTGTTTTCGTTGTTCTGTCAGAATAAACCATGCCTGTGCTACTTTCTTCGGTGTTATATCCGCACGAACAAATGTAAATAAGACTCGCTCCGCCAAAAATTTGTTTAACATAGCTATCCATATATCTGCCACATTTTGGACATCTTCTCATAATTATTTTCCTTTCTGCAATCCCTGAACAGCGTCCATAAATCGCACCGTATTATCGACCATTTTCTTCATATTCTCCGGCTTCTTCATTTCCTCAATAGATTCCTTAAACGCCTGCTTTACATCTGGATATTTCTGAAAAATTTCCTGCATACCTTTACGTGAGCAGTCGATACAATACTCTCCGTCATGATTTATCTCTTTCCCACATCTTTTGCACTTGACAGCCATGTTTATTCCTCCGTTTCTGCATTATATCTCTATGCCTTTTTCTTAAATATCTTGATAAATAAAATCACAACAAGCCTTACAACTTCCAATGCGCACAAAAACAAAAATTCAATAATATTTAAATACCATACACTCAGCGTTGTTAATATTTCAAGTATGATTACTCCTGCTTTATTGACATATTCTTTTGACCTAAGAACAAATACTTGCCATTTAAATACGCAACAGAAAAATTCTTTTGCAGAACATAAGCAATCATCCTTTTTGTAAACGCTATCGCCAATTAACTCCCCAATGCACACGGCAAATATAAAAGAAAATGTTAAATACACTGCATACAATTCTATTATAATCATAATTATCCCCATTTTGCATTTTCATACCGTTGTACTGCTTTCTAATAATTTCTTTTTGTACCGTGAACAATATCCGTTTTCTGACACATCAATTTCTTTATCATCGCAGAATTGTACGCCGTCACCGATCTCACCATTAAAATACAGGCAGGTTCCGCAACACTGTTTTTCCTTCTCTTTGAACCTCTCGTTGATCTGCTGATTCCTACTCTTGAGGTTGATGATCTCTACCGGACTTTCCAGTTCCTCCGGCACCATTCCAATAATCACAACTCTTAACGGCTCAAGGCGGCGGCACATCTCGTAAAATCCATCGCAAAATTCCAGGCGCGCGGCTTTTGACCGGACTCTGCCGTTCGTGCAGACTGAAAGCGTGCTGTGCTGAGGAAGACCGTCGAAAATCCAATCCCACGATGATTTATCTCCGATTGATACTGATGGAATGACTTTTATACCTTGCGATTGCAAATATGCAGAAAGCGCATGGTTTCTATATTTGTTGTATAAATTTAAAGGAAACGGCATCCCATTTTTCCCTAAAGCAATAGAAAAATCTGGTGAAATCGTTGCTTGAAAATAAGATAAATGTTCCAAATATTTCGATATGTCGTTCCAGAGTCTGGTAAATTGTGCATCCGTAATGTAAAAATTTACGACTAAATCTTTATGGTTTTTGATTTTTCTCGAAAATGATTCTGCAAAATCAATCGTATCTTTTGGAATTATATTTATCGGATGAAGTTTTGGAATATCATACTTTCCATCTAACTCACATCCATAAATTAGAAATTCTTTCATTATATCAAAATCTGTGCTTGGAGTATTTTTATAAATCTTCATTTCTTTTTCCTTTTCGCTTATTAACAGGTGTTGTCAGTGCTTTTTCTATATCCCAATTTAATTTAACTATTCTGTCCCTTAATGTTTCTCCATCCATATTCATTTCATCAGCCCATTCGGTCAATGTTTGAGTTTTACCATTATAAGTAATTATAACATTTGTTCTTTTATTTCTTGATTGTGCTTTACTGTCAACCCACCTACAATTACTTGGCTCGTAATTGCCGTTTACATCTATACGGTCGATAGACAAATCATCAGAATATCCATTTTCCATGGCCCAGTTATAAAAATTCATAAAATTACCAATCCATTCTTCACAAACTGTTATTCCCCTACCTCCATAATGATTATAGTTGCTTGCACTTTTAATGTAGCACCTTGCTTTCATTCCACAGTATATTCTATATAAACGAGTTTTCGATAAATTATGAGTGCCGCGATTCACTGGCACACATCCGCAATCAGTTTTCCCATTTTTTAAAACGCCTGACGTTGTATAAACTATATTTCCACAATCACACTGACATTTCCAATAAGGCGATCTTACTTTAGTTCCAACACGTTCTAATACGGTTAATTTCCCGAATTTTTTTCCTTTCAAATCTTGAAAAGTTTTACTCTCTTTTCTTAAGCAACCACAACTTTTAGTAACCCCTCTAATTAATGATGTTAGTTTTACATCAATAACATTTCCGCAATCACATTGGCACTTCCAATATTTTAAATTGTTCTTGTTATTACTTTTTGAAAGCGCGACTAATTTTCCGAACCTTTTCCCGGTAATGTCAGGAGATTTTACGCACCCGCAGCTTAAAGAATTCCCACTTCGCAGATTACCTGCCCTAACGGAAGTAATATTTCCACATTCGCATTTACAGACCCATTTAACAACTTTGTGGCCACCTGAAGTATAAACTGGTGTATCCTCATACAAAACAGTCAATTTTCCAAATTTTCTTCCTGTTAAATCTTCTTTCTTAGGCATATGACCGCTCCCTTTCTAACCTATATTATACCAACTATACACCAACTATTCAAGTATTATTTGCACCAACTTGACATATAATTGGTGTTTATGGTAAAATACCTGAAAAACAGGAGGGTTACTCATGCCAGCAGGTCAAATTTCAAAAGACAAAACCAGAACAAATATTACATTTCCAAAAGAATTAAAAACAAAATTGGACGAATTAGCTAAAAAAGACGGAAGGTCTTTAAACAATATGGTAATAAAAATTTTGTCTGATTATGTCGAAAATATCAATAAATAAAAAGCACACTAAAAACAGCTCTCTGTCTGGTCATCTTTAGTGTGCTATGCGTAGTCAAATATCAAGCATTTTGCAGATATACGGAACTGCTCCTATATTATTATTCTTCTTCGCCACAAGAGCGATTAGAGCATCGTCAAAAGTGTAATACACTTCATCGAGTGATCCACCGCCGAGATACGGAGCATACGAATAATCGCCGTTATCGTTTAATCTAATAATGTACATTCCATCTGATATTATGTGAATATCAGCATTTTTATGTTGTAAGTTTAACTTATTCCTGACTTCCTCGCGTTTCTCTTCCTTTTCCACTTCTCTTTGGTATGCGCCCCATATCCGGGCAAGCTGAATCTTTCCATTCGGCTTCTCACCGGAAACCAGTTCGCTGAAATACTTACGAATCTCGTCGATTGTTTTCTCCTTCATGTCATCCTCCATTCATGATTTGATCTGAGATCGGTTTATTTGCCCCATATTTGGATTTTTGACTTGTCCGCATAAACTTCCTCATTGGGATTCAAAAACTCAAATATGAGTCAACATACATCCGGGAACCCTCCCTTCTTGTGTAGGTAATCAAAGGTAATCAAGACAAAATCCTTGAAAACCGCATAAATAAAGCAAAAACAGGACTTTGCACAGGGGTTCGAGTCCCCCTATCTCCATTTAGAGGGTGCCTGAAAACCTTGATTTTATAAGGTTTTTGGGCATTTTGTTTTTCTGGGGTAATCAAGAGGTAATCAAAAAAGTAATCACCATGTTAAAAACCTAGAAAGCCGACTTAAATTCAGGTATCCCGTTGATGATCTCTCTTTTCTCTTCAATCGTGCGCCTGTCCCTGTGGTAAAACTGTTCCGTGCAGGAAATATCTGTATGCCCTAACTGCCGTTCGATAAATTTCCGGTCTGTATTGCCGTCCAAAAGGATAGAAGCATAAGTTTTCCTGATCTTGTGTGGTGATCGCTTCGGTATCCCAAGTTTTTCGCAAACCCTGTATAATCGCGCCCTGAAACAGTTCGTTGTCATACGTTTGCCATTCTTGACAAATATATACTCTTCAAACGGATTTGTGATCTGAAGCTTACGTAAAAGCCATGCGTATCCGTCTGGAATGACAACATCTCTTTCCCCTGCTTCGGTTTTTGGGGTTTGTGCGACCTCGTAGACATTGCGACCATCCTCGCCCTTATAATAAGTCTCCGTGCGCTGTATGGTAATTGTGTATGCTCCTATGTCACTGTGTTTCAGACTGGCAAGTTCACCAACCCGCATCCCTGTTACAAAAAGCAGTAACAGCCCCAAATTCTGAATGTCCAGATTGTTTTTCAGGTAACTTATGATTTTTTCTGTTTCTGACTCGCTGAATACTTCCCCGGAATCTTTTTTCTTCGTCCGTTTAAAGGACGAATCCGTCATATCCATATCTGACAGTGTTTCGGATATTTTTAAATCAATATATCCTTTCCGCTTTGCGTATTTCAGTAACCCACGCGTGATTCCGGTCAATCCAGCGTATCCTTTGGCTGATAAGTTATGCTCCGCGATCTGGCGTTCAAGGAAATCAACAATATCCTCTTCAGTGATGAGTTTCATCTTGTGTTCCCCAAACGTGGAGAAATGCCTCCTGAAAAAACGGTTATCCCGGTCATAAGTAGATTTTGCAATTTTTCCAAGTTCCATCCTCCGGTTATTCCATTCCTCAAAAACATCGGCTATCGTAGGATTTGTTTCATCCTCTTTGATCTGAGCGATAACAATGTCTTCTATGGATTTTTGACTATTTCTCTTAACAAGCCGTCTGCCTTTTTTGACATCCGGCAGATATGTATACCACTTACCGTCCTTTCCTTCCCATATCTTGTATGGGTGCCTCTCTAACAGTTCCTTTCTTTTGTTCATTTCAATTTGTTCTCGGATGTATGTCATGTCAATCATACCATTTTCTATGGCATATTTCAATGCTTCGTCCATAATAAAAAGGAGCCGGGAATCCCGTTTCGGCGGCCGCCGCTCCTGACTCCTTTCTTTTTGTTTCTAATTATATTCTTTTTGTATTAATTCTTTTTCTTTATCTTACACCAGTTTGCGATATAAAAAATATCAGGTATAATTACCCTGTATCCTATTCCATTTACATCGCATTCGCAGCAAAGTTCTCTGTCATTAAACAGATTCCTGTGTTTTCTTCTCTTACAATCCTTACATACTAAACAATAAGTAATTGGGAATTTTTTCTTCATATGCCTCCATTATCACTCCTCTTTTCTGTTTCTGGTGCTGCAAATTTTCTTTTTTATCTGAAAATAAATCCAAGCGCAATGATTAAAGGCATTTCAAACATACCTCCGGCGCTATATCATCGAAAACAACTGGAATCCGTTCTTTCAGCTCGTTCAGTAACGGAACTGCCACATCTCGCATCTGCGGATGTGCAGCTACTGTGGTTCGTAACCTAAAGAAGTTTCGCCACTCCCGGTAATTTGCCGTCATTATCAGTTCTGTTTTCAGACTGTTCGGCAGCACCGACCGGGCAATCTGCGGCGTTGCTCCGTAATCCAGTAAGGAAAAGTAAGCTCTTTCCGCCTCTTCACAGCTCGTTCTCCATCGTACGTATTCCGTGTCGTTCCGTATATCGCACGGCTTAATCACTGTGATTTCATTTCCAAACTTATCTTTGGAGTAATTGCAGTAACGTGTGCTCTCCTGCGCGTAACTTGCGATTCGATGGCGCACGATCTCATGGCTGACTCCTCTGTCTACAATAAACCGCACCGTCATGGAACTGTGTTCCAACATGGCCTCATGTCCGTTCCTGATTAACATCCTTACAAACCGTTTTGCAGACTCTCCGTCCTCAGTGATCTTATCTTCTGACTTGTAGCACGTCCGTCCAACCAGCTCGATAAACTTTAGCTCAGCAATTCCACCAGTGGAAATTTCCGTCATGATCTCATACCCTGCTTTAACTATTTTCACTTTTTTAACTCCTTTCTTTTTTTGTTTGTTACCATCTTTAAATCTGCCAAGAGTAATGCTGTGTCTTTCATTTCACCTGTGCATTTACCTAAATATCTGTTTATAACTGCTCCCTGTGCCATGGAAACCAACATCAAATTATTTATATTCACATTTTGTTTGTTATTATCTCGAAAAGAAACCATATATCCTTTTGGAATGGAGCCGTTAGCATTCTCCCAGACATAACGGTGTTTTGCTACCCACTTATTAGGCTCCGCAATCTTAATTTGAATATACCCAAGAGAATTAACAAATTCACTTCCGACAGGACATCGTTTTTTGGTATTTGACCATTTCTTACCTTTATTCGCCGGTATGTTGCCTTTCTGAAATCTTCCTGTAAATCCGTTTTTGATTTTATTTCGATTCATATAATGCCCTATTGCTGATACAGAAACATTGCATCCAAAACGATCATTAAATGCTTTTTGTATTTCTTTTCTTGTATGACCGGGGATAAACTCTTTTAGAAACTTTCGTTCTTCTTCTGTATAGTAATGCCCGTTCATTTTTCATCCTTCCCGGTGATTCCAAGCAGGGGAATGTCAATCTTCTTATCATATCCACAGTCATCCATAGTTTTTATTGCTTTTATGGCAAGATTCCCATTGTTAATAATGGTTTCTGCGACTTTCTGAACAGCCTCGCTCCGCTTGATTTCTCTCTCAAGTCTGGCTTCGTCCAGTTCGTCATCCTGCAGGCGTTCCAACTGCTCAAACAGGTAGTTGTTCAGGTCTGATATTGTATTCTTCATTACTCTCTCCCCGTACTTCCGAAACCTCCCCGGCTGTCGTTTCCAAGATGATCGACTGTTTCAAAAATCAATCTTGGCTGGTGCCTCATGATACGGAACTGGCATATCCGGTCGTTCTTGTGAATTACCGTATCTCTTATGGCGCGCACTGGCATTTTCCACCAGTCCTCATCTCCGCAGTACGTTTCGTCGATGATTCCCACACTGTTTGTTTGTTCGATTCCATAGGTTTTGAATGTAGAACTTCTCGGAACGATATACGCCTCGTATCCTGCCGGAAGCTGGATTGCTACGCCAAGATTGATGATGTAGAAATCTCCTGCTTTCAGCTCTATGTCCTCTGCCGATCTGAGGTCTATCCAGTCAGACTTTCCGCCTACATATCCAAGTGGCTTCATGGTGTTGTCAATGTATTTCACTTTCAGCGTTTCTGAATATTCTCCCCATACTTCTGCTTCAGATAACTGTTCTGATTCCTCAAGCAATTTTCTAATAACCAACTCAGGCAAATCACTGAGTTTTTTTATTTCTTCATTTCCACTCATAATCATTCTTGCGTATCTTCTAAAATCATCTGTGTCAACATTTGATAAAAGTTTGAATTCGCAAATCCTATTATCACCTTCGCAATAATTTAATACTGGGCACGCTATACAGTTCCTTTTCAATTTTCCTATCTTCATATTTCCTCCTATTCGCAATGCAATACTACTTTTCCGGTTTCCAGGCTCTTTTTCACATCAATCACACGCTGATTGGAACTGCCGCGCCAGTACAGTTGCGTATCACGCAGTTCCTCCATGTATTCTCCGTCCACGACCACATCAGCAAATTTCATGATCTCAAGATGTTTGATCTCGCTCCATAAAAATCCGGTATAAATCCAGATAGTTTTATCCAGGAAACTCTCGCGGATTTCTTTTGCCAAGAAAGTTACTTCCTGCACGTTGAGAGCATGAAGCGGATCGCCGCCGCTGAATGTGATTCCAGAAACATAAGATTTTCTCAGTTCTGTGAAAATCTCCTGCTTTGTTTCTTCTGTAAATTCCAGTCCATCATCAGGATTCCATGTGACCGGATTCTGGCAGTTCTTACAGTGGTGGCTGCATCCCGCCACCCACAAGACAACACGCAGACCGTCGCCGTTGAGCATGTCGTCCTTCGTTATGTTGTGATATTTCATGACATTCCTCCACAACATTGATTATTCCGAATCGCTCCAATCGAAAGCTTGACCACAATGATAGCAGTTATTACTTAAACTTTCTCCTGTGAACTTTTTGCCGCATGATGGGCATATATGCACTTTGCAATACCTTGCAGATTCCTCTGTATCTTCTTTTGCTTTTTTGGGTATCTGCTTTTCCAAAGCTAATATGACTGTCTCCCATTCTTTGATATTGCCCATGCAATACGACACGTCCGCATCCTTATGCAACAACATATACTCTTTTACAATCTCTATTCTGTGCTTACATTCTTTTATATGCTTTTCAAGTGCTTTCTTCATTTTTGTTTAACCTGCCCTCCTTTGCCGCCATCCATAATTCCTGCGACTTTTTATATGATTCATCATTAAGTTCACTCCAGTCAATCGCCTGTCCACACCGTGAGCAGAATTTGCTTTTCTTCTGATTATGTTTTCGTGGCACATACTGTTCACCGACAAACCAACCGCATACCGGGCAAGTCCAGTCAGCATACCTCTCAACTTTCGCTTCGCCGTGACCGTCTGCATAATCATAAAATGCAACTGATTCTCTGCTTTGGAATATCGGCTTTTTAGGCAATCTGCTTTTTGCCAGTTCAACAAGTGCTTCTCTTGCTTCGATAGCCTCAATTAATTGATTACTGTCCGAGAAACGAATATCACTGAAATCAATGCTATTTATTACATCAATCGCTTTCTTTGTCTCCATTAATCAATCCTCCGCAAGTAATTCGGGATTGTCGAAAATGTTTCCAATAACTTCACAGTCAGCCACGCCTTTGTATACAGAATCCTGTAAATTTGCATTAACAGCATTTGT
>CANQQE010000033.1 GCA_947625935.1 uncultured Muribaculaceae bacterium | reverse complement strand
GACTAAGGAGCTGCCCCGTGGGGCAGGTTTCCTTGTTATCGTACTTTTGTCGGTATTGCAATCATTTCAATGTCCTGTGCCCCCGGGGCTGCCCGGCCTGCGCCGTGGCTTCGTTCCCGAAAGCGGATGCAAAGGTATGACGAGTTTTTGAATTACGCAAATCATTTTTCAGACACAATTTCCCAAAAAACGACCCAAATTCAAACAAAAATCTGAAAGATAAGCGAATAGATTCACCAAGGTTCCGAGTATTTTTAACCCTTATTAACACACATCGCCGAACAATTCGCCTCAGAAGATTGTTTAGCCCGCTCTACTTCGCCTCCATCAAATCTGCCGTATTGGCCGCTACATCAGCCTCAGAAACCTCATAATTAGCCAAATCCCCGGCAAGATACTGGTCATACGCCGCCATATCGATCAGACCATGACCTGACAGGTTGAACAGCAACGTTTTACGCACTCCCTCCTCCTTAGCTTTCAGAGCTTCGCGGATAGTGGCCGCAATTGCGTGAGAGCTCTCGGGAGCGGGAATAATACCCTCACTCTGAGCGAATAAGGTAGCAGCTTTGAAAGTCTCAAGCTGAGGTATGTCTACAGCGTCGATAAGACCGTCGGTTTTCAGACGGCTGACAATCGAACCGGCCCCATGATAACGCAACCCACCAGCATGAATATTGGCGGGAGCGAAGTTGTGACCCAGCGTCAACATCGGAATCAACGGAGTGTAACCTGCCTCATCTCCAAAGTCATACTTAAACGCGCCGCGCGTCAGCTTAGGACACGACAACGGCTCGGCAGCGATGAAACGCGTCGACCGCTCCCCGCTAAAATTGTGTCGCAGGAACGGGAACGAGATACCAGAGAAGTTGCTGCCGCCACCGAAACAACCGATCACGACATCAGGATACTCGCCCGCCATCTCCATCTGCTTCTCGGCTTCAAGACCGATCACAGTCTGGTGCAGGGAGACGTGGTTGAGCACAGACCCGAGCGTGTATTTGCAGTTGGGTGTGGACATCGCCAGCTCCACCGCCTCAGAAATCGCAGTACCGAGAGAACCTTGGTAATTGGGGTGATCGGTGATAATCTTACGACCGGCTTTTGTCGACATACTCGGAGATGCCACAACTTCCGCACCATAGGTTTGCATTATGGAACGACGATAGGGCTTCTGATGATAAGATATTTTCACCATGTAGACAGCCAGTTCCAGACCGAAATGCTTTGCGGCGAGCGACAACGCCGCGCCCCACTGCCCTGCTCCGGTCTCAGTGGTGATATTGGTGACACCCTGCTTCTTACAATAATAAGCCTGAGCTATCGCCGAGTTGAGTTTATGTGAACCGACAGGGCTGACGCTCTCATTTTTAAAATAGATGTGGGCCGGCGTGTCGAGAGCCTTTTCGAGACCGCGCGCACGCACTAACGGTGTCGGACGCCAGATTTTATACATCTCGCGCACCTCATCGGGAATTTCGATCCAGCGATCGGTGTCGTTAAACTCCTGACGCGCCAACTCCTCTGCGAACAGCGGATAAAGGTCTTCCGCCTTTAGCGGTTCGCGGGTAGAGGGGTTGAGTATGGGAGCCGGCTTGACCGGCATATCGGTAAGGACGTTATACCATGCAGTGGGTATATCTTTTTCTGTAAGCAGAAATTTTTTAGACTGTTCCATATTTATGACCTAAAATTTATATATTGATGCAAAGTAACGGCTTTTTGCTTGATTTTGCAACTATCAGAAGATAATGTCGCGGAATGTCAGTAAATTTGCGCCTGATTTCCAAACTAAACGGGAAATGACAGACTCAAACAGACAAAAAAGCAGCCGCGCAGCCAAAGAGCGTCTTTGGAACATGGACTATTGTAAAGCCATGTGCGGAAATTTCATGCTTTTCTTTTCATTTTATCTGCTCACGCCACTGTTACCTGTATATCTCGACTCACAGTTTGACGCAGATAAGGATTTGATAGGGCTCGTATTGTCGGGCTATGTTGTCGCCGCATTAATCGTCAGGCCGTTCAGCGGCTTCATCGTCGATTCATTCAACCGCAAAAAAGTACTGACGATATGCTTTTTCGCATTTTTCATCTGCTTTACCGGCTATATAGGCGCGGGGACGATACTGATGTTTGCGATTGTGAGGACCATCCACGGATTGCCGTTCGGGGCCACCACCGTGGCCAACTCCACCGTGGCTATCGACGTTTTGCCATCATCAAGGCGCAACGAGGGAATCGGCTACTACGGGTTGAGCAACAATCTCGCCATGGCCATAGCACCCTCTACAGGAATATGGATTTACGGAGCGACAGGCAACTTCACTCTCCTTTTCTGGGCATCGCTTGTCGTGGCGTTGGCCGGTTTTTTCTGTGCCACCACAATAAAATTACCCGCGCGAGAGCGCATAGAAGGAAAACCGCCGATAAGCCTCGACCATTTTTTCTTGACAAGGGCTTGGATGATGGCCATAAACATCTCGCTTTTCGGGCTTTGCTGGGGAGTAATGAGCAACTATGTCGCACTGTACGGCCAACAGCGTCTCGGAATCACTGATGGTACCGGGCTGTTTTTCATGCTGCTTGCCTTAGGGCTATTCACCTCAAGAATTTTCGGGGCAAAGTCACTTAGAGCCGGTCGACTGACCAACAACGCCATTATCGGTTCACTGACCAGCGTAGCCGGATATACGCTGTTTGCCCTCGCTCCGGGGTTATGGGCATATTACGGAGCAGCCATCCTGATAGGTCTCGGGAACGGACGGATGTATCCCGCCTTTCTGAGTATGTTCATCGGCGTGGCTCGCCACGACCAGCGCGGGACCGCCAACTCATCAATTCTGACATCCTGGGACATCGGCATGGGGCTTGGGATTCTGCTCGGCGGGGTATTGATCGAATATGCCGGCTATGCCGCGGCATTCTGGGCCACTGCAGCTTCACAGACAGCCGGGGCGCTGATGCTTATAGCCTTCACCCGTAACTTTTTCTTGAAACGCAAATTAAATCAATGACATAGATGGCAGAACATAACGATACCGGCAACTGGGGCGAAAAAACAGCCTGCGATTACCTCACGTCAAAGGGATACGCAATAGTCGACACAAATTTCAGAGTGGGCCACAACGAAATCGACATCATAGCCACCAAAGGCAATTCAATATGCTTTGTGGAAGTAAAAACCAGAATGACTCATTTTGCCGACCCGCTTGAGGCCATCGACAAGCGCAAGATGTCGCGGCTGGCATCGGCGGCCGATTCATTCATGCGCACTTACCGGTTGCCGTTTGCTCCCCAATTTGATGTCATTACCGTGATAGGGACCCGCAACCAATATGAGCTTGAGCATTTTGAGGACGCCTTCCGACCGCCTCTGCGCACCCGCTAACCTATTTTAATGCCTGAGAATCCCATGAATGCCATAGCCAGCAGCCCGGCACAAAGTAAAGCGATGGGCACGCCCTTCATAGGCCGCGGCACATTGACAAGCTCCAATTGCTCGCGGATACCGGCAAAAAGCGTCAAGGCCAGAGTAAAGCCTATTGCTGTAGCCACAGCGTAAGTCAGCGACTGTCCAAGATCAAATCCCTTTTGGGTGACGAGGATAGCGACACCCAGCACAGCGCAGTTGGTAGTTATCAACGGCAAAAACACTCCAAGCGCGGCATATAGAGCCGGTGCAATCTTTTTTATGACAATCTCAAGCATCTGCACAAGCGCGGCGATCACGAGAATGAACACTATGGTCTGCATAAACTCCAGTCCCGCAGGGACAAGCACCGAATATTGAAGCAACCATGTCACGCAAGTGGCCAGTGCCATCACTGCCGTAACGGCGGCCCCCATGCCGACAGCCGAGCTTAATTTTTTTGACACGCCCATAAACGGGCATATTCCAAGGAATTGGGCGAACACGATATTGTTGACAAATATCGCGGTCACTATTATGGATAGATAGGTCAGCATGATGAACGACGGTTTTTAATGACGTTATACAGGGCAATCAGAAAACCGAGTGCGATGAACGCCCCGGGAGCGAGCACAAAAATCAGCGAGCCGAAACGTTCCGGGTAGACTTCGACAGAAAACACACGGCCCGTGCCGAGCAATTCGCGCACCATGCCGAGCAAAGTCAAGGCGCAAGTAAACCCAAGCCCCATCCCGAGCCCGTCGCAAAGCGAGTCGCCAACCGGGTGCTTTGAAGCGAAAGCCTCGGCGCGGCCAAGCAGTATGCAGTTCACCACAATCAGAGGTATGAATATCCCGAGACTGTCGTTAAGCGCAGGAAGATATGCCTGCATCAACATCTGCAATATCGTCACAAACGACGCTATCACCACGATATAGGCAGGAATGCGCACCGAATCGGGAATAAAATTTTTCAGAGCGGAGATAGCCCCGTTGGAACACACGAGCACGCCCATCGTCGCAAGACCCATGCTCATGCCGGTCAGCGCGCTGCCGGTAGTCCCGAGTGTGGGACACATACCAAGGAGCAACACAAACGTGGGGTTCTCCTTGACAAGACCGTTGTATATGATTTTTAATTTATTCATCGCACAGTGTTATTCGATTTTTTAAACGATTCATACCCGCGGCGCAAAGCGTCGAGAAACGCCCTTGACGAGATAGTCGCGGCGGTGATTCCGTCCACGTCTCCCCCATCTTTCGCCACTGCCATGTTATCGACTGAGGGATTGCGTCCGATGACAGCCCGGCGTCCTTGCGGATCACGGAACCATTGCTCCATTTTCGCCCCGAGACCGGGGGTCTCCGCATGCTTGATAACACGGTAGCCGGTAACGGTTCCTTCAGCGTCAAAGCCGAAAATCACATCTATCCGGCCCGAGAAGCCGTCAGGAGAATAGCTCTCGACAGCCCCTCCGACAATATTTTTGCCTTTTTTGGCGATATAGACCGTGCAGCCCGACTCGCTATCGACCCAAGTGTCGGTCATCGGATCATTATCAAACGGAGGCACAACCTCGGCAATCGCTTCGGTCTTTTTCTGGCGTTCCACATCGGCAATAGGCACCTCGGTTACTTCATGGACATAGGACAAAACAGCCGCGGCGATGGCGGTAATCAAACCGAGCGACACAACCATCCACAACAGAGAAGAAACCAGTTTTTTCATATCGACGACCTCCTTTCTCCGAATCTGCGGGGCTTTATGTAGCGATTAATCAGCGGAGTGAAACCATTCATGATCAATATTGCGAACGACATACCTTCGGGATAAGCCCCCCACTGGCGTATTACAACCGTGATTACCCCGATCATCACGCCATAGATAAGCATCCCCCTGTGGCACATCGGGGATGTGACATAGTCGGTAGCCATAAAAATCGCACCGAGCAACAATCCACCCGACATCACCTGTACGAGCGGATCAGCACCGATAGCCCAAGAGAATAATGCCACCGTGGCTATGATCGACACAGGGATATGCCATGAAATGATGCGTCGAGCGAGCATATATGCAAGGCCGAGCAACAATGCGACAGCCCCAACCTCGCCAAGCGAACCACCGGCAAAGCCCACAGCCTTTGCCCATAGGTCGATACCATCAGGCGACAGCTCTCCGAGTTTCATAGCTCCGAGAATGGTTGCACCTGTCGTCGCGTCAACATAGTTCCAAGCGTTTTCTCCGGGGAGCGGCCAGGTGGTCATCTGCGCCGGGAAAGAAATCAGAAGAAACACCCTGCCAACCAAAGCGGGATTAAAAATGTTACACCCGAGTCCGCCAAAAGGCATTTTACCTATTCCTATAGCCACAACAGCCCCAATCAGCACTATCCAGACCGGAAGATTCGAGGGAAGGTTGAACGCAAGCAACAGACCCGTCAATATGGCCGAGCCATTGGCTATCGTGGGTTTTGCCCTCAAAAGGTAGCGTGTTATGAAATATTCGGTGGCTATGCAGCCCAAAATCGAGGTTACAATCACAATCGCCGCACCAATGCCGAAGAAATAGAACGCGCAGACAAGCGCTGGAATCAGGGCGACTATGACCTGCCACATACACCACGATACCGTGCGGGAGGTGTGTATGTGAGGAGATGCCGATATTGTCAACAATTGGTTCATATCTTTACACTACGGATAAATGTGGTTTATTTTGATTGAGCGCGACGGGCTTTTATCGCCGCTCCAACTTTGTTTTTACCAAGCCTGATGTAGTCGAGAATGGGCCGGGCCGCCGGACATATATAGCTGCATGAACCGCACTCTATACAATTCATCACCTTATTGTCCTCACAATCCTCCCAACGGTCAAATCTCGACAACGTGGCCAGCAAATAAGGTTCAAGACCCATCGGGCAAGCGTCGACACAGGCACCGCATCTGATGCACGGCTCAGGCTCGCGGCGACGGCTCATCGACAAAGGCAGCATCAGGATACCCGACACCCCTTTTATCGTGGGAGCGTCAATCGAAACCACAGCCTTTCCCATCATGGGGCCTCCGAGGATAATTTTGCCGACATCTGACGGCACTCCACCTGCTATATCTATGAGAGAACGTATGTCAGTTCCTATGGGCACCCGGTAATTTCCCGGTTTCTTAACCGACGGGCCGGTAACCGTTATCACTCTCGACATCAACGGCAGGCCATAGCGCACGGCATCGCTGACAGCCAACGCAGTGGCGACATTCTGCACTATCGCTCCTACCGATATGGGCAAACCTCCCGATGGGACTTCGCGACCCGTGACAGCCTCAATCAACTGCTTCTCACCACCTTCAGGATATTTCACTTTCAGCGGCATTATCTCTATCGCCCGGCAGGTCGAAGCCGCCCGGGTCATGGCTTCGATTGCATCCGGTTTATTAGCCTCTATCCCCACTACCGCCCTGTCGACCTTGGCGGCACGCATCAGCAAGCGTATACCGCGGACAATGTCTTCAGAATTGGCGAGCATTATGGCATGGTCGTTTGTTAGATATGGCTCACACTCTACACCGTTCACAATCAATATGTCGGCCTTGGAACCGGGGGGAGGTGTGAGTTTTACCTTGGTGGGGAAAGTCGCGCCGCCCAGTCCTACTATCCCGGCATCGTCGATTATCTTTATCAGTTCCTCGGAAGCGAGCGACATCGCCGTGTCATCATCACGAACCGGCGATAATGATTCAATGGCATCCAAATCCGATTGATGATCCTCATCGGAAGCCTCAATTGTAACCGTATCGGCAGGATGACCGAAAGCGGTCTTGCAACGGTCGAGTTTGACAACCTTTCCCGATATGGGCGTGTGGATATTCGTCGATACAAACCCGGCGGCATGGGCAATCACCTGACCGCGGGTCACATGGTCGCCTTTTTTAAGGTCGCAGACGGCAATCGCTCCGATGTGCTGCGAAAAAGTCACCACGACTTTCCGCGGCAGCTCTATATCTATTATGGGCTGCGACGCTGTCAACTTCGACTGGGGTGGATGCACACCACCTTTATGGAATGTATGTAGCATTGTCTAACGTTTTTCTTCTATAGTTCCGGCAAGCTCAGATTTTGGTTTCAAGATGGGGAAATTGACCGCATGGATAGCGTGTGTGGGACACTGGTCGACACACTTGCGGCACAATTTGCACTTTTCAAAATCGATATAGGCGAGATTGTTCTCAATCCTGATAGCGTCATGCGGGCATGAGCGGGCGCACTTGCCACAGGCTATACACGACACTTTGCATTCCTTAATAGCCATAGCGCCCTTCTCGCGGTTGGCACAAGCGACGTAGACGCGCATACCGCGCGGCCCTTTCGGACGCAGTTCAATCAACGACCGCGGACAACGAGCGGCACAAACGCCACAGCCGGTACAAAGGTCGGTGTCAACCTCCGGCATACCGGTCAGGGGATTCATTGTTATGGCATTCCAACGGCAGGCAGCGACGCAATCACCCTCGCCAAGACATCCGTAAGCGCAATCGGTGGCTCCGACTGCCACCATACTCAATATGGCGCATGAACGCGCGCCGTCGTAGTATGATTTTATGGGGCGGTTCTCACACGTCCCGTTGCAATGCACAACCGCGACCATGGGACGTGCCGCAACGGAATCGACCCCCTTTATACGGGCTATTGCCGACATCGCTTTCTCACCGCCGCCGGGACAGTTAAACCCTTCAAGCGAGGGAACTTTCGCACAGTTCACGGCGAAATCATGACACCCGCTATAGCCGCACGCACCGCAATTAGCCCCGGGAAGCTCGGCCTCAATCAAGGCAACTTCGGGTTCTTCGACGACATGGAATCGCTTTGACACAAAATAGAGAACCGCCGCCGACAACACGCCGATACCTCCAAGCACAATTATAGAACTCAATATCAAGCTCATCGTGATGACTGATTACAATTAAGCAATTTTTTAACAGCGTCGCAGACCTTATCGTCGGTCAAGTTTCTCGATAGTCCAACTCAGTCTGTCGACAAGACGTTTTCTAAATATATAAAGTATGACATAGTATATCGCGATGACAGCCACACCGCCCCATGCTGATAACGTCTGATCAATTCCGGCAGCGAGCGATCCCGTAACCGCAGCACACATCAGGATACATGGCAACACAAGGCCGACCCAAATAGCCCGCCAGGTCGAACGCTCGTTGGCAATAAGCCTCACACGCTCTCCTACCGAGAACGTCGATGGGCCGTCGACCTTGAGATTCAACACCATTTTTTTTTCTCCTTTCGGACGGCACAAAGCTGCGATTCCGCACCCCTGACAATTCTGTCCGGGCAAAAGCTCGACAGAAATTGACCCGGAGTGAAGTCGGGTAACTGTCGCCATATGTTCAACTTCCTCAGACATATACCGCAAAGTTACAATCTTTTTCCTAAAAATTAAGAGTTTGCGTTATTTTTACAACAAAACCCACAGAAGCGATATCTAAAAAACATCAATATGTTTACCAAAAATATGTTCATGAATACAAATTAATTCATAAAATAATTTTGTATATGCAATAATTATCATTAGATTTGCGAAGTGAAACACCTTGTTTTTATTATTATAGCGCAAAGCACAAATTTATCATAACAACAACTACTACCCGCGCCCTATATTAATTCAGACATCGTAGCGACATAAAAGCGACGAAACGCTAATCTTCCAATGGCGATATAACATTGCTATCGGTATTGGATTATACACAAACATAAACAACTATTAATACACAATCTCAATCTATTCAACTTTCTAATCATTCTTGCACATGAAGAAAAAAAATCTGTTACTAACGACCGTGCTGCTTGCCCAGTTCGTTTCAGCGCAGTCTCTCAAGCAAGGCACTCTCACTAACGTGACGAAACTCACCAACGACGCAGTCCGCTATGAAAATCCGAGATGGTCTCCCGACGGCACCAAAATCTCCTTCACAAACGAGGGGTATGAGGGCCTGTATGTCATGGATATTGACGGCAGACACAAGATGCAGCTTTCCAATGCAGCCACAGTGGGATATATGCACCAGTGGAGTGCTGACTCCCGGGAAATACTCGTACGCGACACTCGATACAAGTCAGTAGATGACCGTATTGAACGCGTGCATGCCGCATGGATTTTGAGCCTTGACGGCAATAAGACGCGCGCTACAGCCGACGCTACGGATATGCAACCGGCAGCGTGGCGTTATTCATCGGCGGGAGTTAAATCAATAGTGACCGACGACAGCAAAATAAGCAGCGTTCCACTCGCCAAAGTGCCATCGAGCGTGATGAAAAAGGCTCGGGCCACAGCCGTAGCCAATATCAGTTTTATATGCGACAGCGAAAACCTTTACATAGTTGACTCGGCAGGCAATAAAAAAATAATAAACGACAAAAGCTCGTTTTGCCCGGCCTTATCCCCTAATGGGAAAATGGTAGCGTTCAACCAACTTGACGATATCATCGTGATGAACATCGACGGCAGTGGAAAGCGTATATTGTCAGAGGGTTTCAATCCATCGTGGGCAAATGACTCTCAAATAGTATTTGAACGCACAACCGACGACGGTCACACCTACACATCAGGAGAACTTTACATTATGAATATCAACGGAAACGCTCCGAAGGCCCTGACATCCACACAATCGATGATTGAGATGAACCCCTGTGTGTCGCCCGACGGCAACAGAGTCACTTTTGTATCTTTCACCGATGGGCAAATCTATTCAGCAGAGTTGAAATAACCGTCTAAACAAACGTACATCATGAAAAAACTTACCATAGCCTTAACATTGCTATCGCTTTCAGCGGTAATAATCACACCTCCATCAGTTGAAGCGGCCACAAGTTGGTCTAAATACCGCATAATGATCGACCCGGGGCACGGAGGTTCCGATCCCGGAGCTTCAGGGCCATCAGCCCCGCATGAAGCGGAACTTGCATTACGATGCGCCAACTCGCTGAAAACCGAGATAACAGGAACAAAGCTCGGTGGCACTGTCAAGCTGACGCGCACCAGCAACGCGACCCTATCGCTCTCGTCGCGCCGCTCGATGAGCATATCATATGATCCCTACATATTCTGTTCAATCCACCTCAATGCCTTCAACTCTACGGCAAACGGAACTGAGACCTGGTATTACTGGACTACGGGTAACAGCCAGAAACTCGCGACAAAAGTACAATCGCAATTAGTGTCTCAGCTTGGGCGCGTGAACCGCGGGGTGAAGCGTAACGGCTGGACAGTCATCACCGGCGCAGCGTCAATACCCGCTATCCTGACCGAAGCATTGTTTGTGGACAATCCCACCGAATGGGGAATGATCAACACCACTTCCAAAGCCGGATTTAAATCATGGGTCAACGGCCACTTATATGGCTTTTATGATCACTTAAAAGGCGTACTTGGCGCAGATGTTGTCAACCCGCAATCAGCAGGCACCACACCTCCCCCGGCCGAGCCCACCCTGAAAGTATCGACGTCAGGTCTGCATTTCGACTGCTACTCCGGAGAAAATCCGACCATTAATTTTACAGTAACGGGAAGTAACCTGACATCTAATATCTCGGTCACGTCAAGCCACTCACAGCGTTTCGAGATTAGCCCGGCGTCTTTGACAAAAACAGGAGGCACTGTTTCGGTAAAAATGGCCAACACCTCTAAGGTCGGGACATACGGCCCGGATGGCACAGCCGTGGCAGCGACTTTTTCAGTGAAAGTAAAATCGGGATCACTGGAAAAGACGGTAAACATAACAGCCAATGTAAAGGCCAAACCGCTCGACCAGATGGTTGAAAAATGGAATTTTTCAGAAAAGCGCGGCACAAAAACCCAAAAAGGATATGACGCAAGTAAGATACGCAATTTCGGATATATGAACGGCAAGTTATATTGCGTTTACGACCATTCGGAAATCAAAGTTATCAACGCCCAGACCGGCGAGGATCTCGGCAACCTGAACAAAGGATCCGTTTGTGCCGGAGGTGTGCTGACATTCTGCGACGTCAAATGCGTTGACGGCCGCATCGTGGCCTGCAACCTTGCCAACAATCCGGGAGAGCTCAGACTATATTGCTGGGACAACGACCAGTCTGAGCCTTATCTTCTACAAGCATTCACAGACCTGATGAACGCTACACGCGTGGGCGATTGCATGGAACTCCGCGGCAGCTTTAACGGCAACCTCGTAGTAACATTCGGCAACGATGACAACACCACCACACGAATACTGCAATACACCCGCAATTCAGCCGGAGAATGGAGCCAAAAGGCCATCAAAGTGACCACCGACGGCTCAACTCGCCTTTCAACCCAAGGGACAACCCGCGTCTATTCGCAAAGTAACGGTTACTGGATTGACGGCAAAGACAGCTACCCGAACTGGGTAACCGTCAACAGCTCAGGTGTAGCTGTACGCAGCACATTCGTAGATACCGGCGAAAGCTGGGGATCCTCACATCATGAATTCCAATGGGGCGGCAACAAGCACTCAGTCAACATAGTGTTCAACGGCAAGCAATATAAAGCCGACGGCTCAATGGACGACGATAAGAATTACAAAGGAGCCCGTGCCCGCATCATTACAGACCCGACCGGCGACTTTACCCGTATGGAACAGGTTGCCGACTATCCATCGGACGGTCTTGGAGAAACCTCGCGTAACATCAATGCGACAGCCGACGCATACATCAACACCGACGGCTCGACATATGCTGAGCTATGGGTCCAGTCGACCACGCACGGGATGGCTTACTTCACATACGGTAATCCGCCTACGCATACCGTTGACCCAATCATTCCCTCGACACCGTCAATAGCAGTAACCCCAACAAAACTAAACCTAAGCTGCAATACAGGGGAGACATCAAGCGGAAGCGTCAAAATCACGGGATCGGCTCTCAAAGGGGATATCACACTCGCCCTTTCAGGCACCGACGTATCACAATTCTCGCTATCGACAAACAAAATAGCGCAAACCACCGGTAAAGGGACTGTTACCGTTACCTACTCCCCACAAACCAATGGCGAGCATACGGCTACGCTGACAATAACATCGACTGAAGCACCCAAAGTAACGGTATCGATTAACGGCACAGCTACAACAAAAGCTCCATTCACCGATGAGATTTCGGCCGATAGGCTGGAAGAAATATGGATTTCGTCGTCTAACGCAGGTGCGAAAGCATGGCACGATATAGCCTCAGCACGTTCGATAGCTTACAATAACGGAAAACTCTATGTGCTTCACTGCAAAGCATGGGCCGCACCGGAAATCACTATTCTCAACGCCTATACGGGTGAAAAAATCGGCAATCTTAGCTGCACAGGAGTTACAGGCGCAACAATCCAGATCGGAGACTTAGCGATATTTGACGGTAAGCTCGTGGGATGTAACGTCTGCACAGCAGCTCAGAATTTCCGCATATACAAATGGGACAATGACAACTCAGACCCGCAAGTAATTCTTGCCCGTGACGGAAACGGAGTGAACGGCAAAATCGGTGGCGGCGCGCTATCAGTGTCGGGCGACTGGAGCAACGGCCGCTTATGGCTCTGCACCCAAGGCGCAAACTCTGTCGTCTACTTCAACGTAAACAACGGCACTGTGGATGCGACCCCACATGAAATATCGCTCACCGACGAGAACGGCAAAGCTTTCACCAATTCCGAGGACGGAAGAGGGACAGCCCGCATAAGCCAAAATGCCGACGGAACATTCTGGCTTACGGCACTCAACTCAGCTCCAGCCCGTTTCACAGCCGAGGGCAAACGCATCGAGGTAATGAATACCGCGGCTCTTGGTTACAACTCCAGAGGTACCGCATTCATACAGTTCCCATTTGGTTCAAAGACCTATGCGGCGGCCACGACATATAATGCCGACGGTAGTTGTTGCAACGGTCACATGGCACTCATCGACGTGACAAATGGCGTTTTATCAGCTAACTCGCCGGTGACAGTAGTCCCCCAAGCGAGCTTCGGAGCCGCTAAAAACGACCAGAGAATAAGCACCGTCTGCCAATCGACACGCAATGACGGTACCATACTCGACCTTTGGGCTAACATATACCCGCAAGGGATGGCTCACTATAGCTATAACGGAATCTTCACCACGGGCGTAGAAGATGTGACAACCAAAGCGGATGATATGTCCATAACCATAGCCAACGGAACAATCAAAGTAAGCGGCAATGTGGAACGCATCGAAGTTTACACGATGGCGGGAATGATGGTCACAGCCATCGCAGATGTAGAACTCAATCTGACGGACTTGCCCGTAGGCATCTACATAGTACGGGCTATCGACAATACCGGCCGCTCAGTCGCCCGGAAAGTGGCAGTCGCCCGGTAATCACGATCATAAATAAAAAAATCATCGGTCTAACTTTAGGCCGATGATTTTTTATATGGTGGAAAGTTAAAAAAACGTATCAATTGTTCTCGGGGCGCAGCTTGCGTACGGTGACAGCGGTCTGCCACATTTCGCTCTCACGGAGCTGACGCAACTCCTCGTTTAGTTTGACACGATAGTCGGGCTGAGAATTGCTGTCGATAGAAATCTGAGCCTCATTGCCACACTTGACACTGTTGTAGAGCTTCTCGACAACAGGTTTGATGGCATCGTGGAAAGGAGTCATCCAGTCGAGCGCACCGCGTTGGGCGGTAGTCGAACAGTTGGCATACATCCAGTCCATACCTTTCTCGGCAAACAGAGGCATCAATGACTGAGTAAGCTCCTCGACCGTTTCGTTGAACGCTTCAGAGGGGGTGTGGCCATTTTCACGGAGCACCTCGTACTGAGCCAAAAGCAAGCCCTGGATGGCACCCATGAGCGATCCGCGCTCGCCTGTGAGGTCGCTGGTAGCCTCGCGCTGGAAAGTGGTCTCAAACAGGTAGCCTGAACCGATACCGATGCCGAGAGCGATGGTGCGGTCAACAGCGCGGCCGGTGTAGTCCTGATATATAGCGTATGATGAGTTCAATCCGCGGCCTTCAAGGAACATGGTGCGGAGTGAAGTACCTGAACCTTTGGGGGCAACCATGATAACATCAATATCTTTCGGGGGAACCACACCTGTGCGGTCGTTCCATGTGATGGCGAAACCGTGAGAGAAATAAAGGGCTTTGCCTGCCGTGAGATATTTTTTGATTGTGGGCCAAACTGACATCACAGCCGCATCGGAAAGCAGACACATGATAATCGTACCTTTTTCGCAAGCCTCCTCGATGCTGAACAGGGTTTCACCGGGCACCCATCCGTCGGCGACAGCCTTGTCGAAAGTTTTGCCTTGACGCTGGCCTACAATCACGTTGAAACCATTGTCACGGAGATTCATGCTCTGACCGGGGCCTTGCACACCGTAACCGATAACGGCTATAGTCTCATCTTTCAGGATTTCACGAGCCTTTTCCAACGGAAATTCTTCGCGGGTGATTACAGTTTCTTCAACACCGCCAAAATTCAATTTTGCCATATTTTTTTCTATTTTAAAATTGTCGCAAATTTACTGATTTTCGCTAAATAATAAAACTTAATGCGACATTATTTTGATTATATCGTAACATCTAAATTATTTTCGTGGAGACCACTCGATTGCGAAGCGCGTCAACGGGTGACCGTCGGCACCGCATATCTCAGCTTTGGAGCGGCAATCGGAATCGTCGTCCACACGCAACGACACGCTGTCGCCATAGCGAGCCTCATGGATGTAGGCCGTGTCAATGCGCTTCACCCGGTAACGGTCGTGATATTCAAGCGTCCATGCGTTGAGAAGCAGCCTGATGTAGGCCACAGAGTTGACATGGCGGTTAAAGTCGATGTCGCGGTAGGTGAACCTGTAATCGCTACGTTTACAGTCATCGGAAACCGCGCCGAGCCTCGGCACGGGGGCTATTGGACATGGCCGATCGACAACCACATCGCCGAGACGGGTGACGATGCCAAGCTCCCCCACCCCGCGCGATGACAGGTCAATAGCCGCCCATATCGTTCGGGCGTACCCCAACGGAACACCGTCAAGGGTGGATATCTCGAAATCCCGCTCAGAGAAACGGCGGTTGAAGCTGCTGACCCATGTCGTGAGCCGGTAGTCGTCGTTGACTGCGGGATAGCGCGTCATCTCCATGCTCAGGCGACTCAACACCCATGCCTGATTCTCCCGGATCATCGCCTCGTAACCCACACCAAGCAGGTCAGCATGGTTGGTGGCCATCTCAATCACACGCTCAGCCAGAAGCGTTACAGGCATCTCCCCTTCGGGACCTGTTTCTCCCCCGGTGAGATGAAAATCCCGGCTAAACTCCTTAATCAGACTCATATCAAGCCCTCCGCGCGACGCCGTGCCTGCTCCTCAAGAAACAGGGTGACATACTCGACTGTCGATTTGGTGACGGCCACCCGGCCCGAACGCACGAACTGTGTGATACCGTAGCGTTTAAGTTCCTCAAACAGAGCCTCGGTCTCGTCGTTATGGCCGGTTTTCTCAAGCACGGTGTATTCGCGCGTAATCTCAAGTATGCGCGCGCTGTGATGGCGTATGATATCTTCCAGATGCTCCTCGTCGAGCAATTTCAGAGTCGGCACCTTGTAAAGAGCCACCTCCTGATAGACGATTTCATCGTCAGTATACAGGAACGCTTTCAGGACATCGATGCGTTTTTCTATCTGTTTGACAATTTTCTCCATCAGGGTGCGGTCGCTCCAAGAGGTAATGGTGAACTTGTGGACACCCTCGATTGACGACGGGCTGACGGTGAGACTTTCTATGTTGACGCCGCGGCGGGTATAGATTATCGAAATCTGATTGAGCAACCCCACCTGGTTCTCGGAAAATACAGTGACTGTATATAATTGCTGATCCATCTTCTAATATTTAACAGGGTTAGTCAAGTTCAAGGCGTTCGGTGGCGTTGAGCATCACATGGTCAACCGGGGCGCCCGCCGGGGTCATGGGGAACACCATATCCTCGGGGTCGATGTTGACGTTGAGCAGGTAGGCGCCGTCATGGCTGAGCATTCGCTCGATGGCTCCGTCAAGCGATTCGCGGTCAGCAACATTCTCGGCGGCTATGCCGTAGGCGTTGGCGATAGCAACAAAGTCGGGGTTGACCATCGGGGTCTGCGAGAAACGACCCCCGAAGAACAACGCCTGCCATTGGCGCACGTTACCGAGAAAATTGTTGTTGAGCAGAATTATCTTAACCGCAGTGCCATATTCCATTATAGTGCCGAGTTCCTGAATGGTCATCTGCAAGCCGCCGTCGCCGGTGAAGAAACAGACGGTGCGCTCAGGCGCGCCCATCTTGGCACCTATCGACGCCGGGAGGCCGAAGCCCATCGTACCGAGACCGCCGGAGGTTATGATGCTCCGCGGCTCAGCATAGTGGAAATAGCGGGCCGACAGCATCTGGTTCAGACCGACGTCAGTGACAAGCACTCCTTTATATCCGGCGGCTTTAGAGACTTTGTGGACCACCTCCCCCATACGCAGCGAGCCTTCGGTGGGGAACACTTCCGGGTCAATCACTTTCTCACGCTCGATTTTGGCGTAACGGTCGAAACTTTCCACCCAGCGGGTGCGGTCGGCGTGGTTGATCAGCGGCAGCAACGCTTCAAGGGCGTCGCGCGCGTCGGCGTGTATCGTAGCGTCGGTCTTTATGTTCTTGTCAAACTCGGCTGAATCGATATCGATATGCACGATTTTGGCCTGACGCGCATAGTGGTCAACATCGCCTGTCACACGGTCGTCAAAACGCATCCCGACGGCAACAAGCAGGTCGCAACGGTTGGTGTTGACATTGGGTCCGATGTTGCCGTGCATCCCGAGCATACCTTTGTATAGCCGATGGTCAGACGGCATTGTCGACAGTCCGAGCAGGGTCGAAACGACGGGGATGTCTCCTTTTTCGGCCACAGCAGCCATCTCCTTCTCGGCTCCGGCGATCATCACGCCGTGACCTGAAATAATCATTGGCCGCTGGGCGGCGTTGATCATCGCAGCCACGCGCTCAATGTCGGCCATATTGATTTTAGGGCAGGGGATGTAGCTGCGTATATATGTGCACTTGCTATGGTTCCACTCCACCATGGCCGTCTGCGCGTCTTTGGTGAAATCGAGCACCACGGGGCCGGGACGGCCGTTGTTGGCGATGTAGAACGCTCTCGCAACAGCCCAGGCCACATCTTCGGGCCGGCGTATCTGATAGGCCCACTTGGTGATTGGCTGGGTGATGCCCACCACGTCGGTCTCCTGAAAAGCGTCGGTGCCAAGAGTCGACGAAGCTACCTGACCGATAATCACCACCATAGGGGTGCTGTCGAGCATGGCATCGCTCACGCCGGTAATTACATTTGTGGCGGCGGGGCCTGATGTCACCATCACAACTCCTGTGCGGCCCGTCACGCGCGCATATCCTTGAGCGGCGTGAGTCGCGCCTTGTTCATGGCGCACAAGTATGTGTTTCAGACGGTCGGTGTAGTCGTACAATTTGTCGTAGACCGGTATTATCGCACCGCCGGGGTAACCGAAGATGAGTTCCACCCCTTCGGCCAACAGCGATTTTAACAGAGCCTCAGCTCCGGTAATTTTCTCATTCATAGTCTTTTGTTTTTTAATAAAGGGCGACAGCGGTATATTATTTCAGCTCCCTGACTCCACCCTTGTCGGCCGATGTCACCATAGCGGCGTAAGCGCGGAGGGCTTTAGACACATGGCGGTCACGACCTGCGGGGGTGAACGCATCGACACCTCTCGCTTCCTCGGCTTCGCGTCGCCTGGTAAGTTCTTCATCGCTGACCATCAGCGTGATAGAGCGTTCAGGAATGTTGATGTCAATCATGTCTCCGTCCTTGACCAGACCGATGTTACCACCGGCGGCGGCTTCGGGGGAGATGTGACCAATCGACAGGCCGGAGGTGCCGCCTGAGAAGCGTCCGTCGGTGATGAGCGCGCATTCTTTGCCGAGATGTTTTGATTTGATGTAGCTTGTGGGGTAGAGCATCTCTTGCATACCCGGGCCGCCTTTTGGGCCTTCGTGGGTGATCACGACGACGTCGCCGCTGACGACCTCGTCGCGGAGTATTCCGTTAACAGCTTCATCCTGAGAACTATACACTTTTGCCGGGCCGCAAAAATGGAAAATTGACTCGTCGACGCCGGCGGTTTTGACGACGCAACCATCGGGGGCGATGTTGCCCCGGAGGACTGCGAGACCGCCGTCTTTAACGTAGGCGTGATCGAAATCGCGGATACATCCGTTGGCTCTATCTGTGTCAAGGTCAGCGTAATAGGACATCTGTGAGCCTAACTCGACGGTGCGTTTGCGACCGGGGGCGCTACGCCACAGTTCATCGACATCATCATCGAGTTTTTTGCCCGGTTCAAGTGAAAATTTGTTAATTGCAGCGGAAAGTGAGGGAAAATCGACTCTTTTAGTGTGACAATTTATGAGTCCTTTTTTGGCAAGAATGCCCATTATCGACAGAATACCGCCGGCGCGGTTTACATCTTCGATGTGGTATTTTGAGTTGGGGGCCACCTTGCAAAGGACGGGGGTGACTCTTGAGAGGGCGTCGATGTCGGCCATGGTGAAATCGACCCCCGCTTCGTTGGCGATGGCGAGGAGGTGGAGGACGGTGTTGGTTGACCCCCCCATCGCGATGTCGAGTGTCATGGCGTTGAGCATGGCCTGACGGGTGGCTATGCTTCGGGGAAGCACCGAGTCGTCGTCGTTCTCGTAGTAGGCTCTTGTGTTTGCGACAATCTGACGTGCGGCTTTTTTGAAAAGCTCGCGGCGGTTGATGTGTGTGGCGACAACGGTCCCGTTGCCGGGGAGGGCGAGTCCGAGAGCCTCGTTCAGCGAGTTCATCGAGTTGGCGGTGAACATTCCGGAGCATGAGCCGCAGGTTGGGCATCCTTTCTGTTCAAGGAGCTTAACTGCTTCGTCGTCGACCGTTTCGTCGGCTGAATCAATCATAATGTCGATGAGGTCGACAGGGCGGTCGCCGACCATGCCGGCTTCCATCGGCCCCCCTGATACAAAAATAGCGGGGATGTTGAGACGCATGGCTGCCATGAGCATCCCGGGGGTGACTTTGTCGCAGTTTGAGATGCAGACCATTGCGTCGGCTTTGTGGGCGTTCACCATATATTCCACGCTGTCGGCGATGAGGTCGCGCGATGGGAGCGAATAGAGCATCCCGTCATGACCCATCGCTATGCCGTCGTCGATGGCGATCGTGTTGAACTCGGCGGCGAAGCATCCGAGTTTTTCAATCTCCTCTTTTACCACCTGTCCTATCTCGTGGAGATGGGTGTGGCCCGGTACAAACTGGGTGAACGAATTGACTATAGCGATAATCGGTTTTCCGATCTGTTCCTCTTTCATGCCATTGGCTCGCCACAGGGCGCGCGCGCCCGCCATGCGGCGGCCTCCGGTGCATACCGAACTTCTTAACGGTTTACTCATGAGTCGTTATCTTTTTTATTTAGCACACTATTGGATTCAACACTTAAAAATTATCGGCAAAATTACATTATTTACTCCAAACCCGCAAGCATCGGGGGATAAATCGCTAACAATCCGCAATAGAACCCATGTAGTGGCATAACGAGAGACGGGGGCGTCGAAGTGACGCCCCCGTCGATGGTGGGGTTATAGTGAAAAACTGTTTCTGAATCAGTCTTTACCGTTGGCCGAGCAAGCAACCTGAGCGGTGGCTTTGTTTGCACCACCGGGAGACTTGAGATCCTCGTTGAACGAGATGTTCAAGGTGCTGATGGTCACGATACGGCGGTAACCGTTAGTGTATTCGAGGATAAACGAAGCCTCGTAGCTGCCATCGGCGAAAGTCACAGTGGGAACCAAATCGGGAGTGGTGAGCGGGGTGCCGGCTTCTCCTTCGGCGGGAACCCAGGCAAAATAACCAAGAACGGTCTGTGAGCCTGTGACGCTGAGGTCAATCGTCGCTTCGCCGACGTTGGATGCGCGACGGAGGGTGTAGACGAAGTAAGGATTCTTACCCTCTGAACTTGTTGAACGCTTGTAGTTACGCTCAACCTTGGTGGTGATGAACGAATACTGGTCACCCTCGGCGTCGAAAGGCTCCCAATACCCCTTATCGTCGCAAGAGGTCAGCATTGAAGCTACCATGGCAAACAACAGGGTGAATTTAAATATATTGAGTTTCATCTCTATTATATTCTTTAGGAGTTAGAAAATTATTTATAGAGGCCAGAGGGGTCAGGATTGTTCCAACCCATTATAGCTTTGTTGGAGTTACCCTCGGAACGCACGATACAGAAGTTCATCCAAGCGGGACGTCCTGATGTCACAAAGCGGCAGTTGGCGTAGAAGTTACCTGCAGCGACACGGTCAACAGAGATGTTGAGACGCTTGAAGTCGAAGAAAGTCTGGCCTTCACCCCAAAGCTCGACGCGTTTTTGGAAGACGATTTCCTCAACGGCTGCGGTCATACCATCAACACTGGCACCACTGGTCGGGAAAGTGTAGTTGGGGTCGCGGTATTGTTTCATGAAAGCCTCGCAAAGCGCCTTGCCCGCACCGGCAGTGACGTGTTCGGCAGCCTCAGCCTCGATGAAGTACATCTCTTCGACACGCATCAAGGGGATACCAACCACGCAAGCAACTGACGAGATGTTGGGGTCGCCTGATCCGGGACGGAATTTGAGAGATCCGTACTCGCAGACGGCACGATCGGCATGAGGATTCTCGGGGTTGAAATTGTCGCTGACATATTCGAGTTTGCGGTTGTGGGCACTTCCTTTCGGGCCTACCCACCACATCTTGCGATAGTCGGTGTCAGAGATACGGTCGAACATCTCTTTGCTTACCATGGGTTTGGGGCCTTCGGAAGCGTAACCGAACTCTGTCTCATTGGAAACCCAAGAAGTCCAGTTGAGGATACCCGAGGTAACGACACGGTCTTCCTTGGTTGTCTGCATACCCCAGAGCCACGCGCTTGCCGAGAGAGTGTTAAAACCACTGATAACATTGGTCAGATCCTCCTTTGAAAGAGGAGCGGCACCTGACTTGTCGATGGCTTTGCGAGCGAAGTCGCGTGCATTGCCATAATCTTCAATCCACATATAGTAGCGCGCTTTCAGACCGTAAACGACAGCGAGGTCTGGCATGGTCTTGTCGAGACGGGCGGTGTTCTCGATGTAAGCCTCAGCGACATTGAGGTCGTGGAGAATGAACTGAGCCATATCCTGACGCGAAACGCGGGGGTTGTTTTTGGCGTCTTCCTCGGTCGTAGTTTCAGAGACGATAGGCACGGTGAGATTCAACACATCGTTGCCATCCTTATTGATGTTGGATGTTTTATCGTTGGGGAGGAACTCATACATACGGGCGAGGTCGAGATACATACTTGCGCGCTGAGCCGATGCGATAGCGATCGAGCCTTTCTGCGCGTCGGTAGCGGCCTCGACAGGCGGCATGGCGCGGATAACGTTGTTGGCGGTCTGAACCTGTTTCCAAAGGTAGGTCCACACGAACTGGGTGGTCATATAGGACTCGCCGATATTGTTGTCCTGCTCCCATGCGGAATAGTGGTCATAGTTTGATGATGCCACGGCATAGTCCTCGGTCATGACGTCGCGGATGTGCATAATCGAGCCGTAACCCCAATCGTAGTGCTGAGGATCGGTTTTGGTCAAGCTACCGTAGAGGTTGTAAATAGCCGACATTTCCCACAGGAGAGCCTCGCTGGCTTTGGGCGACTCGGCAAGCTGGCCGTCGGTGACGTAGTCGGTAGGAATCGTCTCCTCGATGCAGCTTGTCAGCAGCAGCGGAGCCGACACGGCAACGGCAAGGGCTGATTTAAATATTTTGGTTTTCATAAATATTGTCCGTTTTTTAGAATACTACATTTATACCGCCCGAGATTGTGCGCATCGGAGCGTAGAATGCGCCGGTAGTCTCACCGTTGAGACCCTGACGGGGATCGAGACCCTGACGGGCAGACCAGAGAGCGACATTGTCACAGGTAAGATATACGCGGATTTTGTCGATGTGGGCTTTGCGAGTCAGATTAGCGGGGAGGGTGTAACCGAAGTTGATGTTGCGCAGAGCGAGATATGACGCATCGACGAGCCAGCGATCGGAAGATGATGTGGTGTAGAGGTCGTCATACTGCATACGGGGGATGTTGCTGGTGGGGTTGCTCGCGCTCCATGAAGCGAGGACGTCGCGGTGCATTGCGCCACCGCGGTTCTGGCTTGTCGGATTAGCCATCAGGTTCTGATAGTCGCTGTCGTAGCACTTGCCGCCGATCTGGAAATTGAAGTCGATGGTGAAATCGAACCCTTTGTATTTCACTGATGTACCGAAACCACCATAAGTGCTGGCCAGGGCTGTTCCACAGAGATAATAGTCAGCCTTAGAATAGTCGTTGGTAACGGAGCGGCCGGTGATGTTGCCGTTCTCGTCCTTGACGTTCATGTAGTAGAGGGGTTCACCCGTAACCTTGTCGGTACCTGCATATTTCTTGAGGTGGTAGGTGTACATGGGGACACCCTCGCCAATGAAGAAGTTGCCATTTGAGAAACCTTCGTGACCGTCGACCGACATAGATTTACGCTCGCCGGGGAGCATGATAATCTTGTTCTTATAGTAGGTGAGGTTGGCGTTGAGATCCCAAGTGAAGTCTTTGGTCTGGAACACCGTACCGCTCAACTCGATTTCAAAACCGACGTTGCGCATATCACCGACGTTGGCGTAGTAGCTTGAGAAGCCGAACGAGGGAGCGAGGGGGAAGCTGAATAGCATATCGGATGTCTTGCGGTAGAAAGCCTCGACGGTACCGTTGAGTCGCTCGTTGAAGAATGCGAAATCGACACCGGCGTTGAAGTTCTGACCTTTCTCCCATGTGATGTTCTTGTTACCCATCTGATAGGGCTGCGCAGCGGGGTTACCGTTGGAGTTCACAATCTGATAGGTGTTGGTGTAACGGTATTGACCGATGTTGTCGTTACCCTGCTCACCATAAGAAGCCTTGATTTTCAACTGGTCAACCCAAGGTGCGGTGAAGAAACTCTCTTTAGAGATGATCCAGGCTGCGCCGAATGACCAGAAGTTGCCCCAACGGTGGTCGGGATGGAAACGGGATGAAGCATCGCGGCGGAACGACATGCTGCCGAAGTATTTCGAGTCGTAGTCGTATTGGGCGCGGAACAGGTAGCCCTCGTTGTTGTAGGCGTAGTCATAAGAGTTTGAGTTGCCGTTGATGATGGCGCCTGAAAGCTCTGAGTTGCTGGGGTCGAACATACCGCTGCGGCTTGCGTAGAGCACGTTGTACTTACGCCAGTAGTTTTCGTGACCGAGGAGAAGGCCGACGTTGTGCTTGCCGAACATACGGTTCCAGTTCAAGAGCTGCTGGAAAGCGTAGTCGCGGCCGTTGACCTGCTGCTTGGTCACGATACCGTTCGATGCGGAGTACATACCGTAGTAGGGGTTGGTGACAAAGGTGGAACGGGTGTCGTCGACTGCGAAGTTGTTGTTAGATGTAAACTTGAAGTCTTTGAGGAAACGGATCTCAACGAAAGCGATGCCGTTGAAGGCGTTACCCTCGGATTTGTTTGTATCGAGTCGAGAAGAACCGATGGCGTTAGAGCCGCCGAACACGGGACGCACGAGACCGGCGTTCATGCCGTCACCGTAGTCGTACATAGTG
The DNA here is from genome assembly GCA_947625935.1 of uncultured Muribaculaceae bacterium. Classification (GTDB taxonomy): domain Bacteria; phylum Bacteroidota; class Bacteroidia; order Bacteroidales; family Muribaculaceae; genus JAJPXC01. The sequence continues at coordinate 6,712 of CANQQE010000033.1, read as the reverse complement.
TTGCCGAACGAGTCAATCATCACGTTGCCGAAGGCATCGCGGAGATAAAGCGGATAAATCGGAGCCACATGTGTAGCGGCGGCGAAGACATTCCCTGAGGACGCGCTTTCGCCGTCGTCGTCAAGGGAATTTGATTTGTAGCGGACGTAAGAGAGGTTACCACCGACTTTCAACCAAGGCTTAGCCTGGATATCGGCAGACAGACGGCCGGTGAGACGGGTATAGTCGGTGTTCTTAACGATACCCTCGTTGCTCAACCAAGAGAAAGATGCGTAGAATGAACCGTTGTCGCTCTGATTTGCTACGCTGAGGCTGTATTCCTGACGGAGGGCGTTGCGGTAAGCCTCGTCAAGCCAGTTGTCGGGGGCGATTTTGTACCACTCGCCGTTTTTCTGGATGAAGTTGCCAAGAACAGCGTTGGGGTTAACCTTGCCGTCCATGCCGATGAAGGTCTCACCCTCAGGCACGCGGAAAGCGTTGTAACCGAGAGTATAGGTATTCTCGGAATTGGTGTTGACAATATTTTCGTTTACCCAAGCATTGGCCGCTTCGGGCGACATCTGCTTAGAGTTGACTGCGAAATTGTAGAGATATTTATAATATGTCTCGTAGTACTCGGCGGGATTGTCGATGGTCTTGTACTTTTTGGTGGCGCGGCTGTTGCTACCCCACTTTGCATCGAAAGTCACCTTCGCGTTTGCGTCGCCCTTACCCTTCTTGGTGGTGATGAGGATGACACCATTAGCACCGCGGGCACCGTAGAGCGCGTTGGAAGCGGCATCCTTGAGGACGGTCATCGATTCGATGTCGGAAGCGGCAATCATGTTGATGTCGCCTGAATAAGGAACACCGTCGACCACCACGAGCGGCTGGTTGCCGGCGTTGATAGAGGAGATACCGCGGATGCGAATCTGAGGGTTCTCCTGACCTGGGGCACCAGACTGGTTAGTGACCTGCACACCGGGTACAGAACCGTTAAGAGCGTCGAGGGCGTTGGTTACCTGCAACTGCTCGATTTCTGCCGAGCCGACCACGGCAGCCGAACCGGTGAACGAGGATTTCTTGGCGGTACCGTAGGCAACCACCATCACCTCGTCGAGCTTGGTGCCTGAATTAAGCAAACGGATAATCATCTCTCCGGGCTGGATGGTGACCGTCTGGCTCTGCATACCGACGTATGAGACCGTAATCTTAGTCACGCTTTGGGGAAGGGTCAAGCTAAACCGACCGTCAACGTCGGTAGCTGCACCGGATCCACCGCCCACAGGCTGGATAGTCGCGCCGGGAAGGGGTTCATTGTCCGCGGCGTCCATGACGACACCCTTGACAACACGCGTCTGAGCCGACGCGGCCATTGTCAAAGCGGCAACCGTCAAAAGTAATAGAAACAGCTTTTTCATACTAAAATAAATTAGACATCATATAATTGATTAATAGATTTTTTCACTGTTTTTGATTCAAAAATTTGCGTTGGTACAGTCTATACCACGCGCAAAGTTAGGAAAATTTATCCTAAAATAAACAAATGATAGCAATTATTTTCCCGAATTAACATTTTGACAAGAACAATCGGGAGTTATCGAACATGAATCGGGCGGTGGAGGTCAGCCCACGCTCGCGAAATGGCGGTCAGCCCATGGGCTGACCCTACCTGACAGAAAACCACGCCCGGCGGAAGCTTGCGGGTAGGGCTTGCCCACGGGCAAGCCGCAGGGCAGCAAAACGGCGGTCAGCCCACGCTCGCGAAATGGCGGTCAGCCCATGGGCTGACCCTACTTGCCGGAAAATCACATTCGGCGGAAGCTTGCGGGTAGGGCTTGCCCACGGGCAAGCCGCATGACGGCAAACCCATGCGAAACGGCGGTCAGCCCGTGGGCTGTCACTACCACGGAGAACGCACCTTTGGGAAAGAAATGGGCCGCGATTAAAAAATTTGCATTATATTCGCGTATCGAACAATCATTATTCATTATTTATGAAAAAGTTACAGATATCACTGATGGCATTGGCTCTGACGGCAACCCCGGGGTTTGCCCGCCAGCTCACGCCATCCGAGGCCCTGTCGGCCGCCCTTGGCGCTGACAGCGGCGCACCGGCCATGTTTAAAGCGTCGGCGGCATCGAGCATCAAGCTCGCCCACACCGTCGAGGCTGACAACTTCAACTCATGTTACATCTTCAACCGCGGCATCAACAACGGATTTTTAGTCGTAGCGGCAGATGACGCCGTCGCCCCGCTGCTCGGCTACTCCGAGACAGGCGCGTTTGACCCGACCAACATACCGGCCAACATGAAGGATTTCCTTGAGGGATACGCCGCGGAGATACGTTGGGCAAGCGAGCATCCCGACCGCGTCCGCGCCCGCAAGGCGTCGCCCGAGCGCGCCGCCGTCGCTCCAATCTGCACCACCACCTGGTCGCAGGAGGAGCCGTATAATCTCGACTGCCCCGTCATGGGCGGCTCCCGCGCGGTGACCGGCTGCGTAGCCACCGCGATGGCTCAAATCATGAAAGCGCACAACTGGCCCGTTAAAGGGGTTGGTTCAAACAGCTACACCATCACTTATAACGGGCGCAACTACACTATATCAAGCAACTTCGCAGCACATACTTATGACTGGAGCAATATGGCTGACGCATATCCCAGCGCTTCATCCGGGACAGCCACACAACGTTCGGCGGTGGCGCTGTTGATGAGCGACTGCGGCGTATCGGTCAACATGAATTATTCGCCGGCCGCATCTGGCGCCAACGGAAACATGGCATCAATGGCACTGGTCAACAATTTCAACTATGACAAGGGGATGCTTCAGCTCTACCGCACGAGCTACTACCTGAACGAGTGGAACGATCTGGCCTATTCAGAGGTCGCCGCAGGGCGCCCCACACTGATTTGCGGAGCGAACTCAGAGGGAGGCCATGCATTCGTGTGCGACGGTTACAGCAAAGATGACTATTTCCACGTCAACTGGGGTTGGAACGGCATCAGCGACGGCTACTTCCGTCTGTCTCTGCTCGACCCCGAGCAGCAAGGCATCGGAGGCTCAAGCGACGGCTACACCAACAACCAGCGCATGGCCGTGGGGATACAGCGCCCCACCTCATCCAACAAGCTCGCTGTCAACATCATCAATACAGGCGGTTTCGCAGTTGGAGCCACGTCATACCCCCACAGTTCCAATATCATATTCGGCAACTCATACAGCGGCTTCTGGAACTACACTTTGTCAACAAGCAACATTGCCGGCACACTCGGTGTGAAATTGGTCAACACCGCCACCAATGCCGCTACCTATATATGTCAGGACAACAAAAACTTCGACGCTCCAAACGGAAGCGGCTACCGCCAATATACAGTACCCGGCTCGAAATTCCCGACATCAGGCCGTTACATAGTGACCCCGGCGTTCAAAACCTCATCAGGCGAATGGGTCGATATACGCCCCGACGTGACAATGTCGTCACCTCTCTATTGCGACGCCACAGCCTCGACACTGACATTTTCCAATCCTGAAGCCGGCAGCATTGAAATCACTGAATTTGAAGTGCTTTCGGACATCTATATCGGCTACCCCATCACTTACAAGTGGAAATTAGTCAACTCCACCCCTGAGATGATGGGAGACATCAGCACCGCACTGTGTTCACGCACCGCAAGCGGCTACCGCGTTATTGCCGGAGGACAAGAATGCTACTATGATATCCTCAAAGGTGAAACCATAGAGGAAACCTGGTCGACATTGTTTGAGGGTAACCTAACGGCCCGCCAGTACTACCTGACATTCTTCCTCAATGACGATGTCATAGCATCGTACCCCATCACGCTCAAGGCTAACCCGGGAGAGCTCGCCTACAACGCACCGTCGATAGTATCGCTCAACCCCGCCGGCGATGTGGCCCTGAACCGCCGCTCACGCGCGGCACAGATAGACCCGAAATATGACCTCAAGGCCACGGTGGAACTGACATCGGGTTATTTCGGCGATATGGTCACCCTCGACCTCTATCACAGCTCAGGGCGCAAGATCGCATCATCGGAGCCGGCGTTCTGGAACGGTGTCGGCGGGACGACTCTGACGCTCACCGCCCACCACTCGATATTCGCCGGAATGGGCGCCGACGTGCTTTACTACGCACTCATCCAACCCGCCAACGGCAAGAGCATACCGGCAACGGTGTCGATCAACCAGCCGATATGGTTCAAGCTCACGGAGGCATCGGGGGTTGAAGATGTCGCAGCCGACAGCAACAACGCCCCGGCAGAGTACTTCGACCTCCAGGGACGCAAGGTAGACAGCCCCAAGACGGGACTCTACATAGTGCGCCGCGGCAACGAAGTCAGCAAAGAATATGTGAAGTGAAACAGCATAACCCTCCGCACACGCGAACAATAAAATAAACAAAGCCGCCGACCCCATCCCGGGCCGGCGGCTTTGTTTATTTGTTTAGCGGCTTTGTTTATTTGTTTATATGTATGGGCCGTGGATAAGGCCCAGAGGGGAGATGGAGGCGCAGAGGGAAGAAAATAGCGGTGATTAGTGACAAATTGCAATTATTTCGTGAAAATATTTGGAAATATGAAAATTTACCCTTTACTTTGCGGAGTCATTAAGACAAATGAAGGCAAATATTACAAGATTTGACAACAATAAATCTCTTTAGGTATAAATTCTAAAAACAGTTAGTTTATGAAAAAACTTTACGCTTCACTCGCAGCATTTGCTGCAGCAGCTTTGGTGACAGCTTCAGCAGCTATCCCCGAAATCGTCAACTACGAAGGGAAAACTCAGGCACTGGGCATGAATCCCAAAACCAGCTATCCCTCAGAGAAGGCCCTGAACACTTTCGCATCACTCGCCAGCGCAGAAAACTACAACGGCATCCAGAAAGTAAAGAACAACGCCACAGCCGCCGACCTCGTTGGCAGCTATGTCAACCTTACGACATCAATCTTCAACAGCAAAGTAGACGCCGTAGAGGCAGGTAACATCGCACTGAAAATGGTGAACGGCGAACTGATTGTTGACAAGCTCCTCAATTTCCGCACCTTTACCTCACAAAGCGGTGCAGCCGGTTCTTGCCCCAAGGGCGGTCCCGTAGCAAGAGTTGAAGGCAACACGCTGAAAATCGCTTTTGGACAGAACCTTGGCACTTACACCGCAGCCGGAACCACGACCGCTCAGCCGGTATGGTTTGTAGGTTACGTTTACGATCCCGCTACCGATAAAATCACCAACCTCATCGAGACCGGTGACCTTACGTTCACTATCGACGCCAATGGCGTTATGACCGCTGACCAGCCCTACGCAATGTACATCGACAATGTAGGTTGGTGGACAGGTGTTACGACTTCTAAATTTGTCGTTCCCAACGGTACTTTCACCGCAGCCATGGACGGTGGCCAGCCCGAAACCAATGATGTATATGTAGAGAAGTCAGAAAAAGACGGATTCCCCGTGCTCTTCCTCTCAAGCACATTCTTCGGTGACGGTTACGGCGTATGGTTTGACCTCGATGAAGAAGATCCCACTTATGCAGCAGCAATCGAGCAGGCGGTCATGGACGCAAGTTCAGATGAAACCGAGGACTTCTATCTATGCTCAGCCAGAATGGCTTCCAGCGGTGGAGTAAGCATGAGCAAAACCGTAGAAGGCACACTCTCCAACAACGGCCAGACCCTGACCTATAACAATACCTGGAGCGTTATCGCCCTCTACAAGACAGGAAACTCGCTCCGTTGGTACGGTCTGATCGAACCCGCAGTGATCAACTTCACCCTCGCAGGCGCAGGCGTTGAGGACAACATCATCGCAGCCGACAACAGCAACGCACCCGTAGAATACTATAACCTCCAGGGCATCCGCATCAACGAGCCCGCAGCCGGCAGCGTGGTTATCCGCCGCCAGGGCACCGAGGTGAGCAAGATTCTCGTGAAATAATCAGACATAACACTGATATAACCATAGCCGCCGACCCCATCCGGGGCCGGCGGCTTGCTTTTGTAGGGTCGTGGGCGGCGTGAGGCACAACGCAACCTCTGCGAGGTAGCGATTTTATGGTTTGTTGGATAACGGCGGGGTATGGCGGTCAGCCCATGGGCTGACCCTACCTGCCGGAAAGCCTCAGTCGGCGGCATGAATGGGAGGTAGGGCTTGCCCATGGGCAAGCCGCAGGGCAGCAAAACGGGAGGTCAGCCCACGCTCGCAAAACGGGCGGTCAGCCCATGGGCTGACCCTACCTGCCGGAAAATCACAGTCGGCAGCATGAATGGGAGGTAGGGCTTGCCCATGGGCAAGCCGCAGGGCAGCAAAACGGCGGTCAGACCACGCTCGCAAAACGGGCGGTCAGCCCACGCTCGCGAAACAGCGGTCAGCCCATGGGCTGACCCTACCGAAGCATGGAACGTTAAATTGAGTTAATGGCGAGGATTTTTCGGAGAAAATGTGGCGGATTTAAAAATAAGCCGTAACTTTGCATCAGTTTTTCATGGTATTAGATTTAAGGTAAGAAGATTATTCGTCGTGATGACGAGTAATTTTTTTTTTGCGCCATGAAGTTTCATCGTCGACGGTCAGCCCATACTCGCGAAACAGCGGTCAGCCCATGGGCTGACCCTACTTGCCGGAAAATCACAGTCGGCGGCATGAATGGGAGGTAGGGCTTGCCCATGGGCAAGCCGCAGGGCAGCAAAACGGCGGTCAGCCCACGCTCGC
>CANQQE010000032.1 GCA_947625935.1 uncultured Muribaculaceae bacterium | reverse complement strand
TCAAATTCTTCATGTTTAGACTGGTAACACTGTACTCTTGACATCATCCCCGCCCACCGGGAAAATCCGCTGACCCACAAAAACGGCAAGAGATTCGCGATGAAGTCCTACGACTTTATGCGAAAACAGATCTCAGCTACGGCGAGATAGCAGAAGAAGGATGCCGGCGAGGAAGATTATGACAGGCTGCGGGCAGAGGTTGCGCGTCTACGCAAGGAACTCCGTCAGGATCATAGAGACGCTCTCACCGATGGAAGCCGCCTGTCGTACCGGCAGGTTTAAACGCGGATGGACGAGCTATAGGGAGAGGGCTATTGACAGCCTTGACAGGGAGGCACTGCCGCCATAAGATTTTTTTTGTAACTTTGCCTCTATCTCTGGGCTACGTTGCCTTCGGGCTACGCCCTCAGTCAACAACGCCCAGGGATAGGGACCCGGTTAGTCAACCCACGCCAGATATAGAGTAAACCAATATCTGTAAACATACCAAACCGAGCCGACCAATTTCAGGAACGGACAGTATTATCAAGCCATTGTTTATGAAACAATGTAATATATAATCATATAATCTAATAATCTAATGAATAAACTACTGCTTTCATTTACTCTGATGGCTGCGTGTGTTACGGTGGCGTCTTCTTCTGTCCCCGTATATCTCGACGAAACGCGCACAATTGACGAGCGCGTGGAAGATGCGCTCTCAAGAATGACTACTGAAGAAAAAGTCGCCATGCTCCATGCACAGTCAAAATTTTCTTCCGCCGGCGTTCCCCGTCTCGGTATTCCGGAATTCTGGACTACTGACGGCCCGCACGGAATCCGTCCGGAAGTCTTGTGGGATGAATGGGACCAGGCCGGCTGGACAAACGACTCATGTGTGGCTTTTCCCGCACTGACTTGCCTCGCCGCCACTTGGAATCCTGATATGGCTTTGCTCTACGGTAAAAATATAGGAGAGGAAGCCCGATATAGGAAAAAAGACATTCTGCTTGGCCCCGGTGTGAATATTTACCGCACTCCGTTAAACGGACGCAACTTCGAGTATATGGGGGAAGACCCCTATCTTGCATCCATGATGGTCGTCCCTTACATAAAGGGCGTACAGAGTAATGGGGTGGCAACCTGCGTGAAGCATTTCGCACTCAACAACCATGAGGTAAACCGTCACACCACCAATGCGATTGTAGATGACCGTGCGCTTTATGAGATTTATCTTCCGGCTTTCAAAGCTGCTGTTCAAGAAGGCGGAGCATGGACAATCATGGGCAGTTATAACCTATATAAAGGCCAGCACGTCTGCCATAACCAATATTTGCTGAATGACATCCTTAAAGGCGAATGGGGGTTTGACGGAGTGGTCGTGTCAGACTGGGGCGGAACTCACGATACGGAACAAGCAATAGCCAACGGTCTTGACATGGAGTTTGGCAGTTGGACCAACGGGCTTTCAAATGGCGCGAGCAACGCCTACGACAATTATTATCTTGCAATGCCTTATCTGAAGCTGATTAAGGATGGTAAGGTCGGCACAAAAGAACTTGATGATAAAGTGCGCCGTATTCTGCGACTTGCGTTCCGTACTACTATGAATACCCGGCGACCTTTCGGTTCCCTATGTTCACCAGAACATATAGCCGCGGCCCGAAATATTGGAGAGGAAGGCATTGTGTTATTAAAAAATGACCGGAATATTCTCCCGATTAATCCCGATAGAGTCAAAAAGATAGCCGTCATAGGAGAAAACGCCCTAAAGATGATGACTGTCGGTGGTGGCAGTTCTTCGTTAAAGGTAAAATATGAGCTATCTCCGCTTGACGGTATTAGAAAACGATTCGGAGATAAAGCGGAGATTGTATATGCTCGTGGATATGTGGGAGATCCTTCCGGAGAATATAATGGTGTTGTCACAGGTCAGAATCTAAACGATGACAGGACGGCTGAGGAGATATTCGCCGAGGCTGTTGAGACTGCAAAGAATGCTGATTTTGTGATTTTTGTGGGAGGTCTTAACAAGTCGGCTCATCAGGACTGTGAAGATTCCGACAGGGCCGGTCTTGAACTGCCGTATAATCAAGATAGGGTAATAAGCGCGCTTGCAAAAGCTAATAAAAACCTCGTTGTCATAAACATTTCGGGTAATGCGGTAGCGATGCCGTGGGTCAAAGATGTTCCTGCGATAGTGCAGGCTTGGTATCTTGGCACCGAGTGCGGAAATGCGATAGCCTCTGTACTTGCCGGCGATGTGAATCCGTCTGGTAAACTTCCCATGACATTCCCCGTCGCATTAACTGATGTTGGGGCACACTCTGTCGGCGATTATCCCGGTACACCCAGAAACGATGGTTCCGATATCGTTGATTGCAGCTATTCCGAGGGAATCTATGTCGGTTATCGTTGGAACGATAAAAACGATATAAAGCCATTGTTCCCATTCGGTCACGGATTAAGCTATACTACATTCAACTATGGCAAACCATCGATCAGTTCCGACCGTATGGCGGCTGACGGCAAAATCACAATCAGTATTCCTGTAAGCAATACAGGAAGTCGCACAGGGGCGGAAGTCGTACAACTATATATTACTGATGTCAAATCCTCGCTTCCGCGACCGGTCAAAGAATTGAAAGATTTCAAGAAAGTATCTCTTGAACCCAATCAATCAGCAGAGATACAATTTGAAATTACCCCGGACAAACTTATGTATTTCGATAATGAAAGACATGAATGGGTTGCTGAAGCGGGAGATTTTATAGCTCTTATCGGCTCGTCATCATCTTATATTAAAAATTCTGTAAAATTCAAGTTATTATCAGATACGACGAACGCTACAAACAAATAGTCGATATTTTCACTGGCAACAGCAATAAGGAAGGGTGTTGCAGAACTCCCTCGTGCAGTCACGTTTTTCCTACAAGGCAATACCAGAGCCATCACTGAGAGGCGTGAATTGCACGCTATTTTCTCTAATTTAATCAACAGCCCGGTTGGTACTGAATAAAATAGCTCCAATTTTATTCAATACAGAGTATTAATTGAATAAAATTCGCTATATTTGCAGTCTAAGACAGACTGCGATGAAAACGACGATACTCAATCAGCGGGCGGAGCGTGACGAACTTATGTCGCGCCCATATCAGCAACGGCATACCAAATATGACGCTGAAGAATTGCTGCATAATCCGCTTATCAAGCTTATAACCGGACCTCGGCGTGTAGGGAAATCGGTTTTTGCACTGCTTATGCTGCAGGGCAAGAATTTCGCCTATCTCAATTTTGACGACAGCCGGTTGCTTGATAAGTGGGATGAGGATCTTGTGATGTCGGCACTCGATGATGTCTATCCCGATTATGATTTCATGCTGCTTGATGAAGTCCAGAATCTTCCCGACTGGGATTTGTGGATCAGCAAACTTTACCGTCGTGGCAAAAATCTGATAATCACGGGTAGCAATGCGAAAATGCTGAGCAGCGAGATGGCGACAGCCCTGACCGGGCGTTATCTTCAGATTGAGATGTTGCCGTTCAGTCTTGACGAAACGATGAGATGGAAAAATATCAGCCCGGAACGGGAGGAACAGGCGGCACAGGCAATCGTGCTTGCCGACGATTATATGCGCAACGGCGGCTATCCCGAAACGATACAGGCACGCAGTATCACCAAGAGCTACCTTTCAACGCTGTTTGATTCAATTCTGCTGAAAGATGTCGCCCAGCGTCACAAAGTAAGGAACACAACCGACCTATACAACCTTGCCACCTATCTGTTGTCAAATTTCTGCAATCCGATTTCAGCCAATGAACTTGCCGGAGAGTTGGGATTGTCAAGCGTGGCGACGACAAAGAAATTTCGCGACTATCTCAACGAGCCTTACCTATTCTTCTATTTGCCGCGTTTCAACAATAAGCTAAAACTGATGAACAAGGCTCCGAAAAAGGTATATGTCGTTGACAACGGTTTTGTGCAAAGCACAGCTTTCAATCTAAGCGAAAACCTCGGCAGACTGTTGGAAAACCAAGTCTTTGTAGAACTCCTGCGCCGTGGCCATACTCCCGGACAAACGCTGTTCTATTATCGCACTCGCAACGATAAAGAGATAGATTTCGTAACCCGCAAAGGCACAAAGGTCGAGCAACTGATCCAAGTCTGCTACGACATGACTTCCGAGAAAACTCGTAAACGTGAACTCGATGCTCTCGTCGAAGCCGCCGAAGAACTCCACTGCGATAACCTCCTCGTCATCACCAATTCTGAACAAAATGAATTAGTATGGAAAGAATATACAATATTAATTAATTCATTCAATAATATAATAGAAAATTAGGCTTAGTTTTTCTTTATATTATACTATACTTTGTTTGATTATTTGATTTATTGTAATGAATGATATTTCAATGGATAAAAGTCTTGCTCTTCAAGAAGAATTTGAAACAGCACATAAGGCGGGTGAGCCATTGGCGGACACTGCAAATTGTCTATTTTTGAAGTGAGTTATTGCATGGTTGTGAGATTTTTTCTATCTTTGGCCAAGCACATTAATCAATCTAACGCCATGACCTGAAGTCTCGCCGCACGATGAATTTTGCTCGCACATCTAACACAAACCAACAGAATCTCCCTAAACATAAACAACAATGGAAATAGCGATCACCAACGACAACCAAAACATAACAGTCAACTTAGAGGGACGTCTTGACACCCTACAGGCCGCAGAGTGCGAAACCCGGCTTGCGCCCGTGTATGAAAATGCCGATAAAGAAATTGTTATGGAATGTGAGAAACTGGAATATATCAGCAGTTCGGGACTGCGCATTTTCCTTAGCATTCTCAAGGCAGTCAAAGCTAAAGGCGGCACACTCACACTCCGCCATGTCAACAATGAGATCCGAAACATATTCAGTATAACGGGATTCCATAAGCTATTCACAATCCAAGACTGAGATAGCGTATGTCTTTGGCTAACAAACTCAGCATATATATAGCTCTGCTGATTATAGCCATATTCTGTGCCATAGGTGCGGTGTTTCTGCGTTATGGAATACAGCGTGAAGAACGACTAATGTCGTTGTACGCAGGTCTGATGGTAGAAAATTCGGTAGAAAAACTCGACGGAAAATTTTCAAGAGTCGAGGAGCATCTCACTGTCTCCGCCCCCGTGGCCCAAAAACTACTTAACCGTCCGTCAGAGCTCTCAGCCTTTGTGAAACGCATAGTGCGCAGTGATTCCATAATCATGGGGGGCAGCGTGGCGTTGCGTCCCGGAACAGCCACAGGCTCAAGAGTCCCCTCCTTGTCGATGGACTATGTCTATTGCGACAGACAGGGTGTGTGGCAGCACAAACAACTCGGAGACAGTACATACGACTACACCAACATGGCTTGGTATAAGAATGCTGTAAACGCCCGTCATGCCGTGTGGTCAGCACCTTATTTCGACAGAGGCGGCGGAAACGAGATGATGGTCACCTGTTCATATCCCCTTCGCGATTCCGCAGAAAATTTTGTCGGTGTTCTCACTGCCGACATTTCATTGGGGACTCTTTCGGACGTCATTTCGAAACTACGTCCGATTGATGACAGCTATGCCTTCATTCTGAGCGACAAGGGAACGATAGTGGCGCACCCCGACCAAAGGCTCGTGTTGCATAAAAGCATTTTCGACTATTCCAAGGAATTGGGCTGTCCACACCTCGCTGCCATAGGCGAGGATATGCTGGCGCAGAAAAAAGGTATCAGACATATGGATGTTGGTGGCGAAGACGCCCTTGTCGTCTATGAACCGATTCCCGGCACCGGCTGGTCGATATGCAGCGTCTGCCCCTATCAATCGGTAATGTCTCAACTCGATCTGGTAACCGTAAAAGCCGTCGTTGCTCTTTTCGCCGGGCTGGCCATCATGCTGATATTGATAAGGCTTATCATAATCTACTCTATGCGGCCGTTGGTGCGCCTCACAGCAGCGGCAAGCAAAATTTCAGCAGGCGACCTCAACGCCGACCTCCGGGAAATGAGACCATCCGACGACATCAGCCGACTCAACAACGCCTTTGCCGGGATGCAGCAATCCCTGCGCCAACAGATGCGGCGGCTCGTGGAAACCACACGGGCCAAGGAGCGCATAGAAAGCGAGCTGCACATAGCCCGCGACATACAGATGAGCTTGGTGCCGCACACATTCACCCCGTTTCCTGAATGCGAGGGGCTTGAGCTTTACGCCCGCATACGTCCGGCCAAGGAGGTCGGGGGAGACCTATATGACTTTTTTATCCGCGACAGCCGATTATTTTTCACCATAGGCGATGTATCGGGCAAAGGGGTTCCGGCATCTCTGTTCATGGCCGTCACACGCACACTGTTCCGCAGCACCGCCGGCCACAAGGACTCACCCGCCGAAATGCTTGCGACCATCAACGAGACTATTCTCAAAGAGAATGACACCTGCATGTTCGTAACCATGTTTATCGGCGTTCTTGACCTGAACAGCGGGCTGCTCACATTTTGCAACGCCGGCCACAACAGGCCGGTGATAATAGGGCCAGACGGAGCATCGATGCTTGAAGTCAAAGAAAACATCCCTATAGGGGTCATGGATGGGTTCGACTATGAGGAGGAGAGCTTACGGCTGCAAGCAACCGAAACGCTGTTTATCTACACTGACGGACTCACGGAGGCAGAAAACGCCGACAAGAAACTATATGGTGACGAACGGATGCTCACTCTACTCTCAAATACCAAAGGGAGCACCCCGCATGACACAATAACGCTCATCGAGAAATCAGTTGACGTTTTTGCCGACGGCGCAGACCAAAGCGATGATCTCACAATGCTATGCCTGAGGCTCAACCCAGCACAAAGCGTTACCGACAGCCTGATTTTCCACAATTCCCTTTCCATTATCGGCAAGCTGCCGGCATTCACCGACAATCTGGCAGCACGCTATGGCCTTGATTCTGAAATATGCGGCCGTATCAATCTGATTCTTGAGGAAGCACTTGTGAATGTCGTTAGCTACGCTTATGCAGAAGGGGAGGATGGAGAGATAACGCTCTCAGCCCTATTTGATGTGGAAACGGGTAAGCTGACGTTTGAGATTTCAGACCGAGGTATTCCGTTTGATCCTACTGAAGCTCCGCAACCCGACCTTGACGCATCGGTCGATGAACGCCGCATAGGCGGTCTCGGCATTCATTTGGTGCGTACGCTCGCCGACCATGTGGAATACAGACGTTCAGACGACACCAACATCTTGACAATAATCATATTAACCGACAAGAATCATTAATAGCGCATATGAAACGTGACTCTTATCTCGTGGGAAAGGCGTTCAGAAGTTTTCTGTTCGCATCAGTCATGACCGTCGCAGCCTCTCAGATGGGCGCATTCATCGACGGGCTTATGGTGACATGGTTCATCAACGACACCGCCATGAGTGCCATCAATATCGCCATGCCCGTGCTCCAACTATACTTCTCACTATGCCTGTTGCTTGGTGTGGGCGGGACCATCCTTGCCGGAAAGGCGATAGGGAGCCACAACCGCGAACTTGCATCGCACATTTTCTCCATTTCGTCTTCATCGGCAGTAATAACGGGACTCGTTCTCGGTGTTCTGGGACTGATTTTTTTCAACCCGATTCTCAACCTGCTTTGTCCTGATTCATCTATTATAGGATTTGCCGGAGAGTATATGGTCATCACCATCCCGTCAGCCGCTCTCTATATGCTGATGGTCGTGCTGCAACTCTTTGTGGCACTTGACGGAGAGCCTAAACGCGTCACGGCAGCAGTCTCCACCTGCATCGCGGTCAACCTCATTCTCGACTATATCTTCATTGTGCCGTTAGGCTGGGGAATGTCAGGTGCCGCCTTAGCCACGGTTATCAGCTACATACCGGCTATCGGCATTTTGTCAGGACATTTCAAACGCAACGGCACGCTGCGCTTCGGGTGGCCTAAAAAGTTCGGCAAACTGCCGGCAATCATGCGCAACGGCGCACCGTCGGGATTTACGGCCATGCTGATGTCGTTGCAGATATTCATCTGCAACATAGTGGCCATACACTATCTCGGCACCGCCGGAGTCATAGTTTTCGCCGTGTGTATGTACCTGCTGCGGCTCTCGATGATTATTCTGACCGGGACTATAGATTCCTTCCAGCCGGTAGCCGCTATCCTCGCCGGCTCAGACGACAACCGCGGCGTGGCCATGGTTCTCGTGAAAGCCTACAGGTTTCTCGGCATAAGTCTTGTGGTCTATGCCGGAATCATGATTTTCTTCCCGCAATGGATAGGCTCGCTGTTCAGCATCAACGACCCTTCCACCGTTGATGTGGTCAGCGCGGCGATTCCGGCGTTTGCCGTGAATATAATACTCCAATGCGCCGCGGGTCTGCTTATTCCGATTTATCAAGTGTACGGCAACACCCGTCCTGCAATGATTGTCTCCATCGGCCAACCATTGCTACCCATGATTTTCTTTTGGGTTATGGCCGCAGCCGGAGTCAATGCCTGGTGGGGATTCGCCATAGGACAGGCCGCTCTCCTGATTTTGTTGCTACCAGCCGTCAAGTCGCACAAGGGGGAGACCATACCGTTTTTCCTCATACCCCGGCAATCAGCCCGTGAGGTATATGACACAAGCATTGTCCCAACCATCAATGATGCCGGCACCCAGCTCGTCGAAGCCGACAAATGGCTATGCGACACCGGCGTGAACGAAAGCCTCCGTTTCCGCATAGGTGTCTCGTGCGAAGAAATCCTCAAGAATATAGTAGACCACGGTGACAGACTTGACAAGGGCGCCCATTCAATCGATATGCGCATATCCCTGCAGCCTGATGAAGTCACGGCGGTGATTCATGACGCCGGCCGACCCTTCAATCCGGTGGAGCAAGACCCGAAAACCGGTATCGGGCTGCTTATTGCGAAAAAGAGTTGCGATTCAATGAAATATGAATATATGTTTAATCAGAATATCCTCACAATGACGTGGGAAACAGACAAAAAGCCATCCTCTGATTGAACATGCGCGACAAATCTACCTCAACAGAAATCTAAAATGACACAATAACATGAGACAAACCTCTTTAAATCAAAGCCAATTGGGGATATACCTCGGTTCGGCCTACCATGATGACTTAGCTTACCACATCGCCTACCTGTTCAAATTCCCGGCGGGATATGACACCGAACATCTTAAAGAATCGGTGAAGAAAGTTCAGGCTTGCCATCCGGCGTTGAACGTCAGCATACTTGCCGATGAGAACGGCGAGGCACAGATGATCTGGGACGGCGAAACCATCCGGGAAATACCGATAGAATCCATGTCAGACTCAGAATTTGATAAAATCAAACCCGGACTGATAGAACACATAGATATGCCCGGCAACGATATGTGCCGTTTCCGCATCTTCAACACACCAAGCGGCGTCTGGCTTCTGATGCTGATACACCACATCATATTCGACGGTTCCTCGTTGCGCGTGTTCCTGCGAGACCTCAACACGGTAATCAACGGCGGAGAGCCCTCCCGAGAAAAATTATCGTGCTTCGACTTAGCGCAAAAAGAGATGGAAGACCGATTGAGTGGCAAGTATATCGAACAGAAAGAATACTACAGCAAAACATTCGCAGATTTCGACGCAGACGGATGTGAGATATATCCCGATAGCAACAGTGAGCAAAGTTTCAGCCACAAGGTGTTCAGGCTTTCCACTCCGATGAGTCTATTCAAGGGGGGATCGGCTTTGGCCAACGCGGCCATGGGCATCACACTCGGAGCATTCACCGGCCGCGACGACGTGCTTTTCTCAACCATCTATCATGGTCGCAACACAAGCGACACCGACAACACAATAGCCATGCTCGTCCGCACCCTCCCCGTGAGG
Source organism: uncultured Muribaculaceae bacterium (assembly GCA_947625935.1). Classification (GTDB taxonomy): domain Bacteria; phylum Bacteroidota; class Bacteroidia; order Bacteroidales; family Muribaculaceae; genus JAJPXC01. Next base: position 21,080 of record CANQQE010000032.1, on the reverse strand, counting down.
TGCCATCTCGGGAAAAACGTTACAGCCTCCGACCTGATTAAAGAGATGAAAGCTCAACGCGACGAGACCCGCAGAAATGACCTTTTCTCGTTTGCCGATTTCGTATCCATGACCGGGTATAAGCAAAACATACTTTTCGGTTATCAGGGGAATCTCCTCGATATTGATTCACTGTGCGGAGTGATGGAGCCTGAACGCCTTGACACCGGCGATACAGGTATGCCCCTCTCCATCCAGATGTTTCTTACCGCCGAAGGCATAGATGTGGACATCGTCTGGCGCTCAGATTTATATTCAGAAAACACTGTCGACAGGCTTGTCGCGACATTTGACCTCGCACTCAGCCAACTTTGTGACCCGGCTAACGCCTCAAGACCCGTGAGCGAATTTCGCCTTATAAACGATGCCTCCGAGAATGAACTGAAAAACATCGAGAGCTCACCGGCTCTTGACTTTGACCACACGACGCCTATCGAAGGTGTCATAGCGTCATTGGCGCGCGCCATCCCCGACAAACAGGCGGTAGTGGTGCCGGGCGGCAGTTACACTTATGCTGAGATTGACCGCATATCATCAGTGATGGCTAAAAATCTCATGGATGCGGGTGTGGAATGCGGAATGGCTGTCGGTGTCATGATACCACGCTCGGAATGGATGGCATTGATACCGCTCGCTCTCATGAAAGCAGGAGCAGCGTATATGCCGCTTGATCCAACATTCCCCGAAGAACGCCTTATGTTCATGACCGACGATGCGTCTGTCGATATGATTGTGACCGTGGAGGGGCTTGCCGACAGGGTGCTCCCGAATTTCAGCGGAAGAATCCTTGATGCAAAGTCACTCGCTCAGGGCGAGCCGATGTGCAATGACCGTTGGGAAGCACGGCCCGACTCTCCGTTTGTGATTCTCTACACTTCCGGCTCGACCGGCAAACCCAAAGGAGTGACCCTCACAAGAAGCAATCTTCTTAACTTCTGTCACGACTACATTTCCCTTGTGCCCCTTGGGGTGGAAGACAGGGTGCCGTCATACGCCAACTTCGGATTTGACGCTCATATGATGGACCTCTATCCTACCCTCATGGCCGGAGCCACTTTGTTTATACTCGACGAAGAACTGCGCCATGACCTTGACGCCATGCATGATTTCTTTGTGAAAAACAATATCACGGCAGCGTTCCTCACCACACAGATTGCCTGGCAAATGGTCTCCCTCTATGAGTTCCCAACTCTCCGCTGGCTCGCTTGCGGTGGCGAGAAACTGCCTCCGACGGGTACGCTACCGTTCACATTCGCCAACGCCTACGGCCCCACGGAATGCTCGGTATTCGCCACCTGCTATATCTCCAAAGGGGAGACCGACGGCTCTGTGATAGGCCGACCCATTCCAGGCTACGAGGTGCGTGTGTTCGACAAGTATGGGCGGCGCGTGCCGCGCGGAGTGCCCGGGGAGCTTGTAATCATGGGGGCGAGCGTCGGGGCCGGATACCTCAACCGTCCCGAGCTGACCGCCGAGAAGTTTATCACCATTGACGGAATCAAAGCATACCGCACCGGCGATCTCGTGCGCTGGAATGAAGATGGCGACATCCAATTTATGGGTCGTATGGACGGGATGGTCAAACTCCGTGGTCTGCGCATCGAACTTGGGGAGATAGAGGCTGTGGCCACACGTCACGAAGCCGTCAGGCAGTTCGCCGCCGCCGTTAAATCGGTGGGGGGCAACGACCAGCTCGTCGGATATTACTCAGTGAAGGAGGGGATGGATGTTTCTCCCGAGGAACTGCGCGAGTTCATGGCCGGTGACCTGACCGAGTTCATGATTCCCGCAGCGGTGATGAAACTTGACAGGCTACCATTGAATCAAAACGGCAAAATTGACCGCAAAGCACTACCCGTGCCTGAGATAGAAGTCAACGAGACAATAGTGGAAGCCTCGACCCCCGATGAGAAAGATGTTTCAGAAATAGTGGCCGACGTGATAGGCCATGAAGCATTCGGAGTCACGACCAATCTGCTGAAAGTAGGCCTGACTTCACTGCTGGCCATGCGCTTAGTGGCGACCATAGCCAAACGCCGCAACGTGCGCATCTCGTCAAAAGAGGCCATGGCCGACCCGACTGTGCGCGGCCTCGTCAAAGCCATCACAAACGCAACATCAGCAACGGTCGAAGCCACCGCACGACCCTCGAAAATACGCAAATACTATCCAATAACCGAGAACCAGCGCGGCGTCCTGATCGACTGGGAGCGCAACCGCGAAGCATTGCAATACAATGTTGCACAAGCCATAAAGATAAAACCGGAGACCGATTTGCGGAAGCTCATGGAGGCTTTGGCCGCAGCCGTTAAGGCACACCCCGCACTTAGCGCGCGTTTCGTGAACCGCAACGGCGACATAATGCAGCAACGCCTAAATCCCGATAGTGTTATCGTTGATGAGACGGACATCGATCACGCCCCCACACGCAAGGATATGCAGAAACTCGTCAGGCCGTTTGACCTGTTCAACGAGCCGCTATACCGTTTCATCATAGTCAAGCACGGCGATAATGCCTGGCTATTCATGGACTTCCATCACATAGTGTTCGATGGAGTCTCGGCCATGGTCTTCTTCGACACGCTTGCGAAAGCATATGCAGGCGCGGATGTCATTACAGAGGAGTATTCAGCTTTTGAATGGGCCGATGATGAAGCCGCCCTGCTGCGGAGCGCGGAATATGAAGAAGCCGAGACATGGTTTGAGAAACTAATAGGCGAATCGGAGACTACCGTTTATTCCCACAGCAGCGTCGCCGAGGCTGTGATGCCAGGCACACTTCTACGAGTAAGCGCGGAAATTGACGGTGCCGCCATCGACCGGTTTTGCAGCGACAACGCCTTAACACCCAGCAACTTCTTCCTGTCGGCATTCATGCAGACTCTCCATCGACTCACCCGCAACGATTCTGTCACCATCACCACCGTCAATAATGGCCGTAACGACGTGCGCCTCATCGACGACGTCGGTATGTTTGTGAAGACACTTCCCGTGGTCTCAAGGATGTCGCCGAAACAGGCCGGTGAGACATCTCCAGCCGCTATGGCACTTGAACTGCAGCAACAGTTCAACACCACCCGCGGGTTCGACTTCTACCCATTTACCGAGATTGTGCGTAAATTCGGAATCAGGCCTGAGATAATGTATGTGTATGAGGGGGGCGTATCGCTCGACGCAACCGAAGGCCCGCTCAGCGATGAGAAGATTCCCGTGTCGCTCGACACAGCCAAAGTGCCCCTGACCCTGCTGATATACACCCCCAAGGCGGGTGAATACAAACTGGAATTGGAATATGACGCTTCTGTCTACAGCAATGCCGACATGGCCACGCTGCTCGATATGATTAAGTCGGCCGTTCTGAAAAGCCCCGAAAGCCCTGTTGTGAGAGACGCGACCCTGCTTTCCCCTGAACAGGATGCCTTGCTGGAGGGAATACGCGACGGCGAATGCGGCGATGTGGAATACCCATCGTACCACGGAGCTTTTGAAGCCGAGGCCGACTCACACCCCGACAGACTCGCTCTTGTGGCGTGTGACCGCAGTCTGACTTTCGCCGAGCTTGACACCGAGGCCAACAAAGTGGCCAATGCGCTGCGTGCAGAGGGAGTAGGCCGAGGCGACAAGATTGTAGTACTGCTCCCCCGCGACTCCCGACTGATCACAGCCATCTACGGCGTGATGAAATCGGGAGCGGCCTACATACCCTGCGATCCAGAATACCCCGTGGAGCGCATCAAACTCATCACAGAGGATTCCGACGCCAAGTGGATTGTAACCACCGCCGACAGGGTCAATTCGTTCCCCGGCAAGGCAATCGATGTCGATACGCTTCTGACCTGTCCCGACGGTTCACGGCCCGAAGTTGAGACACAGCCCGACGATCCGGCTTACCTGATATACACATCGGGCAGCACAGGCCGACCCAAAGGGGTGGTGATACACCACGGAGCCGCAACAAACTACCTATACGGCTACCGCAAAGAGATATACCGCCCAATGGGCGATCAAGAGCCAAAAGTCAATATGCTGATTGTCACCATATCGTTTGACGCCTCGCACGTCGACCTCGGCACTTCGCTTACCTCAGGGCACACCCTCGTACTCGCCAACGAGGAGGAGTGCAAGGATGTCACCATGCTCGCCGACCTGATGCTACGCACAGGCGTGGAAGCCTTTGACGCTACTCCGAGCCGACTGGCGGCGATGCTCGAACTCCCCTCGTTCTGCAGGGCAATCGCTAATTGCAAACTCCTCAACATAGGCGGCGAGGCCATCCCGGCTTCTCTCCTTCCCAAACTTGACAAGGCCGGTTTCAAGGGAATCACGGTCAATGAATACGGCCCGACCGAAACCACCGTCGGCTCCAACCACGCAGTGCTTCAAAGCGGCAAGCCGGTGACCGTCGGCCCACCATTCTACAATTACCGCGAATACATTTGCGACGCATGGGGCGGCGAATTACCAATCGGCGGAATAGGCGAGCTTGTAATCGCCGGACGCAGCGTGGGTAAGGGTTACCACAATCTGCCCGAAAAGACCGCCGAAAGTTTCATAACGTTCAAAGGGGAACGCGCCTACCGAACCGGAGACCTCGCCCGTTGGCTATCGAACGGCGACGTTGACGTGTTGGGCCGCATCGACCACCAGGTCAAACTCCGCGGTCTGCGCATCGAACTCGGCGAAATCGAAAGCGTGGCCAACGCTTTCCCGGGTGTCAAAATGTCTGTGGCCAACGTGTGCAAGATACAGAACGTCGACCATCTCTGCATCTGGTATGAGGGGCAGGAGGTGAATCGGGATGAACTCCGCGCGCACCTTCAGCGGCACCTCACCGACTACATGGTGCCAGACAGTTTCAACCCTGTCGACAAGATTCCAGTGACCCCCAACGGCAAGCTCGACCGCAAGCATCTACCCGAACCCGTATTGGAGAAACTTGCCGAATATGTGGAGCCGTCACGGGGAATTGAGAGTATCATCGCTGAAGCGTTCCGCCGTACGCTCGGAATTGAGCGAGTGGGGGCCAATGACGATTTCTTCAAAATCGGAGGCACCTCAATCAACGCTATCAAGGTTGTGGCGATACTCTCGTCGGAAGGGCATAAAATCAGCTACAAAGACCTTTTCGCCGCCAAAACCCCGCGCTCCCTCGCGGCCGCCATGGGCAAAGCGGCACACTCGGCGACCGGCCCCGCCGAAAATGTCGCCGTGTCAAACGAAAAGTTTGCCGACATTCTTCAGGCAAATACAATCAGAGCCTTCAATGACGGGGAGCGCAGGCCAATCGGCAACGTGCTACTGACGGGTGCCACCGGATTTCTCGGAGTACATATTCTACACGAGCTGATTGAATCGACTGACGCTAAAATCACCTGTGTGGTGCGCTCGTCGGAACATTTCGATGCCTCGTCGCGCCTACGCACCCTGCTGTTCTACTATTTCGGCGACACCTGCGAGACGCTGTGGAATGCCCGCATATTCGTGGTCTCAGGAGACCTGACCGACCCCGCCGCACTCGCATCGCTCAACACCGACAGCATAGACACGGTGATAAATTGCGCCGCAAGCGTGAAGCATTTCGCTCCCGGAAACGAGATTGAGCGCGCCAATGTCGACACCGTCAGAAACATCGTGGAATGGTGCAAGGCCAACAACCGGCAGCTCGTACACATCTCTACCGTATCGGTGGCAGGCGACGCAGACCTGAAAACCGCATCGGAGAGACTCCTCACCGAACAGTCGCTTGACCTTGGCCAGGGGCTCTCGAACCAGTATGTCAAATCGAAATATGACGCCGAGAATATCATACTCGAAGCCATCAGCGAGGGAAACCTGAACGCTAAAATCATGCGCGTGGGCAACATCTCACCCCGCGAGAGCGACGGCGAATTTCAGGCCAATTTCCAAAGCAACGCATTCATGGGACAGCTCAGAGCGTATCTGACGCTCGGCTGCGTGCCTTTCAGCCACCTGGACTCGTCATGCGAGTTCTCGCCTGTCGACCAACTGTCACATTCAATACTGCAGCTTGCTACCACGCCAGCGGCAAACATAGTGTTCCATCCGCTCAACAACCATCATGTGCCGATGGCCGATGTGATTGGCGTGATGAACGAGGTGCTACCCAAGAAGATTGAATGCGTGGAACCTGAACTGTTCTCACAACGCCTTGACGAGGCGATGAACGCCGACACCGATAGCGTCACCCTGCTTCAACCGCTGGTCGCTTACCAATCGGCCGACGGAAACACGGCCTACATAGGATGCTCGCCGAAGTTTACCAACGAAATACTTTTCAGACTTGGCTTCAGATGGAGTCCGACCTCAACGGCCTATATCCGCAATTTCATAACCGCAATTGCCGGACTCGGCTACTTTGACGCTGCCGTAATCCCCCAATGATCGAATATCGTATACACACGATAGACCCGGACAGGGATTTGCCTACACTTAATGAGAGAATATTGCGGCTGCCTGATTGGCGACGCCGCAATACTCTCTCTTATATACAACCGATCGACAGACTGCAATCGGCAATAGCCTACGAGTTGTTGGCCGGGCTGCTTCGAGAATATAGGAATATACAACCCGGTGAGTTCCAAATAGAATATGACTGTCTCGGAAAGCCGTCGATCCACAACCACCCGGGCCTGTTCATAAGCCTCGGGCATTGCCGCAAAGGGGTTATCGCCGCTATAGCCGACTCACCTGTAGGGTGCGATATCGAAGTGATTCAACGCCCCTACGAACTGCATGGCGCAGCTATAGCCGACTTCTGTTTCAATCTGAATGAACGCCGCAAAATCCTGACAGCGACTGATCCGGCATTGATGTTCACAAAATTATGGACAATCAAGGAAGCCGCATTCAAGCTCGACAACACCCTTGAAATCGAGAGCATCGACACAACGGTTTTGCCGGCGACACAGGTCATATCGACAGTTTCGACCGACTATGTGTCAACCGTTATAGCATACGGTTCAGACACCGGCTTTCGACCGGACAAGCATGATGCACTCTGAAGGAGTGCGGCCACAGAGACGCACCACCGAGTCGTTTTGGACGTCGACCGTCACGATGTCGGGTAATATCTTGCGCAAGGCATCTTCGGTAGCCATGTTGTCACAAGCCATTTCGGTCATCAACGTCACAGGAAACGATATTGAGTCTCCAGAAAGACGATATTCCCCTTGAATGGTGTTGCAATTGGTCTGAATGCTGAACGCCGAGTCGTTAAAAGTGATGTATTGACGCACTCCGGGGGTTTCCTCAGCCGGACGTACATTCACGGTGTCGCTTAACACGATATTCTCCAAATCCCATTGGCCGAGCAAATCAACCTTAACGGTTTGTTCTTGAGCCTCTGACGCAATGTTTGTCTTAGATTCTTTACTATTGGAACAAGAAGCCATGATAATGGCCGGTAACAGCATAGATAATATTTTCACTTTCATAATCTATATTTTGATTTTAATCGCAGCTACAAAAGTATCAAAAAATCGCAAATCCCAATCAAGACACTAATAGCGCACATGACGCGCACAGCGGGTATGTCTACGTATTTTGGATATAATAAAAGAATTAGTATATTTGCATTTGCTACTTTTCCACATTTAAATCTTTTCTAACACTAATAAATAACCGACAAAATTTAGTCACATTCCGAACATCATTCATGAAACATTCATTACTTTTAGCATCTGTGCTTATCGCTGTACCGGCATGGGCACGCACTCTCACCCCCGACGAGGCTCTGCAGCGCGCCCAAAGCGACGCACCCGCCAAGGTGGCGGCCGAAGCGGCTCGCGCGCGATTGGTCAAGACAGGCTACACCAGCCAACAACAGCCAGCCTATTACATTTTTGACAACGCAGGCGACAAGGGCTACATGATTCTCGCAGCCGATGATGTCGCTATGCCGGTACTCGGCTACTCCGAATCGGGTTCAATCAACCCCGACGATATGCCCGAAAACCTTCGCGGATGGCTCGAAAACTATGCCGACGAAATAGCATGGGCGGCAGACCGTGAATCCAATTCCAATTCGATTTCCGACGGCATCTCAAAAAGCGGCGCAAACCGCGCCAACAGCTCATGGGCGCCAATCGCTCCGCTCTGTGCCACAAAGTGGAACCAAAATGACCCGTATAACCGACAAACGCCCCAGATTACCTACCGCGGCAAAAACCGACAGTCGGCTACGGGATGCGTGGCTACGGCGATGGCCCAGCTCATGAAATATCACAACTATCCCGCCAAAGGCACCGGGTCAATCTCCTACACATGGAGAAAATACTCTGATTTCTTCAACACAAGCAGCTCCGACCCCTATACCGATGTCACGATGTCGATGGACTTCAGCACCGTCAATTTCGACTGGGACAAAATGCTCAACGTTTACGATGACGGCAATTACACCGACGAGAACGCCGTGGCCGTGGCCAATCTGATGAAAGCCTGCGGCTACTCGGTTGAGATGGACTACGGTCTCGAATCGGGGGCAGTGACAGCCAACGTGGGCAACTCTCTCAAACAATATTTCGGCTATGACAGCGGCACCCGTTTCCACCAGCGTGCGTTCTACGACAGAGACACATGGGAAGAGATGCTCTACAACAACCTGAAGGATGTCGGCCCGATACAATATTCAGGGCGCAACGACTTCGGAGGCCACTCCTTTATCGTTGACGGATACGCAGGCAACGGCTATTTCCACCTCAACTGGGGATGGGGAGGAATGTCTGACGGAAACTTCCTGATCACCGCGCTTGACCCGCAATCGCAAGGCATCGGCGGCTCAGTGGCCGGCTACAACCAGAATCAAGGTGCCATTCTCGGAGCGAAACCCTCCGACGGCAGCACTCAACCTGATGAACCCTTCCAATTGGCCATCACACGGACGATGACATCCAGTGTGGCCGACGGAAAACTGACGCTCTACAGTTTCTTCGGCAACAACGGCGGAGCCTCGGCGGTCAGAATCTACCTGCAATTCGTCGATAACACAACAAACGAGGTTGTCGCCAATGTCCAGAGCCTTAACGTGTCGGAATGGCCGGCAAGCCTCGGGATGGGATTCAAACAAATTTCAGCGACAATACCCGCGACACTTGCCACCGGTACCTACAAGGTCTACCCGGTATCCTCAATCGACCGAGGCGCCACCTACCAGCGCGCCGTGGCTCCAATCGGCGAGGCCAATTATGTGCTTATGCTCAAAAAGTCCGACGGCACTTATCAAACCTCAACCGGGCAGACGGCGAGCATCGACATAACCGATTTCGAGCTGAAGACCCCCGTCTATGCCAGCACTCCGTTTGAAGTCGCAGCCAAAGCGGTCAACAACAACGACACCGAGGTCATCCAACAGATAAACCTCTGTTTCATCAGCACTGACATGGAACTCGTGGCAGCAGGTCCGACATACGTTATCGACCTGCGCAAGGGAGAGTCGATGGATCTCCCCTCGGCAATATCCATTTCCCGCGGAAGCCTCACTGTCGGCGAGACATACTATCTGGCTTATGCCGATCTGAACACGATGGCAATCATCAACGACCCAATTCAGGTAACAATACAGGCCGAACCTGAAGCCGCCGTCCTGCGGATGGCATCTGACGGGTTCAGCATCGCGGATGCCGACGCGGTCGTTCTTGACAACATACGAATAAACTACAGCGTCTACTGCAGCAGCGGTTTCTATTCGTCTCCGCTATTCGTCCTTTTCTTCAATGAGGACCTTTCGGGCACAAATCTGGACAACCTGATGACACCCACCTGCTTCATCGAGGCAGGCTCCTGGGCACACGCCACCGACCTCAAACTCGGCACACCCTCAGCCCTCAACGTTGGCACCAGATATGCTGCCGCCGTTTTCTATCTGCAATCAGGCTCACTCAGCCAGTTGAGCAACGTGAAATACCTGACCGTCGCATCGGCATCAAGTTCAGGTGTCAACGAAATCACAGCCAGCGGCACCGACGGCACTGTCAAAGCCACGCTGAACGGAGAGGCCCTCCATGTGACAGCCGACTCCGAAATACGCTCAATAGACGTATTCAACCTCAGCGGACAACTTGTGGCCTCATCAAGCACATCCACGGTTGACCTGTCAGGCACCGCCAAGGGCGTCTATGTCGTCAGAGTAGCAACCGCACAAGGCACAGCCATCATAAAACTGATGAAATAACAAGCCCGTTCAATAAAGGCTACAACCTACCCGACTGCGCCCCAAAAGTTAGAAATGATACTTTTGGGACGCAGTCCTATTTCTTGTAATCACGACTTAAATGAACATAATATATTAGAGCCCTGCTTCTTGATTGTCAGAAGTCGGGACTCAAGCACACCGAAAAGTACACCCGCGCCGTCGATTCCCACAAGCGCGAGGCCATCGACTCCCTGCCGGATATTTCCTTCTAAAATATACGCAAAACTATATGCACATAGCTGTAACTCAAAACAAAAGTGCTAACTTTGTGTTATGAGCGACTTGACAGTATCAAATATCGAGCGGCAGAACGTGCTTAACAATCGCTATGCCATGGATGCCCTTCAGGAGAATCTCGGATTTACCGGGATGCTCTTTGAGGGAGAATACCGTTTTACAAAAAAAATGGTTGCGGATTTCTATGAAGTTGAAGAACGCACCATTGAGCGTCTTTTGGAAGACCACGGTGACGAACTGAAGTACAACGGCTATGTTTTAAGTAAAGGTAAGCAACTGAAAGAGTTTAAGTTGCAATTTGCTCCCGTCATCAATGTCGGGAGCAAAACCAGTCAACTTGGCTTATTCAATTTCCGTGCAGTGCTCAATGTCGGTATGCTGTTGACTGAAAGTGAAAAAGCGAAACAAGTCCGTGCCTGCATCCTTGATATTGTCATCTCTACCATCAATAAAAGAGCTGGTGGTGGGACAAAGTTCATCAACACTCGAGACATTGACTTTCTTCCAGCGGCCATTGAGGAAGACAATTACCGCAAAAACTTCACGAGTGCTGTAGGAAAATGCGTGCAAGGTCACAAAAATTTCAAATACGCACAGATAACAGACCTTATATATCAGGCGGTGTTTAAGGAAAAGGCAAGGGAATATCGAGCATTATTGCGTCTTGACAGAGACGATAATGTCCGGCGCACTCTTTATGCCGAGGTACTTCGTTGTATATCGTCTTTTGAGAATGGCATTGGCTATGCGATTGAAAAGGAATATAGAGCAAATGGTGGTGAACAGTTATCCTTGGATCGGGTCAGAGAGCTTATAATCGAGCAGGAGCATTCCCCGGCAATGCAGCCGTTCATTTATGATGCGCGTACTAAGATGGCTTCTCGTGATGTTGCATTCCGCAATGTATTCCATAATAATATTGCAGGGTACCTCCGTGCTGTTACACCGGAAGAATTTGACCGTTTTATCGGAGAAAAATCAATTGACTTCGACGACATCATGAATCTGCCGGAGAATAAAGAAGTTCTCAAACGCCTAAAACAAGCCTATGACGATGAGTGAGGAACTGAGATATATAGACTACGATGGCGCGTTAAAGGTCTACCGTAAGACTGTTGCCGCTAGCGGTGGCGGTCTGCAAGGCGTGAAAGACGAAGGAGGCATACGAAAAGTTCTCGACTTCGTGCAGAATGACCTGTACTATCCGACATTCGTTGAGAAACTGACCTATCTGGTATTCGGCTTATGCACGGGTCATTACTTAGAAGACTCCAATAAGCGAGTTGCACTGACCATCGGAGTATGGTTTCTCGTTCATAACGGCTACTATTGGCATGCTTATAACTTCATGCAGTGCATGGAGGCAATCATCTACCATGTAGCCGCCGGACGCATCGACAAAGGCCTACTCCAGCGCATCATCACCTGCTACATGGCAAACGAGGATTATCCCGAAGACCTCAAACTCGAAATCATCCATGCTATCGACAACAATGTGGATAGATGTATCGAATAATCACATGAGTAGTATTTTATTATAATAATTTAAATAAATGCCTATATATTATAGCAAATATTTCGGGGTACCTCATTCAGAATTTGAAAAAAGAGGGGTGTTGGATGGCTTCATTGGAAGGGATGTCCGTCTCCATATTGATCCTTTGCGATTAAAAAGCACTCAAGTGCAGGAGTTTAAAGATACGTATAACAGCGTGTTCCTAAAATATTTTGATAGGTTTGCACACTTTGTTGATGCAATGCCTAGCGAAAAGGAAGATGATACATTCTTCCCTCTTATAGTAGAAAATATGCAATTCCCAGAAATCCCAAATGTTGGTTTAGGTTATTCCGTTAGTGGTAAACCTGGTAAAGGCATGAATGGGAAGACTACAAAACAAATTGCGAAAACAATTGTAAAGGTAATAAAGGCGGGACTGAGAGACCCTGAACTTTTCCTATTTATGCATTTATTTGAACGAAATGTAGGGGCAGATAGGATAAGTGATATGACGGTGTATATCTTACGTCATCAAATACTTTCATACACCCAAAGAATTGCCGCAGAAATGAATATCGCAACTTGTAAATATGAATTTGGAGATAGGGTGTATAATGTTCCTTTCTATGAAAACGAACCAATGCATTTTTTCCCAACTACATTATTAGCCGATTTACCCCTAGCATCTTCTTACGATGAAATATCTGATGTATGTAATTATAATAATGGTTTAGTAGGAAGAGTTTGCAGAATTGTTAACGGGGAGTGGAAGCAGTTCTTTGAAGGAGCAGATAAAAAAGATGTTCTAAAAAATGCTCTTTTGAATAATCCAGACGCATACAGAGAAGCGATTTCCTATTTTAGAAGTTTAAATGCTCTACCATATGATTTTAATGTAGATCAAAAGAAATTTTATTTCACTGCAAGAATTGAAGAAATCGTTGCTAATACCCTTCGAGAACAAAGATGTGCAAAAAAATTAACTCAAGAAGATGTGCTTCAATGTACGAAAGAAGCCTGTCTACTATTTAAAGAATGTATTGAAAATCATCGTTCCTATAAACTTATGTATTACGAAAAAGGCAAAGTTGCAAAATCTGAGGATAATGCACAAGAGTTATTATTCGTAATATCGGAAGCATATCTAAAAGCAAAAGGCGCAGATATTGATATATCTCCCGAAGCAGATACAGGAGTTGGAAAGTTAGATTTTAAATTTTCACAAGGCTCGAATTCGCGTGTTATAATAGAGACAAAACTATCAAATAACCCTAATTTGCTGCATGGGTATGTCACTCAGCTACCAGATTACATGAATTCTCAACATGGAGCATACGGAATTTATGTGGTGGTTATAGTTGATAGTGGGAAGAATCAAGATACACAATTACGCAAGTTGAAGGAAATTGAAGCTGAAAGGGATAAGGATAATTCGTCTTTATGCGAAATAATATTTGTAGATGCAAGAGAAAGGCCTACGGCGAGCAAAAAATGACATTAATTTATCTAATATAAGATGATATTTTACAATGGTCATCAGATTACAGATTTCTAATATCTGATACTTTACAAAAAAGTCTGACTTTGATTTGATTCCATAAGTTCATATAATGAACTGTCGGGGGTGAGGGAGGAGAATACAAGTTGGTCGGAGAGGGAGGCGACGTATTCGTTGCGTTGTTGGCAGAGGTGGCGGGAAGCTCTGTTTGCGGAGGTGTTGACCGGGGCCATGAACAGGACGCGTCCGGCGTTGTATGCTTCACGATATTTTTTCGGAATCTTCTTGTAGATGGACCGGGCGAGAACGCAGACTATTCCGCATTTGCCACGGAGAAGGAAGTCAAGGACTTCGCGCTCCATTTTGGAATGGAATCCACTTACTATGGCAACATCTTGGCGAGATGCCATCTCCGCAGCCCAGTCGAGCGTGGGAAGCACCGATAAGGAGGATATTTTGCTCGATGCGAAATAACCAATCTTCATGCGGTCAAGAAGTGAAGAATTGCCGAGGGTTCCCATTATTCTTCGGAATTATTAAGTTCGTCACCCATGCGATACTTGATGTCATAGTTAATAATGAAATCAAGTTCCTCATCCGTAAATCCATAATGCCGAGCCAAGACGGCGTCTATCTCATCCATTATGGATTTTGAGTTTGATTTTTGGTAGGTGACGGTTCTATTTATACCTTTAGTTTTACTGTTAATATCATAGAATAGAGCATTATTCCTCAAATTAGTTTCGAGAGTATTGCTCAATGAGACAATTTCATTTTCAAGGTTTTCAGGATAGTCTAATTGAAACCCAAAAATCATATAATCCTTGAAATTAAAGAGATCATAATTAATAGCATAGTACCACCAAAATAGACTACTGTTATAAGCTGCTGTTAGAACTTTCGCATTGTATATCTGTTGAATAGACGTATGTTTATTGCTAATAGCCTCACAATCAAAATCATTGTTTAGGAATGTCACCCAATATCCTCCTCCCGCAGTTCTATAATACACATTATTTTTATTAGGTTTCACAGCGAGATAATCAGCAGTTATTTTGTGCTTAGAATATTTGCTGAATATAGACAGCTCTATCTTTGTTCCAACCTTAATGATGTGTTGTTGCTTTGTTTGATTACCTTCCGAATATGAAACGTTTTGAAATAATTGAGAACGAGTATGCGAATACCATCGAAATATACTTGATGTAAATATATTATCTGAAGTCGTCCTATCTGTTAATATGATACAAAGACGCTGTAATACACCTTCGAATAATTGTGCCGGCCTTTGATGAAAAGTAGAAATCCACTTATTGCCAAAGTCCTGTTTTACTAATTCTTGTAAAGTTCTCATACTATCATTTGCAAACGCAGATATGGGTATAATCATGCCCTCTCGACCTCCTGATTGTAGTAAATCCTTTGATCGCTCTATTGTGAACGCATATAGATTTGAAGAAGGGAGTGTTTTGTAATAATTGGCTACTCGATAGGTCTCAATAACAGCTTTCCCAGTCTCTTTGTTTTTGCGAGTATATCCCACGTATGGTGGATTTCCGATGATTACATCGAAGCCATGATTGCCCTCGATGATTTGGTAGAACTCGGCGAGCCAGTGGAATGGCTGATGAGAGGCAAGCCATTCGCGATATGCTTTGGTTGAAGTGAAGTCTTCGCCGTCATTTGTAGGATGTCCGGAAGTGGCTATGAACAGACGACGGTTAAGTCTGTCGTTAAGGGCAGTGAGGCGTTTACGCAGCTCATGCTTGGCTTGTTTGAACGCAAGCATATCCTCTGACTGACGGAGTTGTACATCTTTAAAGATGTCGTAAGCGCGGGCCACTTTTTGCATTTCTTCGTCAATCTGCTGCTTGAAATCCTGATTGGCAAGTTCTTGCAGAATGTCTTCGGCATGTCCGAGGTCATGGTCGAGCTGTGTCTTGGTCGCATAGCCGACAAGCGTGTTGCCACAGCGGATATTGAAGTCAATATCCGGCAATGGGTCGAGACCGAGGTTGTCGGCACGGCGGTCAACGTCAACGACTGCAACCATTTTCAAGAACAGGCGCAACTTTGCAATTTCGGTAGCTTCAACCATTATGTCTACGCCGTAGAGATTGCGCAGAATGATTGATTTGAAGATGAAGTATTGGATGTTGGAGCGGTATTTGTCGGTAATCTCGGCAAGTTCGGTCTTGAACAACGCGGGATTTTCATGATTAGACTCCTGCATCCGATCTATGCAGATTTCATATAGCGGCTCAAGGATATTCATGGCGGCAAAAAGAAAGGCTCCCGAGCCGCAGGTCGGGTCAAGAATCGTTACCCGTTGCAAGGCATGATAGAACCAGCCCACAAATCGGCTGTCGCCATGAGCGATGAGGTCGGCAGCAAATGTTCGTATGTCGAGATTATAGGTGATGAAGTCGTTTATCGAGGTGTTTTCGCCTCGATTGATTTTGCCGAGAATATCATCACACCGCTGCAAGCGGTCGATGGTTTCGCGCCATATTTCATTGGGCAACTCCCACGGTTCGGGAGTGCGGGTGTTCCAGTCCGAGCGCAGTTCGGCAAGCGGGATATGAGTATCAGGAAGTTCGCTCACCGGCGTTTCTGAATATTCCCGGCGCATTTCCGAGGTAATGATGCCACGGGCGATGTTTTCGGGAATCTGTACGAAATCTTTGTAGCCTTTCTTGACAGCATCGAATATATACCGGTCGCCACTTTGACGCAGAGTCCGCCATACATAGCCATCAGGGGCGAATGCCTTAACTGATTCTGCAGTAGCCTCTTTGACTTGGTCGAACAGATAGGGCAGAATACAGTTGCGGCCAATATATTCGGTGATGTCTTCTTTCGTATAGTACGCACCCATCTGGGCACGGTCGTTGATGTACTGCTCGAAGATATAGCCGAGCACGTCAGGGTTGATATCGCGGCCCGACGCCGTGAGGCGTGTATCGAGATGCCAGTTCCATTTATCGAAGAAATCGAACAGGCCTATAAACGCTTCATCTGGAATGTCGATGTCGGCATAATCGGCTTCGAGCTTATGCTCGTCAAACATACCGCCGTTGAGATACGGAATTTTCCCGAAGACAGCCTCAAAGTCGCGGGAATGTTTCGGAGTGTTCAGGCCATCGTGGAACAGGCTTCGCAAAAAGCTGCGGTAGAAATTATAGAATTTATCCTCGCCCTCATTTGCCCGTACGTAGTTCAGCTTATTGCGCAAGTAATCAGCATCAAGGTCAAGGAAGCCCTTTTTCTGTATGAAATAACAGAACATAAGGCGGTTGAGCATTACCGACGCGTACCACTGCTTGTTCCGGTTGTTCTTGGTTTCCACATGGTCATCTATGCCCTTGATAAAGTCGGCAAAGAGTTTATGCTGTTTTTTGAAACCGGCATAGAAATCTTTGGTGATTTTCTCGGAGTTGACAGCGAATGCCGTCTGCACTTTTGAACGGAGGTCTACGATATTCGTCTGTTCGTCAAGTCCAAAGGTGATACCGTCGATTTTCTGGTAGAGCACCTCGGCATTGGCGTTGTCGTACTCAACAAGAACCAAGTCGCGTTTTTCGTTAGTGCGCACGGGCACTACCCAGAGGTCGTGAGCGGTGCCGCGCAGACGATATATGCAGATGTAGTCGAGAGCCTGACGTCGCAACTTGGTGTCAATCTTTTTGGCGACACTCTGGGTGGGGATTTCATCGACTTCAGAGTACAGTATCTGAAAACCGCTGCGCTCTGCAATGGCGGTGA
Source organism: uncultured Muribaculaceae bacterium (assembly GCA_947625935.1). Classification (GTDB taxonomy): domain Bacteria; phylum Bacteroidota; class Bacteroidia; order Bacteroidales; family Muribaculaceae; genus JAJPXC01. The sequence goes on along the minus strand of CANQQE010000032.1, from coordinate 3,833 downwards.
TGTTATATTCCTTGTCATCGACAAGAATGGGCGGCAACTGGGTCTGGCCGCGATAGCGGTTCCAACCGAGTTCCGAAACAAAAAGTTCCTTGAAATCGCCTTGACGAATGAGGTTGAAGAATTGAGGCTTTCTTAACATGGCAAGGAATTATTTATTGTATTTCATACCGAGGGAGCAGACAATCACCGGGTCGCGGTGAACATTGTCCTCAACGGGAAGACGGCAAAGTGCGCCGTTCTTGCGAAGGTCGAGTACATATTGCACAATTTCATCGTTGTTCTGATTCCGGCGCAACATCTGCCCGATTGTAAGTTTTGCCGAGTCGAGTAACGGATAATTATAAATATCGTCTATGGCAAGTTTGAGGTCTTCCTTGTCTTCTTCACCAAAGAAAATATTCGTATCCTGTTTATAATAATGGTCGAGCAGGTCAACGAGGCGGTAGCGGGTTGAGAAACGGTTGCCGAGAATACCGGCGGTAGTGGGGTCGGCAGTTTCCTGTTCCACTTGCTCGACTGCCTGACAAACGATTTCATGATGATTGGCAAGCGGTTCGACAACCGGCTCTTCAATAGAGCATTGCATCGCCTGAAGAATTTTCTTTTGGGAATGGCTTACAACAGAACCGTCAGGTGCTAGCCAAGTCAAGACGTCAAAGTCGTTGTAAGTGCGGGCGTAAGTAATGACGCCTGCGCTTCCGACATCCTCAACCGCTTTGGTGGAATATACCATATTTTGCAGTTGAGGGATAATTTCTTTCAGCTTCGGATTTGCGTCAGTCGCGTTCTTCCATATCTGGAAGGCTTGCGAAGAAAGGTCAACGTCGCCATCGTCCTCATCGTCGAGAGTGCCGGCTTTTTCATTGAACATATCGCGGAGGTTCTGCTCATTACCCTCAAAAAATATTTCGTCCGAACCGATGATGTTGGCGTTCTGATTGATACGGTTGTTAAGACGCTCACGAAGCTGAATGATTCTCTCGACGCCATCAGCCGGGAAGAAAGAATAACAATATATCCGGTCTTCTTTCTGCCCGATACGGTCAACACGACCGGCTCGCTGAATAAGTCTGATAATCGCCCAAGGCAGGTCGAAATTCACAATGATATGGCTGTCCTGAAGGTTCTGACCTTCAGAAAGGACATCGGTCGCAATGATTATGCGATATTGTTCTTCCGGTGCAATATCGGGACGGTCATTGCTTATAGGCGAAAACTTCTCGACTTCGGCTGAAGGATTGTCGCAACCGCCTGTAACGACCGAGAGCTGTCGAAGTCCGCGATGTTTAAGTTCGCGATAAATGTAATTTGCTGTATCGGAGTATTGCGTGAACACTACGACCTTCTCATCCTTATGTGTCGTTGTCAGCATTTCATAGAGCAGATTCAACTTTTGGTCGGTGGCTGGTTGCCACTCTCCACAAAGTTTAATCATCTCGATAAGCGTTTCACAGTCTTTTTTAAGCTGTTGCTTGAGGGTGCGTTTGAAATACTTCGAGTCTATAAAGCCGACATTGTTTTTGGTCGCGATAATGTTGTAATATTCCTCAGCACAACGCATATACTCATCGAGGTCGGTTGAAATTTTGGGCAGATCACCTTTGCCCGGCAATCCGTTTTTAGATAATTTTTCGCCGAGGATGTTGCCGTTGACATCTTCATCGTCAATGAAATCGTCGGGCAGTTGGTTTTCGTCACCAATTGGAAGTCGCAGCTTGTTCTCAAGAGCGTAGATGAAAACCATATTGCGAAGGATATGACGGGAAAGTGTCAGAAGAAAAGAGAAGCCGCAACTGTCAATACGTTTGAAGAAAGTGGATTTGCAAAATCCCATTTGCTGAGTACCGGCGCGCGAAAGGTTCTCTATAATTCCTTTCTCGGTTACGGAGGCTTCCTTTGCTTTTTCTTCATTGAGGAAAGCGGTAAGGCCATAGCGCGGTAGATTGAGAGATTCCATCATATCAATCATTTTGTCGGAATAGAGCCGGGAATACTGGTCGCCGGGAGCAGTCTTAAATTTCAGAGCCTTAGGTGCGCGGTCAGGGAAATATGAGCGAGTTCCGTCGGGAAACTCCAAGTAGCGACGTCCATTCTCAGGGTCGATTTTGGTATAGTTCTCCTTTATGAATGTGCGCGTGCGACGCACAAGGAACAGTTTCATCAATTCGTTCCAGTCCTCTACACAATCACTTTTATCAAAAGCTGCAATACTGCGGATAAATGTTTCGCTATGTGTCTGCAAGAACTGTCGCTCTCCACCGAGTTTGCGGATGTAGGTTTCGGGGCGCATGCCAAGATCCTGGTCTTCGTCAATAAACAGGCGAAGCTGATTGGCGAGGTCAGAGAAATCCTTATTATAGGGTGTGGCCGTGAGAAGTAGTACGTTGCTGTCCTGACGGTCGATGAGTTGCTTTATGTTGCGATATCTACTGCCCTTTGCGCCGTTCCTGAGATTGTGGCTTTCGTCAATGATTATGAGACGGTAATAACGGGCGTTGTCAATATCAATGGGTTTCGCCATTGACATTATATCCACTTTGAGGTCGTATTTGCGGGCATATTTCTTCCACATTTCCTGAAGGTTTGCAGGGCAAATAATCAGAGTACTGCTCGCGTATGTAGTTTCATAAATCTTTGCGATAGCGCAAGCCGTAATTGTTTTGCCGAGACCTACGACATCGCCAATCATGGCACCGCCACGTTTATCATTGCGTAGGTGGCGGGCTGCGATTTTAACGGCAGTCTGCTGAAAATCGAAAAGCTCGCGACGAAATTCGGGGGTGAGTGCAAATTCTTTGATACCGCTGCGGGCTTCTTCACTAAGATGGTATGCCGTTTTGAGATAAATGTAATATGGAGGAATATCCTCTTTACCTGCCCACGAATTGTCAATAGCATCAATAAGTTCTGGGGTAATGTCGATACAGAATTTGTCATTCCAGCGGTCATCAAACCAATCAGCTAGTTTCTTGGACTGATCGCTGTCTGCAAATTCAGCATTCAGTTCACCATTTCCGCGAAGCCCTGAAAAGGTGAGATTACTGCTACCCATCAAAGCCATAATCTTATTGAAATTATCATCGGGACGATGAGCAAGATACAGTTTGGCATGAAGAGGATTACGGAGATATAGCTTTACGCAGACTTTGCCATCTTTCAATTGCTGTGAAAGTCGGCGTAGGGTAATCTCATCCTTCTTTGTTGGAAGACCGAGCTGAAGCTGACGGCGAAAATCACGGGCAATCCTTACTTTCTGACTACGGACAAATTCAGCGTCAGGGATATTTTCTTCTTTACCATAAAGCCACCGTGTCAATTCTTCCGAAGGCCGATGCATACCTACGAGCAAGCGGCAGACCCGGAATTGTGGCTCGCGGAAGGATTCTTCTTCAACGTAATCTCCGGGCAACTGATCTATTTGGTCGATTATCAAATCCCACCCACGAAGATTGAAATAGCCGACACAGAAGTCAACACGTCTGACACCTGTATTTGTTATAATGTCCTGAAGTCCTTGTGTGAACTTCAAATCTAAGTTGTCGAATATTCGAGCCATCAGCTTTCGCAGCCACTGACTCCACATGGCATTTGATTGGTTTGGATAAAAGAAAAGCGGGAGCCCTATCGTTACTCGTCCCGCTACCTGAGGCATCTGGCATTAGCCCATCGAAGTTGGATGAGCAACAGACTCCACGCTGTATATGCAGATACCCCAAACCCATCTCAAGCTTATGCTTGAAATGAGCCCGAGTAGGTATATACATACCCGTGGCGTCTATTGTTACTCTATCCTTGACTTCGATTTGAAAACTGCCAGATTTTCAGGTAGCCAA
>CANQQE010000031.1 GCA_947625935.1 uncultured Muribaculaceae bacterium | reverse complement strand
GTCGCCTGAAATATATCCATATCTCAGCACCCTAAAATGAGAGGGTGCGCCGTAAACCTTTATTACGACACACCCTCATTTATGTTGACTTTGTAGTCGGCTGATTAGAAATGATAGAAGAAACCGAATGTCAGTTCCTGAGTCGAGAAGTTCAGACCGCCGCATTTGTGCACTCCGGCGGCTTCGGCGTGCTTGTCGGCACCCTGATAGCCGAGGAAACCAAACTTGGTCTCAAAGCTGAATTTGTCGTTGATGTTGATAGCCACACCGGGACGGAAACCTATGTTCCAGTAAACGGCCGTCTCTGAATCATCGTCATATTTGGTCGAACCGATGCCGAGACCCACCTGACCGTCGACAAAGAGATTGAGGAGGTTGTTGTCAGTGCGGAAATAAGTGTAACGAGCATAGGGGGCCAACTCAAAAAGGTGGGCCTTCACATCATCAGCCTTGGTATAGGTGTAACCGATGGTGGTACCGACTCCCCATGTTTCGTTGATTTCATAACCGATTTCGGGTTTGATGGTAAAGCTGTCGGAATCAGCGGTATCATCGTGCCAGTAACCGACAGAACCTCCAAGATAGACCTGAGCCGATGCGCTCAAAGATGCCACTGCGAGCAGGGCGATTGCAAAAAACTTTTTCATACCTAAAACAATTAAATTTGATTAATTTGACCACAAAATTATATAATTTTAATCATTCCAACGCCGAATCCAATGTTAACAAATCAAAACCGGGCACTTATATGAAGGAATCATTATATTGAGAACGCATCATAATGGTGATGGACTTGCGGCTACCGATTTCTGAAATACCGGTCGGCGACACACCGCAGACTTTCTCGGCAGATCGGCGGCCAGCCCATGCGCAGACCCTGCCGGCAATAAACCCGTGCTTATCGGACTTTGGTATTTTTGAACTTTGGCGGGGGGAGTGGCGTTAGAGATAAAGATAGTATCAACGATGTATTATTTTTAGTCAACAACCAAAAATTCAAGTATTTATGAATAAATGTCTACTTCTCGCAGGGGTTATGGCGAGCATTATGAGCACATCGGCCATGTCGGCCACGCTCTCGCCCGACGAGGCTTTGAGCCGCGTGTTTTCATCTACAGCCCACAAGATGGCGGCTGTCGGCGAAATGCCCGAACCGCAGTTACTGACCACCGGCAAGTCGGGGGAGTTAGCGACCTACTATATTTTCACGTCGGGGGAAAGGACTCTGTTTGTGGGTGCCGACGAGGCAGCGGCCCCATTGCTCGGTTACATAGACCGACGCATAGAGACTCCCGACCAACTGCCGCCACAAATGAAATGGTGGCTCGATGAATATAGCCGCGAGATAGCCTATGCGAGCGGCAATGAGCGGTTCACGCTCAACACTGCTCCGCGTCGAGCCGACGACCAACGCAGCCCGATAGAGCCGATGGTCGCGACCCGATGGGACCAGTCGGCGCCATATAACGATTCGCTGCCGGAGTCAAACGGCATGAGGTGCTACACGGGTTGCGTCGCCACAGCCATGGCTCAGGCAATGAAATATTTCAACTGGCCTGAACAGGGCACCGGCACTGTCTCTTACTCATGGGACGGGGCAGAGATGAGCATGAATTTCGGAACCACTGCGTTTAACTGGGACCAGATGCTCGACACTTACACATCAGACACCGATGGCACCGACACCGAACGCGCAGCCGTGGCGACGCTGATGAAGGCGTGCGGCTACTCGGTGAAGATGAACTATGGTTCGTCGAGCGCGGGTTCAGGAGCATCGCCATTTTCCATAGTCCCTGCGCTCGTGGAGTATTTCAACTATGACAAAGGCACCGAGCTGATGATGCGCGACTTCTACACCATCGACGAGTGGAACGAGATAATCTATCAGAATCTCGCCACCACAGGCCCGGTAATCTATGGCGGCGAAAGCCCCAACGGTGGACATTGCTTCATCTGCGACGGATATGAAAGCGACGGGTATTTCCACATCAACTGGGGGTGGAGCGGCGACTATGACGGATATTTCCTGTTGTCGGCTCTCAACCCTGCGGGACAAGGCGCGGGAGGCTCCGAGGGGGGCTACAATTCAAACCAGGATGCCGTCATAGGGATGAAGAAGCCTGTCGAAGGTTCAGAATACCCGGCACCGTATCTCGCACTGCAAGGCACTCTGACAGGAGCCATATCCAACGGCGTAATAGAGCTTGGCGGGGGGTATCAGGGCGGATTTTTCAACCTGTCAAACCACTCAGGCAATTTCGACATCGGTCTGAAGCTCAAAAACACCGCGACCGGCGAAACCATCTATCTGACATCGGCCACTAACCAGACTATAGCTTCGATGGCCGGGTTGGTCGCACTTGAATATGCCGCTCCGACCGATCTGAGCCATGGCACCTACGAAGCCTCGCCGGTCTACCGCGTGAACGGCAGCGACTGGACACCTTTCAAGATTCCTCAGTCGTCTCCTTCTTACATCACCATAGTCTCCAACGCCGACGGGTTAAGCATCGCTTCGTCGGGGACGCTGTCAATAACCGATTTCTCAGCTCCCGACGGTTTCGACATAGGGACGCAATCGACTGTGATAGCACATATATCCAACAGTTACGACGAGATGATGGAGGTGCGGATTTCGCTTTACCTGTGCCGCCTCGTCGACAGCACCTCGCTGTCGCCAGTGGTCAATTACGGCACGGAGACCGTGGACCTCAACGCTCGGTCGGAGGCATCGGCAACATTCTCGACAGTTATCCCGAACGACATCCAATCGGGGGAATACTACGTTGTATTTACCGACCAGTCGGGCAATGTCATCTACGACCCCACGTTAGTGACCGTCAATCTGCCGTCGGGAGTGGAGACCCCTCTCGTCGACACAGAAGCCGATCAGCCTGCGATTTACTATGATCTCTATGGCCACAGACTCGGTGACGAACGCCCAGCAACGGGACTTTACATCCGTGTAACCGCCGACGGCTGCGCCACTAAGCTGTTAGTCAAGTAAATCTGGAATCAGCCGTCGAAGCGCACCGCACCGTCGCGCGTCACCACGGGAGCGGAACTGTCGGTGCAGTCGACCACGGTCGAGGGGATTAGCGCACCCTCGCCGCCGTCAATCATGCAATCGACCGTCCCGGAGTAGTTGAGGGCTATCGATTCGGGGTCACGACCCTCATCGGGGGCATCGCGATCCCATTTTATAGAGGTCGAAAGCACGGGATTACCGAGAGCCTCGGCAAGCCGCCGGGCAATGGCGTTGTCAGGGATGCGCACCCCGACGGTCTTGCGCCCCTTGAACACTTTGGGGAGCGTTGTGGCGGCAGGCAACAGGAATGTGCAGGCACCGGGAAGATAGCGTTTCAACAGCGAGAAAGCACGGTTGTCGATGCGGGCGTACTCACTGGCCTGTGATATGTCGGCGCAGACAACCGACAGGTTTTCTTTGGCGGGATTGATACCCTTCAGACGGCAAATACGCTCGATGGCCGAGTTGTTGAGAGCGTCGCACCCTATGGCATAGAGCGAGTCGGTGGGATAGATGACTATGCCCCCGCCGCGGAGTGTCTCGACGACCTCGGCGATGTGGCGGTCGTTGATATTGTCGGGGTATATTTTAAGCAATTTCATTGATATATGTTGAATTTAAGGTTAGTTGCCGAAGCATACTCGGCGAGAAGCCGGGAAACCAGAGCCATGACATCGGTCACCGGCATCTCCTCGCCATAGATGTTGACTGTCATCAGCAGCCGCCGGGTAGAGAGCGATATTTTTGTCCGCTCCTCGTCGCTGGTAGGTGTGCCTATGCCGCCAACCGCATCTCGGTAGACCGGGAGGCAGGCGATGTTGAGCGGTCCGCGGCCTATGGCGTTGAATTCCTCCCCTTCGCGGCCAACGCCGAGGGTGAGCATGTCGCCCTGAATCTTGTCGGCATCGAAACCGCCTATGGCATACCCACTCGACAGCGACACGAGGTTGATAAGATCGACAAGGGTGTCGATGCGGTAAAGCTCCATACCTTTAAGCAAGCGGCGCGACATAGCCTCCATCGATGGGCGGTAACGGTTGGGCTCTTTGCCGAGAGCCTTGTAAAGCGCGCGCGTCGCCGCAATGCCGGGACGCCGGTTTATATCAGGCATCTGCATCACGGCTCTCATGCCGTCGGCGAGCCGCTCCAACTCGTCCCACAGAGCGTCGGGAGTAGGCGCATTGACGACATCGGCCTCTACCGTCAGGATTTTCACGGCGGGGGCGGCCTGCCTTATCTCATCACTGATTATTATATTCATTGTCTTGACGTATTAAAATTGTCGGTACGGATTGCTTGCCGAGGTAGAACAGCGTAGCCCGCACTTGGCTTGCACCGTCATCGACAAGCGGCCCGGTGTAGACGGCGGAACTGACGTCGGGGTTGGAGCCGTCGAGGGTGTAACGTATCACCCCGGCGGGGTAAGGGGAGTTCATCAACAGACGGCCTCCCTCGATTTTGATTCCTGGCTGGCGCAAGTGGAAATCGGTGCCGCGGCGCGCCATCGCCGGCAGCTCGCGCTCGGCAATCAAGCGGTTGAAGTCGGGACGGCTGTAGGTTGGCGAGCCGTTCCAGCCGCGTTCGGCCAGTCCGAGCATCTTGGGGAAGAAGTAGCGTTGTATTTGGGAAAAATCCCGTATGGTCTCCGAGAACAGGTGTCCCGACACTCCGATGACGTTTTTCATCGCAACCGAATCGGCCTTGCACAACTCATCGGGGTATCCCTCGAGGGTCGCGAACTCATCGACATTGCCACCCCACGTCAGCCCCTGCTCATCGGGGTGGGAGGTGTAAGCCTGATCGAGATAGAAGTGGTCGACGTTGCACACTATCACGGGGTAGCCGGCGGCTGCGGCCGCGGGAGCTTCGGAACGCCGCGACTCGCGCCAGAAATTGACCCCGCCTGTGAGCGGAGCAATCTTGCGGTCATAGGCGGGTGAGTGGCCGACGGCTATCTCCTGCCACCCGTTCATGGCTATGCCGCGGCGGCTCAGAGTGTCGGCTATGCTCTCGACGAAAGCTGCGTGGAGCCCGCGCTCACCATCGAGGTTTCTGTCCCGAATCATGGCCTGCGCCTTGGGAGATCCACCCCACGCACCATGAGGCACCTCATCGCCGCCGATGTGCAAGGCCACTAAGGGTACCCCGGCCTCGCGATACATACTGTCAATCTCGGCGATCACCTTGCCCATGAATCTGTAAGGGCCGGGCAAAGCGGGGTTCATCACATTGTCGTGGAACGACTGGGCGGAGGTATAGCTTGAAGTGTCGCCATCCTCTGCGAGCAGATAGGAGTCGTCGGCTTTATAGCGGTAGCGGTGGCGCATCGACTTGATGGCGGCGCGGGCATGACCCGGAGATTCTATCTCGGGAATCACGTCGATACCAAGAGAATGGCAATAGCGTATGAACTGAATGAACTCGGGGCGGCTAATGTAACCGTTGGCAGTGCCATTAGTCGCGTCGGGACTGCCGTTGCCGGCGAAAATCTGGGCGAGAAAACGATCCTCGTCGAGCGTGTATCCGCGGCGTGCCCCCACATCGGTCAATTCGGGCAGACCGGGGATTTCCAGCCGCCAGGCCTCGTCGTCGGCGAAATGGAGGTGGAGCTTATTCATGCGATAGCGCGCCATGGTCTGCGCTATCATCTGCAACTGCGGGATAGCCATGAAGTTGCGGGCAATGTCGATCATCAGCCCGCGGTAGTGGTAATCTGGCCAGTCCTCGATGGTGGCAGCGGGAATGCCGTCGGGATTAACCGCCTGCAACCGCGAAAGGGTGGTGAGGGCGAGCTGCCGGGCGCGGGGAGAGGCGTAGCCTATCACAGCCGAGTCGCCGGCAAGAGTGATTGTGTAGTACTCAGGGTTGTCGTTGACGATCTGCCGCTCGCGGGGCGCTGTCGCCAACCTGACCACTCCCCCGCCCGACGGCTTCACCGATTTGAGCGACGGGACAATGTCGAACGCACCCGGAGCTTTGCCGCCCGACAGAGACTCGTTGAGACGATAGATGTCGGCGGGACGGGGCGAACGGTCGCGACCGGGGAGAGACCACTGCCGCGGGGCATCACTGATGGGACGGCGCGTGAACCTGACCGCTACAGGAGAGCCGTCGGGAGCTACACCATGGACGCCGTCTGGCATATAGCTGTGGTGGCGCAGAGTACCGGCGGTTACAATATCAACAACCGCGGCACCCGACTCCCTTAGCCGGGGGGAGGATATATAGTAGTAACCGGGGACTATCTCGCGGATAGTGTCGGCGGAGTTGACGGCCTCCATGTGGCGGGCGAACTGGTTGAAGCACACGCGTTGCACACCAAGGGCGTTCTTTATGGTGAAACGCTGCATGTAGAACGGTTTGCCGTCGGCATCCACGGAGTTGCCGAGAGTCTGCCACTCGACAGCGGGCATCGCCGCACGCAACCCGAACGCCGCGACAAGCATCAGACAAATGAATAGTTGTTTCATGGATTAAACTTGTTTATTTTGCGGATTGGTCTAAATTTCAAATCGGTTTACGCAGTGACTCGTAGAGGTTGCGGCAACCGTCCTCGAGCAGGTCGAGCACCAGCTCAAACCCCTCGGCTCCCTCGTAATAGGGGTCGGGGATGTGGTCGTAACGGCTTGCCAGACCAACCCATGCGGCCATCTGGACAATCTTCCGCTCGCTGTCGGGGTCGGGTGCGATGCGGCGAAGGTTTTGCTCATTGGACGCGTCCATGGGTATGATCAGGTCGAAGCGGTCAAAATCGCTTTCGGTAACCTGCCGGCAACGGTGGTCGAGCGTGTATCCGCGGCGGGCAGCGTGGACTCGCATACGCTTGTCGGGGAGGTCGCCAATGTGGTAACGCCCTGTCCCCGCCGAGTCGATGACCCACCGCGACGATTCACCGCCGCCGTCGACGATGCTTCTAAGCACCCCCTCGGCCGCCGGAGAACGACAGATGTTGCCCAGGCACACGAAAAGCACCTTTATTTTTTCTTTGTCTTTCAAACGGTCAATGACCTGTTGCCTATGATTCTGATCGCTCATAATTTATTCAGAGAAATAGGTTATATCTTTATTCCGTACAAATCACAAAATATGGTGTTTAGTTCCTCGTCAAGTTCTGAATAGTCCATTTGATTTTTTACTCTTAGGAGAATTTCAGAAACGATTGAATCCACCTTATTAACAGTATAATCTGTAGGGATAATATATGGAATTTTCTTAATATAGTTGGCCGAATTATTAGTCGAGGGGTTTATGGCACAAATAATCCGCGTACATACATCAGAGTTAAAAAACGCAAGCAGATAGTTTGTTAGACTCCTATCGAGCGGAAAAACACCGACAATAGACTGGTCAAACAGCCGACCGCTAATCAATGATGCTGTTAGCCGAGAAGATCTTATCATAGGAATAGCGATGCCATCATCTTTAAAATAATAGCCCGGATTCTGGAATCTACATTTGGCACTGCCACGATATTCAGACAAAGCAGTCCGAGACCAATCCATAAACCATTCATCGGGTTTAAAATAGCGTCTATTCCCTCCCTTGACAATAGGCACACAGCAATCTGTTGAAGCTATACCGAATTTTATTTCCTGCTCTGATAATTTTGTTTTATGAATCTCCTGTGGTGTTATAACTTTGTATCTTTTCGCATTCTTTAAATCACTCCTGATTGGCCTCAAATATTTTTTATCATTACCCGAATAAAATCCGGTAACACAGTTTGCTATATCCCCAATCTTAGGTATGAGCAGACCGTTGACCAGTTCGTTTATCCGATCATCGGATTCAAGCAAAAATGATGAACCGACGTTGGAGTAAACCTCTTTTTGCGAGATGGTTTTGATATGCACGGATGCACATTTTCCCAACGACTCCACAGATTTAAAGCCGCGACGAATCAAAAATTTATTTTCGAGATTAGCCACAACATCAGAAGACCGTTTTAGAGTGAGGATACAAAGATTTGCATAGCCGAAGTTTATTCCCGGGAAAAAGCAAGACGGAAATAATGCAATCTCTTTAATTTTCGTGTTACGCAATAAGAATTGTCTTATTTTCAAGTGTCTGTGGAGAGACAAAAACGTATCAGGAATTATGAATGACAGCTCTCCGCCCTCTTTCAAGCAATTAATACAGGCATACAAGAAGAGAGTGTAGCTCTCTTTTATATACATATCAGGGTAAAGGCGGCTCAGACTTTCTTTTTTTTCTGAATTATTCTTCGCCCCATACGGTGGATTCCCGATAATTATGTCATATAATTTCTTTGGGTTGGTAATCTCACTGCTTAACAACGTATCGTCATGGATAATTTTGACATTGTTTAATTTTTTATATTTATCCCTCAATGTCATCACCGCATTTGGGTTTAATTCATATATACATATGTCGGCATTATTATTAATCGAAAGAAGTTTATCGACAAAAACGCCATCGCCACCGCACGGTTCCAGAATTGAATCGCTTTGTTTGATGTCCAACACTTGAGTCATGTAGTCCACTATCGGCTCAGATTTAGTATAATATGACTGATACAGACTGTTGCCCATCACTTACCAAATTAAATATTTCTCAAATCCACCATCAACTACCGCATTGCTCATAGCCGGTGAAAAATCAGACATCCAATCAACGTTCTCAGTAATCCAAGTGCGTATATCGTATCCGGTGAACTTATTAATCATCTCATATGCCGCACTGCCACATGACACATTCCACAATCCCGAATTTCGGAGAGTCGACAAATAATGATTGTTATCGGTAGAGCGCACAAACATCAGACACTTGTAGCTTCTATCATCAATATTCTGATACACGCTACCGACTAACAGCAATCTATTGGTATTGCCTTTCTCGTTTGAGCCAAATCCGCTCTTAAAATCCACAATGTAGAAGTCTACGCCGTCGGTAAAATGCAAATCACACTCAAGTTTAATCTCACCCGACGAAACAAGACTCCAAACTTTATCGTAGTAACGTTTCAATTGCATTTTCTCAAATTCGCTAATAGACAGCTCATTGATAAATGATTCAATCTCTCCGATAAGATTACTTTTCACTTCTGAAAATAAAGGAGGTATGAATAAACTGATATCAGTTGTCGGATGCAGAAAGCATAGCTTACAAAACGGCTCCCAAAGCTCTCCTATTCTGCGTGAAAACGCCATGTAGTCATATTTCCACACAGAATCCCGGGCCTCCAACATAACCACATCGTTTGTATAAGTAATCATAAGCATGGCTTCAAGAATCTCGGAATTACTCCATGACTCTTTTCTCGCCGTTTCGGACACGATTTCAATCAGACTTTCCTTACATTTCGTCAACTCACGATTAATCGCATGAGCTTTCTTTTGGCAGTCGTCTGGTGCACACAGCAGAGCAAGCTCACTCAAACATTCATCGGCCCTGCTTCTAAAATATTTCAACAACGCCAATTTGTTAAATCCTAATTGTTTATCAATCGTCATATCAATATTATTGAATAAACATTACAAATATAAGAAACCTAAGGCAATTTACAAAATCGTGCAATCTTATGTAACCAGAGATTATGAGAGGCGTGTTTATGAACCATATTGACAGGATTTCCTATATATTAAAAAGTGTCAATCAGGCTATTATTACGCATTGTATCGGGGTATGTCTAAAATGTTTTTCGGGGGGTCAGGAGCCGGTGTAAAGGCAGTGGACTTTGCCGACGGGGAGCTTGCCTTCGAGCTTCATGGGGATGCGGCGGGAGTCGGCTGAAATCCACGCGTCCATGTCGTCGGAGGTCTTTTTGCCGCCGTCGCTGGTGAATGTGAACGAGATGTGATAGCATTTGTGCTCTTTCCCGTCGATTTTGACGTTTTGCACGCCGCGGTATCTGATTGTCAACAGCTCTTTGCGTTTTCCCGAGAAGATGTGAAGGCGTTTCTGCTCATTGGGTTTCATCTTGGGGTAGTCGATGTAACGCATATAATAATACATACTGAGCATATCCATCGCTATGCCCTCTGATGTCATCTCCTTGCGCTGCGTCTTGAGGTCTTTCTCTTTTTTCTTGCGCCAGTTGTGCTCGCAATTGGCTTTCACGCCCGGGCCGGAGTAGTCGTAGGTGACTATGTCGTGCTTGAAGTCGCCTCCCTCGTGGGATACGTTCTCATAACGTACGGGGCGGAACCCTTCACGGTGTATCACGCCGGTGAGGGTGTCGCGCACGGAATAGAACTTGTCGGCCCATGACGCCGAGCGGGCGGTGAGCTTTGTGTGGTATCGGTCGCCGACGTTACGGACCGACAGCGTGGCCGAGCCGGCCTGCTTGTTGATCAGTCCCCATTTGAACATCACTTTATAGTGAAGGGTCTCATCGGATATGTTCGCGGCCGACATGGTCATCACCGACAACGCCAGGCCAATAATCGCATTCAGTAACTTTTTCATAATACTAATAAGACATCCGCCGGGGCCGATGGTTTAAAGAAATGGCAAAATGTCGCGCTCAGACTGTTCGATACGTTTGTTGCGCCAGCACTTACGGCACACTGCTATGTATTTGTCATCGCCGCCAATCTCAACCTGCGCTCCTTCCTCCACGAAATCGCCGTTGGAGTCGATGCGTGCGTTAATTATGGTTTTGTGCCCGCAGGTACAGGTCGATTTTATCTCGTCGATTGTGTCGGCTATCTCAAACAGCCGCCTCGACCCTTCAAAGAGATGACTCTGGAAGTCGGTACGCAAGCCGTAGCATACGATGTTGCATCCGAAATCGTCTACCACTCTCGAAAGCTGGTCGACCTGCTCGGCGGTGAGGAACTGCGCCTCGTCGATAAGGAACCACTCTATGACCGAGCCGGCCTGCTCGAACAGCTCGCGGGCCGTGGCGTAGAGGTCGGTATCCTGATAAATCCAGGTGCATTCGCGCTCGATGCCTATGCGCGAGCGTATGACGTTGAGCTGCTCGCGGGTGTCGATGAACGGTTTCATGCAGACATATCGCATACCGCGTTCTTCAAAGTTGTAGGCTGTGGTGAGGAGCATGGCGGTCTTTGCCGAACCCATGGTGCCATATCTGAAGTAAAGTTTTCCTATTCTGTTCATGGATACTAATTTTTTAGGTGTGATAACAGTTTATTAACCCAATCGGCGAAATGAGGGCACTTGGCCAACAGTGTCTCCATGCCGATGATTCGGGCCATTTCAACACCGTATAATACTTTGTCATAGCCGGGTATGATTTTCTTGAGTCTCACGGATGGAGCGGTGTCGGGACCGTTGTTTATTTCTTCAGGATTCCGATATCGGGAAATCACTTCCGAGAAACGTTTATGGTCGTATTCTCCGCGGTCAAACAACTGTTCGACTCCGTCGGGCGAAGAGAATATCAACGCTTCAAATTCATGAAGCTGGACGTATGGAATCAGGTCGTCAAACCTGCGGTTCTGGGTTGACTCGATCTCGCGCTTCACGCTTTTCTCTATCGCTGACACGATAAGCGTCTTTTCGCTCAAAGCCGACGCTTCATTGTGACCGGGAAAATCCGACGGCAACCTGTAATAATCAATCATGGTCGTGACCACCGCCTCTTTTTCGTAGACAACGTTGAGTATGTCGGTCTTGAGGTGAGAGTATTTTGATATGCCGCCATGGGAATGCTTCAATTTGAAACACTGCACCATATTGTGGAACCCGCAGTTTGAGAGATAGGGCGCAAGCACGTTGTTGACGAAACTTTCCTCGGTCTCCCCCTCGACAATAACAATCAATCTTTTCATAACGATGAAGGCTGACCGTTAATCACGCTTTTCATCCACAGCTCTCCCATCGAATAGTCATCAATCCAATTTTTCAGGTCATCGGGGTCCAACCGTCTGAAAATCGACTGGCCGTCTTTTCGGTCGACGGTGATTATATCTTCGGGGCTAAAGTTGTTGATTAGATTCACCGATTGGGTCGATATAATAATCTGACAGTCTTTATCGGCCACGGCTTTTATCATTGCCGAGAGCTTGTTTATCGCCACCGGATGCAACCCAAGCTCGGGTTCGTCGATTATAATCACCTTTGGCAGCATCGGTTGAAGCAGCAGAGTCGCAAGGGCTATGAACCGGATGCTTCCGTCGGACAAATCAGCGGCGGAAAAATATTTGTCAGGGGCGGTAGAGTCAATCCATGCCAGTTCTATTTCAGGAGCTAATTGAGACGGTTGAAGATCAAACCGTTCAAAGTATGGCATCACCGACCTAATCGCCAGTTCAATGCGTTTCAGGGTTTTGGGATGTTTCTGCTGGAGCAGATAGAGGAACGACGGGAGGTTGCCGCCATCTTCCCTTAACACGCGGTTATCGTTCAACTGTGAGGGGGTGCGCAATGGCGAGCCTTTGGCCGTGTCATGGAAATGGTAAATCTTATAGCTCCGCAGATATGCCCTCAGCCACTTGTCGCGATAGGTATCGGAATCCTTAATGTAACTCTCATCCCGGTTAGACGCGCCGAACTGGCTGCTTCTGTACCAACTGGTCTCACTTTCGAGAAACATCGACCCGTTATCGCGTGGCTGCAGGCAGAACGAGTAAGCGTTATCGCCAAACTTCAGGTAGCCCTTTATCTCATGGGTGTGTTTAAGCCCATAGTGGAGCAAGGTCTCTGCCCGATTTTGCATGGTGTAGTTCAGCAACCTCTGCTCATATATGTTATTGACTAATTTGAAGAACGATATGAAGTTTGATTTACCGACGCCGTTAGAGCCTATAAGTATGTTTATAGGCCGCAATTGCAAGTTTAAACTCCGTATGGATTTATATCCTTCTATCTTTATCTGGTCTAACATAGAGTTTCATCTAATTACGGGTTATAGGGATGTGAGAAGGTCGATGGCGCGGTCGAGCATGGTGTCGCGGCCCGAAAGGGCCGCTATGGGGTCGAGATCGACGGCGCATCCGTCGGTAGGGTCAACACCGGCCTCGGTCGAGGCTCCGGTGGCGTCGAGCACCGAACAGGCTGAAAATCTGACCGCCCAGCCGCAAGGCAACTCCGAAGAAAACGGCATACCGCTACCGCCGCCGGTCGTAGCCCCTACGATATACACCTGCGGCAAAAGTTTCATTATCGACACGAAATTGTTGGCGGCCGAATAGGTGGAACGGTTGGTGAGCACCACCACTGGCTTGCCCCACAGGAGATGCCCCCCTGCGGCGGGGTTGTAGTGGAACGCCCTCGGCTCGGAAAATTGATCATGTCCAGGGCCGGTCTTGTGGGATATGTAGCCTACAAGGGTGCGTCTGGTGATGAATCGCGCCACAAGAGTCTCGACATTGGTGAGATTGCCGCCGCCGTTGTCGCGCACGTCGATAATCAGGCCGTCGCAGGTGGCCACATAATTCAGCACCGCGTCGAGGTTGCCCTCGCCAATGCCGTACTCGAAGCTCGGATAGCGCATATAGCCTACGTTTTGTTCCAGTATGCCGTAGTCTATCGCACCGGTCGAGCGATAGTTGAAGTTGAAATAGTGCTGCTGCACAAGCCGCTCATCGTAGTTCTGCGGGTAGTCGCTCCACCATTTGCGGTAATAGGATGTGTTGAACGGAGCTGAGAGGTTGACGTGGCCATCCTGCAGCTCGTCGAGCATCTCGGCACACAGATTGAACAACTCCTCGGCCGACATACGGTCGCTCACACGCGGGGAGTAACGGGAATACACATCATCCCAGTCAACATCTTTCTCAGCGAAAAAACAGTAATGTTGGTCGAGAATGCTCCAGAGGGCGTCAAAGTTGCCTCGCCGGTCGTTGTCATAGTCGGGCAGCTCATGGCACGACGAGGCCACCGCCAAAAGCGCGGCCGACAGATATATGATATGTAGCAGTCGTTTCATTTTTCCATCAATAAAGGGCTGAGATCACACGGGCGTCACGATTGAACGGATGGCGCGGATTCAGCGAAAGCCATTCGCCCGACAGACCGATGACAAACGCATGGGTCACCACGCGGGTGGTTATGTAGTTGACCTTGGTCGAGAGTATGTAGTTGCGATAGCCGAGGCGTAGCGACGTGCCGCCGAAACGCAGATCGGCCGTGAGCAGGTTTTCCATCGCGAAATAATTGCCCCACCAGGCGCAGTGGGCAAGCCCCGAATCGTCGCCGAGATATATCTCATAGTACAATTCGCCGTAATCGGGGGAGAAAAACACGCCGGTCAGAGGTACCGTGGGCTGATAGCGGAGTGTCACCGGGAGCCGCCCCAGTGTCACGTTCCACGCCGCCATGGCGGTGGCGTTGACAGTCCAGGCGGCCTTGGCCGAAGCGGGGTTGTTGCCGTTGCGGTCATTGTAAAGGCATCCGAGGTTCACGCCCGTACTGCCGCCTGCGGCGAGAGTCAGCGACCAAGGCAGCCTCCAGCGGCGCAACATACCCCATGACGCGTCGATAGAACCCATCCACATCACGGCGTTGCGTGCGGGATTTTGGGTGCGGTCAACCTCAACCGACGCACTGAGACGCATGATCCAACGGTCGGGGTCGAACTTCATGGCCTGCATACGCTCATAGCGGAACGCCGCCGACCAGCCGTCATACTTCAACGGCGAGATATAGGTATCGGCGAGGTGCGCGCTCCCCACTTCAAAGGTATAGGCAGCGGCCACGGGGCGCAACGGCCTGACGCTGTCAACCGCCGAGGCCGACACACGCGGCACCGCCGACAGAGTGATTAACGATAACAGGAGTAGGAGCGTTTTCATCAGAATATGCGTTGCTGGCCGTTAATCTCATCACGGACTTCCTCGTCGGACATCTCTGGCTCGACCGTCGGCGCTGCCTCATCATCAATCACAGCGTCGGCGGCATCGTCGGCATCATCCATTTCCTCGACAGGGCGGGGTTCAAGTTCCACGATTGACTCAATGGCATAGTTTGACACACGCTTACCCTTGGCCTTGAATGATTTGACTCCGATGAACTCGGAGGCATCAATCTCCATGCAGCCTCTGAATGCGTCATCGCCTCCAAATTTCACCTCAAACCTTGCTCCGGGAGCGTCGGAAAGTATTATGAGACTCGATTTCTCATTCTCGCCGAGATAGCGTTGTTTTTTGGCCGACGGCTCAAATGTGAAGCGTTTGATATACGGGTAGCCCTGATCGGCATCGTGGAGCACGGCGGTCCAGACATGGCCGGGCCGGAACTTCTCGATACGGAGAATGTTGTCATCGTAATGGTTTC
The DNA here is from genome assembly GCA_947625935.1 of uncultured Muribaculaceae bacterium. Classification (GTDB taxonomy): domain Bacteria; phylum Bacteroidota; class Bacteroidia; order Bacteroidales; family Muribaculaceae; genus JAJPXC01. The sequence continues at coordinate 16,899 of CANQQE010000031.1, read as the reverse complement.
CGGCATCAAACGTGGTCATGTAGTATTCACCGCTTTTCAGTATGACAAGAATCTGATCGGTACCCGAGAACTCGCCGAGATAGTCGCCGCGGCCATCGTAGTTGATGCGCAGCACGTCGGGGTCGAACCACACCTCGCGCCCTCCGAGCGTCGACGCGCCTTTCTCTTTCAGTGAGAAACGGTGCACCTCGTTTTTAGTCACCAGATTACCCTGCGACTGCTTCCCTTTTATGGCCAATTCGCTGAAATCGATGTCAAACTGGAGCGTTTTCAACCGGGGCTTGGGCTTGAGAGTGACCTTGACCACCTCGGCCTCGCCGTTGGGATTGGCCGTGAACCAGACGACCTTGGTGCCGGGCGCACCCTGGGTGAGGTTATACTCTTTGTCGCGGGTCACCCCGGTTACGGCGAAACGTTTCATGTAGTAGAACCCGCCCTTGCCGTTCTGGTAGATGGCGTTGTAGATGGTGCGGGCATCGTTGCGCTTGAACACGTTGACGTACATGACGTTTTTGTCGACAAACAGCTTCTCCTGCACCTTTACCACCTTGTAGCGGCCATCTTTATAAAATATGATAATATCGTCGATCGACGAGCAATTACAGATGTATTCATCTTTTTTGAGCGAGGTGCCTATAAAGCCCTCCTCGCGGTTGATGTAGAGCTTCTCGTTGGCCTCGGCCACCTTGGCGGCCTCGATGTTGTCGAACCCTCTGATGACGGTGTGACGCGGGAATGAAGCCCCGTACTTATGTTTCAGGCCCTCATACCACGCTATCGTGAAATCGGTGAGATGCGCGAGATTGTCAAGCAGAGCCTCGATACGCGCCTTGTAGGCCGCGATTGCCTCGTCAGCCTTGTCGGAGTTGAAGCGGAATATGCGCTTCATCGGTATCTCAAAGAGCCGTTTGATGTCATCGTCGGTGACCGGGCGGTAAAAATCGGCGGTGAACGGCTTCAACCGTTTTGCCACATGGGCGACGGCAGCCTCGGGCGACGGAGCTTTCTCATACTCGGCATCCTTGTAGATGCGCTCCTCGATGAATATGCGTTCAAGCGATGCGAAGTGCAGTTGCTCGCGCACGTCGGCAAGCTGAATCTCCAGCTCCCGGCGAAGCAGGTCGCGGGTGTGTTCCACGCTGTGGCGCAGCACGTCGCTGACCCCGAGAAAATGCGGTTTTTTATCTTTGATTACGCAACAGTTTGGTGATATGCTCACCTCGCAGTCGGTAAACGCATAGAGCGCGTCGATGGTCTTGTCGCTCGATGTCCCCGGGATAAGATGGACAAGGATGCGAGCCGTGTCGGCCGTGTTATCGTCGATTTTCCTGATTTTGATTTTACCCTTCTCAAACGCTTTCAGAATCGAGTCAATAACACTGCCTGTAGTCTTGCCATAAGGAATTTCGGTGATGGCGAGCGTCTTGTTGTCGATTTTCTCGATTTTAGCCCTCACTTTCACCGCGCCTCCTCGCTCACCGTCGTTGTAGCGCGACACGTCGATAAAGCCGCCGGTGGGGAAATCGGGATAGAGTGTGAACTCCTCGCCGCGGAGATGGGCGACGGCCGCATCGAGAATTTCGTTGAAGTTATGTGGGAGAATCTTTGACGACAAACCGACAGCTATACCCTCGACTCCCTGCATAAGCAACAGGGGGAATTTCACGGGAAGCGTCACCGGCTCCCGTTTGCGGCCATCGTAAGATAGGGTCCACTCGGTGATTTTGGGGTTGAACAGCGTCTCAAGAGCGAACGACGACAACCTCGCCTCGATGTAACGCCCGGCAGCCGCCGAGGCCCCGGTGAGGATGTTGCCCCAGTTACCCTGCGTGTCGACAAGCAGCTCCTTCTGTCCCAACTGCACGAGCGCGTCGTTGATGGACTGGTCGCCGTGGGGGTGATACTGCATGGTGTTACCGACGATGTTAGCCACCTTGTTGAACCGCCCGTCGTCGAGGGTCTCCATCGAGTGGAGAATGCGTCTCTGCACCGGCTTCAGGCCGTCGTCGATGTGGGGGACGGCGCGTTCAAGGATGACGTAGGATGCGTAGTCGAGAAACCAGCTCTGGAACATACCGCGGAGTTGATGGCGCACAACGTCGTCAGTAGTGTCGACCGTGACCTGCTGGCTCTTGACGGCACCCGCCTCGGCAGAATCCATAGCGGATTCATCAGGTTGCTCATCGGGCAACTCGTCGATAGTGTTATTTTCGTCGCTCATTGATTTGGCAAGTTTCATGGTTATTGGCGGCCCTAAGGAGAGCAGCGGGAATTTATCCCCTACAAATTTACAAAAATTTTCTCATTGCGGGGCTGCATCGTCGGACAATCTGCACAAATTTCCCGCTCAAGCCTGTTCCAAGTGTTATCCGATTTTCAAAGAGACGGGCTTGAGGGTTTTCTATATACTGATGGACATGACCTATATCGAACGGCTGCTTATGATGTAGACAGCGAACTATGGCATGACCCTAAAACCAATAATTCGGCATAAGTTCGGAGTGAAGTTGCTGAAAAGTTCGGAGTGAAGTTGCTGAAAAATTCGGAATGATTTGGGTATGTCGTTGAATTACACTATCTTTTCACCATAAATAAGACAACGGATGATGTAAAAGCGTGGCAACCATTCCATGTGCGTAACGGCATGGATGCCCGTGAAATCCGACTGTTGTCCCCCTATTGTCCCCCTCGCTGATGGGTCGCGATCAGAGGCATGGAGATAACTTCGCGGATAAATAATTTATTGTCTCAAAGTAATTTCTAATCATTTCATTCATGAAGTATTCTACTCCATCAGTGGTTCGCCACGCTCTCGCTCTGGCAACCGCCATTTTTTGCGTAATGTCGGCGCAGGCCAAAGACGTGATCCTTTCGGGGGCTACCACAAGCGGAGCCAACAATGACATTCAGGTCACCTACGCTCTCAATTCCACCGACAAGATAGCCCGCGTCAAAAAAGTGACCGACAAACTCAATATTGACGGTCACAGCTCATGTGTGATACCATCATCAATCAAAGTCGACGGCGTGAAGTACAAAGTCACCAAAATCGGGGCCAAGGCATTTTCATGGTGTACTGACCTCCCCGACGGCACGAGGGAAAACCATATATACCACGGATTCAAAAAGATTGTGTTGCCGTCAACAATAGTCGAAATCGGCGAAGAAGCGTTTTATTGCTGTGGGTACCTGACCACCTGCGATATCCCCGGCAATGTACAAACTATCGGGAAGAAGGCGTTTTATGGCACACGCATTACCTCGCTCAACGTGCCCGGAAGCTGCACCACTATCGGGGAGGACGCTTTCCAATGTTCATGGCTCACTACCGTCAATTTTGCCGACTCGTCAACACCGCTCACAATCAAAGACGGGGCATTCTATGCGGCGGGGTTAACCAAGTTAACGCTGCCCGCACGCCTCACCACCATGGAGGCGAACGCATTTGCCTCATGTATACACCTTAAAGAGGTGATAATTAATTCCAAGCTCGCCACCATTCCCAAAAAGGCGTTCTACCAAAGCCAACTGACCTCGTTGCAAATCAACGGCCCGGTGCAGGCCATAGGCGACATGGCGTTCTACGAGAACAATGTGCTCGCCACAATCACCTTCCCGTCCACATTGCGCACCATCGGCGACAGCGCGTTTGAAGGATGCTTCTGGAACGGAACCACATTCAACGGCACGCTTTCACTACCCGCCGGTCTGCAGACAATCGGAACCTCAGCGTTCAAAGAATGCGGCCTGACAGGCATAGTCATCCCCTCGACAGTGACGCGCATAGGCGCCGGCGCATTTGTCGGCTCGAAGCTGATGACGGTGAGATGCGACGCCGTCATCCCTCCCGCCACAACTACCTGGGCATTATTCGACCTGGACTCATACACAAAGGGCAACCTAATAATTCCCGCAGCGTCATGGCAGTCATATAAATCGGCTCTCGGTTGGTCAATGTTCAATTACGACCGATACAGCGGGGTGGAGGACATCATTCCCGACGACAACGCCGCTGAGGCCGAATACTATACATTGGATGGCATTAAAATCGACCGCGACAATATGCAGCCCGGTGTCTACATAGAACGCCGAGGATCCAAAACTCGCAAAGTGGCAATCAGATAGGCCGACCGACAGGCATAAACGGACTTCTGCGCACCTTACGGTTCACTCAAACCGCAAGGCGCGTGTTTTTTATATTTGTGGCAGCCTTGCGGTTTCATGGAAAAGTTGTAAATTTGCACACTCCCGGCGAGACCGCGCACCCTGTGCGGCAACCCGTTGGTTCACAAAACTAAACACAACATAGATTTATGGCTCAACAAGAAGATGTTTTCAAAAAAATCGTTTCACACGCCAAGGAATACGGTTTTGTTTTTCAATCGAGTGAGATTTACGACGGGCTTTCAGCCGTTTATGACTACGGTCAGAACGGCGTGGAGCTAAAGAACAATATCAAACGCTACTGGTGGGACGCCATGACCCTGCTCCACGAGAATATCGTGGGCATCGACTCGGCGATTTTCATGCACCCCACAATCTGGAAAGCGTCGGGCCACGTCGACGCATTCAACGACCCCCTTATCGACAACCGCGACTCCAAGAAGCGTTACCGCGCCGACGTCCTCATCGAGGATGAGCTGGCAAAGATGGACGACAAAATCGAGAAAGAGGTGGCAAAGGCCCGCAAACGTTTCGGAGAGTCATTTGACGAAGCTCTTTACCGCGAGACCAACCCCCGCGTGCTTGAGCACAAGGCCAAGCGCGAGGCCCTGCACGAGCGTTTCGCCAAGGCAATGAACGACAACGACCTGAACGAGCTGCGCCAGATAATCATCGACCAGGAAATCGTCTGCCCGATTTCAGGAACTAAAAACTGGACGGAAGTGCGCCAGTTCAACCTCATGTTCAAGACCGAGATGGGTTCCACTGCCGACGGTGCGATGACAGTCTACCTGCGCCCCGAGACGGCTCAGGGCATATTTGTCAACTATCTCAACGTGCAGAAGACGGGGCGTATGCGCATCCCGTTCGGCATCGCCCAGATAGGCAAAGCGTTCCGTAACGAAATCGTGGCTCGACAGTTCATCTTCCGTATGCGCGAGTTCGAGCAGATGGAGATGCAGTTTTTCGTACGTCCCGGCGAGGAGCTGAAATGGTTCGCCCAGTGGAAGGAGACACGTCTGAAATGGCACAAGGCTCTCGGACTCGGCGACGACAAATACCGCTACCACGACCACGACAAACTGGCCCACTATGCCAACGCCGCCACCGACATCGAGTTTGAGATGCCCTTCGGGTTCAAAGAGGTTGAGGGCATTCACTCCCGCACCAACTTCGACCTTTCGCAACACGAGAAATTCTCAGGGAAGAAAATCCAATACTTCGACCCGGAGCTCAACGAAAGCTACACCCCCTATGTCATCGAGACATCTATCGGCGTCGACCGTATGTTCCTGAGCGTTCTCTGCTCGTCGTACGAGGAGCAGGCACTCCCCGGCGGCGACACACGCGTGGTGCTGCACCTGCCCGAAGCCCTCGCCCCGGTGAAATGCGCCGTGATGCCGCTCGTGCGCAAGGACGGTCTGCCCGACAAAGCCCGCGAGATTGTCAACGACCTGAAGTTTGACTTCACAACCCACTACGAGGAGAAAGACTCTATCGGCAAGCGTTACCGCCGTCAGGACGCTATCGGCACACCTTTCTGCATCACCGTCGACCACCAGACACTTGAGGACAATACCGTCACCCTTCGCGAACGCGACTCCATGGAACAGACCCGTGTGGCGATAGCCGACCTCCACCGTCTGATCCACGACCGCATGAGCCTCAACGCCCTGCTCCGCAAGCTCGGCTAAACCATCTGCCCCCGACAAGGGTTAGATAAGAATAACTCTAAACTCACTGTCAATTATGAAAAAATCATCAATAATCGGACTTGTAGTCGTCGTTCTGCTTCTGATATTCGGAGTGGCCGGCTGCAACAGCTACAACGGCATGGTCAATCTCGACGAGGAGGTCAACCAGACCTGGGCCAACGTAGAAAACCAGTATCAACGCCGCGCCGACCTCATCCCCAATTTGGTCAACACCGTAAAAGGTTACGCCGCCCACGAAAGCAGCACGCTCGAGACTGTCACCAACGCCCGCGCCGGGCTGACCAACGCCTACAACGAGGCGCAGAGCGTTACCGCCGAGGAAGCGCAGGCCACACCCGAAGGGTTTGACAAATACCAGTCGGCTCAGAACCGCCTGAAAGGCGCGCTCGACATCTATGTCAACGCCGTACGCGAAGCCTACCCCGACCTGAAGGCCAACCAGAACTTCCTTGACCTGCAGACGCAGCTCGAAGGCACCGAAAACCGCATAGCCACCGAGCGCACCCGCTACAATGAGGCCGTCAAGAGCTATAACGTTAAGATACGACGCTTCCCCGCCAGCATCTTTGCCGGAGTGTTCGGCTTCTCGGCGCGACAGATGTTCAAGGCCGAGGAGGGTGCGCAGAAAGCCCCCAAAGTTGAATTTTGACGATGAAGAGACTACCGATTTACATCATGCTCATCGGCCTGCTCGCCGCAGCTTGCAGCGATGAAGACAAGACGTGGGAGGATTACACCGACTGGCGCGAGGCCAACGAGGCATGGCTCTCCGAGCAAGCCACCCGCACCAATCCCGACGGAACCCCCTACTATACCAAAATAGTCCCCTCATGGGACCCCGCGGCCTACGTCCTCATCCATTATTTCAACGACCGCCGGCTCACCGAGGGGAAGCTATCCCCGCTGTTCACCAGCACTGTCGATGTAAAATACATGGGTCGTCTATATAACGACGAGCCGTTTGACTCATCGTATAGTCTTCGTAAGGAGCCGGGCGACAGCGTTTACCGCACAGCCTGCAACAAGGTCATACAAGGGTGGGCCATAGCCCTCGAGGATATGCGCGTCGGCGACACCTGCGAGGTGCTGATTCCCTACCAGCAGGGCTACGGAGCGTCTAACAGCGGCATCATCAAGCCCTATAGCGCGCTGAAATTCGGCATCAAACTCGTCGACATCCCCTTCTATGAGGTGAGACCCTGAGGGACCGAAATATAAAAATAAGAACGAGAGCGGGGGCATCCTAATACCGGGTCCCGCTCTCGTTCTTTATCATGCCGCCGGGCAACGGCGGTTAAATTGATTTCCAATCCATTTTCAAGGACAGATACATGATTGTCGCAAGAGCGACAAACAGGCCCAGACTTCCGGCGAGCAACGCGAATGTCTCAAGGTTGAGGAGCACGAAGATATAGGCATAAATCACCGAAAGCAAAGCGGCTATATAACCGGCTACTTTTACGCTTCTCAACACGCCGGCCATATATAACCCGACTAAGGCTACCGTCATGACAGCAGCGATAAGGTAACTGAAACCGAACGGCATATGTTCAGCCAATGACAGTAGTAACGAATAGAACAGTATCAACGCCAGCCCGACAAGCAGATACTGGAACACATAAATCCTGCGTTTCATAAGCGTCTCGGCAAACAACACACCTATGAACGTGAGAATCACCACGAGGACCGCATACTTCACCGCACGCTCGGTCTTCTGATATCGGTCGACGGGTACCAGTAAATCGACAGAAACGACCGAATCCCTTATCGACATCGCATTGCCGCCTACAAACACCTGAGGATAATCGCGATTGATAGCGTTCAGATTCCATACAGCTTTGAAATCATTGTCGCCGACTTTGCGATCTGACGGGAGAAACATCCCGTTGAAGCTGGGAGCGGAGCAGTCGCCCGTAATCACTATTTCATTAGATTTGCCAATTGGAGCCACCGACATTTTATGACTTCCTTTCAGGCTCAACTCCAACGCATACTCTATGTTGCGGTGCCCTACCAACGAGTCTAAGTTTATCTTGGCGAAAAGTGATGAATTTCCGACAGATCCCACTTCGTCGCCTTTCCCATCCAACTCCACTACCACCACATCAGATTCTGACGAACCGCCGGCATGGCTTCCCGACAATTCATAACCGCGGCCGCCCAGATAGAAATCAGAAATTTTCTCAATGCCGCGAAGGTCGCTTATCCCTATTCTCACCACGGCCTGATCGGTCAGCAATGCCGATAAAGGCACCTCCGATGGTTGCATCGTCGAAAGATCAAACGCGCCTTTGACGGTCACGGCACTGTTATAGACTACATCTTCGTAAATTCCGCGGCGCAAGGTCTGGGATTTCAAGGCGGCATCATAATCAAACGACGCCGGCAACACCGTGACCAACCCTATCGAATCGTTTCGCTCTCCGGCAATACGATATGGAATTTCAAGCATGGGGCCGGTTATAGTCTGCGGATCACTCCATTGGCGGCTGATTTCACGCATGGTGTCTGACTGACGGTTTTCACGCTCGGAAATGGTGCTGTAGATGAGTGCGTCGGGAATCAACAGCACTAAGGTCAGCAATACTAAGAACAGAATCTTAAATGAGACAGTGTCTGAAAATTTCTTGACAGGGAAGTGCATCGGTGACGACTGTGGCAACGGAGGCCGACTTGACGCATCAAATGGAGGAGGTGTTTCCTGGTTCATGATTTATAAAATTAATTAAACTTGATTTTGTAGGTGGTGTAGGCGATTCCGCGGCCACCCATACCGTTTTTCTGTCGTATCAGCCCCTCGTTGAGGTACTGGCCGCGGCGTTCGTTTGAGGTGCCGAAATCAAAATAGCGGAAACGCCCCGCATAACGCTCCATCACGTTCTTAAAAAGCAGCGGCAGGGCTTTCAGCTCTTTACCCGCCGGCGATGCGGCGATATACTGGGCATGGGCAACGGTGCCGGTGAGATACATCACAGTACCCGCCACAAGCTCATCGCCGAGATATGCGCCATGGAAACGGATATTGTCGGGAAACCGGGACCTCAGCAGCTCCATCTCGGCAAGCGAGTGGACGGGAGCCGTCGCGTAACGCTCGGCCAGCAGTGCGGTCAGTATTTCCCAAAAACCGCGGTAATCGCAACTTTCCCTCACGACGACACCCGCCTTGGCCGCATGGGCGGCACCGCGGCGCGCGTTTGAGTCGAAGCCGATAGGCTCGGCAAGGTCTATGGCCGCCGAAATCTGCACGCAGTCGATAGTGGCACCGTGGCGGAACAGAGCATATATGTCGTCCTCAGCCGGATAACGGTGGTAGATGTCGGGGACAGCCTTATAAACCATCTGTGAGAAACCAAGCGAACGGTAACGGGTCAACGCCGCATCCCATAGCGCAAGCATTGCCGAAGCCCCCACCCTGCGGCTGTCGACAAGCCAGCCGCCGTAAGTGAGGCCACCGTGCGACACTACGGTATCACCGTCGGCGTTGGCCGGCAGAGCGGCAATGAGCCTGTCCTTGTCGTCAAACGCCATCACCGAGCAATCGGTGAAACGGTCGCTGTGGTAATCCATATACCCGCGGAGATGGAGGAACGTGCCGGTCGGCGATTTCAGCACGAGAGTGTCCCACGGCTCCGCCATATCGGGGGTGTAGCTCACGACTCTCATATCATCAAAGCATCAGTTTGTAGATTTCAGCGGTGTCGGGAGCCGACAGGCGGTAATAACCGCCGATGACCTCCCCCTTTGTAATGTGGAGGTTCTTGACAAGCTGTGGGATATCGGGGGAGTCGATTCCAAGCCCGGTGAAAGTCACAGGCAGACCGATACTGCCAAAAAACGCTTTCAACGCCTCGATACCCTCAAGGGCGGCGGTCGTGTCATCATGACTCTGAACGTCAAAGACACGGCGGGCCCACTGCGCCACCTTGGCAGGACGGCGCCCCGCCATAAACGTCAGCCAGGCGGGGAAGACTACAGCCAGACCGGCCCCGTGGGTTACGCCGTAGAGCGCGCTGATTTCATGCTCCATGAAATGCGACACCCAGTCCTCAACGCGCCCGCAACCGCACACGCCGTTATGAGCCATCGTCCCGGCCCACATTATGTTGGCGCGCGCCTGATAGTCGGCAGGGTCGCGTATCACCTTGGGCGCCTCCTCGATTATGGCCTTCAGCAACCCCTCGGCAAGACGGTCGGTGACCTCCACGTCGGTTGTCGGGGAGAAATAACGCTCCATGATGTGGGCCATCATGTCGGCGATGCCGCTCGCAGTCTGATAAGGGGGGAGTGTGAAGGTCAACGTAGGGTCGAGAATAGACCACCGCGGGCGCAGCGCACTCTCGGTGCGCAGGCTGATCTTCTGCATCGTGGCCGTATTGGTTATCACAGAGTTGCCCGACCCCTCGCTTCCGGCAGCCGGGATGGTCAGCACCACCCCTACAGGCAACGCCTCCTCCACAACTTTTTTCCCGGCGTAGAAATCCCAGAAATCGCCGTCGTAAGGCACGCCGCAGGCAATAGCCTTGGCAGTGTCGATGGCCGACCCGCCGCCTACGGCCACAAGGCCGTCAACCCCCTCGCAGCGGCACATGTCGATACCCTCGCGCACCTTGGGGTCGGTGGGGTTGGGCTCAACACCGCTCAGATGCAGGTGAGCCACACCGGCGGCATCGAGCGAAGCCGCCACTTTAGCATAGAGACCGCTGCGCACAGCCGATCCCATGCCGGTAACCACCAACACCTTACGGCAGCCCGTCCAACGGGTCAGTTCACCGGCGCGGTCAACGGTGCCGCGCCCGAAGATATACCTTGTGGGAGTAAAATATGTGAAATTCTCCATAACCAATCATTTATAAATGTTACTTTCACAAAGATACGAATAAGTCAAGTAAGACAGACCATGAACTATAAAAAATAATAATGAGGGGGTCTCACGACAGCCTCATTATCAAAAACCTTAAAAATCTAATCCTATGAAAAAACAGTTCAAAGGTAACCGTTGGAGACATATAATGCAAACGGCCCGACGATTAATTATTTATAATTAACTTTATTTCTGTTAACAGGCAAAACACTATCTTTGCACCAGCATAAAAAAATATTTATGGCAAAATTTCAAATCGACATACTCGGATGCGGATCAGCCACACCGTCGCTGCGTCACCAGCCATCGTGCCAGGTCATCGACATCCGCGACAACCTCTATATGATCGATTGCGGCGAGGGCGCACAACTGCAAGCTCGCCGCATGAAAGTGAAATTCTCGCGGCTCGGACATATTTTCATCAGCCACCTCCACGGCGACCATTGCCTTGGTCTGCCGGGGTTGCTGTCGACGCTCGCCCTGCATCAGACCGGCGGCTCGCTAACGGTGCACACTTTCCGCGAAGGAATCGATATGTTCAGGCGCATAATGGACTTTTTCTGCCGCGAACGCACCTACGACCTGCGCTTCGAGGTAATCGCCCCGGAGCGGGCAACGGTTTATGAGAACGACGCGATAACGGTGGAGACCGTGCCGCTCAACCACCGTGTGCCTACGGTGGGATACATATTCCGCGAGAAGCCAAAACCCCGCCATCTCAACGGCGAGATGGTAAAATTCCACGACATCCCGGTTTCGCTGCGGCAAAGCATAAAAAACGGCGCCGACTATGTCACACCCGACGGTGCCGTTATCCCCAATGCTCGACTGACCACACCGGCCGATCCGTCGCGCTCTTACGCCTATATTTCCGATACAGCCTACTATCCCTCCATAATTCCGGCCATCGAGGGAGTCGATCTGCTCTACCACGAGGCCACCTATACCGAAAGTTCAGCCGACAAAGCCGCACAGCGTTTTCACTCTACAGCCCGACAGGCGGCCATGATAGCCCGTGACGCATCGGTCGGGAGGCTTCTGCTCGGCCACTACTCCAAAAGCTACCTCAACGAAGACGAGCATCTCAGCGAAGCCCGCGAGATATTTCCCGAAACAATCGCCGCAACCGAGGGGATGAAAATCGACCTGCTATGATAATTCTCGACGACGACACCCGATTCATGAAAGCCGCACTCGACGAGGCACGCCGTGCCATGGAAAGCGACGAAGTGCCGATCGGAGCGGTGGTGGTGTGCAACGGACGCATCATCGGCCGGGGGCACAACCTGACCGAAACACTCGCCGACGTGACCGCCCACGCCGAGATGCAGGCTTTGACCGCAGCCGCCGCCACGCTCGGAGGTAAATATCTCGCCGACTGCACGCTATATGTCACCGTCGAGCCGTGCCTGATGTGCGCCGGAGCGATTGGATGGGCACAGGTGAAACGCATAGTCTATGGCTGTGCCGACCCCAAGCGCGGCTACTCGACCATTACCGCACGTCAGCCGTTCCACCCCCGCGCAACAATCACATCGGGCATACTCGCCGACGACTGCGCCGCCCTGATGCAGCAATTCTTCCGCTCCAAACGCTGACAGCTCCAACACGACAGACAAAACTACCGATGTAGAGAGATCGTCACGCACAGCGTTTTAATATCTCGACAAACATTCTTAACTTTGCATGCTCAAACAACCTTTTTAACTTTGCACGATCAAACAACCTTTTTAACATCATGAAACTTTTGTGCTCATTCAGACGCCTGGCTCTATCGCTGGCGTTTCCGGTAGTATTTTCTGCTTCAATGGTGGCCGAAGATGTTACCATCTACTACGACAATTCTTCAACCATGTTCCCAACCGTCAACATCCACTATTGGGGCGGTCCTGAATCACAATGGCCGGGAAAAGAGATGACTAACACCGACGGCGACATCTGGGAATTTACTTTCCCGTCCGACCCTAAAGGAATATCGGGTTTCTTATTCTGCGACGGGAACAAAAGCGGAGGCGAAGGACATCAGACCGGCAACTACGACAGCGCACCCAAAGCCGGGCACATCTACAAGGGAGCCGACGCCAACAAAGGCGAAGTCACCGACGAAGGCATCTATGAAGGCGCGACAGGCACCAAACCCACAGTGAAAGCCGACCCTCAATCAGGCGCGAGATTTGACGAAAACATCACAGTCACCCTGACCGTCGAACCCGCCACAACCATCTATTACACCATTGACGGTTCCGAGCCCGATCTGTCCGCCACGCCCTATACGGCACCGCTCACATTCACCGAAACCACTACGCTTAAAACTTATGTCGAAAACGAAAACGGCCACCGTGTCCAGTCGTTCAAATACAGCAAGAGAGCTCCACAAATACCGTTGACGGGCAACAATCTCATCACCGACTACTACAAGGTGAATCCCAACGGCAACGTCGGCACAAACCGCACCGTCAATATGAAATTCACCAAACTTAACGGAGACAACCGTATGTGTGTGGCCGAAGACGCTCTCAGCCACTGGAGCGACGCCGACCTTATAGCCCAAGGTGTGGCCCGCGACATTGCCAGCGCATTCAGAGGGAAACATGAATACCCCGTGCTTGACACATATTCGGTCTATGCCTCCTACGACAAAGACTATCTCTATATCGGCATCCAATATGTCTATGAAGTATGGGATGAATATGGCGACGGAAAAGCTGATAACCTGCGCGCCAAACCCTACCAGATGAATGGACGCATATGCTTCGCTTTTGACCTTGACCCCGACAAGGAGTTTGAAGGAGTCCTAAACACCGGCAGCACCATTTGGGACGAAGGCGGCAAATTCAACACATTCAACAACGGCACCGACTGCATATGGCTGGGCAACACGAAACCCACAGTCGGGACCCCGCTCTTTTCTTCCCTAACAGCAACGGCGTAGCCGACTACAAAGACCCAGCATCATGCGTGACATTCGGGGCAGAGCCGTTCTATGGAATGCAGGACGGTCTGCTCCCATCGATCACAAGCATCTGGGGACAGGAGGATTTTGGTTACGACCCCGAAGACCTTCGCACAAACGGCGGTTTCGTTGACCTTATCGACGAAATAGATCCCGCGCAACACACTTTCTATGAATTCCGTTTCCCGCTCTCAAAGCTCGGTATAACTGAAGACTACATCAAAAACACAGGTATCGGCCTAATGGTACTCGACACCTACGGACAAGGAGCCACAGGATGCACACCCTACGATCCCACCGTGTTCGACAACGCCAACGCCCCCTACTCTAAAGATCCGTCAAGCAGTGCGGAAAAAGAGGACACCGACATTTTCACGTTCGACCACGCCCGCATCGGCAAGCTCAAAGCAATCGACCCCTCAGGAGTGGAAAACCTCACAGAGGAAACCGGCGACACAACGGCTCCTGAATATTACACGCTTCAGGGCATACGCGTGACCAAGCCTGCCGACGGGCTATACATAGTGCGCCGCGGCAATAAGGTCACCAAGACAATCATCAGAGGATCAGCAAACCGTTAATCTGACGTTCACAGACAAGAGCCACTTCGGCGGTCGCCTACAACACAACAGTAGCGACCGCCGATTTTTTCATCACCCCCCGTGGCCGCCCCAACCTGACAAAAAGACAGTCCCAACGGCCGTTCCTCCTCGAATTTTGAGATTTTTAATGTCGTCATCGCAGTTTTCTAATGGCTTGATTGCTAATTTGTCAAGTTAATTTATTAACTTTGCGTGATTTTTGTAGAAGAAAGAATTATATATAAACGACATTTATGGTAAACCCAATCAAGAAAACCATCACCCTTAGCGATGGCCGCGTCATCACACTTGAGACCGGCAAGCTCGCCAAACAGGCTGATGGAGCGGTTGAACTTCGCATGGGCAACACTATGCTGCTCGCGACAGTTGTCTCGGCCAAGGAGGCCGGCGAAGGGGTGGATTTCATGCCCCTGACAGTTGAGTACAAAGAGAAATTTTCATCAGCCGGGCGATTCCCCGGCGGTTTCCTCAAACGCGAAGGCCGCGCATCTGACTATGAGATTCTCACAGCACGCCTCGTTGACCGCGTGCTCCGCCCGCTGTTCCCCGACAACTACCACGCCGACACATTTGTCAACGTGACCATGTACTCGGCCGACGGCGATGATATGCCCGACGCGCTTGCCGGTCTTGCCGCATCAGCCGCGCTTGCCGTCTCTGACATACCCTTCAACGGGCCTATTTCGGAAGTACGCGTGGCCCGCATCGACGGTGAATTTGTAATCAACCCCACATACCAGCAACTTGAAAAAGCCGACCTCGAACTCATGGTCGGCGCGACCTACGACAATATCATGATGGTCGAGGGCGAAATGAACGAAGTGTCGGAAGCCGACCTGCTCGCCGCACTCAAGTTCGCTCACGAAGCCATCAAGGAGCAATGCAAGGCTCAGATGGAGCTTGCCGAGGAGGCCGGAGCAACCGTCAAGCGCGAGTACTGCCACGAGGTCAACGACGAAGACCTCCGCAAGGATGTACGCGAAAAATGCTATGACAAAGCTTATGCCATCGCCAAAGCCGGCTGCGCCGACAAGCACTGGCGTCAGGACAGCTTCGACGCCATCTGCCAGGAATATATCGACTCTCTTCCCGAGGAAGAAAAAGAGGAGAAGACACCCCTTGTGAAACGCTACTACCACGACGTGGAAAAAGACGCTATGCGCCGCTGCGTGCTCGACGAGGGTATCCGTCTCGATGGCCGCAAGACAACCGAGATACGCCCCATCTGGTGCCAGACCGACTACCTCCCCGGACCTCACGGGTCGGCGGTGTTCACCCGCGGCGAGACCCAATCGCTCTCGACCGTAACTCTCGGCACCAAGCTCGACGAAAAGATTCTCGACGATGTGCTCAACCAGGGCCGCGAACGCTTCCTGCTCCACTACAACTTCCCCCCCTTCTCGACAGGCGAGGCGCGTCCGGCACGAGGCGTCAGTCGCCGCGAGGTGGGACACGGCAATCTTGCCCACCGCGCGCTGAAACGTATGTTCCCCGATGACTTCCCCTACGTCTGCCGCATAGTCAGCGACATCCTTGAGTCAAACGGCTCATCGTCGATGGCCACCGTATGCGCCGGAACACTCGCGCTGCTCGACGCCGGCGTGAAGATGAAAAAACCTGTCAGCGGTATCGCCATGGGACTCATCACCGACAGCGAAAGCTCAAAATACGCCGTACTCTCTGACATCCTCGGCGACGAAGACCACCTCGGCGACATGGACTTCAAAGTGACCGGCACCGTCGATGGCATAACCGCCACACAGATGGATATCAAGTGCGACGGCCTGTCATACGAAATACTTGAAAAAGCACTGATGCAGGCCCGCGAAGGACGCCTCCACATCCTCAATATCATCAACGAGACTATACCCGCGCCTCGTGAGGACTACAAGCCTCATGTGCCTCGCATCGTGACCATGATAATCCCCAAAGACCTCATCGGCGCAGTGATTGGCCCGGGCGGAAAAGTGATCCAGGGCATCCAGGAAGCCAGCGGCGCGACAGTGTCGATCGACGAAATCGACGAAGGTGGTTACATCGAAGTCGCAGCAGCCAACAAGGATTCTATCGACAAGGCCATGGAGATGATCAACGCCATCGTCGAGCTCCCCGAAGAAGGGAAAGTCTACACCGGCAAGGTACGTTCGATTCTTGAATTTGGCGCGTTTGTAGAGTTCATGCCCAACCGCGACGGCCTGCTCCATATCTCTGAGATTTCATGGGACCGCCTCGACAACATGGAAGCATCGGGACTGAAAGAGGGTGACACCGTAGAGGTTAAACTTCTCGAAATCGACAAGAAGACCGGCAAATACCGCCTGTCGATGCGTGCCCTTCAGGAGAAGCCCGAGGGCTATGTTGAGCGCGAGCGCGCACCACGCGGCGACCGTGGACCACGACGCGATGGCGACCGCAACCGCGGACCTCGCCGTGACGGCGACCGTGGACCCCGCCGCGACGGCGACCGCAACCGCGGACCCCGCCACAACGATTGATCCACATCCCATAATTGTCAACTGATAACGACGAGGGTGTGTCAAAATAGACGCGCCCTCTTTTTTACAACCTGTTGTAAAACACAAAACAAAGCCCTGACTTTCACAA
>CANQQE010000030.1 GCA_947625935.1 uncultured Muribaculaceae bacterium | reverse complement strand
TATGAGGATTTGGGTATTACCGAATACAAATACCTCGCCACGCTCGACGACAGGACGTGCGAAACGTGCGGCGCGCTTGACGGGAAGGTGTTCAAGCTGTCGGAGGCGCGCGAGGGCGTGAATTATCCGAGTATGCATCCGAGATGCAGGTGTACCACGACTATGAATAAGCCGTACATAAAGCGCAGCGCGCGTGATCCTTTGTCGGGAAAAAGCGTTTATGTTGACGGCGATTTGGATTATACGACGTGGAAGGAGAGCCTTTCGCCGGAGCAGCGGGAGGCGTTGGATTTAGCGAAGCGGAAGGATAGCCGCAAGAGCGCGGATAAATTGCAGTATAAGCAGTATCAGGATGTGCTCGGACGGAAAAATGTGCCGAGTTCATTTGACAAATTCCAGGAATTGAAGTATAATGGAGATAGGGCGGAATATGAGGAATTAAAGGGATTTTATCGATATAAGAAATCAGAACCGACAGCGGAATTTACGCATTATAAAATATACAGAGATTTAAAGAACGAAGGAATTGATAACGGTAAAGTACTGCCGCCGGATAATGTTTCTGCTTATATCTTGAAAGACGAAGTTTCACGCCGAGATCCATATCATATCATGTACAGAATGAAAGAACGTCAAATTACAGATGATGAAGTAAGGCGGTACAAAAATGACGCTTTAGTTATGTTTTCACAGTGGCATGGTACAAGAAAGGCGTATTATTCGCGGGACGGAGTGAGTGTTATCACGCAAAATCCGGAGCAGTGGGTATTCAGAACTTCATGGAAAAAAGAAGATTTTGACGAACGTACCGAACGTATTATGGAGGTAGTAAGTAAGAATGTCAAGTAATTTAAACTATACAGAACCGCATTATTGCCCTGTTTACAGACGTGTAATTGACATAGACCTATGCTATGATTCTTTAATGGCTCTTAACAAGTCTTTTAAAATATCATCGGTTCACGAATTAAGCGATATTGATGATATTGAAAATGCTCGACGACTTTGCGGAAAGTGTCCATATAGCGATTTGTCGTAAGGGTTGTGGAGGAATAGTCTATGAAACTTGATACTAAACAGCAGGTGCTTCTTGCGCTGTATATCGAATATCAGAAGGATTTGCCGGATATGGCGAGAGTGACTTGTACGGCGCTTAATATGGATTATGAAGTGTTTTGCGTTGCCCTGAGCAAGCTGCAAACCGAAGGATATATTGACGGCTTCAAAGCGGTTGCGGCGGAAAATGAGCGGTTTTATGAAATTATTTTGAGCGGAGTTCGTTTGACGCGCGACGGGATAGAGTATGTTGAAAATAATTTCGGCATACAGAAGGAGCTGACCGCCGAGGATAAATTACGATATGTTATAAAGAAATGCGGCGTTTTCGGTCTGTCGGCTTTGAAAACATTCGGGGTCGAAGCGTTAAAGGCGCTCGGCGAGATTATATGATAATAATTTAACATAGCTTATAAAGCACGTTCAAACGGACGTGCTTTTTATATGCGCATATTGCCCTGAGCATGGCGGAAAACTGCTTAATTTTATTTCAAGGAGGGTTTCACGATGGATGAAACTATAACGGCAACTGTCGGGGGTTCGGCGGGGGCGGAAGGCGCAACCGGGCAGAACAACCAACAGGGGCAGCAGGGCGGCGAGGGTGCCGCACAGGAAACAAAAACATATACGGCCGAAGAATTAAAGGCGGAAACGGACAGACGCGTTACGGAGGCGGTAAAGACCGCGAACATGAAAGCCGCGGCGGATTTTGAGAAACGTCTTGCGGAGGAACACGCTAAGTGGGAGAAGCAGTCGAAAATGACGGCGGCGGAGCGCGAGGAAGCCGCGAAAAAGGAAGCGGCGGAGCGGTTCGAGGAGGAGCGGCGCAAGTTCAACGCCGAGAGATTGGAGTACGAATGCACAAAGCTCTTAGCGGCGGACGGTCTGCCGGTGGATTTCGCGAAACAGCTCACGGGATCTGACGCGGACGCTACAAAGGCGAACGTCGCGGTGTTCAAGGACGCGTTTTCAAAGGCGGTCGAAGCGGCGGTCACGGAGCGGATGAAGGGCAAAACTCCGCCGGGAGCGTCGTCACCGTCGTCACCGTCGGCGGCGGATCCGTTTCTTGCGGGATTCGGGAGTTAAGAGAAGGAGGAAAATAATTTATGGCAATTAATTATGCGGAAAAGTATTCGGCGAAAATTGACGAACGCTTTAAGCTCGGAGCGGTCACAACGCCCGCCGTCAACAACGATTACGATTTTATCGGCGTTAAGACGGTAAAGGTTTACAGCGTTCCCACGTCGGAGATGAATGATTATCAGAGAACGGGCGCGAACCGTTACGGCACGCCGGAGGAGCTGGAGAACAGCTTGCAGGAAATGCCGCTCGAACGTGACCGTTCGTTCACGTTTACGATCGACCGCGGCAATTACGACGATACGATGATGGCGAACAGCGCGGGTCAGGCGCTTCAGCGTCAGATCGACGAGGTAATTATACCGGAGCTTGACGTTTACCGCTTATCGAAAATAGCGGCGGGCGCGGGCAAGACCGCGACGGCGGACGTGACAAAAGAGAACGCTTACGACGCGTTCCTTGACGGTCAGGTGGAGCTTACCAATCAGAAAGCGCCTGTCGCGGGCAGAGTTGCCTATGTTACGGCGGCGTATTATAAGTTGATCAAGCTCGACCCCGCATTTGTGAAGCAGGGAGATATGGCGCAGAATATTACATTGAAGGGCGTAATAGGTCAGATCGACGGCGTACCGCTTATTCTCGTACCGGACAGCTATCTGCCGGAGAATACGCTGTTTATTATCACGAACAAAATCGCGACGGTCGCGCCGGTGAAGCTGGCGGAATACAAGATACACGACAACCCGCCGGGCATTAACGGCTGGCTTGTCGAAGGTCGTTTGTATTACGACGCGTTTGTGCTGAACAACAAGAAGGCGGCTATCTACGTTCACAAGAAATCGGGTGAATAATTATGATACTCAGACGCGGAAAAGAAACGGTTACACTGACGAATGAGATACAGATAGCGGCGTATAAAAATTCAGGTTTTACCGAGGTGAAGCCGACGGCAAAGAAAGGCGGCGGTAAAAATGGAACAGGAGAAGCGGACGGAAGAGCTGAAGACGCTTAAAATGCTTTTGGGAGTAGAGGACAGCGGCAAAGATGAGCTGCTGTTCTTTTTGCTCGACGACGCGGAGCGGCTTATTTTGGGCTACTGCCGACTGTGTTGTCTGCCCGAAGCGCTTGAGGGACTTATTCCGGTTATTGCGGCGGATATGTACCGGGCGAAAGGGTATGGCGACGCGGATTTCGCGGGAGCGGTAAAGTCGGTCAGCGAAGGCGGGCGATCCGTGAGTTTTGCCGCGCCGACGGACGAGAGTATTCTCGCGAATTACTATAAGCGGCTGAAGCCGTATGTGAACAGACGAGGGAGGGTTCCGAGCGATGTTGGGAAGGTTTGCGAATGTATTTAAGCGTTTCTACAAGGACGACGTTCGGATCATACGCATAACCGACGGCAAAGGCTACAGCGAGCGCGGTAAACAAATCGAAGAAGAGCTCGCCGTGATAAAAGCGGATCTACAGCCTTTGGGCGGCGAGCTTGCCGAGAGGGAATACGGCGTGACCGAGGAATGCCAAATGCGGATGTTCTGCGGAGAAAACGACTGTATAGAGGTCGGGAATTACGTCGAGGCGGCGGGGCGGGTATACAGGATCATATATGTGGCGCAATGGTCGCCGAGCCCGGAGGTGCTGCTGCAGTTTGTGCGTATGACTGCCGACGCGCCGTATGATTTGGTTATCGGCGCGCATATGCCTATCGGAACAAATATCCCCTTAGAAAGGACGGTGGGCGGCTATGGTTGATGTAAACGCGGAGACCGAAAAAACGCTGTCTAAGCTCGATTGCGAGGCGGTATACTATTATCCCGACGACTTCAATAAACTGCCGCTTGTGAGCTATTATCAGCTTACAGAGCGCCCGAGCTTCGGGTATGACAATATCGAAGCGATACAGAAGGGGACGGTCGTTGTTGACGTTTGGGGGAACAATCCGAGCGAAATCGGCAAAATCAGCTTGCAGGTAAACGACATAATGACCGCTGACGGATGGGGACGCGAGTTTTCCGCGGACATACCGCCGAGAGCGGGAGAAACATTTCACAAAACAATGAGGTTTAGTAAAAATTTTATCGTAGATTAGGAGGAATAACTTATGGCTGAAACATTTAAAAGACCATCGGTAACGATTGGTGTTGACAAGTACACGTTTTTTAAGGTGCTGACCGATACAGAGTCTGAAACTACGTACGACGAGGCGGTAACGCTTCCGGGTACGGTTGAGATCGCGCCGACAGACGAGGGCGACGCCGAGCCGTTCGACGCGGATAACGGCGCGTATGAGACGCTCGCGTATGTGGGTAATATCGGACATGAAATCACGAACGCGGATATTCCGCCGGCGGTCGACGCTATGTGGCGCGGTCTTGAGGTAGACGAATACGGCGGCGTTAAGATGGGCGGCGATGTGAAGGACGTATATTTCGGCGTGGCTTGGAGAACGCTTCACAATGACGGAACATACAGATATTTCCGCTGTTACAAGGGACGCTACGGCTTTGCGTCGAAGGTGGGAGCGCAGACAAAGCCCTCGAACGGCGCGCCGGAGCCTTCGACCGCGCAGGCTACATATTCGGCGGTCAAGCGCACGAGCGACGACGCGTATTATTACTATCTCGACGACGACAAGCTCACGCTGGAGAAGAAAAAGGAAATCGCGGAGAAGTGGTTCACCGATATGAGCTATACGCCGGCGGCGGAATAAAAGGAAAACAAGAATATTAAGCAGGTAAGGGACGCTAAGCAGGTATGGCGTCCCTTAGATTTTAGAGAAAGGATTTTTTATTATGCAGAATATTTTATCGTTTACACAGGGAAAGAAAAAGTATGTTTCAAAGCCGTTTGATTTTGAAACCATGTGTATTATAAACGACGCGCACAACGAACCGAGCAAGAAGGGTCCGCTTACCAAGTGCCGTGAGGCGGTCGATTATATGTTCGAAGGAACGGAGGCTACTCAGGATGTTATCAATTCGCTTGATGTAACGACGCATACGAGACTTTGCCTTGATCTATGGCAGATGTATGTAGATGTTATTTCGGGAAAAAACGCGCCCACGCCGGAAGCGGAGACGGCGGAAAACTAAGGGATATTTATGGCATGATGTTTAAGACGTACCGCGTTATGCCGAGCGTGTTAAGCAATCAGCCGCCGAAGCTGCTGTTTGATGTTTTGGACAGTATGAGCGAAAATACAAACGCGGGAGCGGCGGTAAAAGGAAATGCAAATTATGACAGCCCATATATACGGGCTGTATTCGGATAAAAGGGTGGTGGTACTATGACGGCGGCGGAATTAAATGTTGTTATCAGCGCAACCGATAACGCGTCGGGCGTTATTGCGGGCGTTGCGTCGCAGCTCGCGGGCTTGGAAGGCGCGAGCGCATCGGCGGCAGGAGGTACCGCTTCCATGAACGCGGCGCTTACGGGAACAGCGCGAAGCGGAAAGATCGCGGATTCGGCAGTGCTTAAAGGCACGCAGAGACTTGAAGCATATAAACGCCAGATGTCGGCCGCTAAAACGACACTGGCAGAAAGTAGCGCGGCTCTTGCGGTTTCCCGCCGAGAGTATGACGCGAACAAAAAAAGCATAAGTGGCAATATAGGTATGCTGACAAGGGAGCAGCAAAGTCTCGGTACGGTCATAGCGGCTAAAAGAAACGAGATCTCCGCTTTAAAACAGGCAAATTCCGTTATTAATAAAGGCAGCGTCGCATACAAGGACAATCAGAAGGCGATTGAATGGACTGAAAATGAGTTAGCCGCGCTTGAAACGCGGTACGGAAACATTTCAAATTCCATTCAATCCGCCCAAAATACGCTTACTGCGAGTAGACTAAATTTCGAAAGCTCGGGAGCGGCGGTCAAAGCGGCTTCGGAACAATACGAGAGCTATGAGAAAAATTTAGAGGCAGTCGAACGTTTGGCGAAAGCTGAAAATTTACAGGACGCGGGCAGTCGTATTCAGGCGGTCGGGGAAAGTATTGACACTATTACCAAACCGTTACAGTATGCGGCGGTCGGTATCGCGGGGCTCGGCGTTGCTTCGGGCAAGACCGCGATTTCGTTCGAGGATAATTTCGCGCGCGTAAAGAAAACCGTCGAGGGTACGCCGGAACAGCTTGAAGCCGTAAAGCAGGGGCTTATCGACCTTACGACGACCGGCGTTAATGGGCGAAATCCTGTCCGCGCTACTACGGCGGAGCTGACGGAGCTTGCGGCGGCGGGCGGTCAGTTAGGTATCAAAACCGAGAATATCGTTGAATTTACCGAAACGATGGCGCAGATGCAGAGCGCGACAAACTTAGGCGGCGAGGCGGGAGCGAAAGCCCTGGCGCGGTTTATGAATGTCGCGAATGTGTCGCAGGATCAGGTTAAGAACTTAGGAAGCGCCATCGTTGATTTAGGTAACAATTTCGCTACGTCCGAGGCGGAAATCGTTGACATGGCTCTCGACATGGGTTCGACCGGCGCGACCGTGGGAATATCTGCGCAGGCTGTATTAGGCTATGCGACGGCGTTATCCAGTATGGGTATAGAAGCGGCTGCCGGAGGCAGTGCGTTACAGCGTATTTGGATGGATATGCAAAACGCCGTTTCATCGGGCGGCGAGGAGCTTGAAGCCTTCGCAAAACTCAGCGGCAAGAGTGCGGACGAGTTCAAAAAGTCGTGGGGCAAGGACGCGGACGGCGCGTTCCGTGATTTCTTGAAGGGTTTGAACGAAAGCGAGGATCAGGTCGGCGTACTTAACGAGCTCGGTTTCAATAATGTTCGCGACCAGAGAGCGTTGCTCGCACTGGCGGGTGAAAAGGGCTTTGGCGTTCTGACTGAGGCGATCGAGCGCTCCAACAAGGCGTGGAGCGAGAACACGGCGCTTCAGAAGGAAGCCGACGCTATGACGCAGACGACAGCCGGACAGATGGAGATCGCGAAGCATAATATCACCGAAGCGGCGAGGTCGTTCGGCGAGGTGCTTCTGCCGACGGTGGTCGACGTGTCGCAGGGCGTGTCGAAGTTCGCGCAGGGGCTCGCCGGCATGAGCGACGAGGAAAAGAAGGCTGTTGTTAATACCGGAGCGGTCGTTGTCGGGTTAGGCGCGGCGGCGAAGGTTACATCGAAGGTTGTTAAAGGCGTAGGAAAAACAAAAGAAGTTTTTGGCGGTCTTGCTGAAAAAATTGCAGAAAAAGGCGGTATGTCCGGTATTCTCGGCGGCGGCGCGGGCTTTGCCGCAGGAATAGGACTTTTATCGGGCGGAATATGGGCGGCGCTGATGGCAAACGCCGAAAAGACAACAAAGGTCGATGAGAAATTCGGCGAGTCCGTAAACGGCGTAGGTAAAGAGTTTAAGGCTTTTAATGACCAAGTATGGGAAAGTAATCAAAGACTTAGCGAATATGCGGATATTACCGATAAAATAAACAGCGGCAAGCTGAAAGGCGACGAAAAAACAGCGGCGCTCGAACGTCAGGCGGAGCTGCAGGAATGGATCACCGACAACTATGGTGATTATATTACCCTATCGGAACGCGAAAACGGCGTTACGGAAAAGGGTATAGCGGCTATTCGAAAGCGCAACGATCTTGAGCTTGAGCGGCAGCAGCTCGAATACGAGGCGAGCCTTATCGGAGCGCAGGAAGAATACAGCAATTCGGAAAAACGAATAGGCGAGATCAAAGAGTCTTTAGCCGAAAATAACGCCGACAGAGACGCGGCTCTTGCGCGCGCGGACGCGTACAGAGAATACGGAAACGCTCTGCTCGATTTGGAAAACCAAGAAAAGCAGGGCATTATAACCTCGAAAGAGAAAAAAGCCGCGATGGCAGACCTCCGAAAAGAATACGGTTTCATGGAGGAAAGCAGTGACGCGGCATACAGTAGAGCCGAACGCGAACAAAATCAGGCTGATAACCGCCTTAAGGAAATAAATCGTCTGTCGAGCGAGATGAACGATTTGAAAACCCAGCAGAATGAGGCGCAAACTGCGGCGCTTGATTTGGCGAGCGTATATGCCGATAAGCTGCCTGACGCAATAAAGGCGGCTGACGGAAGCGCGGACAGAATGATTTCAACGCTGATACAGACAACGCGCGGATTGGGCGTAGATAATGAAATTGCACAGCAGATCGCGCTTGCGAAAAACGGCGTCGAGGATTTACAAAGCGCGCAAGACCACGGAAAACTTGGCTCTGTAGTTAAAGACTATGCTGAATTGGGCGAGCAGTTCGGAATGACCGCTTCCGAAATCGCGGCGGGTCAAAGCCTGATACAAAACGGATTTACAAATGTATATGACGCGCTTTTAAAGGGTCCGCAGGCGTTTGACGCGGTTCAGATTCAATTTAAAGATTTGGGTGTTCAGGCAAATGCGGCAAGTGAGGATCTGACGGACGCGGCGCATAAGTTTAATCTTATCGGCGAAGATCAGAAGCTGGAAAGAGCTACCGCAGGCGGTAAGGAATTTGTAAAAACCATAGACGAAGCGGGAAGTGTTATCGAAGCGTTCAATAAGACCGACGGCATTGACGTAAAAATTAACGGAAGCGGCGGCGTCGATATTGTAAACACGCTCGGTGAAACGATCCAGTCCCTTCAGGATTTGGGCGCGACAGAATTAAAAATAAACGTAGATACCGGCGGTATTGATGTTTACGGCAAAGACGGGTTGCTCGGCTCTCTCGGGCTGGATGAAGAGGGAAACTATACAATAAAAATCAACAAAGAGGACGGCGAGGATAATACGACCGAGCCTGACGACGCAGAGCAAAATGTAGATAAAGTAGACGGGGCGGATAATACAACGGATCCTGATAACGCAGAGCAAAATGTCGATAAAGTAGACGGGGCGGATAATACAACGGATCCTGATAACGCAGAGCAGAATGTAGATAAAGTAGACGGGGCGGATAATACAACGGATCCTGATAACGCAGAGCAGAATGTAGATAAAGTAGACGGCGAGGATAATACAACAGACCCATCGGACGAACCTAAGACGCAACCGGTAGATAAAGTAGACGGTGAAGATAATACAACAGACCCGAAGCCTGTGGAAGTACCGATAAAACCTACATGGGGAGCGGGCGGCGGTTCAGGAAAAAATTTATCTGATGTACTCGGCGTCGGAACCAATCCGATAAACGGAAATTCGGTTGACATCACAACCAACGTAAATATCAAGCCCGGGACTATAAACGTTGAAGCACTGTCCTCGGCGGTATCGACTGCTACACAGCTTATAAGCGCGGTCGGTACAAACCCGATTGCCGGAAATTCAGTCGATATTACGACAAGTGTTAATATAACCGCGGGAACGATTAATGTTGAAGCCCTTACCGGCGCGGTATCGAGCGCGATGCAGATCGTCAGCTCGTTCGGGACACAGCCGGTTAATATAACCGCGAGTGTGACCGTAACGGCGGGAACAATAAATGTTGCGGCGCTTACCGGGGCGGTGTCAACGGCAATGCAGATCGTTAGCGCGGCTACAACAAACAATATAAATGCTACCGCGAATGTTACGGTCACAGCCGGAACGGTCGATACGTCCGCAATATCGGCGGCGGTTGCTTCAAGCGTTGCAAATATAGCAGACGCAAGCGCGGCGGTAAATATTACGGTTACAGGCACAATTACATACACCGCCGACTATGGCGGTATAGGAAATGCGCCGGAATTGGCGAGCGCGGTTATTTATTCCGCTGACTTTGGCGGTATCGGCGCCGCTCCGGAGCTTTCGGGAATTGTTCATTACAGCGCGGATTTCTCCGGTATCGGCTCTGCTCCGACTCTTACGGGAACCGTTGTATATACGGCGAAATTCTCAAAACAGGCGACAGGTACTGATTACTTTGGCGGCGGGCTGGCTATGGTGAACGACCAGCGCGGCGTGGCTGATCCGCGCGAGCTTGTTGTAGACCACGGACGAGCGTTTATTCCCGAGGGGCGGGACGTTGTATTGCCGCTCTCGAAGGGCGCGAAGGTGTATACGGCTTCGCAGACTAAGGCGATCATGGCGGGGATCGGTATTCCGCATTATGCCGAGGGCAAGGAAAACTCCGACGCGTTTACGGCGGCAAAAGACAGCTGGACGCACTACACAAAAATTCACGCGGTTACTACCTCGGAGGAGCTTGAAAAGTGGATCGAGCTTTCGAAGGAGTTTGTTGACAACGAGAAGGACGCGGCGGATATTGCCGAGGAGATCTATTCGCTCCAGCGCGAAATAAACGAGGAATTGAACGACCGCTCGGCGGCGTGGATCGACGACAGGACGGCGCTCAACGACTGGGAAGAATACGGAGACACCGCTATCGCGGCGTTCGACAGAGTTCGAGCGCGAAACCTCGAGGAATTTGAGGCGGGGCGGCTTACGTGGGAGGAATATACCGACATTATTTCCGACCTCGGCGCGGATATGTATAACGCGCAGATAGAACAGTCCAAGAACTGGCTCGAACATGAAGAAAAATATCGCGGCATGAGCGAGGACGATTATATTGCCGGACTTGATCGTATGGCGGCGTATACACAGGAATATTACGAGCAGGGGATTATAAATCACCGCGAGTATATAGAAGGTATCGCGGAGATAAACGATGAAAAGATTGATACATTGCGAGATCAGCTTGACGAGCAGATGAAACAATCGGATGCGTGGTTTGATGAACGCTCATATTTTAACGACTGGGCGGACTATGGCGACGATCCGATTACGGCTTTTAATCGTGTCCGCGACAGAATTAATGCTGATGTGGCTGCCGGTATAATCACATGGGAAGAAGGTCAGGAGAAGCTAAAAGAATTTGGCGAACAGGCATATGACTATCGTAAGGATAATTCGCTGGACTGGACTGATGAACAACTCAAGTATTACGCTATGGATAACGACGGCTATTTTGCCGCGCTTGACCGACGAGAAGCGTATACGCGCGATTATTACGCGAACGGTATTATAGATTTTCGGAAATTCAACGAGGAAATGAAGGAAATCGACCACGATCGCTGGGACGCGGCGGCGGAAGCGTATGACGATATGCTTGATACGCAGTCCGAATATATCCGAGAATTGGAAAAGAAGTTTTCGGATCAGGAGTCGGAGCTTCGGGCGTCGTGGGAGGTCGAGGACAGAGCCGTTGATATGGCTGATCTTGAACATCAGCTCGCAATTTTCGAGGGCGCGGTTACGGACAAAGGGCAGGAGCATTATAAAGACCTGCTCGAACAGTACAAGGACGCACAGCGCGAGGAGGAGCTATATCAGCTTGAGGTTCGCAACAACGCGGTTATTGAGGATCTGCAGGCGGAATATGATGAACTGGAGAATGCGAAGGTTGATTTTATCAAGGGCATAGCCGAGAATACGGATATCGACGTGGGCGGATATGTGCGAGAGATTACGACAAACATATCGCGGTCGAGCGATAATACGCTAAGGACGCTGCAGGAGATTATCACGGCGATAAAAAGTCTTGATTTCAAAATGGAACAGCAGAATTTCTCGGATAACAGGACTGTTACAATTTACTCGGTGGACAGATATGACGTTGAATACATGGCGGGGCTCGGAGGTTGATCATGAAAATTGGATTTACATTTAAAGACAAGCACACGTCGGATTTCGGCGTTACGGCGCTTACGCAGTCGCGTCCGGTATTGCCGGAGGTGAAATCGTATACGTTCGAAGCGGCGGCGGTCGATGGCGAGTATGATTTTTCCGAGGCGAACGAGTTCGCGCGCGAGTTTTATAAAGACCGCGTTATCGAGGTCGATATTCAGGCGGGCGCGGAAAATATCGGCGAGCTTCAAATCACGGTGACGAGGCTGTCAAAATGGCTCCGCGGCAAGGGCGAGCTGATTTTTGACGACATACCGCTTGTGATATGGGACGCGAGGGTAATAGACGCGGTCACGTACAAACCGGAGCGCGAAGGACACAAGACGGTGCTTTCGGTATCGTTTCGCGCGAAACCGCTGGCGCGGCTGGTGTTTGACGTGCCGACAGGTCCCGTGATAGGCGACAGGATACCGATAGGCTCAAATATACCGCTTGATATGGCGTCATATTTCATTTTTGAGGGACGCGGAACGCATAAGTTTATAAACATAGGCGACGCGCCGGTAAAGCCGATACTGACGGTTTCGGGCGCGGCGTCGCTTACCTGCGGCGGACATACGATCAGCGTTCCGCAGGCGTGTACCGTTGACTGCGAGCGGCAGGTCGTGACAAACGCTTCGGGCATGAGCATAATGAACGCCGTTACCGGCTCGTTTTTCGAGCTTGCGCCGGGGGACAACACGCTGTACATATCGGCGGATATTACGGTACAGGCGAGGTACACGCCGCGATTTATTTACAATGCGAATTTCGAGGATATAGATTGGGGTGATTGATTTGCTGAAATTACACGAACGAACGGCGGCGAATTTCGAGACGGGCGAGGTTTTAAATTCGGCGTACGAGGTTACGGAAAACCGCAAAATAAACGATATTTCCGCGCTGGAATTTGATTATCCCGCAGACGAGAAGGGACGCATGATAGCCCCGAATATGCTTATTTCCTGCGGCGGGAGGCTGTACGAGGTTCTGAAAATCAAGCGGACTATGGACGGGACGGACACGTTTCATATCGCGGCGGAAGGAATATTCAGCTACCGCGCGAAAAAGGCGTTTATCCCGACTATGGGCGACTTGATGGGAAAGAAACCGAGCTATGTTTTAAATCAAGCGGTCGGCGAAGTTACGGGATTTTCGCTGTTCACCGAAAGCGAACTGAACGAGCGCGGCATGACGTGGATTGACAGCGGCGATTTTCTGATAGACGTGTTTTCGGTCGATAAGGTCAGCCTGTGGGACTATATTCAGGATATAATCGAGAATTGCGGGCGCGGGGAGCTGTATAACGAGGGGCTCAAATTCGCGCTCGTGAAGCGGATAGGACGCGATAACGGGGTAAGAATTTCATTGACCAAGAACGCCCAGAATATCAGTATCGAGCGGAACACCGAGGAGCTTGTGACAAGGCTGTATCCGTTCGGATCGAACGATTTACATATTAAATCAGTCAACGGCGGCAAAGCGTATATCGAAAGTCCGAATATAACGGCATACGGCGTATACGAGGGCTACAAGGACTACAGTGACTACGTAGAGCCGGAGGATATTCTCGCGAATGCACAATGGGAATTTTCCGAGGAAAACGAGGAAAGAATTGACGTGCCGAAGATCACGATAACCGGAAAAATCATTGATTTATCCAAACTTTCGGAGTACGGCGAGTTGGAAAAGATCGAGCTCGGCGACACTGTTCATGTAATCGACAATGACGGAGCGGAGCATAAGGAGCGCGTAATTGAAATGCTTCATTATCCGTTCGAGCCGAAGCAGACGACCATATCGATCGGGCATATGCGGCAGACGTTTACGTACACGCTGTATCAGCTCAGAAAGAACCGCCGAGCGTTTGAGCGTGTCAAAACTACGGGCGGCGGGGTTGCGGCGAGTAAGCTGTCGGGGTATGTCGATACGGATAACAACGCGATACAGTCGGAGAACGAACTGCTTAAAATAATCGGTGATTTGCTGACGATTTATAACGAAAACGGGCGCGCAAGGCTGAAGCTCGGAAACGACGGCGGGCAGTTTATTTTGAGCATTTACGACGAGAACGAAAACCTCCGAATAAAGCTCGGCGACCACGGCGGCAGTTATGCGTTCGCTATATATGACCGCAGAGAAAATCCCGCGATTTATATGGACGAGGATGGAAATATTGTAGTTGCGGGCAGGATTAAAACGCACGACGAGACTATAGTCGGATCTAACCTTGTTGTCGGCGAGAATACGAGCTCGGGAAGAATTGATTTCGCGGGTATGATAAATGCTTCGGAGGGGAGTATTGAGGTTGTAGACCATGAAATGATTATTAGAGCCGATAATATAAAGCTCGTCGGGAATGTCAACATAAATGATACGCCGGTTGATTTATAGGGGGTGATTGCATTGATTATGGGAATACCGCCGTAGGGCGGTTTTTTAGTACAAAATCCCAATTGATTGGAAAGAAGGGAAATATGAATTTGAATTTTAATTTCAACGCGAAAACGCTGCTGTCGAAATGGTGGACTATCGTGCGCGATAATTTCAAGGAAATAGAAACCGGTATGACGCAGCTCGGCAGTCGGATCGATGAGGAAAGCAAAAAACTCGAGGATGAGACTAAGGAACGCGAGAAAGTGTTCGCCGCGCTCGGAACGAGCATAACCAAAGAAATATCAGACAGAAAAGCCGCGGATGAAGAGCTCGGAAAGTTGATCGACGCGGAAGTCGGTAACAGGCAAAACGGCGATGAGGAACTGCAAAATCAAATTAACGCCGAAGCCGGCAACCGCAGGGAAGCGGACGAGGCGCTTGGAACGCGTATAACCGAGGCGGTTACGCAGTTTACAAAGGATCTCGACGCGGAGATCGGCAACAGGCAAAACGGCGATGAGGAACTGCAGAACAACATTAACGCCGAAGCCAACAGCCGTAGGGAAGCGGATACGGCGCTCGATGAGCGGTTATCCGCTGTCGAGCAAAAAGCCCATACGCATGAGAATATGGAAATTCTCGACGGGATCGACGCGGAGCGCGTTCGGAAATGGGACGAGGGCTCGGAAGGGCAAATCACGCTCGGGGAATATCTTGAACATCTCGCCGAGGCGGAGCGTCAGTTTGGTATGCTTTGGGGGCTGCTCGGCATGGCTGTTTATGACGGCGGCTGGTTCGGCATGGAACAGATAGACATACCGCTCGACGGCGGTTTGTTTGAGGACACGGTATTTACGCCGCTCGACTGCGGCGGATTTGAACCGTACGTAATATCGTCAGGCGGCGGCGTGGGTACTGTCGTGGACGGCGGAACATATTAAAACGCGCACTCATAAACTCGCCGATACTGCGTTAAACGGGACTTGGAGTATACACATACGCCTGCGCCCCGTTTGCCTTGTCTCAACGAGTTTCTGAGCGCGCTAAAAATTTTTTCAAGGAGGAAAACAAAAATGGCAAACGTAATTTTATTAAAAAGAGGACTGGCAACGGACTTAGGTAATCTCTCGCTGGAATACGGCGAAATGGCTATCGCGTACGACGCGGAAAAGAAATCGGCGCAGCTTTATGTCGGCGGTGAAGGTGACAAAATACTCGTAACGGCTGACGTGGCGGGAGCGGTTTCGGCGGCGCTTCAGCAGGCAAATCAGTACACGGACACAAAGGTTGATGAAAGAATAAAGGCACTGATCGACAACGCGCCGACAACGCTCGATACGTTCAACGAGATCGCGACGGCTCTTCAGGAAAATCAAAGCGCGGTTGATGCGATAGAAGCGGCGATCGGCAATAAGGTTGACAAGGTGGAAGGCAAAGATCTTTCTGATGAAAATTACACGAGCGAGGAAAAGACAAAGCTCGAAGGTATTGCCCCGAACGCGAATAACTACACTCACCCGGCAACACACGAAGCGACTATGATCGTAGAGGACTCAACGCACAAATTTGTAACCGAGACGGAAAAATCGACATGGAGCGCGAAGCTCGGCACGGGTGACACGATTGACGGAGGCACGTTCTAAAGGAGGGCTGAAATATGGCGAATAGAATACAGATACGGCGCGGAACGAAAGCGAAAATTCCTACCGCGGCGGTCGGAGAGCCGTTATACACCACTGACACGCACGAGTTATTCGTCGGTACGGGCAGCGGTAACGTGAATATGTCGGGGACGAAGCAGTATCTCGGTACGGCGCTGAGCGGCACAACGACAACAACGAACTATCACAGCTACAGCTCATGCCCGACAGTAAAGGTCGGCGACACGTATTTAAACACGTCGAACGGCAATCTGTACGAATGCACCACTGCCGGAAGCGGAAGCAATGCGAAATGGACATATCGCGGCTGTTTTAAGGGCGTAAAGGGCGACACGGGTGCGAAAGGCGATACGGGCGAGCGTGGTGCGAATGCCACGCTTGTCGTAGCCGCGTCGAACAGCTCCGCCAAATCCAAAGCGGCGGCGGATTACGTCTGCGATGGTACGGCTGACCAAACGGAGATAAATAACGCAATATCCGCTCTGCCGTCAACAGGGGGTAAGGTGCTGCTGCTGGAGGGTACGTACAACATAAGCGGTTCGATTACGTTGAATAAGGCGAATGTGACGCTCGAGGGCATGGGACGAAGCACGATAATTAGAAGATCGACATCATCATCTATTACTATTATGTCGATAACGGCAAGTAACGTTATTATACAAAATTTAAAAGTTGATGGCAATAAATCGTCGTATTCTATATCGGGTTATCCAACCTGTGTGGCAATTAATGGTTCGTCGCCTACTGTAACAAACTGTGAGATTTGCGGATATGGATTTGGAATAGCTATTAATATAGCCGAATCGGAAACGTTAATAACAAACAATCATATCCACGACCTCACGGGTAATGGTATACAGGGTTCCAATTACGGAAAAATAATAATTTCCGATAATATCATACAAAAATGCGACAGCAGAGGTATATCAGACATCAAAGAATCGTCTATAACGGGAAATTACATATCAAACACCCTCTCAGGAATTAATGCGAAAAATAATAATATAATTACCGGTAACTACTGCGTAGACGGCGCCAGTGAAGAAAGTGTGGTTTTGGATGGAGCCCAGAATTTAGTTATTGGAAATATGTGTCTGAGCACCGGAAGTGGCTATGCTATAACGGTAAAGAACTCTGCGAAAGACTGCGTGGTGGTAGGTAATATACTGGGCGGGGATATACTTAGCGGTTCCAATGATCTAATTCAAGACAACAACAGATTGGTATAGGAGGTACAATATGAAATACAGATTTTTAGGAGACACGCTCCAGCTTGTCAGATATGAAATAACCGTTACCGTCCCGTGGAGCGAAACGCCGTCGGAGTACACGGCTGCAAGCGATGAGGAAAAGGACGAACTTCTCAAACGCTATCCCGACGCGGAAGTGACAGCGGTTGATAACTCAGGCTTCGAATGGCTTGACGGCGAGGTATTCACGAACGAGGAAGTCAGAGCCGGAGCGGTCGAGAAGGCAATCAAGATGGGCGAGGAAGCGTATAACGAGATGAAAAACGCTCCGACGCAGGAGCAGATAAACGCTATGCTGATGCTGGAAATAGCGAGAATAAAGGCGGGTGTTGTGAATGAGTAAGACGTTGATTAAAATGTACTACCGCATGGGGATTTATTCCGACGCGGATTTGGACACGTTCGTCGAGGCGGGATATATCAGCGAGAAAGAAGCGAAGGAGTTGAAGGCTAAGGTATGACATGGGTTACGATTTTACAGATTTTAGGTATACCAACAGTGTTTTCAACCGCTATTATCGCGGTTGCGGTCACG
Organism: uncultured Muribaculaceae bacterium; assembly: GCA_947625935.1. Taxonomy (GTDB): domain Bacteria; phylum Bacteroidota; class Bacteroidia; order Bacteroidales; family Muribaculaceae; genus JAJPXC01. The sequence continues at coordinate 20,836 of CANQQE010000030.1, read as the reverse complement.
TTCGGTAAGCGTATAAAAGCTGTTAAATTAGGCGTTCAGGCAATGCTTCGGGCGCAGATGATAAGCGAGTATAACAAGGCGAAAGACAAAGGCTACGCGCCGATTTACGCGAAAGAGAACTTTCAGAATATGTGGGACAATTACCACAATTTAGGAGCAAACGGCGTTATGGACGCGATAAAGGACGAATATTTGGCTATGCCGAACAGGAAGGAGGAAATTGAACAATGAAGATTTCGAAGGGTACGTTAATCAGGACAATAATCCTCGCGCTGGCGTTGATAAATCAGGTGCTTGCAATGCTTGGACTAAGTCCGCTGAACATCGCCGACGATGATATTTCAACGGTTATTTCGACCGCGTGGACGATAATCGCGGCGGTTGTGGCATGGTGGAAGAATAACAGCTTCACCGACGCGGCTATTCGGGCGGATGATTTTATGCATGAGTTGAAGGGAGATAAGTGATATGTCAGTAATTATTATCAGTCCTAATTGGCACTGGAACGGTGCGCTTGCGAACCGCGCGAGAACCGACTACATAGCGCTTCATCATGCCGAGGCTTCGAGCTGCACGGCGGAGCAGGTAGACCAGTGGCACAAAGAGAACGGCTGGTCGGGTATCGGGTATCATTTCTTCGTGCGTAAGGACGGCAAAATTTATCGCGGCAGACCGCTCGACAAGCAGGGCGCGCACGTATACGGCATGAATAACCGCTCGATCGGGATTTGCGCGGAGGGAAAGTATTCTACTGAAACCATGCCGGACGAGCAGAAAAGAGCTATTTGCCGCTTATTGGCGTATCTGAAGGATTGCTACTATCCGAACGCGCAAATAGTCGGACACAAGGAAATCGGCGACAGCGATTGTCCGGGCAGGAATTACCCGTTGGAGGACATAAAACAGAATTACCGCGCGTATGCGGCGGAGAAGGAGGTGGACGAAGTGTCGAGAGAGGAATATAACGCGCTTGCGGCGCGGGTTGAGAAGCTCGAAAAGCAGCAGGATACCATGATTTACAACTACGTCGACAAGAATATGCCCGCATGGGCGCATGAGGCTGTGAAGTGGTGCGTGGATAAGGGTATTATTCAAGGTACGGGCGACGGGCTCGGGCTGAGTAATACGAAGCTTTGGGTGTGCGTTGTGATGTATCGGCTGGCTAAGTATATTGCGAAGTTGGTTGGGATGAAAGTGTGATGAAAGGAGAAATTAACTATGGATATGAAAATTACGAATATAAAAGAAACGGCGGATATGATGAACTCTGCCGACTATAAGGAACGTTTTAAGGCGGAATATTACCAGACGGCAATACGTTATGAGAAGCTCTCTGCTATGCTTAAAAAGTGGGATAACGGCACGTTGGAATTTTCACCGACGTGTCCGAGGAGTACCCTCAATATGCAGATAAGAGCTATGACGGATTACCTCGCGGTGCTTGAAGCGCGCGCCGTCATGGAAGGCGTGGAGCTGTAGGAAGCGATGAGAAAGGGGCGGCGGAGCAAATCCGCCGCTTTTTTTGCTCAGCAATAGAAAAAAATCGTGTAAAAATCGTGTATAAAAAACAAAATACCGCGTATTAACGCGGTATTTTGCGTCTTTGGTGCAGATGACAGGAATGAACTGTGTATGTTTTTGTAGCCTGTTAGCTTTTTAATGAATGATAAAAACATAGTGTTTATGCCGATTTTATTAATTTATATTATTTTATTTGTTATTTCTGTTTTGTACAATTTTTAATTAAACGTGTAAGAATCGTGTATGAAATTGACCGGATTAAACCTTGTTTAATATGTCCAATGCACGTTCTTCTTCGCGGGGATATAAGTGCGAGTATACGTTCCACGTCATTTCTATTTTTGAGTGACCGAGGCGGCGGGCTATCTCTTGTATGTTTATCCCGTTGTTCGCTAAAAGCGAGGCGTGGCTGTGGCGGAAATCGTGTATTCTGATAACTTTCAGTCCGGCGGATTTCGCGTATTGCTCGTTACGATGCTGAATTGTGGTGTCACGTAAACAGGCAGCACCGCCGCATATGCGCCAGTCGGCGGTAAAACCGCTTATTCTTTCACAGCGTCGGCGGTGCTCGGTAAGTATATTTTCTAACGGGAGCGGTATTTGCAGGTCGCGGATAGATGATTTGTTCTTGGGCGGTGTTTCGCGATCCGCTCCTTTAAGTTTTTGCGCTATGCTGCGGCGGACATGAATAATATTATTTTCTATATCAGTCCACTTCAACGCATTTATTTCGCCCTTCCGCATTCCGGTATAGAAAGCGATATTAAAAAATACGTAGAAATACCACTCGAATATGCTGCCGGTCTTTTTTTCGACTTCTTCGGCTTGTTTCAACGCGGCGGCTTTGAATTTTTTAAACTCGTCGGCGGTGTAGAAATCCATTTCTTTTTTTGTTTCATACGCATCGCGGAAGTTTCCGACAGTGTTAAGAGGGTTTTTTATAAGATATTCCATTTTAACCGCATAATTAAGCAGCGCGCGAAATTCGCCGAAAATACTCTTTTTCATTGACGAGGATAGCTTTTCGGACGGGTTTTTAGCGTTTGAGCAATTCTCTATATACTGTTTCCATTTTTGCAGCACGGTGGAATTAAGATTGTCTATACGATAGCTTCCAAGCTCCGGCAGAACGTAGAGCGAGAGCCTGCCGCGTATAGTCCGCATAGTGCTTTCGCGCACCTCATATTGCTTGGTGGCGATATACTCATCGTAAAGCTGTTGGAGCGTGATTTTACCTATTGTCTCCTCGCGCAGGTCGCGGTTTAATTGGCGTTCGAGTTCCTTCGCTTGTTCCGATCCGTAGGCGACGCGGTCGAGTTGGCGCCTTATGCCGGCGCTGTCGGTATAATTTATGCGGACGCGGTACTTCTGCAAACCGTCTTTTTTGCCTTTCATTTTATAAATCGGCATAAAAATAACACTCCTTTCGAATTTTGCTTGATTTTTGCGGAGTGCTATGATATAATTTAATTGGTTTTGGTGTTATATCATAGCACTTCTATTCAGTCTCCCGACTGTTGGTAGCGGTCGGGGGATTTTTTATTATTTTATTCGACCTATAGGGTATATTTCATAATCAGTATACAAATCATCAAATGAAAAATCTTCGTATTCTGTTGCTCCTGCGGCAAGTGTATAGTCGGAATTAGCGACATTTTGATACTCAACCTCTACTATTTCATCACCGTTATAAAAAACAATATAGGCTGCTGTATTGTAGTAATCAACGGTATCATTATTTGTCATACTCAGCACATATTTTGTGTCGTTTCCGCCATTAGATAGTTCGTATGTTAGCTTGGAAATATCTATTGGCGTGGAGGATGAGCGCTTAGGTGTGATCGTATATTCAACAGAGCTAAATTCGGCATCGTCAAGATACAAATTCACATAAGTGCTTTGACCGTTTAACACCGGATGGGTTGTGTAATCATCCGTACCTATTACATTACCGTCAGCATCATAAAACAGCATATCTACGTTATATTGTAAGGCAGTATTATACGTATTTGTTATAATTAAATCATCATGATAATTAACGGCATTGCTATAGTGCTTTGTCCATTTAAGTTCCTTAACGGAGCAAACATCTTCGGCTTTTAATGCCTCTCCCGGAGCTTTAGTTGAAGGCGGTTGAGTTGTCAGCTGTTGCTTTAATTCTTCATTTTCCTTGCGGAGCTGTTCCAGCTCGGCGTTGTTGCCGCAGGCGGTGATTGATAACAACATGATTGCGGATAGTGCCAATGATACTATTTTCTTCATAAAAATTCCTCCTTTGATTTATTAAAATTTTCTTTTCAATGCCTTTACCAGCCCGAACACTCTGATACGCTCGACTTCGGATCCTTCGAAGCGGCGGGGGGCATATATGGAATTGAGCGACTGCAGTTCAATCCAGTTTTTATCGTATATAACACGTTTTACAAGACCGTTTTCATCATCAACGATTACTACGGCATAGCTGCCGCTGTCAACCGAGGGCTGGACGCGGATAAGAACGAGATCTCCTTCTCTGAATTGCGGCTCCATACTGTCACCGACTACTTTCAGAAACGCGTATTCATCGCCTTCGGTAATATCATCAGGGGAAACCGGCTCATAATCGACTATGTTATCCTCGGCGAAACACTCTATGCCTGCGGCGACCTTGCCGATTACGGGGATATTGACGTAATCTGATATATTCGCCGGAATAATATTGAGAGGACGACTATCATTTTCGCTTTCCCAACCCATTATATAGGCAGGAGATACCGAGAATATATCTGCCATAATTTCAATTTTATCCGACGGAATGTTTGTAACAATATTATTTTCGTATTTATATATATTCTGCTTGGTTGTATTCAATCTTTTTGCCAATTCAGTTTGAGTAAGTTTGAATTGTTCTCGCAAGGATCTTATTTTTTCACCTTTAGTCATAGAAAACATCCTTCCATCCTTTTTATTATAGTATAGCACCTATTGTGTAACCTGTCAAGTCAAAAAAGTAAATAAAATTTTCAAAAAACACTTGACAAGTTACAAGATATATGGTACAATGCAAGTAACTTAATAAGTTACTATCAAGAAAAGAGGTGAGAAAAGTGAGAGAAAAGGAGATTGATTTAACAAAAGAGGCGTGTAAGTTAGTTATCTCGGCAGTAGATATGTTATCAGAGATAAAAAAAACACAGCCGGAACGCTTCTTAGATTACGCACCGGCAGTGTTACGGATGATTATTGATTATTTCAATAATATTTGACATTAGGAAATTGTATCTCTTGATACTACGCGACCTTTTGGTCGATTATCACGTTTATGTTGTATCACGGCATCAGTAACTTTTTGCAGAGTTTCAAAGTATGTCGCTACAAACTGTTCGGGAGACTGATCCGCAATCTTGTTTTGTAGAATGGTTAGCGTAATATCATGAGCGATTTGATTAATTTCCATTTTATAATCACCTCACTTTCTACGGTGATTATAACATAAGTCAGGCAAAAAAGCAATATTTGTAAAGAGAGGTGATATAAATGTTAGATGTTAATGCACTAAAAGCTGAATGGGTTCGTCAGGGCTTGCGTCAAAAAGATGTTGCTGACCTGTTAGGAATTGCACCTAAAACGCTTAGTTTGAAATTGAAAAAAGGCGTTCTCGGCAGTGATGAAATAGAGCTTTTGACAGAAAAATTGAATATTAATAACCCTATGGATATTTTTTTTAAAAAAGAAGTAACTTATAAAGTTATATTAAAAGCGACGGACGCGGCGTAGGGGGTGAGGAAAATGAAATTTTCTGTAATAGAAAAAGAAACTAAAAAAGGCGATAAAATAAAATTGTCTCTTGAAATTGAGTCAGAACGCGATTTTAGTGAACTAACAGAAATAGAGACAATTTTAAAAATTACAAAAGAAGCGTACGATTGCGCAGTCAAAAATATGTTTATAAAAGATACCGAAACTTTTGTTAAGCATATTATTGACGAACCCCATCAGAATTGACCGTTCATTCGAGGCTATTTGTGAACTTATAGGCATATGGGGTTCGCCAAAAGCGAACAGACGCGGCGTAGAAAGGGGTGAGGGCTTTATGAGATCGGCGACGGCGGGGAATATTAAACGGATAATCCGCGAGAAGGGATTTTTGCAGCGCTCGGTTGCGGAGCGTGCCGGATATAATCCTAAGACATTCAACAATATGCTGAACGGACGTAAGGTTATTACCGACAATGATGTAAAAAATATCGCGATTGCACTGGATGTAGAACTGAACAGGCTATTCGGGATTGGCTGTAAAAAAACAGTTTTGCAGGAAGGAGCGCCGCTTATGGACGGGGTAAAAACAGAGGACATCCCGAAGGATAAGTTCGGGATGCCTCAATTCAGTAACCCGATGGGCTAATTAACGGTATATTTTTTCCAAGGAATCTGTGATATGTGTAATTTCGCTAAAAAATTTACTATATCACGGCGACCTTGGTATGTGGGAACGCCCCGACTATCTTGTGCCATCAGGATTATAGGAGACGGGAAAACATTTTGCAATGACTGTCTGATGTTTTCCTGTTCCGAAGGACTATTCAAGACATACGGCTTTACTATAACAACTGAAAATGTAACGCCTTGTTCTTTTATAATTGCGCCTTCAATTTGCAAGTCAAATCACCTCACTTTCGCAGTGGTAGAATTTTACGGGATGGTGTGCATATGAGAAAAACACAACAGTTGTTAGCAGAATATTTGAGGCGAAACGGGATAAAGATTTCGTTTATTGCAGAAGCGGCAGGAATACGGTATGAGCTTCTGCGGCGTTCACTGAACGGGGCGAGGGTTATGACTGCGGACGAGCTTGCGGCGATACTTATGAATACGGAAATAACCCTTGACGATTTTATGTGAACAAAACGAACTATATATTGTGTATTCTCTATATACAAGGACATTTTACTACAATATATAGTACTAGTCAATTACAAATACATTGCATAACTGTTAAGAAAACATTACAAAAATAAATTGTCACGGAACGCGGCGTAGAGAAGGGGGGTGAATACGGTGGATATATTAGAGTTTTTCAGGAAACTAAAACAACACTGTGAACAGTTTTCCGGTGGAGACGGAAACCTCTGTGAACAGTGCAGTTTTAGAGAATTGTGCTTTACGCCGCCGATTACTCTGACAGATGAGATTGTGGCTCAAAGTCTGAAGCGTCTGGCGGAACTTCAATCGGAGTGACGGTTAAGAGTTCGCAAAGACCGCCGTGCGACCGACCGGAGCAATAAGCACGACCGACTCCCGTCATGTTACGGCTGCAGGTTTGTTTTATTAGGCGATACATATTCTTTTCGGGAATGTATTGATATGTTGATGTGCAGTCAACATACACTGCTTTCCTGTAACAGCGCCTTTTCCGATAGGAATATTTGAATTCGGGATAGTCCGGCATATAATCACCACCTTTCTACGGTGATTATAGCATAGGGTAATAAAATTTGCAAGCGGCTGTTCGCGGCGGACGCGGCGTAGGGAGGTGAGAGACGATGATTGATATTAAGGTTAAGCCTATAAAGGATATTGACACGGCGCTGAGGATTTATTACAGCAAGACGGAGCTTACGAACTCCGATATAAAGGAGCTGTTCGGAGATATAGCGGACTCGACTGTAAGCCGATACAAAGGCGCGGTTCTGGAAAAGCAGATTGAACTTGGGGTTAGGACTTCGCAGCTATACACGGTAGATGCCGAAACGGCGTATGACGTGTGGGGAATTGATGTTGTTAAATTAGAAAAGCGGCGGGAGAAGCTTAGGAAGCTCGGGCTGATGCCTGTGGCATAGGTGATAGAAGGATATGAAATTATGTTAGAAGTGTTTACATTATGTGCGGTGGCGGCGGCTTATGCGGGGGCTTGTTTGGTCGGCATGGTGCTGTGGGAGCGGCATAAGAGGATCAAGCGGCGGTGGAAAATACACGCGGAGCGGCGGGCGAAGGAGCTCGCGGAGAATGATGCGGCTTTTCAGGCGCGGCTCGTACGGCAGGTGTGGTATTTGGAAGCGCAGAACCGCAAGCTGGAGAAGGCGAAGAATGCGGGCATTGTAAATGTCAAGGGCATGGGTAAGGTTAGGATTTCGGAGTTGATGAAGGATGTGGGATAAAAAATGACCGCTGAGATTGCGGCTCAGACGGTCAGTGGTACAGATTGTTTCTGACATTTCTGTACCTCTATTATAACATAAAATTCAATAAAAATCAAGAGAAGGGAGAAATATTTTTATGAACAATGTGAATTTAGAAAATGCTAATTTGCTTGAAGTGGCAAGCGGCGCAATTGGAGAGAGGTTGGCGTATGAGCTGGCGAAGGTGGTTGACAACATAAGCGATCCGAACACTAAGCCGGACGCTGTAAGAAAACTGCAGCTTACGATTTCATTCAAGCCGGACGCGGAGCGCAAAAGCATTCAGATGTCAACTCAGGTAAAGCCGACGCTCGTACCGACGAACAACATTGAAACTGCATTGTATCTTACCAAAGACAGAGGAAATGCAGCTCTTGTAGAGATGGTGCCGCAGGTACCCGGTCAGCTCGCGATCGACGGTACAGAGCAGGCGCGCCCGAAGGTAATTCAGATTGTAAAAACAGCTTAAAAGAAAGGAGTACATATTATGATTGACAGAAGTTTTATCGAAAAAATTGAAGAAATGGCAAGTCCGGAGGTAGTTGAAGCCTCGGAGGGTACATTTTCAAAAACGCCGTTATATAGGCTTAACGCTCCGGTTGCGGAAAATCTGAGCGTGTGTACATTGAGCGGCTTTGCGACGATGGTTTCAAACGAGAAGAATTATTATAGCCTGCCGATGTATGTGAGAGTGACAAGTCCGACGGAGGTTGATGCGTTTGGTACGCTGAGAGATGATACACAGAGGGAAAATCCGTTTAGAGCGGTGGCGAACATACCGATATTTAATTTCGGATATTGGTATAGCATAGAGGAATTAATTATCGCATTAAAATCAAAATTCATGCCGACCGAGGACAGGGAAAGGCTTATTCAACTGCTCGGCAACATTACCGACAGCGAGAACGTTACAACCACAGACGACGGCATAACTCAGAACGTCAATGTTAGCGCGGGTATTCAGTTGGTAGGAGCGACGGACGTAAAGCCTATCGTAAAGCTCAAGCCGTACAGAACATTTATTGAAGTAGAACAGCCGGAAAGTGATTTTCTTATAAGGATCCGCAAGGGCTCGGCGGCGTTGTTTGAAGCTGACGGTGGCAAGTGGAAATTGGACGCGATGCACAGCATAGGTGAGTATTTGCGCGAAATATTCAAATCCGAGGGATACATTATTGTTGTGGAGTAATAAAAAGCGGAGGGTGGTTAAAGCCCTCCGCAGCAAGATTACACTTGCAAAATCAATTATATTGTTATTATACCACAAAAAGGAGGAAAAGTCAATGAAAATTTATGATATTGACGCGGCGATATTGTCGCTGATAGATGAGGAAACGGGCGAGATTTCTGATTTTGAAGCGTTTGCGGAGCTTCAAATGCAGAGGGAAACGAAAATCGAAAATATGGCGCTCTGGTATAAGGAATTGATCGCCGAGGGTAAGGCTATCCGCGAGGAGGAGAGAGCGCTCGGAGAGCGGCGCAGGGCTTGCGAGAATAAGGCGGAGAGGCTTAAAAGCTACTTGGGCGAGTTACTTAACGGCGAGAAATTCAAGACGGCGAAAACGGCTATTTCGTACCGCAAATCGACTGCGATAGAGATAGAGCCGGAGTTTGTCGGCTGGGCGAAAGAAAACGCGCCTGAACTGCTGACGTTTAAGGAGCCGGAGCCGAACAAGACGGCGATCAAGGCGGCGATTGCCGACGCGGGCGGAGTGAATTACGCGGCGACGGTTGAGCGGGTTAATATTAGTATTAAATGACGGAGGGATAGATCATGGGAAACATATTCAAAAAGCTTGCGGCGGTGCAGAGCGAGGTCAAGGCTACAAAGGACGCGTATAATGCGTTCGGAAAGTATCACTACAGGAGCTGTGAGAGCATATTGGAGGCGGTCAAGCCGATACTGGCGAAGTATGACAGCTCGATTATAATCCGCGACGACATAAAGCAGGTTGGCGACAGATATTACATAATGGCTACGGCTAAGTTTGCGGACTGCGAAACTAACGAGGTTGTGGAAGTGACGGCGTATGCGCGCGAGGAGGACAGCAAGAAGGGCATGGACGGAGCGCAGATTACGGGAGCGGCGAGCAGTTATGCGCGGAAATATGCGCTGGCGGGACTGCTGTTGCTGGACGATAATAAAGATCCCGACGCGGCGAATAAGCACGGCAAGGACGATGCTCCGGAGCCCGCGCAGCCGAAGCCGAAAGCGCAAAATTCAGGTGGTGCAAACATGGAAAAGGTCACACAGCTTGTAGACATGATGAGCGGGCTCGACGACAACGGCGCGTCGTTTATGGACTGGATAAAGAAAAAGTGGAAAACGGACGATTTATCTAAGTTAAACGATAAGCAGTTAGATGTTTCAATCAATACGCTTAAAAATTATTTGGAGAACGCGGCATGAAGCAGTGTATATTCAACCGAGGCGACGCGATAAAGGCGGTGGCGTGGCTGTCGTCCTTTATCGCGGGGATCACGGATAACAGGCAGTATGTTATCAGTGTTAAGCAGTATCATAAAAAGCGGTCGCTCGACGCGAATGCTTATTGCTGGGTGCTGATTGACAGGCTCGCGGAGGAAACGAGATTGAAGAAATCCGAAATCTATCGGAGCGCGGTACGCGAAATCGGCGGCAACAGCGAGACGGTGTGCGTAAAGAACAGCGCGGTCGATAAAATTTGCAGGGGCTGGGAGCACAACGGCGAGGGTTGGCAAGCCGAGCGGAGTAAGAGCAAAATCCCCGGCTGTACGAATGTAACGCTTTATTACGGTTCATCGGTGTACGACACGAAGCAGATGTCGCGGCTTATCGATAATATTGTACAGGATTGTAAGGCGCTTGGTATTGAGACAATGACACCGGCAGAGTTAGCGGTGATGAAAGAGGAATGGGCGAAATAAGAGAGTGTTTCCTATGCGGTCGGAACGGCAACGGCGACCCGCTGGAGCGGCATCATATTTTCGGTGGGGCTAATCGTAAGCTGTCGGAGAAATACGGGCTTGTGGTGTATTTATGCGGCGACAGGTGTCACCGTAACGGCGAGTATTCGGCGCACCGCAACGCTGATGTGGCGGCGTATCTGCATAGATACGGGCAGGAAAAGGCGATGAATGAACAGGGCTGGAGCGCGGAGCAGTTTCGGGACGTGTTCGGGAAGAATTATTTATAGGAGGAAGTTTTATGAACAAGGTTATATTAATGGGTCGGCTGACGCGGGACGCGGAGGTTCGGCAGACGGCTTCGGGAATTACGTGTACGCGGTTTTCGATCGCGGTAAATCGGCGGTTCGCTAAGGAAGGTCAGCAGCAGGCGGATTTTATAAACTGCGTCGCTTGGCGGCAGACGGGCGAATTTATTGCGAAGTATTTCGGCAAGGGCAGTATGATCGCGGTTGTCGGGAACTTGCAGATGAATAAATGGGTCGATAATGACGGCGTGACGCATACGAATTATGAAGTTGTCGTTGACGAAGCTTATTTTACCGGAAGCAAGGCGGAGACGCAGACGGCGAAGCCGTATAAGGAGGATGGATATAAAGAAGGGTACAGCGATACGGAGGACGGTATGACGGATCAGGCTTCGGAGTTTGATGATTTCGAGGACTACGATTACAGCGAAGAAGATTTGCCGTTTTAAGGAGTGAGCTATGAACAGTGGAATTACATACTTTCCGCTTGATGTTCACTTGGACGATAAATTTGACTTGATCGAAGCTGAGTTCGGATTGACGGGATTTGCGGTAGTCGTTAAGCTCCTGCAGAGGATCTACGGCGGGCAAGGTTACTACTGTGAATGGACAAAGGACGTGGCATTGCTGTTCGGCAAGAATTTGGGCTTCAAGCCGGGTGACAATGTTGTGTCCGAAATAGTTGAAGCTTCGATCAGAAGAGGTATTTTTGACAGAAATCTTTACGAGAAATATCAAATTCTGACATCGCGAGGGATTCAGAAACGATATTTTGAGGCAGTCAGTCGCCGTGTGAAGGTCGAAGTCAAAGCCGAATACCTCTTGGTTCAGGTCGAACAAAATTATAAAAATGTATACATTTTTAAAGAAAATGTTGACATTTCAAGCGAAAATGTAAACATTTCCGAACAAAGGAAAGTAGAGAAAAGAAAAGTAAATAAAAGTAAAGTAAAGGAAACAGAAGCCGCCGACGTGCCGCAGGATCTGATAGACTGTTATCAGAACAATATATCGCGTAATTATATTACTTCGATGGAATTGGATAATCTTGCGTTTTGGTGTGAGAAAGTCGAACCCGCTGTAATAGAGTGGGCGATAAGTGAAGCGGTGAGCCATAATGTGCGGACGTGGAGTTACATAAAAAGGATACTGGAAAACCACTTTAACGCCGGTCGGACGACGCTTGCGGCGGTGGAGGGCGCGTCGCGGAATTATTTGCGGGATAAGTGCGACAGCGGGCTGTATAAATCGGATATTGATCATGAGGCGTTAGAGGAGATTATTATGGGGAAATTGTAGGAGGTAAATATGAACAAGACAAAAATAGAATGGTGCGACAGTACATGGAATCCGGTTACAGGGTGTTATCACGAATGCGAGTATTGCTATGCGCGGCGTATTGCTTGTAGATTCGGTGATTTTTCGACAATAGACGGAAACATTGTTAAGGTGACTAATGCAAACACAAGCACTCCCCTCTATGAGGTAAAGCATAAAGTTAAAAATCCATATCCGGGCAAATTCACACCAACTTTTCATCGTTATCGCCTTGATGAACCGACACGGTGGAAAAAGCCGAGAAACATATTCGTGTGCAGTATGGCGGATTTATTCGGCGATTGGGTGCCGGACAGTTGGATCGAGAAAGTATTCGTGGCTTGCAAGTGTGCGCCTCAGAACAGATATTTATTCCTCACAAAGAACCCAAACAGATACATCGACCTTGACGACCGCCGTATATTGCCGTGGGCGGAGAACTTCTGGTTTGGTACAACAGTAACAAGACCGAACGAGGATTATACATATTTCGAGAATAAGAAATATCATTGGTTTTTATCCATAGAACCTATGCTCGAACGGTTTGGAGCTATGTCAGAAGAAAGGCACCTGCCGGAATGGATAATTATAGGTGCAGAAACAGGCAACCGCAAAGGCAAGGTTACACCTAAAAAGGAATGGATAGACGATATTGTTGATTTGTGCGACAGACATAATATACCGTTGTTTATGAAGGACAGCCTCGTTCCGATTGTCGGCGAGGAAAATATGCGAAGGGAATTTCCGTGGGACAAGTAGAAGAATACGAAATTGTTGGAGGTAGCAAAATGGCTAATAAGAAATATGTGATTATATGTCACCCCGAAACGGCGGGTAATAACGATATGTACCCGATTGTGGCGGCGGATGACGACGAACAGATAAAATTTCACCGGAACAACGGATGTAAAATAGTCGGACGGGTTACGTGCGATGCTGAATTTTGTCCAACTATGATTACATTGCGACAGGTCAAAGAACAGCCGAAAAGCTGATAGAGAAATCACGGAGGGCGGAATGATGAATGGTGCGAAGTGGGAAATTATTTCCGGCGATTATGTTTCAAATTGCTTAATTGAAGCGGTAAAAGCTAAAATTCGTGATCCAAAGAATGTCAAAATATATATCTGCAAACCACGTATAACAGAAGATGGAAATTTTCAAAATATCCATGCTATGTGGTCTGACGGGAAATCAGATTATGATTTCTCGTACGATAGATATACATATACGCCGCCATACAGGCAATTAATATTTAGAGGTCATATACGAAAATTTAAATTAGGAGCGGCTTCGAGATACGCGAAGTCCAGAAATAAGTACGGGAGGCGATAACATGATAACTAAGAAATACTCGAACGGGAAAGTAACGATTGACGCGGCGGCTTTTCCGCATATGGCGCAGGAAGCTATTGATGCGGCGGTGTTTAACTGCGCGCCGGTTGCGGCGGCAGTGGCGAAACTGCGTGAATATGAGGAAATGAGCATACCGCCCATAGATACAGACGTATTACTTGTTGCTATCGGTGTATATGGTCGCGATACACAAACAGATATGATGATTGAGGAAATGTCAGAATTAACAAAGGCACTTCTCAAACAGCGCAGGGCGCAAAAAAACGCTGTCAAATGCAGCGAAGAGAACAGGCGAGCCGTTGTAGAGGAAATGGCAGACGTATATATTACGCTGTTACAGATGGTGAAAATATACAACGAGAACGCTATGTTTGAGGATTATGTAAATAAAAAAATTCACAGATTGGCATTGAATGTATATGGCGGCAGACGGGAGGTAGAAGCATGAAAGTAAGATTTGGCGATTTAAAATTTAAAAACGGTAGAACTATGGAAGAAGCGGCGCGGTTTTGCACTAATGTGGGAGATTGCGAAGGCTGCACGTGTCAGACCAAGAACGAGTGTTGCCTTTTACCGGATTTCAGAGAACTCGAAAAGCGTTTTGATGAAATTATGAATTACGAGATTGAGGTGCCGGAAGTTCCGGTCGCGGCGGTAAGCGATGACAGACCGCAAAAAGACGATGATATGGATGATACGGAGCGAAGCGGGTATAAAAAGGTTTATATCTGTTCGCCGTATCGTGGGAATGTTTATACGAACACGGAAAATGCAAAGGATTTTTGCAAATGGGCGGTGTCTGAAAAATGTGTTATGCCGATCGCGCCGCATATATATTTTACGCAGTTTTTGGACGACGATAACGAGGATCAGCGGGTGTTTGGGATGGATATGGGTATACAATGGCTGAACGAATGCTCGGAAATATGGGTGCTTGGCGAAACACTTTCCGACGGCATGACGCGCGAGATCGCGGAGGCGGGGCGGCTGGGTTTGCCGATACGGTTCTTTGCTGAAACTGACAACGGATTTGATGAACGAATGGCGGAAATAAAAAAAGGGAAGCAAAAGATAAATATTCGCCGTGGCGGTGAAAAAGCAATTGAAGGCGCAAAAAGAATAGGATTGGCTGAAGGAGAGTTCCTCTTATAGGCAGGCTGATTGAGTTTCTACTATATAAAATAAGGTTTAAAATGAGCGGCGGGAGATGCCGCTTTAAACCTTGTTTTGTAGGCTAAAATTATAGACAAAATAGAAAGAGAGGGATCATAATATGCTTGTGTTACGTAATCATGTGATAACAAAAAACAGAGAGTTTATTTATTATTCAAAATGCTTTTATTATAATCCCTCGAACTCAAAAAAGAAGCGCGGCGTTCGGGTGAGTATTTCAGGCGAAGGGAAAAAGGCTCGGAATAAGCGGCAGGCGTATTTGAAAATTAAGCATGATTGTTATGAGAATTTCGACGTGGGAGATTACTGGGTAACGCTGACGTATAAAAAATGGCATGAACCTGAAGAAGCGGATAAGATACTCAGCAAGGTTTTGAGCAAAATGCAGAAGCGGCTTAAGCGGCGGAACATTCCGTTTGTGTGGTATAAGGTGACTGAGGGGAGCGATACGCAGAGGGCGCATCATCATTTACTTATCAGGAATACCAGTCCCGAAATTATATCAATGCTGCTCGGTTACTGGAAGGAATACGGAATTGTAACAGATCCGAAAGAGATAACCGACATGGAGAGCGGAAATCTTGTGAAATATTTCTTGGACGGCGGTAAGCATAAGAATTTGACGTATCAGAAATTCGGACATTCGCGAAATCTCAGGAAGCCAAAAGAAATTAAACGAGTTGTACATATGAACAGTATCCGCGAAAATCCGAAGCCGCCGAAGTGCCGGGAATACGGGTATAGATACAAAATTGAAAACGTGTTTACGGGATATAAGGACATAGACGGATTTACATATCAGGAATACGAGCTGGTAAAGGTGAAGGACGAGGAATAGCGGTCGGCGGAGTGTGCGGCTTTATTTTGCGTGGAAAGGGGACGTTTGTATGACGAAAAAGGAATTATTGCAGTATAGGAGTATTGCTGCGGAGATCGTGGAAAATGAGGAGCGTATTCGGGAGAGTACGCTCCGCGATAGCGTGCGCGGCAGTAGTTCGGAATTTCCGTACACCTCACATACCGTGAGCATTGAAGGGCTTGAGGGCTCGGGCGATAATTCGCGTCTTTTGAAACGGCAGAATGAGCTAAAACGTCGGAAGCGGCGGATCGAGGATTTTATTGACAATATTCCCGACAGCGAAACGCGGCGGATATTTCGGTATAGGTATATAGCGGGGAAGCGGCGGTGGAGCTGGCAGAGGATCGCGGTTAAGATAGGCGGCGGGAATACCGCCGATGGGGTGCGAATGATACATAATAGATATTTGGAGAAAGTTGTTGACAAAAAAAAAGAAATGTGATATAGTTTAGATAACGGGAGCGGAAACAAATCTGTTTCTATTCCACTAAGATTATTATGCGTAGACCGAAATATGTCTACCCCATAACCGTCCTATTTGTGAGATAGGGCGGTTATTTCTTTATCCAGTATACAATGAGCAAAATAATTATAAGCTGTATTGTTACTTCGCTCATGATGCGTCCTTTCCGAAACAGACCGCCCCGCTCCGGTTATCAAGGTCGTATAGATTTCTCTATTACCTATAATCAGTATATCATAAATTGTGTTACTGTTCAATAAAAAATTTTTTACGAAATTTTAAAAGTTGTTCGTTTTGTTCGTTTTTTCTGTGTTACAATTCAAAATGAGATAGCAGTGAATATTTCGTAGAAATGCTTCTTTTTTCAGGTGAAATGGTGGTTGCTAACTGAGGAACGGCAACGGGACAGGGGTGGGTAAATTTTAATAAAAGGCGTATCGGCGGCGGTACGCTTTTTGCTTGGTCTACTTTGGACTACCTTGCCGCGTACGCGCGCGGGCGCGATAATGGAAGAAATTCGTGCGGCGGCGGGACGAGGTAATCCTTTTTATATTTGCGATTGAAAGGGGGCGGCGGAATGACGCTGACGGGAAAGAAAAAGCGATTTTTTGAGGAATACATAATAGACCGCAACGGCGCGAGAGCCGCTATTGCGGCGGGATATTCCGAAGCCTACGCAAAACAGCGGGCGTATACGTTACTGCATAACGACGAGGACGTAAGAGCGGCGGTCGATGAGTGGGAGCGGCGGCAGCATGAGGAAAAGACCGCCGAACGCAATGAGGTTATAGAGTTTTTGACCGAGGTTATGCGCGGCGAAAGCGAGGTTGAGAATATCCCTATATTTGTCGGCGACGGTGAGCAGAGGTTCAGAAAGGGCTTGCCGTCGGCAAAGGACAGATTGAAGGCGGCGGAACTGCTTGGGAAATATTATGCTATGTTTACGGATAAGGCGCAGATCGACGGAGCGGTTCCGGTGCAGATCATTGATAACATTCCCGAATGCGCGGTGAAAGGTGATGAAAATGATGAGGCTTGACAAACTGATAGCGCCGTCGTTTTATTCGGTGCATCATGACTTAAAGCGGGGGCGGCATACTCATTATTGGCTTAAGGGCGGGCGCGGTTCAACGAAATCCACGTTCGCGAGCGTTGAAATCATAATAGGCATGATGAAGGACGCGGACGCGAACGCCGCCGCGATACGAAAGGTCAAGGATAATCTGCGCGACAGCGTTTACAGTCAGCTGTTGTGGGCTATCGATATGCTCGGCGTGGCGCATTTGTGGCAGGAGAAATTAAGCCCGATGGAGCTTGTTTATCTTCCGACGGGACAGCGTATCTTATTTCGCGGGGCGGATAAGCCGCAGAAGCTGAAATCGACGAAGGTAAAGAAGGGGTATATCAAATATATCTGGTATGAGGAGGTCGCGGAGTTCGTAGGCATGACGGAGATACGCTCGATAAATCAATCCTTAATGCGCGGCGGGAGCGCGTTTGTTATATTTTACACGTACAATCCTCCACAGTCTCAGCGTAATTGGGTAAATAAAGAGGTGCTGACGGAGCGCGGCGACAGATTGGTACATCACAGCACATATCTTGATGTTCCGGCGGGATGGCTCGGCGAGAAGTTTATAATCGAGGCGGAGCATTTGAAGCGAACGAAGCCAGACGCGTACGAGCATGAGTATCTCGGCGAGGTTACGGGTACGGGCGGCGAGGTATTCACGAATATTACAATGCGGCGGATAACCGACGAGGAAATAGCGGCGTTCGACCGGATAAAGCGCGGTATAGACTTCGGTTACGCGGCGGATCCGTTCGCGTATATTGTATGCAACTACGACAGCAAGCGGAAACGGCTGTATATTTTTGACGAGATTTACAAGGTCGGATTATCGAACGCAAAGGCGGCGGCTATGATAAACGCGCGGACGAAATACCGGCAGGGTATTATATGCGACAGCGCCGAGCCGAAATCAATAGCGGAGCTTCGAGGGTACGGGCTGAAGGTGAAGGGCGCGAAAAAAGGTCCTGACAGCGTGGAATACGGTATTAAATTTTTGCAGTCGCTTGAAGAAATTATAATTGACAATGAGAGATGTCCGAACGCGGCGGAGGAATTTTACAGCTATGAATTGGAGGCTGATGGAAATGACGGGTTTAAAGATGGATATCCCGACACGAACAACCATACGATTGACGCGGCGCGGTATGCGCTTGAGGACGATATGAGGCGCAGAGAAGCGCGGGTTATCGAGAGAAAGGATCTGGGAATATGATTATTGACAGGACGCTGCTTGACGGCGGGATCGACGCGCCGCTTTTGGCGAAGCTGATACTGCGGTATAGGGCGGAGGCGGAGAAGTTCGGCAGGCTTCGCGATTATTACGAGGGGCGGCACGCTATACTTCATCGGCAGAGGAAATCGAAGGAGGCGGCGAATACGAGGATAGTGTTAAATCACGCAAAATATATAACAGATATGACTACGTCGTATTTGATCGGCAACGCGGTTACATATGCCGCGTCGGAGGAGTTTGACATCGAAGCGCTGAAAAACGCGTATTTGGAGCAGGATATAGCGTCGACGGACAGTGAGATCGTTAAGAATGTCAGTATTTACGGACGCGCTTATGAGCTGATATACGCAAACGAAAACGCCGCGCCGGAGAGTGCTGTTTTGCCGCCGGACAAGGCTTTTGTTGTGTATGGCGACGAGTGCAGACATGATCCTATTTTGGGTGTTTATTTCTTCAAGAAGCGTGATCTCGACGGCAGAGTTACGGGCGTGGAGTGTAGGGCGTATGATGAGAATAACGTGTATGTGTTCGCGGGACACAGCGACAGCTTCGACAATATGGAGCTTATCGACACCCAGGCGCATCATTTCGGCGGCGTGCCTATGATCGAGTATTGCAACAATACGGAAAAGCAGGGAGATTTTGAGCAGCTTATACCGGCGATAGACGCGTATAATACGCTGATGAGCGACCGCGTGAACGATAAGGAGCAGTTTGTTGAGGCGTTTTTATTTCTCGTCGATTTGGATATAGACTCGGAGACGGCGCAGAAGCTACGCGAGGAGAAAATCCTTATGGGCTACGAGGGCGCAAAGGCGGAGTATCTGTCGAAGGTTATGCAGGAGAGCGACGTCGAGGTTCTGCGGAATAATCTGAAGGACGATATACACCGGTTTTCTATGGTGCCGGATCTGTCGGATGAGAGCTTCGGCAACAATCTTTCGGGCGTAGCTATAAAGTACAAGCTGTTGGGCTTCGAGCAGAGCATTATGAACAAGGAGCGCAAGATCGCGAAGGGATTGAAGCGGCGGTTGGAGCTGTATATCAATTTTCTGTATCTGAAGGGCTCGATGGCGTTTGTGCCGACGCATAGGATTGATGTGGTGTTTACGCGCAATCTTCCGGCGAATGAGCTGGAGATATCGCAGATGGCGAATAATCTGACGGACGTTGTATCGAATGAAACATTGCTTGAACAACTTCCGTTTGTGACGGACGCGAAAGAAGAAATGAAGATACGCGAAAAGGAACGCGCAACAAACAGCATTATGAAAATCAAAGAGGTTCAGGATATGGCGGCGGGAGGCGGTTATTGATGGAAATTCGGGTTGATGTAAAAGGCGGCGCGGCGGCTGCGGGATTGCTCCTATCAATCGCAGACGTAATGAAAGAGAAAGTATCGGCGGCGATGGCTGAGGGCGGTATGATGGTTGAAACAGACGCGAAGGCTATGGCTCCGGTTGATACCGGCGCGCTTAGAGAGTCAATCACTTCTGTTCCGTCGGATATGCGGTGCGAAATAGGAACGAACGTTGAATACGGAATTTATCAGGAGTTCGGGACGTACAAGATGGCGGCGCATCCGTATCTTGTGCCGGCGCTTGAGGGCAACGAACAGGCGATAATCGGATTGATCGCGGCGGCGATAAGTGGATGAGAAGCGCGGCGTATTGGGAGCGGGTGGCTCTTTTGCGCGAGATCGCGGTGCAGACGGGAGCGACGTATACGGCGGAGGAGGTTCTCAGGCTTTACGACGGCGCGCTTGATGATATTCAGGGCGAGATCAGGAAAATCAAATACAATTTCGGAAAGCGTTACGGTATAGACGAGGTTACGGCGGAATATCATATCAGCCGCGCGATGGAGGAGGATAATCTGCGCTCGCTTATAAAGCTGCTTGAGGACGCGCCGAACGAGCAGGCGCGGCGGGATATACTTGAGTACATACACCGCGACGGCTTATCGGTGAGGGCGTACTCGGCGCGGATAGAACGGTATGAACAGCTGAAAAGCGTGATCTATACGAAAATCAAAAATATGGCTGTAAAGGAAACGTCGCTTGTGGGAGCGCTGCTCAAACGCGCATATAAAGAGAGCTATTACGGCATGATCGACGATACGGCGAAGGGATTGAACGCGGGAATAGGCTTCGCGGTGCTGAATGACAGAGCGATCGACGAGGCGGTCAATGCGAAATGGCACGGGAAGCGGTTCTCCGAGCGCATATGGGGCAATACGGATGATCTCGCGAAGGAAGCGCAGGAGCTTATATCGAAGGCTATTATATCTGGCGAGAGCTACGCGAAAACGGCGCAGAAATTGGCGGATCGGTTTGATGTCGATAAGTTCCGCGCGGTCACGCTGGTACGCACGGAAACGTCGCATATTCATGCCGTAGCGGACAAAAAGGCGTATGAGGATTTGGGTATTACCGAATACAAATACCTCGCCACGCTCGACGACAGGACGTGCGAAACGTGCGGCGCGCT
>CANQQE010000029.1 GCA_947625935.1 uncultured Muribaculaceae bacterium | reverse complement strand
CAGGAAGAACGTAAACAGGAAATCCGCAATATCATTGCACACGTCCGCTATAATCGCCTAGAGTCAAAAGATAAAAACGGCAATCCCACCCCAGCCAAGCTCAATCCTAACTGGTTGCTAGCACCCGAAACTACTAACAAGCTCACAGAAGAAAAAGCCTTCAAAAGCCGCAATATCAAAGCCCTTAATAAAACTATCTTCTCCTCATACACCTCGCTAGTTGGCAAACTCAACATGGCGAGAAAAATCCTTGGCACGTGGTTCGTTTCCAAATATACGTCCGCTATCGCGGATATGCACACCAGCCTCAAAGCTAAACAGGACGAGGAACTTAACTGGCTATATCGTGAGCTATCCATTGCCAGTGGCAAACGCTCCATTGAGGGCATCTGCGACTACGTCAGACAAAATGAGATTATCCGTGATACGGGTATCAAGTTAAATCTCGTCAATCGCACCGTATACCAACTCACAAAAGATGAAATAGACAAACTCACAGCCCTATCCCCTGAGGAACGTGAGGCTCGCAGAAACGACGCCCGCAGGGATAAAAAGAAAAATCCTCCTGAAGAGATATTGCAGGAACTACGGAATGAACTCGCTAATGACTTGCTATCACAAGCCGCATCTGGTAGACAATACGCACCAAGAAAGTACTATATCGCTACCTCAGAAGAGACTAATCCCACAAGCATCAAATCAACCAAATGGGGAGTGCTGAATGCTATCCTGACCGCTGAGCAACCTTATTATGCGCACCTACTCCAAGACAATGGCATCAACGCCGATACCCTTGACCAAATGCGCACCTACGTAGGAAAAGAGTTGATTGAATTCGGCTATCGCATGCGCGCCCATCTGGCGGAGATACGACCATTCGTCTCAGATCGCCACGAAAGAATCTATGGCATCCCGTTCCCTCAACACGACCTATACTTTCCAGCATCGTTCCAAACGCAGGGAAGCTCAGGAGGCGCGGACGAAGCAGGACAAGTTACCATATCCAACAAGAGCGGACTTCCGGGACGTCCAGACTCAATGCGAACACGCACCATCCACTATCGCCGCATCGACTGGGGTGTTAGCGCACTGGATAAATTCATTTCAACAGTTAGACAAGAAAACAACTGGCTAATCACAGGAGACTTCATAGCGGACTTTGCAAGCCTCCTGAGTGACCGTGAATTTGGAGTGGAGATGCGCGCGAATCTTGGAGATATATACCTGTCTTACCTTAAACAGGACTTGCGGACTCTCGCCAACGCAACACTTGGTGATGTCAACCTCACCGCAATCAACAAGGCGGTGAGCTTACTATGCAAGACGCTAGCATTTACGGCGCTTGGCTACAATCCCATCACGGTTGCCAAGAATTTCACCTCGATCCTCAACGGATGGAAAGGCGGCTCAATACCGACAGAGTACGAAAGAGACGCAAAAAGCGGCATAGCTCTTGCGCTGGAAGAGCGCGGAGTTGGCTTGTTGGAATATCTGTGCGGCGGAAGCGGGGAATTCAGCCGCAAAGAGATAGTTGAACAGTTGTTCATACGAACAAGGAAGATGAATCCCTCAAAGAGAATTTTAGGTCAAGCGTCGGAAGACGCGAAGAAAGAGGGGATCGGCACGAAGTTGCGTCACACGCTAAATCCTATCGAAATGGTAGGAATTAAAACGCAGGAGATTGGAATGAAGCCGATAGAAGTAGCAGATGTTGAGGGGAATATCATCAGCGCATTATGGTTGGCTAACGCGACTTATCGCGCGCTATCGAAAAATCCAGCAATGAACGGATTGACGCGAGAGGAGAAACGCGCGTGGAGTCTCAAGTCGGCTCAAAAGGCATTGGATTATGTTGCGCAGCCGATAATCTCGTCACAGAAGGTGACAGCGGTTAGCACCAAGGGCATTGGCGGAGCGTTCGCAGATTTTTCGCTTTACATGTTTAAGTCAGAACAGATGGCGTCATTTTCAAAAGCCCTTGCGGACATGATAGGAGGCGAGACAATAGGACAGCGGCTTGGAGGTGCGAATTTCTTCCTCGTCAAAGGATTGAGCGCATGGTTGCTTGGCGAAGCAGTCAAGTATGGACTTGGCGCGGCATGGGCGTTGCTCAGTGGAGACGAGCAGGAAGCGTTATATGAGGACTATGAAGATTTTTGGGCAAATTTCTTTGCGTACGGATTAGGAGGGGAATTAAGCAGCGTACCATTGGTAGGTCCAGGACTTGAGGGATTAGTGCATCTTGCGGCTGGAAAGCGCGCATATACTCAGAATTTCTTTGCGGCGGTGTGGAGCAAAGCAATAAAGACATTCAGGGCTTACGATGGCGGCGAGACCGCGGAGCAGATACGCGGAACATGCGACATGCTTAAGTACGCTGGATATGCGAGCGCACTATCTTACGCGGTACCGTCATGCAGCGGCATCTTGGAGTTATGGCTAGCGATATGCGGCGCGCAGAATTTGCCAAAGAATATTGCGGATAGATTCGCGGAAAAATGAGGCGAGAGAAAATTGTTCCATGTGGAACAAGACCAGCGGCGCTGTAAATGTTCCACAGATGTTCCACGGAGTCGCAAGGCGTTGACAATTAAGAACAAAAAATTGTTAGAAAAAAAGTTTAAATTTGGACTTGACTCCAAAAACCACACATGTTATACTATGCGAAGACAGTGAGAGAGGACTCTCACTCAAGCACAAACCACAACAACCCATGAATACCAACACCAACAACCACACAATGACGCTCAACTTGACAACACGTCCAGTAAAGTGCGTGAAAATTACGCTCAACCAATATTTCCGCCTCCTTGACGAGGCGGCGAGATACGGCTCAAAAATTCGGAAGCTCAAACACGGCGCAACCGATATTATCATTGCGCGCGGCGGGGATATTGTGCGGCTTGTCAAGTCCATCTCCGACGGAGACAAGGCGCGCGCAGCGGCTGAGTTAGTCCGCAACAACACGCTCCGCTTAACTCTTGACATAGGTCAATACACTATGCGACTGCGCAAGGTCTTGGCGCCGAGAGTCAAGGAGTTGTGCGCGCGTCTTGGTATCATCTGTACGCAACGCACAGACAGCGTTATGGAGTTGACAATCACGCCGCGTGACGCGGAGGAGCGCACGCACCTCAAATTCGCGCTTGGATCCTCCTACACGGAGCTTGACATGACACAGTCTTGGCTGTACTGGACAAGGGACGACTACGACAATAATACGGAGCGTCTGTTCCTTGAGTTCGCATAATCCAAACAATTAAACAATTAAACAACTAACAAAAAGAAAGGAATACCACACTATGAACAAGAAAGAAATTATCCGCCGCGCGAAGAACATGGTAGGAAAGAAAAGCGCATGGGCGCGCG
Organism: uncultured Muribaculaceae bacterium; assembly: GCA_947625935.1. Taxonomy (GTDB): domain Bacteria; phylum Bacteroidota; class Bacteroidia; order Bacteroidales; family Muribaculaceae; genus JAJPXC01. The sequence continues at coordinate 39,066 of CANQQE010000029.1, read as the reverse complement.
GATTACGCAAGTACATTGACGAGCTCATGGAGGACATGAGCCGCGAGAGCCGCGAAATTTTGATAACACGTGCAAGGCGTGGGGAATTTTGCAAGGCTGAAGAGATATTGCTTGGCGGCGCGGCGGATTGGACAAGTTACAGCTATGGCGGCTGTTCGCTCATCTACGACGGAGACGTGTGTAAGCGACTCGCAACCAAGAGCGAGCAGAGGCGCACGCGGAACGGACAACTTCCGCCTAACGCGTGGTAAGGGGAATGGCTTAAGACTCAAGCGCGAGCACTGTTCCAAGCGTCTTCGGCGATTATCCGCGGCATACAGGACTAACACCAATTTACCCCGTGCGGAAAGGGTCGCAGGGCTCTTTCCGCACGGAAACTCAAACCAACATAACACCATGGAAAACAAACTACTACACTACACCGAGAAACTGACGTGTTTCGTCAAAATTATTGATAACGAAAACATAATTTTCGCACTTCCAAACGGCGAAAAAACGCGCGTAACGAAGTGGGGATACGCCGTTGACGGACAGAGCCTCCAATGGCTACTCAATCGATGGATTGGCAAGGAGTTGAGTACAAAAACGGTAACTGACTATTTTTCGCACACGCTTGGCAAGGTCATACGCTGTTTCGCTTGGAAAATGGCGCGGCTCAATAAACCAGCATGCACCGCTCAAGTTGCGTTCTACCTCAAAGACGGATCCCCCGCCATGCCGTTCTCCTCGCATGACTTATGGCGTGCGGAAATTTGCGAAATTCACGCCGAAAACGTGGGGGAAATAGTATAACATATAACAATTAACATATAACATATAACATGAACACAAACCAAACAAGAGTCGAACTCGAAATTTCACCGCGAAAAGCTAACACTTACTACGTAAGAATCAAAGCATATGAATATTTTGGAGACGAAGAGTATGGCTTTTCCGCGGTGGGGAAGACCACGCCAGAAAAATTTGAATTCCTGAAACGGTACAACGCGGAAGAAAAATTCCTGCGTGGAGCTATAGCACTGTACGGTTGGAATTTCGATGCGCAAATGAGGCGCATTAATACGCTTTGCAAATTGTACGGAGGTCGAACCATAACGCGCACATATACATCAGAAGGAGACATAACAGAGAACGTTCGTTAACACCAACCACAAACCAACCAAAACCATGAAAACAAACACCGATATTCAGCTCAAAGAATTCACCTTGCTACCGACTAATCAAAAGGTCATTGCAATTCCTACCTCTGAGGTAGGAATTAGGAATATTCATAGAGCCGTCAATGATTTGAACTGCGAAAACCTCCATCCTCTTTCCTGCGTTTCCCCGTCGGAAGAGGGGGAACAAATATCGTGCGTTACTATCATGCGCTCTCACTTAGTCCGCGTTGATTTACAAGGCTTTGTTAAGGACTATACAGGGAAACTTCCCCCAGAATCCGCAGTATGGGTCTCCGAAAATTCCGAAAACGTCGGGGGGATGTATTTCTATGCAGACAAGGAGTTGACAACGCCAGTCAAGTCTCTACTGTCATGCGGCGACTTAGTCACACTAATCAATGATAGTGCATACCACGACGCTCAACGGGAAGGGACCGACGCGGACGACGCAACGCGGAAATTCATTGACGGAGTGAACAGCCTACTTAAAATTAGTACATTAAGATACTTGTTTGACATAGACGCGTACGCCGTTGACAACGCCGGACAAGTCCATTTTATGCCCGGCTCCTACCAGCTCATGCGAAACTACAAATTCAAAAACTGGCTTGAGCCCATTGTTGAGCGCCGTTTGAACGATATTAAGAATTTCGCACTCTTCTACTGACCGAAAGAAACGCCGCGGGGAAAGAGTCGCACTCAATCCCCGCGGCTAAACAACCATAAAACAAACCAGAAAATACAATACCATGAACACAAAAAAAGTCCATATTAAAAACCACACCACTGGAAAAATGATTGAAAAAGAGGCGTTGATTATTGGTGAACACGGCTTTACCAATATCGAAAACGCCGCTTACGACGCCGCAGGGCTCGACGAACACATTATATTCCGCCAGTTTGCGGACTTCAAAGAATGGAAGCGTGGCGGAAAACTCGCACGTCTCTCATTCCATTCAGCCCAGTTGACGCCATCCATCTTCATGGATCGTTTCGTGCGTTTCTACGCGGGGGAAACAGAGGACGCACTCTATAATTTGTGCGAGTCGGATTATTATTCTAACGAGTGCGCCATCTGGCTCTTCTGTGACGAAAAAGTTGACGACGAAGAGGAGCCGAAACCGTATTTCGATACCGCAGACGAGTGCGCAAGGCGCGTAAAATGCGCGTATTATAATTCCCACACGCAGGAAGAATTTATTTCCCGCGTGAACGAGATACTGCGAGAAAGCACGCTTGCATACTGGCTTGATCCGGCGTTAAAGCCGTTTTCCGTCAACACAGAATACGCCGTGGAGGAAAACGCGTACCGCATCAAAAACAAGCTGCAGTATCGCACCATGATAAGACCGCTTGTCATGCGCTACTTCCGAAAGCTTAGCAAGACCGACAACGAAAACTAAAAACACAGGGCAACGGGTAGCAATGCCCGTTGCCCGCAACCAACAAACCAACACCATGAACATATACCTATTCAAACAAGAGAAAAGTCGTACTATCTCCAACGACTCCTACGCAATTCAATGCGATATTGTTTTACAAGCGGACGATACGGAGCTATGCCGCGTCAAAGACGCGTTGAGCTACGAATGCCGCCGCCGTGACGGGGGAAAATTCACCCGTGCTGACATTCTCGCAGCGGAAAATCTGGAAGATGAATTTGAAGTGACATTCAACATTCTTGAAGATTGCACCATTCAAGATACCATCCAGCGCCAAAGCATATACTTGCTTGACCCGCAAATGGTAGACGCCTTGACGGATGAATTCTACGAAAACAACAGTGACGAATACCGCGAATTCTTGGAATTCTTCAAACCAACTCCAACAGCTCCAACAAATAACAACTAACTCTTCAAAAAACACCATGAAAACGTATATTTTAGGAGAGAAGAGGTATCTTGCATTGACAGACAAACAGATAGAATATCTTTCGTTTGTCGCACGGCTGAAAAATGTCATGACCGTGGAAAAGGCGCCGGACGGCGAGCCGAAAGCCTCGCATGTCATGAAATTTCCAAAAGACAAGTGGAGCCGCGTTGAAGTCGCTTTATTCGTCGATAGGGTATGCAACAATAATTTGTCACTTGACCCCGACATACCCATCACGGAACGCCTTGCGGAGTGGCGGGTGTACGTAAAGAGAATTGAGCCGCACACGGTCGTTTGCGTACAGTGGGGAAATAGAGGACAATTTGAGTATGACTCCGTGGCAATCACGCGGGAAGAATACGATAATTTGTGCATGCGGCGCCCAGACGATAAGATACGGACATACCAGCTTGACGCCAAAGAAGAGCTGTATGAGTTCATGGCGCACTACGACGACGCGGACAAAACACTTTTCGCTTTCGTGGAGAAAGTCATTGATACTAATACGGCTAACAAGGCTAGAACCTGCGAATACGAAGAATTCAGCGAATACCGGAAGTACAAGCGCGTATGCTTTTACTTCACCATTATCGACGACGACAACAACAATTAAACAATAAAACAAATAAACAAGTATGAACAATAACAAAGTACATTTGAATTCACTACCCGTTGACATGACATTTTACCGCGTTCGCGGAAAAAAGATTATGGAAGAGACGGACAAATGGATAGAACAGAAAGCATTGCATGACGTGGGCGCCCGCATCTTTTCGTGGGGTGGGGGTCGTTCCATGCGCATGGTGGTACTGTTTGAGCGTGACGGCTTGTATTATACGACGCTTGACGGAGCTATCACGCGGGGGCTTGGCAAGGTAGGGGATGAAGAGCAGACGGGCATGCGTCCGGGCATCATGCTTGACCCCGAGAAATACAAGCAATACGGACTGGACTACGTGGCTTATGCCCTCATGCTATCAGCAGCGGGGTACGCACCGCCAACGCGGAAGCACGCATCATATGAGACAAAGCTCCAAGTTTATCTGAGCAGCCGCCAATTTCTGAAAGTATGCGCGGAAGCGGCGCGGCTTGGCATCACCAGAACAGCCGTGGTGCGGAGACTGATTGACCAGCTAGACGGCTAATCGCTCAACCACTCGCACCCGATGGCGCGGCGCGGCTCTTCCTCAAAACGGCGTAGAGCCGTTCCCGCGCTACCGTAATCTTCTAACAAGCCGCTTTCCTTTGCCTCAGCCAAGTAGCGGAAAGAGTCCGCACTATGCGAATACACATCATGCAAAGGCGTAGCATTCATAACGCCGTTAGAACCGAGCGGCGCAGTCTGGTATTTGCCCAGCGCATCCATCCCGGACGGCCATTCTTCCAGCCCTTGACGTATAGCGACCGAGCAACGCTCATGGAAAATGCAATGCCCAATGAGACGGCGCGCCGCGTTGATACCAGCCCAAACATCCCGCGTTACTGGAAGATTGATAACGGAAAGCCCCGCACGCTCCAACCAGTCGGAAAACGAAACGCCGTCCCATCCCTTGACACGCCCGTCATGAGGGAGAATATGCCGTGTTATTTTCAGACGGTAGCGAGCTTCCCATTCCCGCACCACGGCGATATAATGATCGACCGTTTGCCTGTTTTGAGCATAGTGGTCAAGGATATAAAACTTTCCATCCGGGGATATTTGCGCAAGCCAAATCGTGGTCAAATCCCGGCGCCCAAGATCCCATGCGGCATAAGTTGGAAGAAGTCCATCCGGCTCAAATTCAGCGTCCACTCTTCCTTGTTGCATGGCAACGGAAAGCTCAGACGCATAAATAGATCTTTCCGCCATCTGTTCAAAGGATTCAGCGACGGTAGACGGGTATTCTTGCTTAATAGCAAAGTTCAGCGTCTTTTCCATGTTTTCGTACCACGCTTTTTTCCGCGGCGAGAGTTGAATGCCTTGCAACTCCAATCTGTCAAAGTATTCTGTCAGTCGTTTTCTGCGTGCGATCCCGTCGTTATCTTCCGGAGGCTCCTCCCAAAACCTTTCATCCAACTCATATTCCGGATTCTTCCACCACGTGAAAAAGAAAAAGCGAAAATCCAGCATGGACAAATCCTTTTTGCCTGCGTTGCTCATGGCGGCGCGCAAGCCGTCATAATTGAGTCCTTGCTTTCCTCCCTCATGCGTGGACTCCTTGACAACATACATGCCACGGGGTACAGCGTTGATACACCCCGTTATGATTTCCTGCGCGCGCTGAGGATTATGACAAGCGACATGCCCCAACTCAGAAACGTGCAGAAACTGGAGTGTACCGCCTCGCATTGAGGTAGACGCGCGAATGTTGGATCCGTTGCTCCATTCCAGAAACGACGCACCGCGTTTTGTGATTCTTGTGTGCGCCTTGATCTGCTTGCCAATCACCGCCAGTGCGGTATCTTCCGGCGTGGCATCCGGGGGAATATAATCCAGCTTGTCATACGCCAAGGCTATTTTCCCAATTTTAAGTTTCGCATCGTCCAAAGTTTTGTCAACGATGCCAGCGCTCCACAACTTGTTGAACAAGCACAAGTCCAAAATCAGCAAGGCGATAAACGTTGAAATGCCCCACTGACGCGCCTTTAGGATCTCATTGCGGAAGTGGAAGTCCTTAAAGAGTTCCTGCTGTGCGGCGTTCATGTGGAAGCGCACCAGAGTTCCCTCTTTGTTTTCTATCCAGTATAGATTATTGAGCCGCCACTCTTGCGACCCCATAATACTTAAAATAGACTCCTCTTTGTTTTCATCTTCTACTTTTTCCTGCATCATATAACCTGAATTGCGCGAATGATAAGCCCTTCACCTTCTTTTACGCGAATACCGACTTTCGTGTCCCATGTCACGGTACCAAAACCGAGTTGAGAATGCCAGCCTTTTTTCAGTATATGATTTGGCGGATAGTCAAGAGCACTCCACGTTTCCCCGCCGTCAACGGTTATTTCTATGCCATCAGCTTGTCTATCTTCGCCGAGATAGAACATAATTTCACCGACATCTTGCTTTGGATTCCGGATCTGCGTAGTAGACAAGATATTGGATATGATGCATGATTCGTATGGTATGTTAGACGCGACATCGGTATAATCAAAAAATTCTGCATCGTCTGACTGTTCCATCAAATCCGTGACCCAAGTATTCAGCCCCGTTCGGTACGTGACAATGGCATAAAGCGTATCATTCAGAGATTTGTTCGTCTCAACGGCGACATCGATAAACTTATACGTTTCGTCATTGTAATCTAGCAACTGATCCGAAAGCTCGTAGTGCGCCCACGCCTGCACCTGTTGAAGATTATTGAATGTCAAAACCGCCATAGTCCCATCATTCAGGACGCACAAAATGCGCGAGATAGGGCTTTTCTGCACGGCGAATTTCCTAACGCCTCCGCCGTTTAACAGAATTGTGTCGGCGAACGTGTTGAGGTCGGTGGAGATATATCCTCCGACATTTTCTTGGTAGCCGAACATTTTCATCCGCTGCCCGCCCTTGGTCAGATAGATTATAGAGTCATCCGCCACAACGGCTGGAACTTTTTCCGACCCGTTAAACCCATGGCGAACAACAGTCGCCGTTTTGTTTGTGATCGCCCCGCCGCTTCCTCCGGCATCTATAACGAACTCACCGCGTGACGTCCCGATGAACAACGCGCCACGCTGCGAACTCATCCAGCGGATAGGATTCTGCGTGTCGCTCGCAACCGTCAGAATAAGCGCCGAGTCGTCACTTTCTGTTACCCCGAAATTGTCTATATCATTTGTTTTCGACATCCAGACGGTCATCGGCTGCTCCCTCGTACCGCCAAAGCACATGCGCTGGTCAATCATTGCCACGCATGCCGGATAATTGCCTTTCGAAAATGCCTCCACCGACCAATTTTCTGTTTTGTACGTTTTGACAGACGACAGCCCGCCTTGCATGCCTGTTTGCATTTTGTAGCCGTTCCCGGACTTCACGAAAACAAGATCTTTTTTGTACGAATCGACGATCAATTTTATCTGATCCGCCAGCGGTTCATAAGCTCTATAATTCTTGTAACTCCAAGGCCTTGTTGCCGGATCGTGATTATACCAAATTTTCATGTTACGAATCAGCGGCTCCACAGTTCCGGAAAGATCCGGCACACAGTCTTGTAACATATAAGCTTTTGTCAACCAAAGCGAGATCCAGCATTCTTCGTCACTCTCGTCACCAGCTATTTCTTGATTGATAGGTTCGCCCGGTAACGACTTTACAGATCCACGAACTTCGAATTCTCCTTTCTCTGAAAATTCGTCATCGTAAGATGCGCGCACCTCGTATTCTCCAAACCATGTTCCGGTATTAACAAAACGCCATTTACCTTTACATGGAGCCTTAGCAACGACAAAACCCTCAACGAAATGTGTTGTGTCAGTTGGCGAAAATGATACATAATCGGCAATGCACGTGAAAACCCTTGAAAATCTTGTCTCAAAACACAGGAGATCCCCCTTCTTATACCCGACTGCTGATTTAAGATCCTCTGTCACGCAAAGTTTGTTCGGAAAATCAACAGCATGTCCATTCTGAATTTTTGGCTTTTTATCAACTTTTTGAAAAACATTCGGATAGCTCGATGGGTGTGTCATTCCCTCGGCGAAAATATCAGCTTCCGGATCGTCTTGTCCGGCTATAAAATCCTCCTTGAACGTCCACCAACTGTCCTCAACGGTTGCATCATAATAAATAATGTCTCCTTTCTTGAAGTTTCTGAATTCCGTGACATATCTCATCGAATATTGAGTTACATTTACGCCAAGACCATACCGCATAACCGCTTCATCCGTGTAAACCGAGACGCGCAAATAGTCTGCCTTGCTTTTCAAATCGTCAATATTAGCACCGGTCGCATTCCAAACTGAGCCGTTCAATTTCAATTCTATTTCGTCTTGCAGCTCGTAGTTACGCCAAGGATAATTCGGCAATTTTCTTTTGTTTGAGGTGTCAAAAAAATAAGTGAGAGTCCAATTATTTTTCTCCGCATCAAGTCTTAATTCAAGTGGAGGAATGTCATTGTGCGTGATAATGAGTGAGGCGTTGAGCTGCATGAATTGCAACTCGTGGACATTGACTTGCGCGTTGATGGCGATACCAAGTCGCCGCTTGACAAGTGTTCGCTTGTATTTTTCTTTCGGATCTCGCGTTATAATGTTGACATACAGCGTATACGTCGTGCCGCTCTTTTCCACAAAAAACAGAAGAACGAAAGACGCGTTATCAGACGCGTTGAAAATATGCACTGCCGCATCAGCCGCTGCCTCTTGGTGAAGACAAGACCATCCGGCCGCCCTATCGGTGTATACCCACCTAAAGCCCTTGCGCCTCGATACTCCTCCCTGCTCCGACAGGTCAAAGTTTTTAATGAGCGAACACCCGCGAGAATACACGTCTAATTCAGGTCGTAACGAAACCTGCTCTGAAAGTTCGCCTGCGTTGAAAGAGTTTCTGAACATAGTTTATCCTGCCGTGCGTTGTGCTGTTGCTAAGTTATTGACGGCTACTGAGCTGTCTTTCATCGTGGCGGCACGCTGAGCCTGCTCCATCTGCGCCTGCTGCACTTGCGCTGCGTACGCCTCCGCCTGCTTGCGTTGCTCCTCTTCAATCTCGCTCTCGATAATGTCAGAGTTCGCCCCGGAGGACTCGATCCACATGCGGAGCAAGACTTCCGGCTTGAGTAGTTTCAGCATTCTTGTATCGCCCGTCTGCTGCGTGAACGTGATAATTTTTTCCACGACTTGATCCACCGACCTCTGCATGACAAGCTCCACCGCCTGCGAGATCTTTCCAAGATAGGAAACAGTCGGAGAAAGCAAAGCGACCTCGCCGCTCTCTGTCCGTTCAAAGACATCTTCCGGTGCGTCATCAACCGAGATCTTGCCCTGCCGCATGAGGATGCCGATAATGCGCCGCATGGCGTCTTGGAATTCGTACGTCCACCCGGTAAAGGAGGAGGAGAAAGCAAGGATTCTTTCGGCTTCACGTGCGGAGACTTCAGTGGCTGTCATCTGTCGCTCGATCTGCGAAATAGCGTTGAGCATGTCAACGTAGAAAGCACCTTTAACTTCCTCTTCTTTTGCCTGCTTGCGTTCCAGTTCGCCATCCACTCTTCCAGCCGTGCCCCATTCGCGGGGATAGCCTAATTTCGCTTCCTCGTGCGAGATCGTGGTTATGCCGCCGGAGCGAAAATCAATCTGCTTATTCTGCCCTGCGAGTTGCAAGATGCGCGGGAATGCTGCATTCTGCGCCATCTTGTCCATGAGCTTGTCGATCTCCAATAGCTGCTTAATGACAGGCAAGACCGCAAGCCCTGGCGCTTCACCATAGACGCCGGAGTTGCCACGCAAAAAGCGCGTAACAAAGAACGGGAATTCATAATATCCCTCTTGCCGTATCACCCCCCACTCCTTTTCGTCGATATAATACCCCTCGAAAGGTCGTGCCTCTTTTGGCAAGGCATGCCAATCGCGCCGGTAATCTTTACGCGGACGGACAAGATGATAGAATATATATTTTTCCGTGTAACGTTTTTTGCTGTTGTTGAGGTCGTCCTTGATATACTCCGGCACATCGTCACCCCACTCTTCAAACGCCTGCTGCGGCGTGTAGCTAAAGCGACGGACAAATGTATTGACGCGTTGCCGGGTATCTTCGGCGATAGCAAAGGTGCCAAGCGGAACATGCACAAAATAAAGCGGTGTCGTTTCATCTCCACCGATAAAGCATGCGCCGGTGCCACCCGTGCATCGGTCATCATTCACCTCATGATTTGTGGGGTAGAAGTTGGATTCCGCCAGCTCATCACGCACAACATCGGTCGTTTTAGAATACCACCGAGTCACCCGGTCATCACCTTTGCGCTTTTTCTTCCTGCGCGGTCGCAGAGAGAACCACTTTTGCGCGGTCGGTGTGATATAGGTGTTATGCGCTGAAACTAGCGTATCTTTGCAGCGTTTCGCGATAGGCAAATGCCTATCCCGTGCGTTATGAGTACTCTTCGGATTAGCAAGCTTCAATCCTCGCGGATTAATATATTCCTGCAACTCCTCGATCTCAGCGCGCACAGAATCATCGTATGAGGCAAATAACGCCTCAATGACTCGCCGCAGGTCAGACCTTTCTTCGTCGTCAATCATGAGTTTTGATTAAGTTTTATCCCAACGTGCGGCGTCCGGATCCCGTCATATCATATGAAGAGAGCCCGGAAGCCGTGCTAGAGACAGTACGCTTTCGCTTGTTGGCTTTGTCCACTTGTTCCTCTGCTGCCTGCATCGGATCCTTTGTGACAGGTGCCACAGAAACAGGTGCCAGCTCACGCGCTTTTTGCGCTGCTGCCGCCTTTTCTGCAAGTTCTGCTTGTTCCTTTGCTGCTGCTTCTGCCTGCCTTTGCTGCTTGCGCGCCGCGCTTGCGCCGCCAAGAGTAAGTACATCCATCCATCCTGCGCTGCTTCCCATTGTTTTGTTTTCCTTTCTTTGTTTAGAGTTTAGCGAATTGAAGGTGCATCCAGTCCACATCACGCTCACGCCCGAGAGATACCGCACCATGCTTCTCCCAAATCTCCCACCAAGCGGAACACTCAGGAGAGGAGAGTGAGGCATGCGGTCGGTGCATGTGGTACGCGTTGTCCTCCGCTGCAAAGTCAAGGGCAATGCCCCATGCGTGCATAGAGTACGACGCGCCGGAAGTTGTCCGCCGGTAGTTGTAGCTGCCGGAGTACTGATCTAAACCGAGACGATGGATAGCATCCACGCCGTAGCGATCCAGCACCTCTTTTAAGGCGTTTCTCACAGGCTCAGCAATCAACTTGTGAACACGTATCGTCTTAACTTTTGTGCCCTCATAATAGAGCGGATAAGGAGGCTCAATGTTCACAAGATTCTCTTCGCACCCGACGTGCCCAAAGATGCTTCTCCCGCTGCGGACTTCTGCCTGCGTGGGGATGACAAGCGTCTGTTGAGCTTCCTCGATGCCAAGTGCCTTGCACAATGCGGCAAGGGTATTTTTGCCGATGATGCCGTCGGCTGTCACACCGACTTTCCTCTGGATCGCTTTAATTGTTTCTTTCATTGTCTCGTTGTCTGTAACTTTCCAGATGCGATACGCGGATATTCAACTCGCGGAGTTCATTTGCAATTTGCAGATTAGTTGCTGTCTGACTGTGCATGAGTTCGCGCAAGTCATGATAGAGGAATCCCGCTGCTACTAACCCGATCACGGCAAGAACCATTTGCGGCTTTTCGCATAGCTGCCTCCATGCGTAGCTGTACCACGCTTCCCCCTCATGTTTCTCGCACATCTCTTCGTCCACTTCTTACTTGGTCACGTGTACAGGCTTAACAACTGATCCGTGAGCTTGCACCGTGCCATCCGGCAACTTGGTGTAACTCACCGTGCATCCGGTAGTCGCCGCCACGTAGTACCCGGCAATCGCGCCAACGACTGCCCCGGCGATAATGCGCGCCAACGTCCCAGGTACTCCCCAGCCGGTTAATACAGTGATCAACCAACCAGCCGCCTTTTCTTCCTTTTCGTGTTTTTCTTCTTCCATGTTTTTATGTGTTAGTGTTTTTTGAGTTTATGTGCCATGCTGTGTTTGATCGACATGTATTCGGCTTCGGAAAGCCCGGTGTTTCTGGCGTGCTGTTTGAGGCTCATATCTCGCGCGGCTTCCAGCAACACGTTTGTTTCTTTCTCCGTCAGTCCATCAAAATGTTCGTTGATAATCTCTTTCTGATTCGCCACCATAGTCTCTTCCTTGAGTTTGTCAAGGACTTCTTTATACTCTTTCACGTCCGTTTCTTCCTCGTCGGTGCCTCCGAGCATGGCGCGGCATGCTTCGGTCGCCACGGTCATCACGTACTCTGTCATGGACGGTGGAAGTTGCTCTTCTCCGCGTTTCACGCGCTGAAAATACTCTTCCATCTCGTGGGCAATGGCGCGCTGGTACGCTTTCGGCGAGCCGATGCGTGAATTAAACCCACGCATGACTTGTGCGCCCATCTCCTGCACAAAGTTTTGAGCTGCTAGTTGTAAAGGATTCATGCTTTTGTCTGTTTCTTTTTTGTGGGGTGCCCGGGCAGCTCCTACATGCTGCCCGGGCTATTTGTCACATGAAACACCAACTTATCAGGTCGTAGGAATCTTCGCTACCGCCGTCTGGAGGGCAGTAAGTTGTGCGGTCTGCGCCGTCTGGCTCTGCTGGATGCCTGCAATGCCCCCGGCAATCGCCGCAAGCTGTCCGAGTGCCGCCTGCTGGTAAACGTTTAATCCGCTGCCGCAGCACCCGGCGTTAAAGGTGTTGTATGCGCTACCGCAACCGGAGGATGCCCCGCAGCGGATAGCTGCCAAAATCTCGTTCTTGTCTGTCTCGCGGGAATACTCAGCCGTCTTGGTAGCGAGTGCCACTTTCAGATCGGCATTCTGCTGCTGGAGCTGTGCAATCTGCTGCTGCACCATATACCCGATGATCTGGTCTTTCGCGCAGTCGATGTGGGCGTTCGTGGCGCAAGCTTTCTCGTTGATGTTCGTGTTGATGCCGTTGAGCTGCTGCGTGAGGTTATTCCCAAGCTGGCAGAGATTAAGCTGCTCCTGCCCTGCGAGCTGCTGCATGGTAGCCGCATTGCGATCTACTTTGTCGCCGATGCGCTCTGCTGCCTGCACAAGCCCGCCGGTAAGCTGCTGCGTCCAATTCGTCTGCGCGCCGATGTTTGCCACGTTCGCGCGGAGATTGTCCTGCTGCACAAGAGCGGCAGTTTCCGCCGCCGTTGCTGCGTTGCCGTTGTTGTTGCACCATCCGTTGTTTCCGTTCGCAAACAGCGCGAAAAAGATAAGCAGAATCAGCATTTCTGCTCCCCATCCGCAACCATATCCGAACCCGCCTGCATTATATTCGTTGCTCATTGTGTGAGTCCTTTCTATTTCTTATTTTTGTTTTGTGTGTTTGTTATCCCCTGCCTCAACCTTAGAGACAAGGGGAAGAGGATCATCTTTGCCCCCCGAAAGAGGCAAAGATTTTTTGTGCCATGTTATACATTTGCGGATTCTCGCGCCTTATCCGCTCCGCTTCTTTTGCAATGAACCCCAACTGCTTTGTGTCGCCGCTGTCCAACGCGTCTTTGATTTGCTGCGCGTTCCCGTACTGGCTCAGTTGGTTTGCGACTGTGCCAGAATTCGTGCCTAATGCACTCAGTAGCGTTAATATATTCATGGCTTATTGTCCTTTCTTGTTCCCTTGTTTGTGGAAAAATTAGTAATATGGTGTGAAAATGGTTCCGCCTGCTGCCTCAAACAAAGCTAGCAGCGTGGTTATACGTCCCTCGAGTACTTCTCCTCCAACATCCACACTGTAAGCTATGGACGCTTTCCCGTTTTTAGCTTGCGGGCTATCGGGCGCGATAATAAAAAGTTGAAGTCTAGGGCTATCACCGCAGGAAATGACCGACGCATAATCTATCGGATTATAAGCACCGTTTCCGATAGCCGCTCCGTAATGTCCTATCGCCTGAGCGCCTTCACCGATTGCCGTTGAACAGGTTCCTTGTCCGTTAGCTCTAGTCCCTATTGCCATTGATCCGGCGTCTCCTCCTTTGGCTGAGCCGCCAATAACAACACCAGCACTTCCCGCTTCTGCCGAGTTGCCAATAATAACATCGGCATTTCCGCCAGTTAATTTGTTGCCAATAGCAATTGAGGCGATTTCTTTATTAGTATTGTCGCCGATACAAATGCCAGCTCCGTCTGAGCCTTTAATTTCTGTACCAATCCAAATCCCCTCCGACATCTCTACCTGATCATTTGAACCACCGATCCTTATGCCTTGATGGGAAAAAGCATTGTGTCCTATTGCAACTGAATGAAGACCGGTCGTTCCCGCACCAGAACCGATCGCCACACCTCCGCCGCTCATTGCGTTTCTTCCTATCGCCACGCCATCAGTGCTGATCCCCGTTTGTCCAGCTCCAAGACCAATCGTTATTTTGTAGTTATCTATATCAATACAATTCGGATTTAATACCTTGAATCGAACGTTCGAGCTAAACTCAAAGTGATCATCCCACTTCCCGCCGCCGGACTTGAACACGCCGTTATCCAGAATCGTCGTCCCGTTTTTGTCCGTCAGATAGCCCTGCAAGATTGATGGGTGTAACGAAGTCGACGAGAAGTAGATCCCGCTGTTCGTGCCGCCGTGAATGAGCATGCCGCGCCCGGTCTTGGTAAATGTCGCGCTGCCCGGTTTCGACCGAGTCCACGCGACAAGCGCAAGACTTTCAAGATTCAGTTCGTCGTTTGTCTCCGTCGTGTACGTCTGCCCGTGGAAATGCGGATGATCACCATACAGGTTCAATCCGTAGAGAACGCTATAATTATTCGTTGCATGATGCGTCACGTTTCGCCCGGCGATCAAGACTCCGCCGTGTCTGGAAGAAACATCAACTCCTGTTTGAGGGTCTGTAATAGTTGAACCTTGCCCGACGATATGAACGCCGGATCGTGGCGAATCGAAATTGGATAACTGCCCTGTGATGACGACGCCGTCACTTGTTGTTTTCGTGCTTGAGTAATTGCCGCCGTAGCCTAATATCGATACGCCTGCACAGTTATTTTTTGTGGAGGAATTATAACCGAGTATCTGCACGCCCCAGTTATCTAAAATATCTTCTTCGTCTTGATGCGAATTCTCCCCGCCGATGATTACTCCATATTCATTTGACTTGAACGAAAGCCCATAACCGCCGATGACTGTCCCTCTGTACCCGCCATTATGCTGTCCGTATTCACCCAAGATGGAGACGCCTCTATCTTGTGATGATGCTCCTGCGTCTTTCTCTCGTCTTGCTCCATAACCGCCGATAAACACGCCGCCGCCGTTGATGTCTTTCAGTGTGGAGTTCTTGCCAACAACAGTGACGCCCATCATGCCCTTGGTGTTTTCTACTGGCGACCCGCTGCCGATAACATGAATCCCGCCAACCTCGTTGGTGTGGTAGATATTCGACCCTCCGCCGCCAATAACGACGTCATCGGCATCTCCAGTTTCCTGATGCAGCGTGAGATACTTCCCTGCAAACACGCTGCTGAGCGTGCGCGGATTATTGATGGTCGTGGTGTTGCCTCCTATCACAACAGGAAATTGCGTTCCGTCCCCAACGTCAACAGACATGGACTCTTTGTAGATCCACACGCTGCCATTGGCTTTCGTCGGATCTTGCTCATGCCCGATAATCAGTGGCGGATCTTCAAACCTAGCGAGTGAGTTTGCAACGTCTGCTATCTTCGATTCGTTTTTAGAAAATCGGTCTATTAGTTGTCGGTATGTCAGCACAACATGCGGCGCATAATCTGTATTGAATTTTCCGTTCGTGGCGCCAATGCCTGTTAGGTCTGAAAATATAGCTACTTTGTTAAGCAGCGTAATGCCCATGAGATGCCAGTTCCCGGCAGGCCATGTCTCATCACGTGACGAAAGGAGCGCAAAGCGTAGATGCCTGTGGTTTATAACCGTCTTGCTGAATGTCCACGTACCCACCTCGCCAAGAACCTGTTCAACCTTATTTGTGGACGTTCCTATGCGCCGGAACGAGTCGGGATCATCCGTTTCGTCTTTCTCCCATACGCCGAGATAGTATTCCTGACCCCCTACGCCTTGAAATGCGTTTGAGCGGCACTTGATGGATACGCTGACTAATTCAAACACGTCGAGAGTGGATCCCTCCATATTTTCAATAGGCGCTTGCAGAAATTGATCGTTATCTCCTATCTGAACATACCTCGCCACGCCGTTTCCTGCCTCACTATTCGAAATTGTGATGTCGGATTGTAGAGGCTCAGAAACTTCTTCCGTCAGATCAAAAAGTTCAGCTTTTGCGTCCCACTCTGCTTTTCTCGCGTCCGTCGGGTGCTTCGCGGTGTCGTCAACATGCGCCTGAAAGTCCGCTTTCAGCGTGTAGTCGTTGATGTCAAAGCCTACAATTTCTTCCGCCTGTTCCGCTGATGCTGCGGCGTTTTGC
This sequence comes from uncultured Muribaculaceae bacterium, assembly GCA_947625935.1. GTDB lineage: Bacteria > Bacteroidota > Bacteroidia > Bacteroidales > Muribaculaceae > JAJPXC01. Next base: position 22,968 of record CANQQE010000029.1, on the reverse strand, counting down.
GCGGCAGTTTCTGCGCGCTGCGCCTTTTCCTCAAAAGCTTCTTCCAGCTTTTGCGCTGTCTCCTCAGCAGCGCGTCCTGCGGCTGCTTCTGCGCGCTGCGCCTTTTCCTCAAATCGATCTTCCAAATAATCACCCGTTTCTTTCGCTGCATTTGCCGCGGCGTTTTTCGCCTCCTCTGCGCTGCCTGCTGATTCGCCTGCGCTGGCGGCTGAGTTTGAGGCATATTGAGCGGATTCTGCTGCGCTGGCGGCTGACTCCTGCGCACTTCCCGCTGATTCCGCCGCACTCGCCGCTGATTCGGATGCACTAGTTGCCGACCTCTGCGCGCTCGCCTCAGACTCCGCCGCACTGGCGGCTGACGCGTCGGCACTGTTCGCGGCGTCCTGCGCTCGCGCTTTCGCATTCTCCGCCGCAGACTTGGCTTCAAGTTCGCTCTGCTTGGCTGCATTCTGGCTCGCCGCTGCTTTTTCCTCGCTCTTGGCTGCTGCCGTCTCGCTCGCTTTGGCACGCGCTGCGGAGTCACTGGCGGCATCCGCTTTTGAGCTTGCCACCTGCGCGCTCGCTGCCGCATCCTTGGCACTCTTGGCTGCCGCCGTTGCGCTGGATGTCGCTTGTTTCTCGCTGTCTTTCGCGTTGAGTTCGCTCTGCCTCGCTGCCTGCTGGCTCTTCAATGCCTCTGCGGCACTGGCGGCGGACGCTTTCGCGCTCGCCTCGGATTGCTGCGCTGCCGTCTCTGACCGCTTGGCACTCGCCTCAGATTGCTTGGCGCTCGCCGCTGATTCCGCCGCGCTCTGCTTGCTCTGCTTGGCAAAGAATTCAGAAATCGTCGTGGCACTCCATTCTGCTTGCAACTTGCGCCCCGTCTCGTTCGGCAGGCGCAAAATCAATGTGCGCTGGGCATATTCCCCGTTGTTCATATCGGGGATCTTGCCTAGCACCGTTACAAAGCCCGACAGAAGTCGCCTGTTCGATCCGCCGTCATCCGTTGCCATGATGCTGTAACGCCAACGTCCTTCCGGTAACGCCGGGATGTCGCATCGGATCACGTTTCGCTGAGCATCCAGATCTGACCGAGCAAATTCGATCTTCCCCTCTTTCTCTTTCCCGTTGCCGTCCAGATAAAATACTGACCCCTTAAACGTCAGATCATCAAGATTTGCCGGTTCCCCTGTCGTGTCGTAGCGAAAAAGAAATTGGCACACCCACTGCATGCCTGCCACCACAGAAAAATTTGTCTCTAATCCAAGGAAGTTTAACATGCTCTCATTTTATGCACTTTCCTTTTCTTTAGCAAGTCCGCAACACAAAACTGTTGCACGTCAGAGTTTAATAAAAAAGTTCAAAAAAATATATTTTTTACTTGCTTTTGTCGCAAGCCTTTCATATAATGGCGTCATCAAAGGAACACAAACCTTAAATCACCCATGATTTACAAAAAGAAAACGCCTAAAGTCCGCAAGCCTCGCCCTGCCATTATCGCAGTCCGTCTCAGCGCAGATCTCAACACGCGCATCATCCTCCTTGCCCGTCATCACCGCAGGTCAAAGCGCAGTATCGCTGAGCTTTTTGTCCTGAATGGTCTTCGATCCATTGAAAAGGACGCCACGCAAGCTGATTATCTTTTCGGCAAAACCGCCAAGGACTATTGATGCCATGAAAATCTTTTCCCTGCTCCGGGAGGTTCCGGGACGGCTCATGCTAGAGATGTGAGAAGAAAACTGCGAGAGTATAATAACGTCGGGGGCATTGCTCCTAGCAGGGAAAAATCCCTTTCCTAACCCAAAAACAAACTAAATTATGAGTACCACACTCCCAAATCAAAACGAACTTGCCTCGTACGCTCCGCAAGGAGGAGGCATGCTTACCACATTCCGCGACCTTGAGCAGATGTTCAAGTTTGCTGATTTCCTGAGCAAATCCACGTTGCTTCCCGCCACGTTCCAGAACAACGCAGGAAACGTCATGATTGCTCTCAACATGGCTCAACGCCTCCGGATGGATCCGTTGATGGTCTGCCAAAATATCGTCATTGTCCACGGCAACGCAGGCATCAGCGGCAAGATGGCTATCGCCTTGCTCAACCGATCCCCGAAGTACCGCAGAATTGAGTATCGCTTTGCGAACGGCAAAGACTACACTGGCGGCATCCAAGTTGTCGGACACCGTGCCGACGACCCGGAGGACAAAGCACCGGACTACGGCACGCCGATCACCATGGAGATGGCGCGCGCTGAGGGATGGACGGCAAACAAGAAATGGCAAACCATGCCGGAGCAGATGATGCGCTACCGTGCAGCCGCTTTCTTTGCTCGCGCATTCGTCCCGGAAGAGTTGCTGGGCATGCAGACGGCAGAGGAGCTGGAGGATGTCGATGTCGCGTCTCAGGAAATCCGAAACGTCACCCCCACGAAATCCGGGCTTAAGCTTGCAAAACCTGCACCGGCTCAGGAAAAAGCAAGCACCGTTCCCGAAGAGACGCCCGATCAGGATCTTGTACAAGATGAACAAGATAAGCCCCAAAAGCCCGTCACCAAGCGGAAAAAGCCTGTACAAGATGCGCCAAAGCCGCAGGAAGCCCCCACTGATGAAGAGTTGCTTTTGAAAGAGGGCATCGAAGAAATGGAATCCGCTTTGAAATGGATTGAAAAGTCCATGAAGCAGAGTGGCGCCGGGTGGCTCAAAGTTTACCGCGTCATGGAGGCTATCGGATTCTCGCATCCAGAAGTAGGGTGCAGCCGTGAGGAACTTGCAGACTTTGCTCTGGCTATCCGCTCAGACGCAGACGCGCGCAAGGCTCTTGAAGAAAGCGGTATCGTCTTTATTGCTGAATAACTATGGAAAAAGATCTTGAGACAGCGATCAACGATTCAGAGTTGACTCTTGATGATTTCAAAGAAATAGCAGAGGCGCTTTTCCAAGCCCACATAGTTTTAACAGCGGCTTTCATTGACACTCTCCAAGACGATGTCAAAAGAGAAATGAGGATGGAACACGGATTGAAACAAATTTCCCGTGTTATCATGATCCTTGACTCGCTGACAGACTATCAAGGAAACAGACTGGAAGAGGAAAAAGAAAGACTGGGGCTCGAAATAAATAACAAATCAAACCAAACAACCAAAAACAATGAATACTGAAGATAAAGCAAAAGCGCTTGTCGCGGAGGTATCATCTCAAATCAAAAAAGATGGGTGCTACCATAAATTCGTTGAGCCTGATGTGTACCACGCGGCAAAAAAGGAACTGGAAGAAAAATTTAAGTGCCCGGTCGTGAGCAAGTCTATCTTGTGGGATTTCATGAATGATCCCTACGGCGCGCGATGGCGCGCTATCTCCGAGGAGAAGAAAGATACAGAAGCCTTGCGCAAGGGGTCTCTCATCGACTGCCTCACGCTGACGCCTGAATGCTTTGAAAACTTGTATGCCGTGGAGGAGATCAACCGGCGCACAAACGCGGGCAAGGCGCGCGCTGCGGAGCTGGAAGAGGCAGGCAAATCGATTATCACGCCGAAAGAATACGAAGATGCCAAGCGCGTTGCCACGCTCGCAAGAACCGCGATTGAAAATTATCTGTCCGTATACCATACGCAGCTCGCCTGCTGGGCTATGCTGGATGAGGTGAACGGCGAAAAACTGCCATGCAAAGTCATTCTCACAGGCATGTTTGACGCGATAGGGGGTGAACAGTTGAATTCTCCTATCGTTGACCTCAAAACAACGTCACGCTCCATCATTTCAAAGGCAGAAATCAACAGGAACATGGCAGAATACGGCTACGGCATCCAAGCGGCTATCTATTCCGATTTATCCTCTCTGGTGCTGAAACAGGATAGACCGTTCCTGTTTTTATACGTCTCGCTGGATCAGCCTACCCGCATGCGCTGGGTGAATATCAATCCTTGCGACGTTGAGATGTACCGTGCGAGATACTATCAGGCTCTCCATGAATATACCTCTTGCTGGAAAAATGACGACTGGGGGGACGCTATGCTGCCCTATATGACTTACGAAGTGCCCGCATGGGATTTGAAGAAAGGAGGGCAAAATGGTTAAGAGTTTAAAGGAGAGATGCGATGATATTGTTAAATCTGTGCTTGAAATAATAAAAATTGGTGGAGTCACAGACGATAACGCAGATCAGATTAAAAAACTGGCGTACGCAATTATCGAGGATGTTTCAAATCTTCATGAGATCATTAAGTTATTAACAAAATGTAAAAATCCAAGGTTCGAAGTGACTGAAAATGGATTTTCTCTCTATCTGGACAAGGATTCAGAGACAAACGAGAAAGGAGGACAAAATGCCTGAAGATTGGGACAAAAAGATTATAGCCCTTACGCTATTTATATGCGGATTGACACTCCTTTTATGCACGATAGCTTCCGTTTTTGGCAAACACAACGACACCAAAGAACCCGCATGCCAATGCGTGCGCCTGAAAGGAGAAAACAATGACTAAAGAAGAATTGAAAAATCTTAAGGCAGGGGATGTGATCACTGTTCCCTATATTGTCCAGATCGTGAACGTAGAGAAAGATATTGTGGTTGCGCAGCTTCCGAGGGTGCGGCTCGTGCTTGGTGAGGCTGCTAGATACAGTACGGTTGCATCTGCTGTTTTTTATGCCGGGGACGTAGAGCCCGAGAAATCCACGAAAGAGCCCGAGAAATCCACGGAACGGAGGAAATTCAAATACAATGACCTCGTCAAAATCGGAGACGAAATATATGTGTTAGAAAAAGACGAAGGAGTGGACGGACAAGTAGTACTCTTTGACGACTTGTACGTCAAAGGCTCTGAAGTGACTCTTCTGCTGCCTGCCGAAGAGGTCGAGAAACTTACCGAGTGGAAAGGAGGGAGAGATGATTGAAGTAGAAGAAAGAGACGATGGGAATAAATATTATTGGATGATATGCAACAACTGCCATGATTTCACTATTTGTTACGACAGCGAAAGCAAACTAGCACTGGAAGCAATGAAAGACGGATAGAGACAGAAAACTTGGCTCGTGGACAAGCACTTTTGCAGCCTTGACTGCGAGATAAAATATCTCTCTCGAATGGCAAAGAAAAGCTGGGACAATGATTAAAGAAAGAACAGCTAAACTCCGCCAGCTCTCTTGCGATACATGCCACAAGGTATTTCAAGATGGCTTTAATGATGGATGGTCTGAAAATTCAAGATATACTCTCCTTAGGCTAGCCGATGATTGGACTACTTGGCTAATCAAAAGCATAAATGGCGTTGAGCATCATTTTTGTTGCGAGGCGTGTTACAATGCATATCGCCTTTCGTCGTTTGCAAAGGAAGCAGAAGAAAAATGAAGAATCGAGACAGAGTAAAAAATCTAGTAAGTGAGGGGATTGAAGCTATCGGGAATCTCTATGCTATGGCTCCGGATAAATGCGCCGCTGATTTGGAACTTTTGAAAATAGTTTCCGTGTTGATAGATCTTGAATATTTAGCAACGATGAAAGGAGGAAAAGATGCAAACTGAGATGTCAACATTTGAATGGATCTTTTTTACCATTGGTCTCATCGTGCCCATGTGTATATTCTTGTTTTTCGCCGTAGTCGCGTGCGGGATGAATTTCTGGCGTGACTACTTAGATATCAAGTCAATCAAGGACAAGCAAAAAACAACAAAAAACAATGATAGAAAAGAAAAGAAAGATCGTGTATAGCCTAACGTGCGACAAGTGCGGACACCGCTTTTTCACAGTCGCAGAAAGAGACGAATTCGCAAGCTTTTGCGATATGCTTGTCAATGCGGCATCAGAGGGATGGACGTTCATTAGAGACAGCAAAGGAAAACATATACGCCAACTTTGCGGATGGTGCAACCACTGAATCAATATGGAATACGACAGAAAAAGGGCTAGACGCAGGGCAAAGTATCTTGTGCATCAAATGGTAACAAACATAACTTGCATAGAGATTGAGACTCCTCATGACTCGCCTATTTATCCGACAGTGAAAAAGCGTGTACGTGATATGTTTGACGCGACTTTTGAGCTTGCTGAGATAGTGGATAGCATGATCCAAATGGTAGACGAATATATCAAAGAATATGTTGACCACTAAATATAACCTGATATGCGACAACTGCGGGCATTATCTCGATGACCGCTACGACGGATTTTCAACGATGCGCTCGCTGTCACAGGAAGCAAAACGGCGATGGTGGGTCGGTGACGTTGAAAACAAAAATCCGAAAAATATCTACAACTACAAAAAAAGCAAACTTCATTTTTGCTGTGACGAGTGCGCGGCAGAGTATGAAATTAAAAACCTCGAAAAACACATAAAAAAATGATACACCGATTGCATAAAGTATGGCTCACTTGCGACAACTGCAAGAAAGAGTTTAGAGTAACAAAAGGAGACACAGAATCTCCGGACACGTGCAACCTGCTTATTGCTGCCGAAGCTGCCGGGTGGTGCGGAGACTATCCGGGCATGTCTCTCTTCTCATCAGGGTATGAATTCTGCTGCCCTGAATGCCGGGAAAAATTTATGAATGAACTCAAATCAAATATGAAACATGCTAACAACTAACAAAGCGAACCTGCACACGCTCACATGCGATCATTGCTGGAATCATACTGAATCCAAGAGAATGTCACTCCTGCTATATAACGCGCAAAAAGAGGGCTGGTATGGCGGAAAAATAGTCGGCAATATCGCACATGTCGGCTCGCTTTACAACGAAGATTGCAAACTCCATTTTTGCAGCCTTGAATGCGCAAAACAATACAGACACAAATAATAATCATGAAATCACTAGCTAGATTTGAGCTGTCCGGGAAAGTGGCAGAACCGCCAACTCCCATGGTGAACGTTGATGGATCCAGCGAATTCTACGAGGTGCAGATCACGACACCCGGCAAGAAAGCTCCGAACTTTTACAACGTCAGCTATTTCGACAAGGTGCTTTTTGACGCCATCCAAAAGTTGAAACCGGGTGACTTTATCCACACCACAGGATCAATAAACGGCAGAAAATACAAAGGCTTTTTTAACGTCAATTTTTACGGCGACAACATATACAAAAGCATAGCGGAAAAGTCCAACTACACGCCGAAGCCTAAGCCCGCAAACAATGACATGAACGAAGAGGATATTCCCTTTTAATTGCTATGTTCAAAAAGACTACTGCCTACAAAATCATTTGCGATAACTGCCGCAAGCGTATAACGGGAAGAGTTTTCGCTGACAAGGAGTCGGCTATCGGATTCTGTATTATCAATGGATTATCAGATTCAAATCTGGACGGACTTTGTTTCTGTTCGAAAGAATGCCGACAAGAATTCATGAACAGGCTAAAAGAATCTTTAGAAAAATGGGAAAAGACGAATTAAACGAACGCGACTTGAAACTCTACTCTCTCGCCAAGAAAACAAAAAACGCGATGGGTGGATTCTGGTATTACTTCAAGTCGGGAACAGGTCGTGATACCGACCTGCGCGACAAGCTGCTCGAAATGCAGATTTGTATCAAACAAGCTCTCGAATTAGTAGGTCTCAAAGATAATAAATAATCATGGAACATTTGCTGAAATTCATGCGGCTCAATGAAATAACCTTTACACAGCTAGTCGTATTGTGTTATGTAAGCAAACATGAAGGTTGCTCAATCATTGACATTTCAAGAAAACTCGCCATTTCCCGAGCGTCGATCCACAAGCATCTATTTGACCTGAGACGTATGCGCTTTATCTCAACACTGCGCTTTAAGAAAGACGACAGGCGTTACTGTGACGTCTGGCTGTCTGCTGAGGGGCATGCATTCATGGTCAAGTGCAACAAGATCTTGGCTAAAATAGGAACGGAGGCTGCACAATGAAAGACGGATTAAACTATACTTCATTCAGAACAAATCTGCGAGAAGAACTAGCCGATAATTTCTCCCTTGAGGACATAGGCGTCGGATTACTGCTCGCCATGTTTTGCGCAGAAAAAATGAATGGCGGCATCATACTCGGTGCCAAAAACTGGACTGAAATTGACTGGATCTTAAAAGTCCATCTTGGTCGCCAACTGACAGAAAATCGCCCCGGTCTCTGGCGGTGGGATTGCGATAATTTGATCGTTGATTTGTATGATAAAGAAGTTGAAAAAAAGATAATCAGCCGACAAAGAAATAACGTCAGCGCAGCAAGAAGAAGATGGGGATTTAATGCAAATGCATATGCATGCGCACATGCAAATGCATATGCAAATGCATCAAAAACTGAGCAAGCGGATGAAAAAAGTCAGAATGACCTAAAAGAAAATAATTTAGAAGAGGAAAGCACCGAAAATGTTATGCATATGCATATGCATTCGCATAACGAAAACGGCGATTCCGCTAACTCGCTTAATTCCAACGACAAAGCCTCGCGCGCGCGCGCCGCTTTACACAGAAGCATACCTTATAATAAATTTAGCGAAGCAGATAATAAACTTAATATAGGTATTAACACCACGGTAGATAATATACTTATAAGAAAAGATACGATAACCGCGCGCACGCGTACGCGAGACATGCTGCCGGAATTCACCTCTTGGATCGCCTCGCTTTCTTCCTGCATATCGTGGCTTGCTAGCTACCGGATTCTTCCCGCAAAAGTTGAAAAAGCCGCACGGGATGCTTGGCAGTCCATCCCAAACGCCATATCCGATGCAGAACTGATCGGCGCATACTACGATTCAGATATGGCTCAGGACAAATACGGGCGTTTCTTCTGGCGTCCTGTTGGCGTCCTCTTCTTTGATGAGATGATGACTGTGATTGAAAACGCTCACCGGTGGGCAAGAGAAACGAGATGGAAGCCTGCCAAGGTACGAGCCGCACGCAAAGCAAAAAAGCCCCAGCCCATGTCAAAGGAGGAGGAGGAGATAGACAAACAGAAACGCATCGAAGCCGCAGAAAACTTTAAGAAAATGGTGCGTGAACTCGAACAGGAAAACGAGAATGCCCCAACAAGCGACGAAATGCCCTCTAAAAACGCGCCGAACGACGCGCCCGCATAAAGTCCCCGCAAAGATACTAAACCGACCTCCTAGACGGCAAAGAACGCGAAATACATACCACGCCATGACGAACAAAGACGTTTTCCATCCACGCAACGACATGCAAGACGCTGAGGAGATGAATATCGATCTCTTCAAGATGGAGTCTCAGCAGCAGAAGAGGAAAAAGAAGAAGCCTGCACCCAAGAAGCGCAGCAGGCGCAAAAAGAGTCTTCCCGTGGTATGGGAAAGCAAAGAAAGCAAGATGGAGCGCGAAAAAATAAATGAAGTCAGACGCGCTTTAGGCTTGTACGAATTCCCGGCAGGTGGAGAGCCTAATAAGCCGAAGCGCGATGAAATCCTGAACAGTCTATGAGACCTCTCGAACCTATCGACCTATTCATTATTGCCTCGGTGTGCGTACGCGGCAAAATAAGAGTGCATACGCTCGCCGTCATGGCGTTTCTTATGCGCCGCCCAAGAATGACTACCCAGATGATTCAACGCCACGCGGGCATAGGAAAAACTGATACCTACTGGTCGCTTTACTACCTTGAACGAAAGGGGCTAGCTGAAAGAGTAACAGTAAAAGACGAAAACACGCGCTCATACTACGAATGGAGCTTGACAGATGAGGGAAAGCGCGTTATCTTATCCTATGAAAAAATCTATCGCGAACTCTTTAAGCTCATGAAAGAAAGGTGGTAACTATGGCTCTTAAGAAAAAATACCTGTCACCGCAGAATGAAGAGATGGTGCGTCTTGTCTTTTCCGGCATGAACGCCACTGACGCTTACAGAAAAACACACCCCCTCTGCAAAACGGATAAATCCGCCAGATCCTCCTCCTCGGAAATCATGCGCTCAAAATTGGCGCAGGATCTCATGAAAAAGCTACGCAAAGAAGCAGAAAAAAACGCCATTATCACCCGCAATAAGCGCATGGAGATTCTTTCGCAGCAGATAGAACAGGCAGCAGAGGAAAAAGATCGCTCAGGGCTTGTTAAAGTCATTGATACTCTTAACAAGATGGACGGCGCTTATGAGCCTGAAAAATTGCAGGTGGAGGGCACAATGACCATTGCAACGATTATGGATATTCTCCAAGCCCGTGGGTGCAGACCGGCTACTCATTAATTTTTTCCTTGCGTTTTATATTTTTTCTGTCAACATACGCTTATGGCAAACTTATTCCCAGAAGAAGAAAAGGAACCTGTCGCAGATAGGATCGCAAAAATGGAAGTCGTTGTGAAACGCCGCCGCCTCTTTTCTCAGGCTCTCACGCCGGAGGTCATAGAGGAGCTGGAAAAGTTTTTCGGTGTTTCTGACTCCGTCTTCTCTTTCCGCCAAGGATCCGACGGCAAGATGGATCCCTACATGGCAGCTCAACAGGATGCGCTCTTTGGCGTGATCCGTGGATTGAAGTTTGAAATCGCCCACCTGCAGGAAGCAGAGGACTTTCTCGCTGCATTGATTGAGGAGCAGCAAAAGGAACAAGAAGCAACCGAAACAGTAACCGCTTAATCTGTCAATGGATGACGAAGCAACAGATGAGGTGATGCCGGAAGAGACCGGCGCAGCGGATGAGGAAGTGGATAATTCCACTCTTTCCTCCGAAGATTCAGCTGATACTTCGGAACAAGATTTCGACTTTTCCCTCGATACTCAGGAGGACGAAACTTCCTCCTATTCCTTACAGTGGGGAGAAGAGGGAGATGGCGGCATCCCGCAAGAGATGCATGAGGGACTTGCCGCTGTCGCAAAAGATCTCGGTTATGCAAGCGATAAATCAGCCCGCCTGCTTGCACGTTCCTATCAGTATTGGCAGGAACGCGAACAGCAGGAAAACCGTAAGATTGCGCAAGACCTGCGCAAGGAATGGGGCGAAAAGTTTAACGCAAATATCCGGGAAACAAAAAAGTTTTGGAACGAAACGCTAAAGGACGCGAAAATCCCGCCGAAAGCGCGCGCCATCCTTGGCTCGCCTTATGGCATGGTTCTTGGAAATTTCCTACGCTCCAAGATTCAGGGAGGAGAAGCTGGCTCTTTCGCCGGTTCGTCGTCTAATAACGCTCCGCTTTCAAAATCCGCTCAGATCGATGCTATCTACAATGACCCAAAATTAGCGCGCGCCACGTGGGATCAATCCGACCCGCATTATGCGGAAGTGCAAGCAAAATTGAATTCGTTGATGGGTATCATGAACTGAGTCCCTTCTTGTATTGTTTTTCATAGTTGGTATTCATAACAACTAAGTGCCGGGTTCGTCGGGAGATGCGCCCGGCACTTTTTTCTCTTCTCCATAACTTGTTTTGAGTTACGGAAAAGCTGTTTTGCCTATCGAACTTTCTTTTTTTTGCCATTTCGTGCTAAAAGAGTGGCACTATGGCAGAAGAAACTACCAAAACACTGAATCAGCTGTACGGGACTAAATGGCAGAGAAATCTGGAAAAAGCCCTGCAACAGAAAGTATCTCAACTGAGACAATTCGTAACCGTGGTACCTAATGTGCGCTCTAAAGTCGTGCAGTTTACGTTCACCGGTACTAGCGAAATGGATAGGATCACGAACGCGTTCCAGTCCATCACCGATCGCAAAGATCAGAAATTCGGTCGCGTGGCTATGCGCCCCGTGCCTTTCTATGACGTTCACCGTTTCCCCAACGATGAGGAGTTGTATAACAACGAATTCGACTGGACGATCGGCAACATCATTGAGGAAGTGCGCGCCGCCGCTGCCCGCAAGATGGATCAAATCATTCTTGGCTCTGAGTGGGATCAAGAAAACAACTGTTTCAAGGTAAACAAGATTGAAGCAGTGCCCGATGATCCCTATGCTGTCAGTCAGCCGTTCGGCGTACTCGGCACCCGTGTTATCAATGACACCGTGATGCAGAACTACGACATCGATACTCTCGGTATCGCGCAAAACTGGCACTATGACGGCACGGAGACTAACGCCGGAATGCTTGCTGACAAGATCGCCCATGGCATCCAGCTTCTTTCTGAGAGGCATGCCCTTGAGCGTGGCGTAACGACTCCTGTTCTTGTCCTTTCCAGCCGTCAGGTGGAGGACGTGCAGAACTGGGAATCCGCTTACAACAAGAACTACGGGTTCGGCGACTACAAGAAGGGCAACTTCACCAACCGCGTTCTTGGCATCGAGGTTATGATTAGCGAAATGCTGCCGTACAAAGACCCGGCAACGAAGCTGATCCGCGTGAATCCGCTCTTCATCAAGGAGCATATCAAGTTTGGCATGTGGCAGGATCTCAAAGTCCGTATTGAGAAGAACGCCCCGAACGCCATCAACTGGGGACAGACTATCACGACACTGTCTCTTGGTTGCACCCGACTTTACAACGAGTCCGTCGTCGGCATTGAAAGCCGTGAGCGGGCTGCTGAGTAAATAAACAGACAACGGAGAAAAAGGAGCCTGCGGGTGGAGTCGGAATAAATCTGGCTCCGCCCGCTCTTTTTGTGTTGCGGACTTGCTTTTATGCTCATTCGTTCATATACTCTTCCTTATGGACAAAGCAACAATTTGCATCATGGCGTTGAACATGATCGGCGAAAGTCGGTACGCAGCGGAGCGCCCCGGCTATGAGGCTTGCGACGTCTATTTCCGCCATCTCTACACAGAAATCCTTTCTCAGCATGACTGGAGCTTTGCTCGAAGAATGCGCGTCCTGAATCCAATTTATGAGGAGCCGGATCTTATCGTAGGCGATGACGGGTATATCGCGCAGCCCGACGATGAAAACGAAAACGACGGATCCGATGAAGAAACAAAGCCCGCTCCTACCGCTTGGAAGTTGCCGGTGGATTGCCTCCGCGTCGTGGAATTGCGCGGGCTTAAAAACTGGCGCATCTACGGTCGCGAAGTCCACACAGAGGGAGAAGTGCCATCTGATGGAAAAGTGGAGTGCATCTATACTTCCTCCTCGCTCTCCGATGATGGACAGTTGCCGGAGCTCGCGCGCGGATTTGCTCAGATCCTTACTCTGCGTCTTGCCTCCGCTCTTGCAGCAGCAGTTAAGCACGACAACAACTTGAGCATGGCTTTCCTCAATCTCGCAAAAGACGCTTTCGACCGTGCAGCCGTCCTTGATACGCAGCAGGACAATTCCAACGACCAACACCCGCTGAAATACATGCTCGAAAACAACGATCTAACGCAATCTAATAATCAGTCATGGGCGATACACTTTCAGGAATAGGGGGTAACTACACCTCTTACTATAACTACAAAGCAAACTCTGCCGTTGCAAAGGCAAACGCGCGCATTGCTCGCGCGCAAGGCGAGTCCGCAAAAAACAACTGGTACGCGCAAGCAACCAGACGCGAATACGACAGCAAACTTAAGCTGGAAGAAAACGCTGAGCAACTTGCCGCCTTGCGCAAGCAGGGAACTCTCGCGCGTGGTGCGGTGCGCGCACAAGCAGGCGCACGGGGATTCACTGAGCAAGGCACAGGATCCATGCCGGAAAAAAGCGTCCTTGCGCAGGTGGAAGACAAGGCAAATGCTCTCGCTAATGCCGCGTCAACTCAGGATGCGATCTATCGTTGGCAAGCCGCTACAATGCGTCAGTATGGAAATCAGGAAGTGCAGCTAGCAGAAATCAATGCAAGAAGCTACGAAGCGCAAGCAAGAATGTACGACACCATGGCAAGCGGCGCAAAACGCGCAGGCAATTTTAGCGCGATAGTAACAGCCGTCGGAACAGTACTTGGTGGAACAACAGGTATGATGATCGGCAGCACAATAGGCGATATTTATGGCAACTCGCAAGTCGGAAGCGTGCAAAATCTCTACGGCATGAGCGAACAAAGTCAAAATGTTATCGGTGCATTAGCCTTTGGCACCTCCACAAAATTATCAGAAAAAGCTGGACTGTCAGGAACGCAAGATGCAGTCAGCGATGCTTTATTGTCATGGCTAGTATAAACACAGAAAACGCAAATCAAGGCGTGTTCGACTTCCTAGAAAATAAATCTGAGGGAGCTTATGCGCGCCTCATTGCATACGCGCTAGATATTGGCGCAAGCATTATTCAGACGCCGGAATACTTTATCGTCATGAAAGGAAATGGCGACGTCCTGCACTGCATATTTGCCTACGGCAGCATGAAAGGCATTATCCGGTTCGGTCGCGCTTTCTGCCGCGAGTTCGGTTACAAAAAAGTATCGTGGAGCCGCGAGTTTGTAGGGAAGCACGTCAAAACTCATATCTATAACCTTGAATCATTTGTGAAACATGGCTAGTTATTACAGAACAGGGGACACTTATTCTTCAACCCCGCTCAACATGAATTCATTTAACATGGCAAAAAATTATGCCGATGAATTCATGCAGATGCAAACAAGAGCTACCCGCAAAAATATGCAGGGAGTCGGTGATACCGTTACCCTTTTGATGGACTACCGGGCGCAGAAAGAAGCCGAATTCAAGATGGACGACATCCGCAAGCGCGCGGAGGATGAAGCGCGTAAAGGATTAAATGACGCCCCCGGCTCGCCGTCTTCTTGGTTCATGGAGGATGGCTCGCTCGATAGAGACAAAATCGATGACTTCCAACAGCGTTATAACGAAGAATACGGTGCGATCAATCCGTCATTCTGGAGCCTTGAAAATAAGCTCAAATGGGAAAATCAAAAGAAAGACTACCTCGATAACAACGTCGGTCGTCTTGTCGGTCAGGCTGCGGACAATGAGGCAAAAGCGGTTCGGCGCGTTGCCAGTGCGGCTCTTGAAAACGCAGAAAGCAAAGGCAGCAAGGCGTATGCCGACGAAGTGCATAATCAAGTCAACGCCGGAATCCTTACCAAAACAGAGGGCGAAAACCTGCTTATCAAGTTTGGCAAAAAAGGTCTTGGAAGTGGTGGAGGTGTCAACATCGGGGGGCAGACTTATACTCAATTCGGCGCGCTGCTGAAAAGCATGAAAGCTAGACAGGACGCACAAAACGCCATGCGCCTCAAACAAGAAAATCAGCAGCAGGGTGAAAAAACGCTCGATGACTACTTCCCGCAAGGTGCCGCACAGTCCGAAGACGTCAATTTGAATAACTTGCCCGGATTCCAGTCGGATCTTATCCCAAACGCAGGTGCCGCACAGTCCGACGGCGTCAACTTAGACGCCCTGCCCGGTCTCAAATCGGATCTCTTGCAGGAAACACCCGCAAACGAAATCTATCGCTCAAACGAAACGGCAATAACCAAAAACAACAGGGAAGTCTCTCAGCTATCTATCGGTGACCAGTGGGCAGAAACAGGCGACGAAACAGGCTTGATCTCCTTGCTTAATCAAGATGAATTTGAGGACTTCCAGCGTCTACTCAACAACAACTATGCAGGCATAACAATGGTGCCGCCTAAAAGCGAACTTGAGCCTCCTGTGTGGGAAATAGGCTACAATGCGCCGGAAAATGAAAAGCTGATAGCCGAAAGCGCAAATATCAGGGGATTTATGAGCGTTGACGAAGCAAAAAATCTCCTTACCGGCGCGACAAAAGGTCTTTTGATTGATAACCAGGATCTCGCCGCATCAAACATCCTCGCCTCAGTTGAGGGATCCGGAATCCTTGGCGTGATCGGTCGTGGAAACTCAGATCTTGGAAAAACGCAGGCATTAGAAACTATCGAAAATCTGCGGTTAGGCGTCAAATTAATTCAGAGAGTAGGCGCTGAAGACTTTACTACCAACTTGCTGAAAAGGGCTGTAAGTGATTATGCCGACCTCGACGAAAACGGGCAACTGTGCGACGCGGCATTCATGCGGCAGTATATATTCCCGCTAGACAAAAACGGGAAGCCCGGTGGTCTCATTGACCCGGATGACATAAAAGACGAAACAGCTAAACTCCAAGAGAAGAAAAATATCGATCGTCTTGTAAAGATCTATGCGCAAAACAGGCAACGCCTCGACCCAAACACATGGGCGAATAATCCAAATCCTGATGAGGCAACTCTGCGCGAAGAAGTGCTGGACAAGGGAGGAATCATTATCGACGCCTACAACAAAGGAATCGGCAAGAAAGAACTTGCTGCGAAGAAAGCGGCAGCAGCTGATCTCCTTGAAAATGAGTTTTACATGCGCATGGCGGATGAAGGTGTGTTTAACCTGACCACAGAAAAAGGTGCAAAAGAAGCGGCTACCAAGGCGCAAAACTATATTGGTTATGTCACCCATGCCAGAAAAGTATTGCAGGACATACTGAAAACAAATAAATTTAGCCCGACTGTCGAAACAGCTCTCAGAATGAGAGAAAAACAAGAAAAAGCAGCTCAGGATCGTGTGCGGTTAGTGAGAAAGCAAGGCGCAGAAGCTATCACCAAGATCAATGAACTTTCGCAAAATGCTCAGAAAAAAGAAGCTCAGGCAGCAGTAACAGCCCAAGAAGCTAAAGAAGCGCGCGCAGCTAGAAAGAAAGCTCAGGAAGCACAAGCAAAGGAAGAAGCTAAGAGACAGCTTGCCTTGAACGCAAAAAGCCTCCAAACATACGTTCCCGCCAGAATCGAATGGAACGGGATCACAAAAGATGAGGAAATGGCGTCAAACGATCCAAGAGTGTTTGGATTTGCTTATGTGCAGGTGCCGCAGAGTGAACTTGACCGCCTCGAAGCATTAGGCGTCGATGAGCGGCATAGCGTTTACATGAAGATTGACGGAAAGAATCCGCAAGCGCGAGTCCTTGTCGATATGAATCACCCGTCGGGAAGCAACAAGTTTCTCATAAGTCAAGATGCAGTCCAGCAGTACAGAAACAAGGCTGTTGGTAGAGGAAAAAACAAGAGACAAGAAGATCCTATTATCACCCTTGACGGGTATATCCGCTACGAAGTCGAAGAGACAAAAGCAAAAAGAACGTCTAAATAACTAACACTTATGCCATTATTTGAAGACACCGAAGAGCCCCTTGTAGAGGAAGAGCCGAAGCAAGGGACAGTCCGCCTTACAACGCAATATCTCGATGCAGATGATCCCGATACAGGATTCCACCCCGTATCAGTAGATGGACAACCTCATGAGTTTGCAACAGGTCTTGAGATAAACGAAACACCCGCTCAATCCCCGCGTCCGCTGGAAGATAAAGCTGAAGTAGCCGCTCAGGAAACAAGAAAACAAAAATATGATCAGGCTCTTAATGACATAGCGACCGTTGATGCCACATGGTTCTACGACGAAGACGCCAACGCAAAGAAGATGATCGATGATCACCCTAATCTGTGGGTATATTCAGCAGGCACAATGCGTGGAGATGATTTGCATTGTCGCGCGTCGCGTGGAAGAGACTATGCGCTCGCTATGGAAAATGGCGGTTTAATTCCTGAAGGGGCATCTGTCTATCCTCGCCAAATTGCTCTCGGCATGATTAGTGCCTTGAAAGAGCAGCAGGATAAAGACAGGTGGACAAATGAAGTCAAACGCATTGATGAAGATCCGGACGCGATCAATAGTCACTATTATGCGCTTATTGCTGACATCCGGCGAGATATTGTCACCAAAAAACGCCAGCAGGATCAAGAAAACTTTACGAAAGACACCTCATTCTGGAAACAATATATCACAGGCAATCCCCTTTCGGTGGAGCAGATGGCATACCTTCCGGAGGCAGCAAGCCGTCTCAACGATGGAGCTTATGCCGCACTCTCTGACGTGCGCAAGTTTGCTGAGGAGTATATTGCCCCCATGCAGTCATGGACAGACGGCAACAAAATCGCCAACAGACTGCGTGAAATTGATGAGCCCTTTCTAGACGTCGTATCTCGCAGCGAAGCCCACACCAAAGCAGCGGTTGACATGCTCAATGCTTTTGCTGACGCCAAAAAGCAAGAGGGAGCTGTTTCGGTATCGGATGAATTCATGATTGCCGTCAACGGCAAACTCGCATCGTGGGGGCAGCAAATCGATGAGTGGTTAGAAGATGAAGGCACCTACGGCGCGAGAAATCAAACGAAAGTCGCACAGGCAAACATTGATCGCTACACGCCAACGCGGGATAACTATGCGAAAATAATCGACATACTAGACAAGCCGGAGGAAGAACGCTCGCAAGAGGAAAACGATCTTGTCGCAAGGCATATCCGCATGCCTCGCGAACAAACAGAAGACGCCCTGAAAGAACTTGCCCAGCGAGAAGTCCAATTCTACAACAACGCAATCAATGCAAATCAAAAAGTTGTTGATCGTTTCGCTCAAACAGTAGAAGATTCAAACGCCGCAAGAGCTAGACGTGACAAACTTTCAACCGTAAAAGGCTACCTTAAGACTGCCATCGATACCATGCGCGAGCTGCCGGATAATCGTTCGGCTTGGTGGAATGCTACCGTCGGAACAGGTCGCGTTATCTCGGGATTTGCCGGTGATACCTCAGCATATATTTCAGCAGGGCTTGCCGGATCTCTTTTCGGTGCGCCGTGGATAGGCATTGCCGTTGGCAGTGTTGATACCGTTGTCCAAACAAATCAAGACACATACGACAAGATGCGCGCAAGCGGTCTCACGCATGAAGCCGCCAGCAACGAAGCTATCACGCAGGGATTTATCAATGCCGCCGTGGAGGCGATACCCGGTGGCGTCGTAGGTAGCGTGCCTCTTCACAAAGTTCTTTCTTTCTTCTCCAAACACGGCAGCGCGATTGCTACGCGCATGCTCAACGTTGCCAGCAGAAGCAAAACTGGCGGATTCCTCATTTCAACAAGTTTCGGCACGTTTGAAGAGGGAGTCATGGAGCCTATTATCGGTGGAGCTGCAACTTTCGGCACAGGCAAAGTCTACGACTATTTCAACGTCCCGCACGCACAAAGCAAGGCGTGGCGAGATTCGTTCGATGAGTTAGGTCAGATATGGGGTGATCCCCGCCAGTGGGCAGGCATGATGCTTTTCAGCGCGGCACTTTCAGCACGCGAAACAATGCCAAAAATGGGATTCCTCCCGGAAGGGGCTATCCATGCAGAAGTCAATTACTTCAAAACAAGCGTCAATCATTACAGAGGCATCGGATTCTCTCAGGAGCAGGCAGAACAAGTCATGGCTGCACCGCCGGAGCAACGAGAAGAAGTCGCAGGCAAAATCGATGATCTCAACTGGAAAAACAGCCCGGAAGAAACAGCCCGCAGAATGGCTGAATTCAACCGCGAGTGCAAAGAAAAAGGAACGCCGCTTGACTATACAGGCATCTTTGATGTCACGTCTGAGGGTAGAGCCGTCGCGCCACTCTTGCGCGATATTATGCAGCTTGAATGGAATGAGAGGGTGCGAAAAGGCGACCTGCCGGAGGTAACTCTCAATCCTGACAACACAATCCATGTTCGCAAGTTTGACGCAAACGGGCAAGTCGTTTTCGAAAACGATATGAAGCAGGAGCAGGCTAATATCTACCTCCAATCGCAGATACAAGCCTACGAAGACAGCAGACGCAACTTTATCAGACGCACCTTAGGTGAAGCAGCCGCGAATACTGTCAGCTTGCGAAGAGAACTTGTCTCTGCCGCATCTCGCAGAGCAGGCGAAGCATCGCTGGAATACGTGAAGAGTACTGAGGAACAAACCGGCATCAACGTGCAGGATGTCACAAGTCAGTTGCCGGAATATATCACCAACAGAATTCAATCAAGAGGTGGCATCGATCAGGAAACCGCAGAAGTGATCTCCGCGTGGGCGCAGGGCAAACTCGATGAGCTTACCGGCAAGGGCGTAACAGAAGAAAGCCCTCAAACAACAGAGGACACCCAAAAAAGAGAGGAACAGGCAGAAACGCAGACGCAAAATGAAGAGGAACCAGCAGAACAAAAAACAACTTCTGTCTCAACCGCTAAGCTGGCTGAAGCTGCCGGGCATGTCCAAACTCTCGGATTCTGGGCTGCCTTTGCCGATAACTTTGTCCGGCGCGCTAACCTCGCAACTGATAACCCGAATGACGCCAGACTAAAACTCTTCCGTACCAGTAAAGACGGAGATTACAAAATCATCGATTCCAAAAAAGTACTCTCTCAGACCCTCTTCTCATTAGGTAAAGGCATCAACACGCCGACAAACACCCTCGAAGACGTCACCGAAAGCGTACTGGATCAGCTTATCGACCAGCGCGCAAGACAAGATGAAGAGCAAAACGGCACTACTCACGCCGAAGCCCTGCAAAAGGCATGGGATGAACTCGCCCATCAACTGGCACAAGCTACGGAGGAAATCCAAAAAATAAACGGCAACGCCCGCATTTCTCCTATCAGGTGGCGCAATGTAGATAAAAATGACCCCAACAACAACAGCAATGCCGACCCGATGTCTGTTCGTGAGGCTATGTCTTCTCTCGCTGTCGGAAACTTCATGGATTCCTCCGTCGTGCCGGACTGGATGGCTCAACTCCACGATTTCACTGACGGCTTGCTCGAAGCTGCATCTACAATAAACACGCTCAAAACCGCCTATTCCACAGCTCTCAATTCACCCAACGCAGGCGAGGGCATCAAAGCTGTTGAGAAAACGCTAAACGAACTCCGCGAACCTGTCAGAACTGCTTTCGCCATGGCTAGCGAAGAAGCCCAAAACAATGTCGCAAAATCTATCGCTGAAAGCCTTGAACGCGCTATCGCCCAACAACGCAAAAACTTCATCCCTCCTGCTGATTATGTCGAACGCATTACCACGCAGGAAGACGAGGAAATCAAACGCAATGAAGCTTTTACAGCAAAAGGCAAGCTGCCCGATGATACCTCGATGCAGCAGTATTCACAAGCTGCCAAAAACAACTTTGATTATGCCGACAAACAGGCAACTGCCGCTCCAAGTACTATAAAAGGCGTTTTCATCAACGACCAGTGTTTTTATAGCCCAGCAGGTAGATATTATACAGGGCTAGTCGATAAACACAAAATCAAGATGGGCCCGCCACAGGTCAAAATCGGTGGTAAAGGGCAGTACGGCACTATCGCAGGAAAAGAACTCACCGGAAAATTCGTGCCAACAACAGGCCCTCTCTTCCTGTGGCTACGTAAAAATGGCGACCTCGAACTCGTAACCGGCAGGCATCGATATGCAAAATTGATGGAAGATGACGATGTCGACTATCACACTTGCTATGTTTTTATCGAAAATGAAGAACATGATGACCGATGGGCGCGCCGCACTGACTTTGAAGAAAATATGCGCGA
Organism: uncultured Muribaculaceae bacterium; assembly: GCA_947625935.1. Classification (GTDB taxonomy): domain Bacteria; phylum Bacteroidota; class Bacteroidia; order Bacteroidales; family Muribaculaceae; genus JAJPXC01. Next base: position 1,824 of record CANQQE010000029.1, on the reverse strand, counting down.
CGATGAAGCCGATGAACGCACAGCCGCTTACTATATCAGAGAATATAAGCGCTCCGACGCAGAATTAAACAAAGACGGCTTGCTGAGATCAGGTTCCAGATCTAAACGCGGCATCCTTATCGGCAGATACGCCACCGAAAACCTTTACAACATGTTCCTCTCCGGTGCTGTCGGTCCGCTCAAAACGGAGCAAATCTGCCTCCTCACCATGAACATTGAAGACCCTCAAAAAAGAGAGTCCCTTCAATCCACCGCAGTCAAACTCATTAAACAAGGCAAGTCCCTCCAAGAAATCCAAATCCAACTCTCTTTCCTCGCTAATCACGACGGCAAGATCGAACAAGGACTATTCAATCTTGGCGAAGACTTTACCGGATCTATCGAAACCGCCTCCCAATATGTCGACCTCGTCCTGAAAAACCTCGAAAAAGGTATCGACTCCATCGAAGCCGAAATAGAAAAAGCCCGCGATTCCGTCAAACGCGAAACAACTACCAACGCAGGCAATACTATCTCCTCCTCCCAATACAATAAAGAAGTCCTTGCCAGACTCAAAGATGCCCACTCTATGTGGAAAAACTTTGGATCTTACCCCGAACTTGTCGCACAAGCTTTCTCGTGGGATAAATCCACCCTGCCATCTTTCTCTCAAAAAATATCTGCGCAGGTAGCCGAAGAAATGCAGCAGCAGGGCGTCAAAACTACCGCCGACTTTGTCCCTGAGGGGCAGGATGCTTTCAACTTCTCCGCATCCCTCTCTATCGATTCCCTCGCCGATAGAGTCCAACGCGTCTTGCAAGGCTCAGCTAATGATGCCATCGGTGCAGCCGTCTCTCAGGAGTGGACTAAACTTATAAACGACTTCAATTTGTGGAGCGTCGATAATTCCCCCACAAGCGAATCTGAGGCTAAAGCAGGCAACATCATGGGCACCATGCTCGCTACCCTCACCGCTACCTATAAATTCCTCCCCCAACAGTATAAAAAAGGCTCAGCAGGGCTCGATATGCAGCGTAAGTGGCTCTCGTGGTACGCTGATATGTTCCAAAATGGCACCATCTCTAAATCCTCCACCCTATCAGGCAAGCTTTATGATGATGCCCTCGCCAGACTTACTGCCACTTCCGCTGAATATGCCGAAAAATACTCAAAAGAAGACGCTCAGGACTTCCTTAAAGAGTACGCTGGCAAAAAAGCCGTTACTATCCTCGCATCTGTCGCTGCCAAGTGCAGAAAAATGCTGGATAATTACCTCAAAGATTCTATGCGGGATTCTATGCTCGCCCAAATCAAAGCCCTATACCCCCAAAAACAATTCCCAGGCGATAAAATCCCCAAGGGTAAGGCTACCGCTGATACCTACCGATACGCCCAGATGGTTAAAAAAGCCCTCTCTTTCCAAAGTATCGCCCCATCTTCCAATCAGGCTACCCAAGACCGCATCGACGCTATCAATCAGAAGCTCGCTAATCATAACCTCTCACCAAAACAAAGAGAAAAATATGAAAACTTGCGCCTCTCTGAGTTAGAACAATTCCAAGACCAGCTAAACGAAGAAATCCAAAAACAACAGGGCATCATCGATAGCCCAGAATCCTCAGACGACGAAAAAGACGAAGCCCGTTCCCTTATCAATATCTACATGACGTTCAGCGGCTGGAACTTCAAATCACTCAATGAAGCTCAGGCAGCTTTCGCCCAATTCAACAATATCATCATCCAAGGTCGCAAACAGTGGCAGGATATGCAGGAAGAACGTAAACAGGAAATCCGCAATATCATTGCACACGTCCGCTATAATCGCCTAGAGTCAAAAGATAAAAA
>CANQQE010000028.1 GCA_947625935.1 uncultured Muribaculaceae bacterium | reverse complement strand
CACAAAACACTTATAACAAATTGAATTTCAATTATTTCAAAGAACTTCTATGATTTTTTAGTGGACACTAATGATATCGGTTTATAATTTAATGCGTGTTCCGCGCAAATTTAACAATAAATCGCCAACAAACAAAAAAACTTGCCATTAACCGGGCAAGTTTTAATAATTCCATAATTTCTACAGAAATAATCTTTTTACAAGGCTGCAATTTCAGTTAATGAGGGATTCACCGATATAACACGCCCCTCAGGATCGATTAAAAACGTTCTAAGAGTAGAGCCTAAGTCAAATTCCGCTATCACACCATCAGCTTTCGACGGTGGCAGATTGTGTTGATGCTCGGGATTAAGATTGTCATTCCTGACGATTTCCTTAAATAATCTCTCATTTCTGTCAAAATTGATTGACAGTTGGCAAACCTTTGCGTTTTGGTCAACAAGGCTTTCATATTCGTTGCATCTCATGCGTGACGCAGCGTCGGTCGAAGCCCAAAAAGTCAATAATAGATACTTCCCTCTGAAGTCGCTTAGCGAGATGACACTGTCGTTGCTTTCAATCGAGAGAGCTGGGACTGTGTAGCCTTTCTCTGGCGCTATCACGCGTGGAGTATAGGCTGATAAAGAGATTACTATAATGACCAAAAGCGCAAGAAAAATTAAAGTTTTCTTCATTACGCATATTTTTGGTTAATACTCGGATAAATATCGGTCTTCAGTCCGTTTACGGACTATTTTACGTCCTCATTATCCGTGCCGATTTTCGGCGTGTGTCTCACCTCTGTGATGACGCGGTTAAGAAAACCGATGCAAAGATACGCTTTTTTGTTATAACCACAAAATGGTAGGCTCTCGTTATCACCACTTTAGCGTCGCCAATATAGCTGAAACCCACTGCCGAAGCGGATTCCGGCAGGTTGTTAAAAAAGCACAACCGAGATGCAACCATCATCTCGCAGGAACGTAGCCGGCATCTATCAGGGTCTTTGTTTCTCCATAATAATCGGATGACAGCAACTGCTCCAGTGTTACGTCCTTATGCTTGTCAACATATGATTTAACTATAGCGTAACCGACATAACGCCCTACCCTGCCAGGAGCTTCAGGATGAATGGCCGGTGTGGCCGGCGATGGCATAAGCAATTTTGAAGCATCAATTTCTGAGCTTGAATATAGTAATCCCTGCTGGATGAGCTTGTCCCATATCAAGGATTCATTGCCCTCCAACCATTTCAAATCCTCACCGCTTACACCAAGGGCTAAAGATAAGTCAGCGTCAGGAATCGACGACATGACAGCGTAGACCAACGCTCCTTGATACAGCATTTTGGAAAGTATTGTTTTAGCTCGGTCATTGTCAATTGGATAGCGGGAGGCCACTAACGCCTCTATCACATCATATGGAATACGCACAGATTCTCTTGTCTGTCTAAAATAATCTTCAAATCCGGAATATCCAGGGTAGTCCCTGCCAAGATATAGATTAAGAGCTACGAAAACTACGGAGTCTGCCGTGATCACGCTCTGGCGATAGGGCGAAACAACGCCGTAGATATGCGACACGTCAATTCCGGGCAAAACGGTTTGTATGCGCCGCAGGGCTATCCCCAGACTCATCTCCAAATCTTCAATCGAGTGGAGCCTGTCATCGACATCCGGGGTAAACACTTTCACCGGTTGGCTCCCCGACAACATAGTCAAGGCCGAGTCGACATCGATACTGTCGCTATTGATACCCGCAACCCGCAAATATATGTCAAGTCCCGGAGACATTGAATCGGTAAGACAGTCACGAGTAGCCGAATCAATTTCATTGTAATGGTACACCAATTGGTCAAGACGCTCTATAGGTAAAGCGGTTGCGCTATCATCAATGCGACGCGTGTTATCACTGCATGATACCATCACTATAAAAATTATTGCGAGGACGACTATTTTTTTCATAACTGAAATCTTAATACATACCGCAAAGATAATCGTATTAATTAATCTTTTTGAACTTATTTGTGGCATAATTAGCATAAAATTGGTCGTTATAAATCAAAAACAGCCGTCATAAGTCACCGTAATCGGCAATGAATGCTTAAATTTGCATTGACAAATTTATGCTAATGAGTTTGAAGCTCAATCATACAATAATAATGAACACGATTAAGGCGGTATTGTTGCTGCTCGTGATTGCCGCCGCACCGGCGCTTGCCTTCGCAAGAGCTGGCGGCGACTTTGTGCTTGTAATTGACCCCGGCCATGGCGGTAAAGATTACGGAGCGATAGGTAAGATAACCAATGAAAAGAGCATAAATCTCGCAGTCGCAAAATTAGTAGGCGAGATAATAGATGATGAGTTTGATGATGTGAAAATCGTGTATACCCGTAAATCAGACACTTTCATATCGCTAAAAGAACGTGCTGAAATAGCCAACAAGGCCGGTGGAAATCTGTTCATATCAATCCATGTCAATTCCGTCGACAAAAAGTCCAAGAACCGCACGACTGTCCAAGGTGCGTCGGTCTACACTCTCGGTCTACACAAATCAGCATCCAACCTTGAAGTTGCCAAACGAGAGAATGCCGTGATTACGTTGGAATCCGATTATTCAACAAAATACCAAGGCTTTGACCCCAACTCAACTGAATCATATATCGTTTTTGAGATGAGCCAGAACAAACACATGGAACAAAGCGTCGCATTTGCCCAAGAGATTGAAAACGAGCTTATCGAAAACGCCGGGAGAGCCGATAAAGGGGTGCGACAAGCCGGTTTTTGGGTTCTTTGGGCCACCGGAATGCCGTCGGTACTCATTGAGCTTGACTTTATATGCAACCCGGCGCAAGAAAAATTCCTTGCTTCCGACAAAGGTCAGAAAAAACTGGCCACGTCGATAGCGAATGCGTTCAAGAGATACAAAGCAAGCTACGATAAATCAATAAAAGCTCCCGTTACTGAAAATCGCATTTCGGACAACGGAGACGACAACAAAGATAAATCGAAACAGAAAAAAGATAAGCCCAAGAAAAAGAAGGGGAAAAAATCAAAAAAAGACAAAAAAGAAACCGATCGCCACGAATTGATTGTCTCCGAGTCAATGACTTCAGCGGACAACGATGCCAATACGGATCCGATTGTAGCTGAAATCGAAACCAAGCCGAAAAAAGCGGACAATACATCCGGTAATAATATCCCAAACTCAAACTCAGTTGCCAAGAAGATATACAAAGTCCAATTTCTCATGAGCACCCGACTCTATGAAAAAGGTGATAAATCATTTAAGGGGCTATATCCCGTAAGCTACTATAAGGAAAACGGGATGTGGAAATACACGTTCGGCGAAGCCTCTACATGGAGTGAAGCAGAAAAAATATTGAAAAAAATCAGAAGTAAATTCCCGGATGCGTTTATTATCACAACCCGTGATGGCAAGCGCCTGTAGTTACTTATAAACAACGATAATCACAATTCATATGAATAAAATATTCAAAAAAGAAGTAGTAATTGGCCTGTGTGCAATTCTAACGCTTGCTCTACTGTTTTTTGGCATTGACTATCTGAAAGGAGTCAATGTGTTTAAAGCTGCTAACTATTACTATGCGACCTACACAAACGTTAATGGACTTGCGGTGTCAGCACCTGTAACAGTAAATGGATTCAAAGTTGGCCAAGTCAGAGAGATAAATTATGAGTACGACAACCCCGGACACGTTAAAGTTGAGTTAAGCCTTGACCGTCAGTTAAAGGTACCCAAAGGCACGAAAGCTCTCCTTGTGACAGATATGCTCGGCACTGCTACCATCAAGTTGGAAATGTCGGCAAGTGGTGACTATCACACCGTCGGCGACAATTTGATTGCCGAGACCCCTGGAGGATTGATGGAAAGCGTTTCTGAAGATATTCTTCCGTCGGTTGCCGCGATAGCGCCAAAAGTGGACTCATTGATATCATCCCTTAATCTGCTCGTAAGCGACCCGGCCCTACTCTCGTCAATCAAGCGTCTCGATGCCATAACAGCGAATCTCGAAACCTCTACCCGCGCGCTCAATGCCTCCATTGCGTCATTGCCGCCGGTTATGAACAACGTCAGAACTCTTAGCGATAACGCAGCTTCAATCTCATGCCGTCTTGACACATTCGCCGCCACTCTCAACGGTGCGCCGATTGATTCAACAATCCGCAATCTGTACGCGACCACCGAAAGCCTGCGACAGCTCACTGACGAGCTCAATAGCCCAAACTCATCGCTTGGCAAACTCATCAAAGACCCCGCGCTTTACGATGGAGTAACATTGATAATGAGCGATTTGGATTCAATTCTTGTTGATTTGAAACGTCAGCCAAAACGCTACATCCCGCCGATTAAAATATTCTAAACCGCTTTCTGTTTGCTTCACCAAAGCAGTCATATGATTAAATTAATGCCCAAAATAGCAGATAAGTCTTGTCAATCGAGAAATAATGCTTAAATTTGCACCACAATCAGCAAGCAGATAAAAGGAGTGATGCTCGAGTGGTTGAAGAGGCACGCCTGGAAAGCGTGTAAGCGTCAAAAGCGCTTCGGGGGTTCGAATCCCCCTCACTCCGCAACCGAACACATTGGAAGGCAGCGGCTTACGTTCAGACGGGCCGCTGCCTCGCTTTTGCGCCGGGGATGATGCTTCATAATTTCTGTACAACAAACCGAAGATTACGATCTAATCTATGGAATGGACTGTGCCGAATAACAGTTATTCTTATTTCGCCATTAATATTTAAACTTATGTCGGCAATCGGGCTAAATCCGCTATGATTTATCACATTTTATAATATATATTGTGATTATTACGCAAAACCATAGCCAATGGTTTCTCGTTTTGTACGCATGAATGAATAAGTGGATAACATTTTCATTTGTGCGCTTATTCAATGTGTGTTTTTTAACTTCAAACAACTTTTAATTATGGAAACCAAAGCTAAGAAAATTGATTCCTCTAAGAAGGATGATGCCAAAGCAAAGGCAGATCCAAAGAAAAAAGAAGTGGCTGAAACTAAAACCGAGCTGAAAACTTCAGCGAAAAGCAACGCTATCGATAAAAACAGCGGCGAAGAATTTCGCTCATTTTTCATCGATGAGTTAAAGGACATATTATGGGCGGAAAAAGCCTTAAAGAAAGCATTGCCTAAAATGCGCAAAGCTGCGACAGGCAAAGAGCTCGCATCCTCTTTTGACGATCATATCGCCGATACCGAGGCTCAGATATCCTCCATTGAACAGATATTTGAGTTGATGGGAGAAAAGCCGACGACAAAAAAGTGTGACGCAATGGAAGGGCTGATCTCTGAATCAGAGAGCATAATAGCCGATACCGACAAAGGTTCTGCCATACGGGATGCCGGGCTCATACTTGCCGCACAAAAGGTGGAGCATTACGAAATTGCGACATATGGCACGCTTGCCGCCTTTGCCGATGCGATGAAAGAAGATAAAGTCGCGAAACTTTTGAGGTCAATACTCAAAGATGAGAAAAAGACCGACAAAGCACTCACTACTCTCGCTCTTGAGTCTGTCAACGAAGACGCATCAGCAGAATAGAAAACCCTCAAAATAAACAGACAGTCACGGTCATGCAGATTGAACATGATCGTGACTGCCTGCTAATTGACTAAATCAAGGGGCAATTTCTACAAATAAATTGGCATTACGGCAATTGTATTTTAAATTGCCGACCAGAGGTCTTGATTATATAGACACCAGAGGAAAGGCCAGAAAGATCATGACTGGCGGCAGGGCCTGATGACATCACATATTTGCCGTCAATTGACACCACTTCCAGAGCCGCCGGATATGTCAGCGTCACAATAGCGCCATTTATCGTAACAGTCGGATAGTCATATTTCATCTTTGGCAGGTCTGTAGTCCCCGAGTAACGGGTATCGCCAATCGCATAAGCGCCAAGACCGTTACCCGATGAATAGACATACAAGTCAATACGCTTGTCATTCCCTTCATGGGTCATTGCATGAGATAATGTGACAGGCGACTTTCCGAGAGATGGCCCAAATCCAAGTTTAGGAAAAGTCCATAACTTTTCAATATTACCGCCGCTGATTCCTTCCGACGTGTCTTTCCAATGAGCAATTGCAAAGTTTGAACCGTTCGTAACGTTGTTACCATAAATCATAAGACGATATTGCCCCCAGTTAAATATCGTCATACCGTTGGCTTTAGCCTCCGGTGATGAACCATCAGACGTTTCGAGACGACTGTTGACCTGTACGCCCAAATTCCTGACGCGGAAATACATGGGCCGGTTTATCCCGTCGTCGACTATGGACTTACTGCCATCTATCATTGCTACGCGTGCGTTACGGTCTATCGGAATAAATGCGTCGATGCGCCCATCCGATTCGTCATTAGGCAACAATAGTTTTGACGCTCTCGGATCATCAGGCTCTCCGCCGACCATTGGTATACGCCAGAGTCTGATTCCATCCGTATCGCTGCCTGCCATAGAAAATATCTCGGTCATCGCAAGCTCGTAATTCCCGGAAAATAACGAACCCGTTATTTGAGGATGTCCAAGGTGGATGGAACGGATATTTACATATCGTTCAGGCGCAATCAACCTGAGATCATGTCTTATTCGGCTCGTAACAGCGCCGCTTTGCGGATCAACTATATCAATATCGACAACCGGCGACGATTCATCAGGAAGCCCCGACCATACATATAACGCACCCGCGCCATCTGCCCCTACATGAGTTATTGGCCCGGCTGGAACTTGTATTGACGACGGGTACACAATCGGCAAGTCTGTCAATCGAGAGCCATTGGCTCTGCTATACCGGCGCAACAGTTTAGCATCGCCGATTGACGCATCAGATATGTATATCACATCTCCGACAACCGTCATTGACTGAAAAGCGTCACCGTCATCATGCTGCTCCAAACCATCGGAAACTAACCATAAAGGAGAAAGATATAGAGTCTGCTCCGATTCTCCAATGCTCACACCGTTATAATCAAGATCCGACTCTGCAATAAGCGGCAATGACGTGATTGATAAAAGAGCTACAGATATAGCGTAGCGTCGTAACTTCTCGTGCTGGAATGTTTTCATGGTTATACTATGCGTATAATTTTAAATTGTTAATAATAAGGTGATTTAAAATCTTTTTCTTTATTCAACAAATTTAATTAATCACTAATAATTTATAGCTAATCCACGAAACATACTCATGATTATTAACACAGTTTAATTATAACCAGATACCGAAGTAGATAAATTAACAAATATTTCGACACCTAATATGATGCACATATCCTACAAACAACATATGAAGCATTTTTCCGAGTCAAAGGGTTTATTTAACCCGGACACCATCTTGTAGTGTCGAACCTGTGTCCCTTTGACGTGGGCACAGAGGCAAAATTTGCCGTCTTTGTTAGCGAATTTTAACGAAATTTTGGACATAACTTAATCTTTACAGTCCATCAACTTCGATTATGGCCAGGCACTGCACATTTCTCATGCACATGCCTCTGCCATCATGTGAAAATAGAGGTTTGCGTCGAACAACCGTATAGTACGAATTATTAATAAATCTCTGATATTCATTCAAATATGAAAAAGGAGAACTGAAGCATGAATTTCAATTCTCCTTTTGTTGCCTTGGAAGGATTTGAACCCTCACAGGCGGAACCAGAATCCGACGTGCTACCATTACACCACAAGGCAATGTTTAAGTGGTTTTGCGAGTGCAAAGGTACGCATAATTTTTAAATTGCAAAATTTTTTCAGACATTTTTCGTCGAAAATCTAATTTTTACATTTAAAAGCATTCTTTTGGCACTTGCGGGCTATTATGTATGCTATATTTGCACCATAAAATCTCTATAAAATGATTGTAGCTTCACAGAAACGTAAAGAAAATATCGCCGAATACCTGCTGTATATGTGGCAAATCGAAGACATCATAAGAGCTAACGGACTCGATTTAGAGCGCATAGAGCATAACGTGATTGATAAATACACCCTCACAGAGGCTCAGCGCAAGGAGATGGTTGAATGGTATGAATCCCTTATCGACATGATGCGTAGAGAGGGAGTCGCAGAAAAAGGACATCTGCAAATTAACACCAATGTGCTCATGGCTCTCGTGCAACTCCATCAGACACTGCTCAAAGACCCGCGTTTCCCGGAATATACTGCCGAATTTTATCGGACATTACCTTTTATTGTCGAATTACGCTCCAAAGCAGGCGACGCTAAGAGTGGTGAGATTGAGACCTGCTTCACCGCATTATACGGGATGTTGATGTTAAGACTGCAGGGCAAAGATGTGTCGCCCGATACTATAAACGCCATCAAACAAATCTCAAAATTCATTGCCGTGCTTTCACACTATTTCAAATTAGACAGCGAGGACAAGCTATTCAAGGATAACGAGTGACACAACCCGATTGCCTGTTGCAATTTTAGCACAAACAGTGTAACTTTGCAGTCGATTTACAAAAAAGTCACGCAATGAATATACTTGTAACAGGCGCAAACGGCCAGCTTGGGCATGAATTGAGAAATCAGCTCGAGGTTGATTTTCCGGGTCAGGTCTTGTACACCGACATTGAAGAGCTCGATTTGACAGACGCCGGCGCAGTAGAGCATTTCGTCACGAAAAACGATGTCACCCACATCGTAAATTGCGCCGCTTACACCGCAGTCGACAAGGCTGAGGAGGACAAGCTCCAATGCACTGCGATCAATGTCGATGCTGTGAAAAATATAGCCAAAGCCGCCGATGCTAACGGGATAAAGGTGATACACATCTCTACCGATTATGTCTTCGACGGGACTGCCCACAAGCCCTATTCCGAATCTGATAAAGTCAATCCAATCTCTCAATACGGAACATCAAAGCGTAAAGGAGAGACCGCGTTGCTTGCGCTTGCGCCCGAGAGCATCATCATTCGCACGGCTTGGCTATATTCTCCATATGGCCACAATTTTGTTAAGACGATACTTAAACGAGCGGCTGAGGGCAAAGAGCTGAAGGTCGTAGCCGATCAAATCGGAACACCGACCTACGCCGTTGATCTGGCTAAAGCAATTGTTAAAATACTGCAATCCCACCAATGGGTAGAGGGCATATATCATTTCTCAAACGAAGGAGTGTGCTCATGGTATGATTTCGCTAAAGCCATTATCAGAATTCGCGGCCTTAAATGTCCCGTTGTCCCGATACCTACCGAAGACTACCCCACCCCGGCGTCACGCCCATACTACAGCATTCTCAATAAAAGCAGGATCAAGGCGACCTACGGTGTGGAGATTCCTCATTGGGAAGAGAGTCTCGCCGATTGCATTAACCGTATGTCAAAACAATAAATCCCGAATATAACGTGGCTTCAATCTCTGATGAAATAAAACGCCGGCGCACATTCGCAATCATTAGCCATCCTGATGCCGGAAAGACGACCTTGACCGAAAAACTTCTGCTTTTTGGAGGCGCTATCCACATCGCGGGAGCTGTCAAATCAAACAAAATAAAAAAGACAGCGACATCCGACTGGATGGACATCGAGAAACAGCGCGGAATATCGGTAGCGACCTCCGTGATGGGTTTCAACTATGGGGATTACAAGATAAACATACTCGATACTCCGGGTCACCAGGATTTTGCCGAGGACACTTATCGAACGCTGACGGCCGTTGACAGTGTTATCATCGTGGTAGACGTGGCAAAAGGTGTCGAGCAACAGACGAGAAAGTTGATGGAGGTATGCCGGATGCGCAATACTCCTGTAATAATATTCGTCAACAAACTCGATCGCGAAGGTCGCGATCCCTTTGAAATCCTCGACGAACTTGAGTCAGAACTTAAAATAACCGTACGACCTCTGTCATGGCCAATCAATATCGGAGCTAAATTCAAAGGCGTCTACAATATCTATGAGCATTCTCTTGATTTGTTCACACCCAACAAACAAAAGGTATCGGAACGAGTGGAAATAGATGACATCAACGACAAGGCTATTGACGAGGCAGTTGGCGAGACCGATGCCTCAAAACTACGCGATGACCTTGAATTGATTGAAGGCGTATACCCGGAATTTAATGTCAGTGAATATCTTAACGGCTCACTGGCACCGGTCTTCTTTGGTTCGGCACTGAACACATTCGGAGTTAAAGAACTACTCGACTGCTTTGTAAAAATAGCGCCGTCACCCAAGCCCGTGAACGCAGAAGAGCGACAAATCAATCCTGAAGAAGAACCATTCACCGGATTCGTGTTTAAAATACACGCCAATATGGATCCCAATCATCGCAGTTGTATCGCATTTGTAAAGGTCTGCTCAGGGAAGTTTGAACGCAATGCTAATTATAAGCACATACGCACCGGGAAAATGATGCGTTTTGCCGCTCCAACCGCATTTATGGCTCAAAAAAAGAGTATCGTAGATGAAGCGTTCCCCGGCGATATTGTCGGAATACCCGACACAGGCAACTTCAAAATCGGTGACACCTTGACATCTGGAGAGGAACTTCATTTCAAAGGCCTACCGAGCTTTTCGCCCGAAATGTTCAAATACATCGAGAACACCGACCCCATGAAATCAAAGCAGCTTGAGAAAGGGATACAGCAGCTCATGGATGAAGGTGTGGCTCAGTTATTTATCAATCAATTCAATGGACGAAAATTAATTGGCACAGTCGGCCAGCTTCAATTTGAGGTTATACAATACCGCCTGTTGCACGAATATGGAGCGCAATGCCGATGGGAACCCGTTTCGCTTCACAAAGCCTGTTGGATTGAGAGCGATGACAACGACGCTCTTGAAGCGTTTAAAAAGAGGAAACATCAATTCATGGCAATCGACCGCGATGGCAGAGATGTATTTCTTGCCGATTCGGGCTATGTGCTCACAATGGCACAAAACGACTTTCCCAAAATTAGATTCCACTTTTCGAGCGAATTCTGATACAGGAACACGTTTACACCATAAAATTATAAAAGTCAGAGTCTTACCTCGACGCCTCGTGTGCCGAGGTAATTTTTTAATTGAGGAATTGATATTTCATTGAAGTGAAATATGCTTGCAGCGAGAGCGGCGTCAGCTCCACCCGCTGTAAACACATCGTAAAAATGCCCGTAATCCCCTGCGCCACCTGAAGCTATCACAGGAATCTGGAGCGATTCGTGCAACTTGGCAAGTGCGTCACAAGCAAATCCCGTCTTAACGCCGTCGTGATCCATGCTCGTGAACAATATCTCGCCAGCACCGCGTTCTTGAGCCTCATAAGCCCATTCGACCAACTTTCGTTCAGTCGGTATGCGGCCGCCGTTTATGTGGCATATCCACTCCCCGTTAACGCATCTGGCATCAATTGCAACGACACAAACCTGATTGCCAAAACGCCTTGATATACCGTCAATCAAATCAGGATTACGCAACGCTGCGGAATTGACTGACACCTTATCGGCTCCGGCATTCAACAACTTATCGACATCATCAACCGCATTGATTCCTCCACCGACGGTGAAAGGGATGCTTACACGTTCAGCAACCCGACTGACAAGATTTACAAATGTCTTTCGCCCCTCATGCGAAGCGGTTATATCAAGATACACCAGCTCATCCGCACCCTCCCGACTGTAACGCTCCCCAAGTGCTACCGGGTCTCCGGCATCCCTGAAATTCACAAAATTAACCCCTTTCACGGTCTGACCGTCCTTCACGTCGAGGCATGGGATGATACGTTTAGCCAACATACTCTATTTCAACGTTTCAAATTATATGACTCCAAATCTTTAAGCGTAATACGGCTTTCATAAATAGCCTTCCCGACTATGACTTCAGGCACAGACAACTCGTCAAGCCTTTCCACGTCAGCCATAGACGAGACGCCGCCGCTCGCTATCAGATAGATTCCGTCCACTTTCTCGATTATCTCCTTATAAAGCTCCAGCGACGGGCCCGAAAGCATCCCATCAAGTCCGATGTCGGTAGAGATAACTTTTTTGACTCCTTTATTTTTATAATCTGAGATAAAATCGATTACGTCTAATGATGAGTCATTAAGCCATCCAGAAGTGGCTATTTTGCGGTTTTTCGCATCTGCCCCCAAAATCACGACGTCCCCACCATATTTCGTAAGCCATCCGATAAAGCGGTCAGGCGATTTAACCGCCACGCTTCCACCGGTTACCATCGAAGCTCCGCAATCCATCGCTATTGACAGGTCTTCGTCTGTTTTTACTCCCCCGCCAAAATCCACTATCAATGATGTCTTGGTCACGATATTCTCCAATGTCTTGTAGTTTACTACATGACTGGCTTTTGCGCCATCAAGATCCACCAAATGCAGCCTACGGCAGCCGGCATCCACAAATCTGAGAGCCATATCGACAGGACTGTCCGAGTACGATTTGACTTCATTATAGTCCCCTTGGGTAAGCCTGACGCATTTTCCTCCAATTATGTCAATAGCCGGGATTATTTCTATCATAACTCCAAAAATGATTTGAGAACCGACTCCCCTACAGAGCCGCTTTTTTCTGGATGAAACTGGGTCGCATAAAAGTTATCGCGGTGCAATGCAGCGCTGAACGGAACAATGTAGTCCGTAATTGCCGCGGTATCAGGAATAACAGGCACATAATAACTGTGCACATAGTAGACATAACGTCCCGAAATCTCTTTTGGCAGAAATCCGCCATTAACCACCGACAATGTATCCCAACCCGTGTGAGGTATTTTGAAATCATTGCCGACAGATTTAAAGCGTTTTACATCCGCGTCAAAAATCCCGATACAGTCCACATCGCCCTCCTCTGAGTACCGGCACATCAACTGCTGTCCGATACATATACCGAGCACAGGCTGTGCCAGCGAAGCGATGACACGGTCAAGACCGGTAGAACGAAGATGCGCCATTGCCGATGCCGCTTCACCCACTCCGGGGAATATAACTTTGTCGGCGTCTCGCAACTGTGCCGGATCATCGGTGACAACAGCGTCAACGCCAAGGCGGCGTAATGCGCATAGTACCGAGAAATTATTGCCGGCGTTATATTTCACAATCGCAATTTGCGCCATCTTTCAAAATCAGCTAAAAACAACAGTCTTATTGTTGTATGTCAATATCTTTCTTTGGATATGTTTCTCGACAGCTCGCGACAATACAATCTTCTCCAGATCGCGGCCTTTTTTCACCAGATCATCGATTGTGTCCTTATGTGTTATCCTGACAATATCTTGCTCTATGATAGGCCCTGCGTCAAGGTCGGTAGTGACATAGTGGCTTGTTGCTCCGATTAGCTTGACCCCACGCTGATATGCGGCATGATATGGCTTTGCTCCGACGAAAGCCGGAAGGAACGAATGATGGATGTTGATTATGCGGTCGTGGTATCTGTTTATAAAATCCTCCGACAACACCTGCATATATCGTGCCAGAACAATAAAATCTATGTCATATCGAGCCAAAAGGTCAAATTCGACCTGTTCCATCTCAATTTTATTGCTGCTGTTTAGCGGAACCACTTCAAAAGGAATGCCAAACTGGTCAGCGACAATTTTCAAATCAGGATGGTTGCTGATTATAAGCGGAATCTCGACATCCCATTCACCCGCTATGTATCTGGCGAGTATGTCATACAGACAATGCGACATTTTCGATACGAAAATCGCCATTCTTTGTGGCTTGGATGTGAACGATAGTTTATAAGTCAGCTCATAACGCTGGGCATACAGCGTCTGAAAATAGTCATTGATTTTTTCCGACGGAATCCCGAAATTGTCGAGATCCCATTCCACCCTCATATAGAAAACGCCGTTGATTCGGTCTACATACTGGTCCAGATAGAGTATATTACCACCGTTTGCATTAATAAATTCTGTTATCACGGCAATAATACCTGGCTTATCAGGGCAATGCATCAACAGCACCGCTGTATTCTGTTTTTTCTTTTCCACCATCAGAAATTGAATAATTGTAAAACCGATGGCAAAGATAGCGATAATTTAAGACATTGGGAAATCATTTAATTACAAAATAGAGCTAAAAGAAATCTCCGCCGTCTCATGTGACAGCGGAGATTCTTATACTATTATCGTTGATATTATCAGTCGATTTGGATAACAAGATAGTTCGACAGGCCCCAGAAGCGTTTCGAGTTGGTGATTTTCAGTACCTTCTGACCATTTTCGTCAACAATTTCATAAGAATCTGCCGGTTGGTTAGTAAGCACTTTAGCTTTTTTAGAGTGCAGATTGATAACCGATATATTGGTCTTGTCGGCGGTGGTAAAGAACCCTTGTTTGAAATCGCTGGGCATAATCTTGGTCTTGCGCAGGAAGCCGGTTTCAATTATGTTGTTTTCCTTGAGCTCCTTCTTGCTTCCTATGGCATAGTAGCAAGTGTTGAGTTCTTCATTAAGCTTCATCGATTGTTGCTGGGCTGCGTCACGTTCTGCGGTAACGCCCTCCACCGTCGTATTGAGAGAATCGACCGTCATGCCAAGTTTCTCAATATGGATATTGGCTGCGGCGAGGTCATTGCGCAGCGTTTCGATTGTCGATTCCTGAGAGGCTATCTGTGACTTCAGGCTCTCGATTGACTTGCGCAGAGTAGCATTGTTTGAATTGCTCGACGCCAACTTTTTCTCAAGTTCCTCCAGACGCTGACGACGTTCCTGAAGTGCCTTCTGGATGGCCACCATATCCTCACGCACCTGGTCGCGGCGTGATTTCGATTCCGCCCCAAGATCTGCGGTATTCGACAATATCTGCTCCAGATCCTTAATCTGGTTCATTCCCTCGGTAATGTCGTTCATCAGATTCAGAAGGCTGTCCTGATTGGCAAGAGCGACTTCCAATGAATCGTGGGTGGTGGGAACACCTTCTGTCGATTCGCTCTTACTTCCGTTACATGCCGTCATGACAAGCAACGCTGTGACAAATGTCGATGCTAACTTTTTCATTTTGATAATTTGTAAGTTTATAAATATTTAGTTGAAATTTAGTTTTCTGATTGCTCAGTCTTATATTTATTGCGGTGCACGCGACGCTCCTTTTCACCGCGTTTGCCGTTTACAACAACAACAATCTCTCCTCGCGGATTGTTCTGTTCAAAATAAGAAATTAGTTCACCCAAAGTGCCTCGATGCGTAGTATCATGCAATTTTGAAATTTCTCTCGACACCGAGGCCTCCCGTTCTTGGCCGCAGACATCAGCCAACTCCTTTAAAGTCTTGACTAATCTGAGCGGTGACTCATAGATTATAAATGTGCGCTGCTCGTCGCCAAGCTCAGCCAACCGCGACGACCTACCTTTTTTTTGAGGCAGGAAGCCCTCGAAACAAAACCGCTCGCATGGAAGCCCCGAATTGACTAAAGCCGGGACAAAAGCGGTAGGCCCCGGAAGCGTCTCAACCTCGATTCCTTCACGACGGCATTCGCGGGTCATCATAAATCCGGGATCAGATATAGCAGGAGTGCCGGCGTCTGAGACTAATCCGATTGTTTCACCGTTTTTTAACCGTTCGATAAACGGTGCGACGGTTTCATGCTCGTTAAATTTATGATGGCTGCTCATTGGGACATTTATGTCGAAATGCTTCATGACCACCGCGCTCGTGCGCGTATCTTCGGCAAGTATCAGGTCACAGTTTTTCAACACTTCGATGGCTCGCGGAGACATATCCGACAGATTTCCCACCGGCGTTGGTACGATATATAATTTGCCGGCCATCAACGCTTACCGTTAAAGTGACGTGAGATAATCGATATGAACTCCTTGACCTCCTCGTTTGAAGCGTCCCAGCCAAGGTCATCATAAAAATATTCTTCTGCTTCCGACAGTGAGTTCATCGCCGATACGAGATTCAGAGCGTCGGCAAATTCATTATCGTTGTTGCCGAAAAGTTCGCGACGGAAACGAAAACGGTCATTTAAGGTGAACGAACGACGTAGGTCATGTTGGCCTTGGCGCGGTATCATGTCACCCACTCTGGCTACATCAGATGCCACAGACGACTCCGCAACATTTTCCTCCCGATCGACCTCGTCGGCGTCTTCTTCCTCCTCAAATTCTGCATTCGAGGCTATGCGTTCGCAATCCGGCTCAGATGTTGACTCAACATTGTTCTGTCCATGCTGCGTGGTTTCTTCAACCGATGCGTCAACAGATCCATCGCATCCTCCACACGCGGCAGGCTCACAGTCGATATCCGCAACCGAACCGTCAACAGCGGGGCAAATATCGACTTCATCGTCTCTCCGAGACGCGTTAGCCTCGGAATCAACGACAGGTGATTCATCGTTTTTCTTCTGATTTCCGAAATTCAACGCAAATTCGCCCCCCAGAGAATCGCACAGTGTCAACAGACGCTCCTTAAAATATGATAACAATTCATCGGGTGCTTCATCCCCCCTTTCACGAATCAAAAGCAAAAGCCCTTCGAGTTCCAAGAGGTTTTTATATACGGAATCAACGTCTATCCTATTCATAATTTTGAAATTATAATTTTACAGGGTAAAGTTTCGTCACACATATTTATCTATAATAGAGTGCAATCCGCCATCATGGGTCACATTGCATAAACGACATTCCCATCCATAGTTAGGTATCCGCTCAAAATCATACGTTTCAGTCGAAGTCACCGAGCCGTCCAGCGCATCCAAAGCGAAGGACGACAGCACCTCCCCCGTATCAGAGTCAATTAGAGAAATATCTGATTGAAGTTGCCCATTTTCATCCACGCCATAAAGCTTTGATTGAAAAATAGACACGCAAAACACTATTCTACAGATATTTTCATTAACATTCAGCAGGTCAAGCGACATCGTTTCAACAGAGCGTCCGTCAATGATACCTTCAGCATCGGTAGCACCGATCAATGATGAGTCAGCCGAAATGGGCACGGTTTTTGAAATCCAGTCTTCCTCACTGGCATATCGCTCAGGGTCAAAGTTTTCGCTTCGATGGGTCGAGTTATAGAACACTAAATCCGACTCATTGTCGATATAACCATCCTTGTTTAGCATAAATGCCGACAAATCAAGGTCTACTTTCCCATGCCATCTTAGCTTTACACTCAGATGGGTTCGTTGGCCTATATCTATTTTTTGACACTCTTTATTCATGCCTGAAGCTGATATTTGTTTTATTCGACAAACTTAATCAAAAAAAATGAATATACTGCTTGTTTTTGACACTTTATGGACGCAACGAGGGCGCTTCTCACGGAGCGCCCTCGTTTACGTCTAATTAAAGACTTTTAAAACCTAACATAAAACACAATTTTAGCATTAAGCTAATGAACTAACAATCTATACTAACCCTAAAACATAAAATAAGTGAACCGATAACACAGTTATGTGATTGATTTTGTGATGCAAATTTATAACCGTGTCAAGAGGTCACAAAGTATTTCTAAACGTTTTATAAAAAATATAAACTCGATAAACATATCATATACTTGTTTACCAACTATTTAGTTAAAAACAAACTAATCGAAAATATAAACGTATATATTATGATATTGAGCTTATTTTCATAACCTCACTCTCAAAATTATCACGGTCGTAGGCACTATTTCTCAACTTATTCCGATAAGTGTAAATCGTATGCACCGAATAGTTCAACACCTGCGCTATACGAGTGCTTTCCTTGATTCCAAGTCTCATGAATGCGAGGATTCTCAAATCCGTATTCAGCAGCTCACCTTCTTTCAACTCTATGCGCGCCTCAGGTCTCAACAAATTGTTTATCGACTCCACAAACGTGGGATAAATATGAAGAAACGCATTATCAAAAACTTCGTAAAACTGCTTGCTTTGCTCCTCGACAAATTTGCCTGATTTAGTTATCTTGTACAGGTCATCGACTTTATTCGCGGTGATTTTTCTGTTTACTGTCTCGCTAAACTGGTTCAATTTATCCATGTATATTGAGCTCAGGTTAAGGAATTGGCTTATATACACTTCTTTAACGTCATTTGCACTTTTGAGTTTCCCTTGTAGGACACTCATCTTGTGCATCTCGCGCCTAAGAAACAACAACACGCATCCAAGCAACAGTATCACTAATGCCAACCCGCCAAGCACGAGATAAATGCGTTTACGCCATTTACTGACCTCAACGCTGTGAGCTTCTTCGATTACCGGCAAAGCCGACGATGACTGAATCATTCGCATTGATGCGTGGCAAGCCACCGCGCTCGCAAGAGCCGTCGACAGATAACGGTGCGCGCGGTCCACGTCATCAAGACCGAATAGCAATTCTCCAAGCTCCTGAAGCGACATAACCTCAAGCGTTGCGCCCTTGATGTCAGAGATGGCCGACAACGTCAGATAATACACATACTCGTTGTGTTCTCCGCGGGCTTTGGCTATATCAGCGAGTATGTGCGAAGCGCGGGCATATAGGTTGTCATCTTCAGGCAGGCGGCTCAGCAAATCGACAAGGATGGCTTTTGCTTTTGAGTACTCTTGATGAGCAAAATGGTACTCCCCCTTATTTAACTTAAATTTTGATGACGTATGATCCAGATGGTTCAATAGTGACTTCTGCGAAACCATGCTTTTCCTATGCCAAAGCTCATAAAACTCCGGATAACTCGCGTAAAAAGATGAAATATAGGAATAGAGCTGACGGCCGGAGTCATAGTATAGCTCTTTCAAATCATCGTCCATTGACAAGGTGTCAATTCGGCCATATTCTCTTATCGATTCATCGATAAATGCAGCCAAAGGCATATAGGTAGCTCGTTTAAGTCTAAAAACATTAGCCAGCGAGTCAAGATTCAACTCGACGGCCTTCCGATAGCCTTGATCGTAGTAGAATATTGCTGAATCATTATTAAAAGATGTGTACTCATTGGCAAGTTCCATCGTGGTTTTCAGTAACCGTCCGGGCGTATTCGCTCCAAGTCGGTCATTATTAAGTGAATCTATCCTCGACTGACGAGCCGATATGTACGTTCCCCTTCGGGCAAGTTCCTTGTCTAACCGTTCAAGAGCCTGCTTGACTTGCCGGTCAGAGACTTTTATGGCGTGAAGATTGAAAATTGCAAAAAATATCGCTATAACTATGGCTATCGTTTTAGTCATGCTTGATTTCAAATGGAATTAAACTATTTCTGACAAAGATACGAATAAGTCGAGAGCAAAGCCAAATTTATTTGAACTTTGCCGAGCGAAAGTATCTTAGACGACAGTCAGAGATAATACAAATTTACTAAAAACGACAAGAAAGTCCGATTTGTACGCTTGCGTACATCAATCTGTACGGATTCGTACAGTATTACGTCTATGCCACTTCTGATAATCAGAGCATTACATTTTTGGCACGGTATTGGCAATATATTTTCAGCAAAGATTATTAATATGGACAAAAAAATACCAAAAGAACAACTGAATCGCGAACGACGACGCAAGCTGATTATTATCGGTGCGGCTGCAGCGGCTGTGGTAGCGGCGATAGCCTTAGCAACCAACACCATGCGGAAAACCGTCGACCGTTCCGAGCTGGAGTTTGCCACCGTTGGGCAAGGGGATATCGAAATCTCAATTTCATGCACCGGTCGGGTAGCTCCTTCCCGTGAAGAAATAGTGACCTCCCCGATAGCGTCAAGAATTGTCGAAATATACCATTATCCGGGTGATTCGGTTACTGCAGGAACCCCAATAATGAAACTCGATTTGAATGACACCCAGGCCGAAGTCGAAAAAATGGCCGACAACAGAAGCATGGCGGCTTTGGCAATCGAGCAGCAGCATTTGACCGACCGCAATCAGATTGACGACATTCTTATGCGTATAAAAGTCAAAGAAATGGAGGTCGATAAACTCAAAGTTGAAGTAGAAAACGAGCGTTACCTCGACAGCCTTGGCTCTGGCACAGGCGACCGTGTCCGGCAATCGTTACTTTCCTACAAGACCGCTATGCTTGAAGTTGAGCAATTGCGCCGTCAGCTTGTCAACATAGAATCGTCAGCCGACATGAGAAAACGCACCGGCACATTTGAATTGGGCATAGCGCAACGCTCGCTCGACGCTCAGTCGCGCCTTCTGAATAATGCTCGTATATTGTCGCCGCTTGACGGGGTTATCACCATTGTCAATGGTAGCGTGGGGCAATCCGTGACCCGTGGCGATGCGATTGCTACCATTGCCGATTTGACACATTTCAAAGTCGATAGCGAGACTTCCGACAATTATGCCGAGTTAATACAACCGGGTGCAAAAGCAATCGTATCAATAGGGAAAAAACGCGGATTAGGACGCATCATAAGCGTAAAACCACAATCATCCAACGGATTAGTGCAATTTTCTGTAGCATTGGTCGAAGGCGATTCACTCAAGTTGAGGCCGGGATTAAGGGTAGATGTCCATGTTGTCAGCGAACTGATTGACAGTGCGGTAATAATACCAAACATACAATCCTATTCAGGACCGGGGCAATACAATATCTATGTGCTTAGCGGCGACGATGAACTGAAACTACGCACCATAACCCTCGGCGGCGGGAACTACGATCATATTGAGGTCATCTCAGGCCTGACCCCCGGAGAGACAATTGTGACATCAAACATGAAAAAATATCAATCACACAACAATTTAAAAATAAAATGATTACAACAAAACAATTAATCCGGTCGGCGCTGACCCAGATTAAGACGGCACCGCTCAACACCGCCTTATACATCTCGGGCGTGGCGTTGGCAGTCACCACCGTTATGGTGCTGTCAATTATCTACCACGTCAAATTATCGCCAATCTACCCTGAGAACAACCGTGACCGCATGGCATATCTGCAACAGGTTCGAGCCACAAAGAAAGATGGTTCGGGAATGTCACAGTATTACATGTCACACACTCTTGTTAAAAACTGGCTGTCCGATTTAAAGTCGGCTGACGCAGTTGCTGTCATCAGTGACTCCGACCAACCGGCCACAATAATGATACCGGGACAAGAAATACTGTATAACGCAGTGACCAAATTCACCAACCCTGATTTCTTTAAAGTATATGACTATGAATTTATAGCCGGCGTTCCGTTTTCTCCAGATGACATCGCGGCAGGGCGCAATGTAGCGGTTCTCAATCAGAATAAGGCTGATGAGTTGTTTGGGAACGCTGAAGCGAGCATTGGGCGTGAAATTGAAGTAAACTTCAAATCGACAAAAGTAATCGGAGTGGTAAAACCCGGCAGCGCAATCTCTGCGAATTCCTTTGGTGAGGCTTTTCTCCCCTACACCGCGATACCGGGATATGACAAAGATGGAGATGTCGGGCCATATATAGCAGTGTTCCTCATAAAACCCGGCAAAACAATTGACGATTTAAAAGCAGAAATCAGCGAGCACATACGCAAAAGCGACTCCACCATCGATGTCACACACTACATATTCAATCAGCCCTACACTCATTACGAACAGACATTCGGCTCTGCCTATGTCGATGAGGACGGAAACGCCAAAGATGCAAAAACATTGGGTTATTACGCCATAGTGGCTTTAATTCTGCTGTTGGTCCCGGCGATGAACCTGAGCGGACTAATTATCGGCGGCATTAACCGGCGCAGTGGAGAAATAGCCATACGCAAATCATTTGGGGCGTCGCGTTCCGGATTACTATGGCAGCTTATGGTCGAAAATTTCATTCTGACGCTTTTGGGAGCGATTGCCGGTTTGTTCCTGTCATATGTTGCGGTTTACTTCTCGCGCCAATGGATTTTCACGATTTCCGACAGTTGGGTCAACGCATACGACTCTGTCCCTGAACTTTCCCCCGAGATGCTACTGTCGCCAACCCTGTTTGCCATAGTCCTCATTGCCGCGTTGATTCTCAACATCGCCTCATCGCTCATCCCCTCATGGTGGACCCTGCGTCATCCAATAGTCCAATCCCTTAATGAAAAACGTTAAAACTATAGTATTATATGATCCGATTCGTATTTAAAAATCTTTGGAACCGACGTGCGGTCAACGGATGGCTGACGGTAGAGTTGATAATTATAGCAATTTTAGCATGGATTATCATCGACCCTCTTGTGGTGAGTGTCTATGATCGTAATTCATCCCCGGGATACGACATTGACCGCCTCGTGCTCCTGTCCGTGAGTGCCACTTCTGAAGGCACCTACCGCTACAACCCCGCAGCCTCCGATTCGGTAACCGTGATTGACGACTATTTCAGACTGCTCTCTATGGCCGCCGAAAATCCGCAAGTACAATCCGTCACACCTATTGCCGACGGACAGTCGCTTGAAGGCGAGGGAATGATGACTCAATCACTCAGCACAGAGACCGACACAGTATTTCCTATTAAAATGTTCTTCGTCCCCGGCACCGGGTTCTTTTCAACCCATGGTATAACCGCCTCAGACCCGAAAACCGATATTGCCGACCTTGACTCTCGGCCATTCAGTGACAATGAAATAGTTATCACGCGAGAGTTGGCGCGCCGGTTATTCCACGACGAAAATGCCGTTGGGCGCGTGACGGTTCCACATTGGGGAGTCGAAACCGTGCTGGTCGGCGTTATTGACGATGTGAGACCAAAAAGTCCCATGAATGTCACCACAATGTATTTTCGCCCATGTCGACCCACTGGCGATAGGGAGTTCGACGGGACTAAAATGCCCGTCAACGATGGATTCAGCATTATGCTGAGACTTAAACAAGGTGTTGATTCCGAGAAATTTGTCACTGATAACACTGAATGGGCCAACAGCCTCAAAGCTGGAAATTTCTATGTCTCAAAAATCTCGTCGTTATTGCAAAATAAACGTGACATCGAGGAAGCGTGGGGGATATCCAACTCAGAGCGCATTGGCTCAGCCCTTGCGACATTTTTCCTCATAAATCTTTTTCTCGGAGTCGTAGGGACATTTTACCTGCAGACCCGACGACGCAGCACTGAGGCCGGCATTATGAAAGCCTTCGGGGCATCGCCATCACGCATAGCCGTCACCATGATTCTCGAAGGATTGATTCTGACATTTGTCACTTGGGCGGCCGGATGCGTGATATTTATGCAGTATGCGCTAAAAGAGGGCCTTGCCGCAAGCCATGCCAACGTCTCATATCTATTAAACGAATCCTGGGTATCCCACTTTTGGGTTCACTTTTCAATCATTGCCGCAATAATTCTCATACTGATGTCTATCGCAGTGGCTGTCGGCATATACCTCCCCGCTCGCAAAATAGCGAACACCGACATCGCATACTCCCTCAAAGAGGAATAAATCCACACAATAATTCAACAATCAATCAAAACAGACATGAATACCATAATATCCTTAACCGGCATAAACAAACTCTATCGCACAAAAGAAATAGAGACTCTTGCTCTTGAAAACGTCAATCTCAGCATAAACGAAGGGGAATTTGTCTCCGTCATGGGGCCATCCGGCTGTGGTAAATCGACACTGCTCAACATCATCGGGCTTCTCGATCGACCCACGTCTGGGACGGTTAAAATTGACGGCGTCGAAGCATCAGCCATGAGCGATCGCTCACTTGCACGTTTCCGCAACAATGAGTTAGGCTTCGTCTTTCAGAATTTCCATCTAATAAACTCGTTAAACGTCATTGACAACGTCGAGATTCCGTTACTTTACCGAAACACGCCCGCCAAACGTAGACGTGAACTCGCCATGAAGGTGCTGGAACGTGTTGGACTTGCCCACAGAATCAACCACTATCCGTCTCAACTTTCCGGCGGTCAATGCCAGCGTGTCGCAATTGCAAGAGCCATAGTAGGGAATCCCAAAATAATTCTCGCTGACGAACCTACCGGGAACCTCGACTCTAAAATGGGAGCTGAAATCATGGAAATACTGCATTCGCTCAATACCGACGACCATCGCACTATAGTGATGGTTACCCACAACGAAAACCAGGCGAAGTTAACCAACCGGATCATCCGTTTTTTTGACGGACGCCAAGTTCAATAAATTCACAATGAAATTCAGACTGTCAATTTTTATCTATTTCTTCATGCTTCTGTCAGAGGGACTCGGCGCGACAACGCGCCGGGTCACCCTCGATGAAGCCATTGCAATAGCTCGTATGTCAAGCGTCGATGCCGCTGTCGCTCTAAACAGATTGAAAGCCTCATATTGGGAATATAGAACCTACAAGGCGCAATTTTTACCCGAAGTCAGCTTCTCGGCCACACTGCCATCCTACAACAAAAAATACAGTGCCTACCAACTCGAAGACGGCAGCTTTACATTTGTCCGCGACAACAACCTTCAAATCAACGGCTCTGTGTCAATAGATCAGAACATACCGCTCACCGGGGGAAAACTGTCGCTTAACTCAACCATCAACTATCTCAAACAGCTTGACGGGTCTAAAGATAGCCGCTTTATGTCGCTCCCCGTCGCACTGACTCTGACACAGCCCCTGTTTGGCGTGAATACATTGAAATGGGACAAACGCATCGAACCCGTGAAATACCGCGAAGCCCAAGCCGATTATCTGGAAGCGACCGAACGAGTCGCGATGGAAACCATAACCGCCTACTTCAACTTGCTTTTAGCTCAGTCGGCGGTGGCCGTTGCCTCACAAAATCTTGACAACGCCGAAACACTTTACGAAGTAGCAAAAGTGAAACGGTCAATGGGAAAAATCAGCAAAAACGACCTGCTTCAGATGGAATTGAATCGACTCGAAGCCAGGTCGACACTCACATCAGCCAAAAGCACCGAAAAAAGCGCAATGTTCTCGCTAAGATCATTCCTCGCTCTTGACGATAATGACACGGTTGTCCCCCTCATACCCGACGAAGTGCGACCGATTGCCATTAACTACGACGATGCCCTTGAAAAAGCGATGCGCAACAACTCTGTAACGCTCAACACCCGTCGCCGGCAGCTCGAAGCCGATTATGCCGTCGCCAAAGCCAAAGGAGACTTACGGCGGATTAATCTGTTCGCACAAATCGGTTTTACAGGCACCGACAATGAATTTTCAGGCGCATACAATCGGTTGAAAGATAATCAAGTTGTGGAAATCGGCGTTTCAATACCGATTCTCGACTGGGGCAAACGCCGGGGAAAAGTGAAAATGGCCGAGAGCAACCGACAAGTTGTCGAAAGCCAGTTAAGACAACAGAACCTTAATTTCCGACAAGACCTCTTCATTCTTGTCGAGAGGTTCAACAATCAGCAACAACAGGTGGATATCGCCGCTTCCGCCGATGCGATAGCCGCTACCCGCTATGACACTAATGTCAAGACCTTCCCGCTCGGCAAAATATCCACACTGGACCTGAATGATTCCCAGGTGAAAAAAGATGAAGCTAAAGCCGCTTATATAAACGAATTATACCTTTACTGGCTATATTTTTACCAATTGCGCGGCTTGACACTTTGGGATTTTGTCGACGACACCGACATCGACGAGGATTTTGACCGAATTGTCCGATAATTATGATACCTTTGTATTATGATTTTAATAGTTGACGACGACAAATCAGTCAGGGCATCCCTGAAACTTGTGCTCAATCGCAGCGGATACGAATGTCTCGCTGTCGCCTCACCCCATGAGGCACTCGAAGTTGTGCGACATACAACTCCTGCAATCATATTGATGGATATGAACTACACCGGTAGCACTGTCTCAGGCAAAGAAGGGCTGGAACTCCTTCGCAAAGTGAAAATTTTCGCCCCCGACACTCCTGTGATTCTCATGACCGCCTGGGGAAGCATTCCATTGGCGGTTGAGGGAATGAAAGCTGGCGCGTTAGACTTTATAACCAAGCCTTGGGACAACCGCCATTTACTCGGTCTGATCGAAACCGTCACTACCCTAAGACGGGAAAAACCGATTCAGGGAAATGACAACAGCTTTGACCGTTGTGGAATCATTGGCGAGACCGACTCCTTAAAAGATGTCCTTTCCATCTGTGCCCGAATAGCCCCGACCGATGCGTCAGTGCTGATTCTTGGCGAAAACGGCACTGGAAAAGAATTGATTGCCGAAGCCATTCATCGAAATTCAAAAAGGAGCGACAAGCCGTTTGTAAAGGTTAACCTTGGAGGCATATCGCCGTCATTGTTTGAAAGTGAGATGTTCGGTCACAGGCGCGGCGCATTTACCGGAGCCGTTGCCGACCGTATCGGCCGGTTTGAATTGGCCGATACGGGGACGATTTTTCTCGACGAAATCGGAGATCTCGATGTAGCCTGCCAAGTCAAACTGCTTAGAGTGCTTCAGGAACACACATTCGAGCCGCTCGGCGACAGCAAGTCTCGCAGGACTGATGTCAGAGTAATCTGTGCTACCAATGCCGACCTGCAATCAATGATGGCAGACAGAAGTTTCCGAGAGGATTTGTTTTACCGTATAAACCTGATCACACTAACCATTCCCCCTTTAAGAGACCGTCGCAATGATATTCCATTGCTGGTCCGTCATTTCGCCGAGACCTCCGCGAACGATGCCGGAATCCCTGCGCCCCGCTTCACTCCCGATGCCATGGAGATACTGTCGTCACTACCCTATCCCGGTAATATCCGAGAGCTTAAAAACATTGTGGAGCGCATTACCATTATATGCCGGAAAAAGAATATTGAAGCAAAGGACATTCGACTACTACTTCCCGCCACATCAACCTCATGCGGAAGACAACCCACACTTGACAGACTTGAATGCGACACAATCGTTGAAGCCATCGATCGTTTCGACGGTAATCTGTCGAAAGCCGCGGCTCACCTCGGAATAACACGACAGGCACTATACCGACGCATGGACAAATACCATCTGAGATGAAGATAATCCACATATTTACGATCCTGATATTGCTGCTTGTCACGTTGTGCGGACTGCTGCTGTTTCATTCCGCAAATCAGGAAGCGGCTTTTTATGTGGCCGAAGGCATGGTTATCATGGCCATCTTTTTCATCATTCTTTTTTACCGTTTGGTACTGAAACCCTTAAAAGCGATTGCCAATGGGATCGGGCTGTTGAAATCTCAGGATTTTTCAACTCATCTAAGGCACGTCGGGCAATATGAAGCCGACAACATCATCGACACATTTAACCCCCTGATCGACGAGCTGCGCAAACGACAGATACAACAGCAAGAGCAGAACCACCTTTTCAATCTGATAGTGGAAGCGTCACCTTTAGCGATAATAATGGTCGACGGCGACAATAGAATTACGCTATGTAATTCTATGGCTTCAAAGATATTCAGAGAGCAGGTAAAGTCAAAAAAATTAAACGAGATTGACAACCGACTTATCAAATGCCTCGCAGCTCTAAGACTGAACGAACATGAAATTGTCAGGCTAAGCGATGCTGAAATCTATCGCTGCTCCCGTTTGGCATTCATCGACAACGGGTACCCACATACATTCTACACCGTTGAAATCTTAACCGCCGAGGTCGCTTCGGCTGAGCGCAAGGCTTACGAACGCATAATAAGGCTGATGGCGCATGAGGTCAACAACACCATCGGGAGCGTCAACGCCACTCTCGACGCAATAAAACTTACGTTTGAAGGCGATGACTCGGCCAATGATGCTGTAACCGCCATCGACGCCTGCCGCGAGCATTCCTCAGCATTATCTTCTTTTATCAGCCGCTACGCCGAAGTTGTCAAAATTCCAAAACCGTCACTGATTCCGGCAGATATTAATTCGGTAATTGATTCGTCATTGATACTTCTCGATTCAATCTGCACTAAAGCCGGCGTAACATTACGCCCACAAATCGCCACCCAACCATTCATAGCCGAGATAGATATTCCTATGATTGAACAGGTCATGATCAATATTGTGAAAAATGCGATTGAGAGTGACGGCACAACCTATATCCAGATATCCACCGACTCACGCGAACGCACTGTTACGGTTACTGACAATGGCGAGGGCATATCATCCGACAAAGCCACACATCTTTTTTCCCCGTTTTTCACTACCAAACCATCAGGACAGGGGCTTGGGCTGACTCTTATCAGGCACATACTCCGCAACCACAATTGCCGCTTCTCTCTGACGACATCCCCCTCCGACAACCTGACACGGTTCACCATCAATTTTCCCAAATAAAACCACTGCAACCTGCGCTATTTTTATTATCTTTGCCTGTAAGATTATGGCAAAAAACAATAAGAACAACTCAACTACACGAAAAAATCCGCTCAAATGGGCTTATGCCGGTGGTGCGATAATCGCATTGCTCATCGTCGGCAGCGTGGCGCTATGGCAATTTTCATTAGTGGGTTACCGCGGCGAGACAACCTGGGTGCATATCCCGGCGGGGGCCACATCCGAAGCGGTAAGCGACTCTCTCCGCAATGCCCTTGGCAACGATTTCGGCCCCAGGGTTTATCGGCTATGGAGTTGGATGGGAGGAGACCCCGCGATTGCGCATGGAGCCTATCGCATCGACCATTCGACTATGGCTTGGAGAGCGGCTCGGACGCTAAAAAATGGGGCGCAGACCCCCGTTAGGTTGACGTTCAACAACATCCGCACACTCTCCGACCTTGCGTCAAAGCTCTCATCTAAAATGGAGTGGTCTTCAGAGGATTTCATTAATGCGTGCGACACCATTTTGCCTAAACACGGCTTTACGACACCACAATTCACCGCTGCATTTCTTCCTGACACCTATGAATTTTATTGGAGCACCCCTGTCAACAATGTGGTAAACAAGCTACTCAGATACCGAAATGATTATTGGGACAGCGACAGAAGAGCAATCGCACGCGATATCGGCCTCTCCCCCGTCGAAGTCGCCACACTCGCTTCAATCGTCGAGGAAGAAACCCTGAAAGCCGACGAACGCCCCAAAGTCGCGCGTCTATACATCAACCGCCTTGAACGGGGGATGAAACTTCAAGCCGATCCGACTGTAAAGTTCGCAACAGGTGATTTCTCCCTGCGCCGCATAAAAGGTAACCATCTGGCCACGAAATCTGCCTACAACACATACCTGCACACCGGCTTGCCGCCCGGTCCGATCAGGATTCCCGATAAATCAGCAATCGACGCTGTTCTCCATTCACCAAAACACAACTACATCTATATGTGCGCCAAGGAAGACTTCTCCGGCTACCACAACTTCGCAATTGACTTCGCTACCCACCAGGCCAATGCGCGACGTTATCAAGCCGAGCTAAACAGGCGTTCAATTAACTGACAAAACCACATACACCGATGAAAGACGACAACGAACTCGTGTTATACAACACATACTACAACGATGCCGATGCCTATATCGACAAAGGAGTCCTTGAAACCAACGGAGTCCCTTGCGTCATAACCAATGAGATAATCTCTAACGTCTACCCCCTGACCATGACCCCGCTGGGAGCCATACGCCTTTGGATCAGAAAACAAGACGCCGACCTCGCCTACCGCATCATGCACTCCTCCCCCCTCCCCAACCAACAATAACTCATTTTTTACTCTTTAATGCCTTCATTCTCTTTGTTTGAAGGGTAATTATTTTTGTGTATTACTTTTTTTTCAAGATATTCAGAAAAAAACTTTGCGCCCCTATAGTTCAAATGATCTAAGTCGCCAAAACAACTATCAGGCAACTCCATATATCTGAAATCCAACAATGGGATATCACCATATCGTTCACTATGGAGTTGGTGGCATAGAACCATATTTTCTGGTGCTAGCTTATGTTGTGGCGGAGTAATAAAGCACAACACAATCCCATTTTTCTTACAATAGTCAACAATCCTGTCAAGAAAATACAAATTCAACCTATCTATCTTATCGATTGAAATGGTCGGATTGCTTTTCCTCCGTCTAATCGCTTCATCTAATTTATCTCGTTTCAGATATAAATAACCTCCTAAGTATTTATTTTTCACTATCGAATCTTCCGTTCTTAAGAAAGATAACATATCCATATATTTCCAATAGACATATAAATGGCTAAAATGGCCAAATGAGTAGTCGACTGAAGATAATGTGAATATTTTTAACCAATCAGTCAATGTATTTTGCGACATTAACCATGGGCTGTAATAATACGACGGAGGAGGGACTGAATCGGTTGAAGTAGTAAGAAACATATAGTCATAACTCATATACACAGTATCAATGATACCAATATTTTTCTCGGTCAATAGCTTTAATTTATTGTAAGCACATTCTAAACGCTCTCCTCCTCTTGCGAAATTAAAGCTATCATTAACAATTCTATCGTCAATACTGCATTCTATGTGTGAATTGCCCAAGAATAGAATATGTTGGTTATTATTAATCTTCATACATTTATCAGCAGAGATAACATAGGGAATCCACATTGCGAGCAAGACGGTAATAGAGCATACAACAAACAATAACGAACGTAATATAAATAGCTTCATCTTGGAGATTTAAAATTGAAAGTAAATAAATTTTTCTTGCTCACCACTAAACACTGTTAGCAAAACTATGATACTCAGGTATACCGCCCATCGTAATACTCTTGATGGACATTGACTCAAATCAAAACCGAAACCTCTTTTACGAAAGACCCATTCAACGACTTGAAGCACGCAAATAAATATCAAAGTATACACCAACTGCGTACCCCCGATTTCGACATTATGGAAATTGGGACGCTGAACCAATGATTTGTCAATCATTCCTTTTAAATATCCTACCGCATGCTGCAAAGACTCTGCTCTGAATATAATCCAACCGATTACTACCAAGGAAAATGTAACAAACATCTCCATGATTTCCTTAATACTTGGGATATAATTATTCGGTGAGATTATTTCAGGACGTTTTTTGTTTAATCCCAATTGTAAATATGCTATAATCAACACTCCGTTATAGATTCCCCAGACAACAAACGTCCAGTTTGCCCCGTGCCATAAACCACTCAATAAAAACACGATCAATATATTCCTCATATTAATTAGTTTTCCGCAACGGCTTCCTCCTATAGGAATATACACATAGTCAATAAACCATTTATTCAATGAAATATGCCATCTGCGCCAAAATTCAGCAATATCTCTTGAAAAATATGGCAAATTGAAGTTCCTCATTAGTCGTATACCAAATAATTTTGCTGTGCCTATGGCAATGTCAGAATAGCCTGAGAAATCGCCATATATTTGGAAAGTGAAAAACAATGCTCCCAAAGCCAGCAATGACCCATTACAGCTCTCGTATCCGTCAAAAATTTGATTTGCGAGGTACGCACAATTATCAGCTATAATTAATTTCTTAAAAAATCCCCACAGAATTTGTCTCATGCCATCCACAGCTGTTGTATAATCAAACACTCGTCGTTGAAGAAACTGCGGTAACAATTGTGTCGATCGCTCTATAGGACCAGCGACTAATTGTGGGAAAAAAGAGATATAAGCCGCAAAAGCGATAAAATCCTTAGTTGGTTCTATACTCCCTCGTCTGACATCAATTGAATAACTTAATGCCTGAAAGGTATAAAAACTAATACCTACCGGAAGTAGGACATCCAATGTGAACCAATCCAGTTGATAACCAAACTGGCTAAACAGCACTTTTAAACTATCAGCAAAAAAATTAAGATATTTATAATAACATAATATGCTAAGGTTTATTATTACGTTAACTCCGGCAATTACCCCCCCCCATTTTGGATAACTCCCTATCATCAAAGAAGTTACATAACTGAGTCCTATGGTTATATATATTAAAATCAAGAATCTCCAGTCCCACCATCCATAAAATATTGAACTGGCGATAACAACAAACAGATTCTGTATTTTTATTGATTTAAAAATAAGCCAATAAAATATGAATACAATTGGAAGGAAAATTAAATATTGAAATGAATTAAATAACATATATGGGGTTAATTTCTTCTTTTATTGACTATATGTATAGGATATATTCTATTCATTTGGAAACCGGTCTTCTCAAGATTTTCATCGGCTTGAGAAAATAGCCGTTATTTTTCGACGATACGGCGGAAGTTCCGTTCCTCCCGGTTCCGTTCCTTGGCAGGTTCGCCATTATCGCGGCCCAACACATATCGGTCGTAATATGCTATCAGCAATGTGGTCAACGGCAATGCGATGATTAGGCCGATGAAGCCGAGCAAGGTTCCCCACACCGAAAGCGACAATAATATAATGGCTGGATTAAGGCCCATAGCTTTACCCATGATTTTGGGAGTTAAAAACAGATCCTGAATAAGCTGCACTATGCAATAGACGGCGATGCACTCCCACCATATGGCCCAGAATCCCTCGTTATGGTCCACGGAATAAACCAAACAAAGCAACGAGGTTGGAATAATCGAGATCAACTGCAGATATGGAACCATATTGAGCAGACCAATAAACAACCCAAGCACAACTGCCATCGGCAGCCCGACTATCAAAAAACCTATACTGAAAAGTATTCCGACTATAAACGCCACAAGCGCCTGACCGCGGAAATAGTGATTCATACTGCGCTTTATGTCATTTCCGATTTTATATGCCATCGGGCGATACTTAGGCGGCACAATCATCTTGAACCCCCTCATTAGCCGGTCATAGTCAAGCATGATGAACACGACATAAAGCAACACTAAGAACCAACTGAACACACTTAAAATGATATTGATTCCACTGCTTAGGAAAGTCGCCCCCTTCTCTATAAGCGTGTTTATATCCTGATTGCTCAACATCTGCGACAGACTGTTGAAATCCACAGCTTTTCTCAGAAAATTATGCACACCCTCCGGAAGCAACGGAACATTCATCTCCGTTGTGGCATAACGTTGGAAAAGCGCACCCATTTGGCTCATCTCCTCAATAATCGATGGGACCAAAAGATAGCACAGTATTGAAAATAGTGTCAACGACTCGAAAAGAGTGACAAATATAGCGATTATACGCCCCTTCAGATGAAGCAAACGGCGGTTATATTGCACGAATGGTTCAAAGAGATAGGCAATCAGGCACGCCACACAGAACGGCAAAAGAACATTTTTCAACAAGTTAATCAGCCATATGGCGCCAAGAACGATTATGACTGAGATAACAAGCCTGACCACCCGATCAAACGTGTAAGGTTGTCTCGTATACATTGTTATGAATGGTTTATCGCCACAAAATTACGAAATATATGCAATTTATGGTTAACTTTGTCGCATAATATAATAACCAATCATTATTGAATTTGCTATGATTAAAAATTCCACTGCTGTTTTGAGCGATTCAAAATCAGCGCGTTGGACGGCATTGGCGCTTTTGGCGCTTGCCATGTTCTTCGGCTACATCTTCATGGATGTGCTGTCACCGCTGCAATCAACTTTGCAGGAACTTCGAGGTTGGAACCCCAACGCCTACGGCCATTACGCCGGATCCGAGACATTCCTCAACGTGTTCATTTTCTTCCTGATTTTTGCCGGCATCATTCTCGACAAAATGGGTGTTCGTTTCACCGCTGTGTTGTCTGGAGCTGTTATGGCTATTGGTGCGATAATTAATTATCTGGCGTTGACCGATATGTTTATCGGAAGTTCCGTTGAGCGTTTCATGGAAACCTCGCTCAATCTTCCCGACGCATGGTGGAATGTTACCCCGTTCTACGAGGGCATGCCCGCTTCAGCCAAACTGTCGGCCATAGGCTTCATGATATTCGGCTGTGGAGTTGAAATGGCCGGTATCACAGTATCCCGCGGTATCGTAAAATGGTTTGCCGGAAAAGAGATGGCGCTTGCCATGGGAACCGAGATGGCGCTTGCGCGAGTTGGCGTGTTTGTCGTGTTCATCAGCTCTCCGTTTTTTTCGGCTCTTGGTGGCGATTTGAGTGTTTCACGCCCTGTCGGGTTGGCCGCATTGCTGCTGATTATAGGTCTTATTTCATTCATAGTCTACTTCTTCATGGACAAAAAACTTGAAGAACAGATTGGCAACACTGAAGAAAAAGACGACCCGTTCAAAATCAGCGATTTGCGTTACATCCTTTCCTCTCAGGTATTTTGGCTTGTAGCCCTGTTGTGCGTCCTCTATTATTCAGCGATATTCCCATTCCAGAAATATGCGGCCAATATGCTCCAATGCACGCTCGGCATCAGCAACGAAACAGCCGGCTTCATTTTTGCGGTATTCCCCCTCGGAGCGGCAGCCATAACCCCGATACTCGGCAACTTCCTCGACCGCAAAGGCAAAGGCGCGTCCATGCTTATTCTTGGAGCTATATTGATGATTGTGTGCCACTCGACCTTCGCGTTCGTGCTGCCCGCGCTCCGCGGCGACGACTTGACACGCATCGAGGAAAACACCATCATTACCGCCGAGGTTACACAGCTCGACGTCAACGACAAGCCACTAAAAGCCGAGGTCGTGTTCACTCCCGACCATTTCACCAACCAGAAATCCGCTCAATTATTGGTTGGCCGCGAAGTTGGCGAAACAATTGTAATCAATCCCTGGAACGCTTTCTCGAAACAAGGTGTTGAGCCTAAGACGACAGCACAGAAACTCGTGAGATTCTTCGCCACCGACAAGGTCGATTACGCCAAAGCCATGAATCTCAAAAACGATTTCTCTGTCAAGATTCTCAAACTGTCAGCCCCGAGCGGATTTGCAGGTATGTTTGTGGCCTTCCTCGCCATCATCATACTTGGCATATCCTTCGCATTGGTTCCCGCATCGCTATGGCCATCTGTTCCTAAGTTAGTCGACAAAAAG
This sequence comes from uncultured Muribaculaceae bacterium, assembly GCA_947625935.1. Classification (GTDB taxonomy): domain Bacteria; phylum Bacteroidota; class Bacteroidia; order Bacteroidales; family Muribaculaceae; genus JAJPXC01. The sequence continues at coordinate 9,404 of CANQQE010000028.1, read as the reverse complement.
CTCATCGGCTCAGCCTATGCGGTGATATTCTGGATTCAGAACATTGGCCTCTACGCATTCCCGATGCTCATCGGATCGATACTGGTCGCTTCAAACCCCGGAGTCAATAACCCGCTCAACTACGATTACACATGGCCCATGACCGTGTTCGCGTCCTTGGGTGTTCTCGCTCTCATATTCGGCCTGTGGCTCAAAGCCCTGAATGCACGCCGCCACTACGGCCTTGAGGAACCAAACATAAAATCTCAGGACGCCGAAGTCGAATTTGACGCCCAGCAATAAACTGCCGTCAACCGACATCTCGATAATAATCTAACAGGGAGCAGCCTTCATCGGTTGCTCCCTGTTCATTTCCACTAATCAAATTAATCTATATGTCTAATCCATTTTCGCATAGAACGTCAGGATTCTATGGCGCAATATGTACTCATATCGGGCTTGTATGCGTTGCAGCGTAGCCTTGAAGTAGTCGGTTTTCGACTGTTCAAACTCAGTCGAATTGGCACGCCCCATCTCATACTTTTCTTTCATCGCTTCAAACGACTGCCTCATGACATCCTCATTTGTCAGGCAGGTGTTATACTTGTTTTGTGCGCCTACGGCCTGATAATAAGCCTGCTGTATCGTCTTATACAGATTGGAGCGGGTTTCCTCGCGTTGTAACTCTGCCGTGAACTTCTCCACCTTGGCGCGTCTCACGGCGTTTCGTGTCGAAAATCCGTCAAAAATCGGGATGTTCAGCGAAAAGCCGAGATAAGTATTGAAATTATCGCGCATCTGCGAGGTAAACGATGGATTGTTTACACCGCTGACCGTGTAATAACTGCTCCCCGTGCCGGCGTTGAACGACAGCGTAGGCAGGTACCCCGATTGAGCCACCTTGATGCGGTCTGAGGCGGCTGCTATATCGATGTCGGCTGCCCTGACTGCGTTGTTATTGACCGATGCCGAGGCATACACGCTTTCTGCCGCGGGTATCACAGGCGATGCCTCGGGCAACTCCGCTACCGACATCCCCTCTATATCGTTGAGCTGCATCAACTGGGCTAAATCCACCAGAGCCATAGTGTAATCATTGCGTGCGTCCGATACCGTCAGCTCATCCTGTGCAAGTTGCGATGTGGCTTGAAGCACTTCCACCTCTGCGATTTTACCTTCCGTCGCCAAAGCCTTCTGCCGTTCGAGCTGCGCTTGTGAAAGTTCCACCTGCCCTATGGCTGTTTTCAACACCTCGTCGCAATATAACACCTGCAGATATTGCGAGATTATGTTGAGTGTCACATCATCCTTTGCCGCGTCAAGTTTGTAGACCAACGCCCGCAGCGATGTACGAGCGGCTTTGAGTTTGCGCACATTCGACAACCCTTGGAATAACGGCACGCTTGCGCTTGCCCCCCACTGGAAATTTGTGGTGTTGCGGTTGGCATACACATTCTGCGCAGTCAGCCCGCGGCCGAAACTGAACGTTTCCCCGGCATTTGCCCCGACGGTAGGCAGAAAGCCCGACTTGGCTTCCGTTACCGACAGCTCTCCGTTTTTGCGGTCAAGTTCACGGGCCCTCACGGTCAGGTTGTGCGATATGGCATATGAGATGCAACTGTCAAGAGTCCACACCTCGGAACGGCCGGGCAATGCGGTCGACAATGCTATTACTGATAATATTGCGAGTTTTTTCATCTTATTGCTTATATACGGTTTACTTTATTTCCGCCCCGCGGAGCTTGCAGTCTTTGGTCACTGCGCTATCGGTCAACTCAATGTTGATTCCATCGCTCAGGCCCGTCCTGACTTGCTTGCGGTCAAACTTCTGATGAGGCACACTGTCGGTAAGGACATAGACAAAAGTGCTGTCACCGGCGAACTCTATGACACTCTCGGGTATCGCCACCACCGAAGCCGCCTTCTGCAGCGTTACAGTTGCATTCGCGCTGTAACCGGCTCGCAGATTCATCGACGGGTCGGGGGTCACAGCGGCCTTGATTTCAAAAGTGTTGGTTCCGTTATCCTCGGTAGCCTGCGGTGCTATCTTTTCAATCACTGCGTCGAGGGTGGCGTTATCGACTGCTCCCACCGATATTGTCATCGGCATTCCCTCCTTGAGCATTCCCACCTCCGTTTCATCTATTTTGCCCTTGAATATCAAGTCATTCATATCTGCTATCTTCGCTATGGTGGTTCCATCGTTCATGGTGTTCGCTTGTATTACCGAGCTTCCCACCTTCACCGGCACTTCAAGCACAAGACCCGTGATGGTCGCTCTGACAAGCGTGTTGCTCGACTGGGCGTTTGTGCTCGACACTCCGTCACGGACAATCGACAATGCGTCAATCGCGGCGGCAAGCTCCTCCTTCGCTTTATGATACGATGCCTCGTCAAGTTCATACTGCTCGCGGCTCTCGAATTTTTTGTCATACAGCGACTTTGTGCGCTCATAAGCCGACTTCTTTTGAGCGAGGTCTACACGGGCCACCGAAACCCGGTTCTCTGCCGCCGACAATTGTGACTCGTCGGGTATCACCTTGATTTTAGCGATGACATCTCCGGCGTTCACATGATCGCCGGCCTCCACGTTAATCTCTGAGATGATGCCCGACACCTGCGGCTTGATTTCAATCTCGTCGCGAGGCTCGATGCTGCCGGTAAGCACTGTCGTACGTTCTATGTCTGAAATCACGGGCGACACAAGCTCATACACCGGTTGTTTAGACCTCGATTTATTGAACAGATACACAAAGGTGCCCACAAAGACACAGCCTATCACTGTCCAGAGCGCGATGCGAAAAAACTTCTTCATTGGTTTATTATGTTTTTGTTATTACTTATTTCTACTTATCGTTCATTGCCTCGATCGGTTTGATTCTCATAGCTTTCAATGCAGGTATGACACCGGCCAAAGTTCCCAGAACAAGGAATGTGATTAATATGCCCATGGCCTTTGAGAAACTTAACTGAAAGACCGACATATCCGTCGTACCGACTGTGATAAATTCAAAAATAGCAAGGACTATGACGGCAAAACATATACCGGCTACACCCGCGATGGCCGTCAACACAACGCCTTCCGAAAGAATCTGGACGATTATGTCGCGAGGCTTCGCCCCGATGGCCCGTCTGACCCCTATTTCCTGCGTACGCTCCTTGACGATTACCCACATAATATTGCCGATGCCTATGATACCGGCCAACAGACTGCCGACGCCCACGAACAACGCCAATATCGAGATACCCATGAAAAGATTGTCGATCATGGCAAACTGCTCCGATATGTCCCAGTACATGATTGCTTGCTTGTCGTCGGGATGGAGAGAATGGTTGTTGGAAAGTATTCTTATTATGCGCGGCTTGATGTCCGTAGGGGTCACACCGTTTTTCACCATGAACATGACGGCGCCTACACTGTTTCCGAGATTGTACGATTTTCGCATTGTGGAACTCGGTATAACCACCGATTCTTCAAGCCGTCCGTTCAGCGTCATCTCACTCGTTTGGCCGGCCACTCCCACTACCTTGTAATAAATACCGTTGACCGACACATACTTATTGAGAGGCGACACACCCGGAAACAGATTGTCCGACACCGTCTTACCGAGCACGCATACCTTACGGTCCGAAGCATCGTCTGTGGCGTTGATGAAACGCCCTTCATACATCTTCGGCAGATAGATTTGCGGATAATCGCTATCCACGCCCTGCAATTGGGCCGAGGTGTGCCGGCGACCGTAGGCCACCGCCGAGCTGTAGCTGTTGAGTGTGGTCAACGCCGTGATTTCAGGAACGGCGCGTCTGATCTGGTCGATATCCGAGGTTGTCATGCTCCACTGACGACCCTTGTTATAGCCCTTGTAAGCCATCGAGGTATTGCCCGGGAACATGACCCCGGTATTGGTTGCGAAACCGTCAAAGTTGCGACGCAACACATATTCAAGCCCTTGGGCACCTCCAAGAAGCATGGCGAGCATTGCTGTGCCCCAGAATATTCCGAAAGCCGTCAAAAAAGTTCTCGTCTTGTTTCGGGCAAGGGTCGCTCCGATTTCTCGCCAGTTTTCTATGTCAAATACAGGATTTCTCATTCAATTTGTCACTCTGTTCTAAGAGCCTCCACAGGTTTAATTTTCAATGCCTTGAAAGCGGGGAATATTCCGGCCAACGCTCCGGCTGTTATCAAAACTATTGTCACTTGTACAGCTATTGAAAGATCCACGGCGGGATCTTTGATCCACTCCTGCCCTGCGAACGCCATGCCAAGCCCCTCGTCGACAAGGATGCCCATAAATATACCAATGTAACCGAATAACGCCGTCAGCAATACACTTTCCACTATGATTTGGGCAAGTATGTTACGGGGTTTCGCCCCTATAGCGCGGCGTATGCCTATTTCATGGGTACGCTCCTTCACCGACACAAACATTATGTTGCTGACGCCGACTATACCTGAGAGCATTGTAAAGATGCCGATCACCCAGATTGCTATGTTCAGAAAGTTAAGACCCTCTGATGTCTGCAAGTGTTGTGTGAACCGATTCCAGATCCACACGGCCGACTTATCTTCAGGGTCAAACCCGCGTGACTGAGCCAATGTCAAGCGCACGTCACTTTCCACTCTTTCGCCTGCCTCTATCGAGTTGATATTTTTAAGCGAAACTGTCAGTTGGTCAATGTTATTGTCATCCGATGCGAGCATCCTGGCCGTAGTGTATGGAATGTAAATGTCACTGCGCCATTCACTGTCATATACGCCTATGATTGTAAATGTCAACCCGTTGCACTTCACATATTGGCCTACTGCCGATGCTACGCTGTCAAAAAGCACCTCAGCGTTATTCTTATTTATCGACATCACTTTCCTGCGATTATTGATATCGCTCTGGTTTATGAATCGTCCGGCAATCATCTTTATGCCGTCGATGGTTTGCATATCTGGATAGACTCCCGAGTAGGAACCGCTGATATAATCTTTTGATGTCGATATGGCCAATTGCGCCGATGACCGTTTCACCGGCGTGGTGGCGGCAACCCCATCCGTATTCGAAGCGTCTATGGCGTCTATGTCGCCCTGCTTCAAATCGATGCTTCTACCCTCCTTATAGCCCTTGTAAGCCTTTTCCGTGCGGCCTCCCCAGACTAAAAGATAGTTCGACGATTGCGACATCATGCTGGAATTAAACGAATTGAGTATACCTTTCGACATACCGAGGAGCACTATCAGCATAAATATACCCCATGCTACCGCAAAACCGGTCAACGACGTGCGCAGCTTGTTGTGCTTCATCGACTGCGCTATTTCTCTTAGCAAATCAAACATTGGCCTATGCTGTTATTACACCGTCAGATATTCTTATTATCCTGTTAGTCTGCTCGCCGACGCCGGGGTCATGCGTCACTATGACAATCGTCATACCCTCCTCATTGAGATTACGCATGATTTGCATCACATCCTTCGATGTCTTACTGTCGAGTGCGCCGGTAGGCTCGTCTGCGAGTATGATTGATGGATTGGTTATCAATGCCCTGGCTATCGCCACGCGCTGCTTTTGGCCTCCCGACAGCTCCCCGGGAAGGTGATGCGCGCGGTCGGCGAGACCCATTCGGTCGAGCTGTTCCATAGCCAAAGCATTCCGCTTCTTTCTGGAGATACCCTGATAAAACAATGGCAGCGCGACATTTTCAACTGCGTTCTTGTAATTAATCAGATTGAACGATTGAAACACGAAGCCTATCATACGGTTGCGCAACTCGGCCGCCTTGTTTTCACTCAGGTTCTTGATAATTTGGCCATCGAGCTCATATTCCCCGCTGTCATAATTGTCAAGAATACCGAGGATATTTAACAGCGTCGATTTCCCCGAACCCGATGCGCCCATTATGGAGACCAATTCCCCCTTTTCTATTTCAAGGTTAATCCCCTTCAAAACGTGAAGCGGAACTACCCCGGTATAAGTCTTGTTGACATCTTTTAAACTGATGATTTTAGACATAATGTGATTAAACGTTGATATGTGAATCTCCTTTTTTATCTCTTAGATGCGCTTGCCGTCCATAAAGTTGCAACAGCGGTCAAATTTATGATTAAAAAATATTGCCGACAAAATTTGGATTTCACAACAATCTTCGTTACCTTTGTGTTATCAATTCAAAGCAAGAGAGCTTTGCTCAACACTACTTATCGGAAATTCGCCACATCAAAGTAGATTGGGAAACTCATCAAATTTTCGTGAAATACCGAGACAAGCTTAGCCGACCGATGGCGGGCCCCATCCCTCTTCGAGGGAGGCTTCAATGCCCAGGCGGATTACAAAGGCCGGCGAGCACTCAAATCCTGTCTTTCGGAGTTTCATCGCATCCTTTGATGTGGTAATTATACGAGACAGCCACGGATTGCCCAGATCCGAGGCTGTCTCTTTTATTAAAAAATCCTATAATTACAATTAAGCCACTCCGCAAGCATACTGGTAACGACTTTTTCATTATCTTTGCCAGACTTATAGTAATTATAACGTTAACCGATTTATCAAAAACAATAATCTATTAATACCACATTTTGCACATGAAAAAATTTCTATCTTTATTGGCTGCATTCTTCATGCTGTCATCTGTAGGTGCGATGGCTCAGATTTTCACCTCGAGCCCGGCCATTCTTCAGGAAAGCTCCAAGAATGTCGTTATCACATTTCACGCCGATAAGGCTGGGGTTGCTGCTTTAAACAACAAAGATGTTCTCTATGCCCACATCGGTGTCTACACCACAAAGTCACCAAACACTTGGGCACATATAAAACATGAATGGAACATCGATAAAGACGACAACAAATTCGTCAAAAAAACAGCGACCACCTATGAGCTTGCCATTGGTGACCTCCGCTCATACTTTGGCGTGACCGACCCCGCTGAGAGAATCACTAAAGTCTGTGTCATCGCCCGCACTCCAAAAGGAGTTAGCCCGGCCGGACAGACACCCGACCAATTCCTCGATGTATATGAGGAAGGATATCAGATGCAGTTTACCAACGATGCGACAAGCACCGTCTTCACCCAGGCCACAACAATCAACTTCAATATTGATGTGACCGAGACCTCCAACATCACACTCAAAGTCAACGGTGAAGTCAAGTATTCGACCAACGGCACTAACCTCAACAAAGACTTGGTGTTCAACGCCAAAGGTTCCTATAACGTCGAGGCCACTGCCACTGCCGGAAACAAGATAAAGACACAGAGCGTCAGCATCGTTTACGTCTCCAACTCACCGCAAGCGAATTACCCTGAAGGAACGCCCAAAATGGGACCGGTTGACAACCCCGACGGCTCGGTGACATTCTGCATCGCCGCCCCCGGTAAAAACACCGTCATGATTGTCGGTTCATGGGACGACTACGCCACACTCGACAAAAACGTGATGTCCTATCAGGATTACAACGGATTCCGCTACTTTTGGATAACGATAAAAGGGCTCGACCCCAACAAAGCCTACAACTATTATTTCAATGTTGACGGCAAATATAATGTCGGAGACCCCTACGGCAAATTGACGCTTGACTGCTATAGCGACAAATGGCTTCCCGACGGTGTGTTCGACGATCGCCCCGCATACCCCTATAGCCGCTTTGACGACCGCATCTTAAGCGTTTATCAGAAAAATTTCTACCAGTACAACTGGCAATGCGAAAACTTCGAGATTCCCGACCACGATCAATTGGTCATCTACGAGCTTCTTCTCCGAGACTTTACTGGTACTGAAGGTGCGAAAGAAGGCAACGGGACACTCGCACAAGCGATTGATAAAATCGGCTACCTACACCAGTTAGGAGTCAACGCCGTCGAGCTTATGCCTGTCATGGAGTTCAACGGAAACAACTCTTGGGGCTACAACACCAACTTCTATTTCTCTCTTGACAAGGCATATGGTTCTCCTCTCGAACTGAAAAAATTTGTCGATGAGTGCCACAAACGCGGCATCGCCGTGATACTCGACATCGTATTGAATCACTCCGACGGGCTTCACCCCTGGTATCAGATGTACGACCCCGCTGCCAACCCATTCTATAACGCAACCGCTCCCCACGACTGGGGCGTGTTGAACGACTGGAAACAGGAGAACCCTCTCGTTCAGCAGCAATGGGAAGACGTAATCAAGTTCTGGATGACCGAATACAGAGTCGATGGTTACCGCTTTGACCTCGTCAAAGGTCTCGGCACATCCTACGGCCCGACCGACCTATACAACCCATCCCGAATCCCCGTGATGCAGAAACTCCACAGCCACATCAAGGCTATTAAGCCCAACGGCATCCACATTAACGAGTTCCTCGGGCCGGAGCAGGAAGAAGTTGAATACGGCAACGATGGTCAGCTCTGCTGGAACAAGCAGACCGGAACAGCGGCCAACTATGCTAAAGGTCTCACCCCCAACACTAATATTTTCTCAGCAGCCGGTAAACGCCCCTGGGGTTCGGTTGTCAGCTACATGGAAAGCCACGACGAACAGCGCATCGCTTACGATGCAAAAGTTTCAGGCACACCGGCATTGAAAAACAATCTGACCACCCGCACACAGCGTCTTGGCTCTATCGCTGCTATGATGCTGTTTACACCCGGCCCTCAGATGGTATGGCAATTCGGTGAACTCGGTGCTGATGAAAACACCAAGAACGGCAACGATAACAACACCGACCCCAAGACTGTCATCTGGAGTCGTTACAACGAAAGCGACTACAAAGGTCTCCACGACACATACCAGAGCATGATGTGGCTGCGTCGTTCAAACCCCGAGTTATTCTCTAAGAGCGCTCAAGCTACACTGACATTCTCTGGCTCAATCCAACGTTCAGGCAAACTCGTATCCGGCAACAAAGAGGCAGTCATCCTCATAAATCCCGGAACAAACGCTCGTGAAATTTCCTTCTCGTCAAACAACATCACCCCGACAGCCTACACCCTCATCTCTAAATCTCACGGAACAGATGAGCCGGTACTCACCCAGTCGGGCACCCAGCTTAAAGCCAAAATCGCTCCCCACTGTTATGCCGTATTCGCATCTAAAGCAGTCAGCGGAGTCGACGATATTGTCGACGATATGACTAACGCCGCTACTGTAATCGGTGGTTATGGCGAAATAATAATCAACGGCGAATACGACAACGTTGAAGTCTACGGAGTCTCGGGCCAGCAATACAATTCGCTGACGGTTCCGGCCGGACTTTACATCGTCAAGGTTGACGGTAACGTTTCAAAAGTCGTCGTGAAATAAAACTATTGTTGTAAAGTAATTTGTATGTCTAAGGGCGGTGTCCGTGAGGATGCCGCCTTTTTTATTCTCCGATAAATTTAGTCATTTTTTCTTATTTGGGCAAATTGGCTGATTCTCAGAGGGGTTTGAGAGGGCGTGGGTACTAATCATGTACTTTTGT
>CANQQE010000027.1 GCA_947625935.1 uncultured Muribaculaceae bacterium | reverse complement strand
CGGCAAATGCAGCCTGAATCTTCAGATTTTGTCTATAAAATAGAGACTGCCTAACTTTGGTTGTTAGACAGCCTCGCTCCCGATCGGTAGAGTTCAAATAAAATTTGGCTTTGCGCTTGACTTATTCGTATCTTTGACGGATAATTAAAGTGATATTATAAATTTATTAAAGTTATGAAAAATTTAAAAGTCTTGGTAATCGCAGTCATAATGGCTGTAGGTTTTGCGGCACCGGCATCGGCGCAGTTCTCATGGGGACCGAAAGTTGGTTTCACTACCTCTAAACTTCATCTAAACAAAGATGCCTTAGACTCTAAAAACCAGACCGGCTTCACCGGTGGTCTTATGGCGGAGGTGATGCTCCCGGTGTTCAATCTCGGGGTGGACTGTTCGGTGATGTATGTTCACCGTGCGGCAAAGTTTGAGAATGAGACGCTTAATCGCGATTACATTGAAATACCGATCAACCTGAAGTGGAAAATTGGCGTCCCGGCAATAGGCAATATCGTGACTCCTTATCTGTTCACGGGCCCGAGTTTCGCTTTCCTTTGTTCAAAAAAAGATTATAAGAATTTTGTTGAAAACAAGTCATGTGACATCACTTGGAATTTCGGTCTGGGAGTTCAGTTGCTGAACAAAATACAGGTCAGCGCAAGCTATGGCTTAGGTCTCAGCAAGGCTGTTGAAACCAAGGCGTTTGACATCAATGGGGTGGAAACGCCGATTTATAACGGTAAGGACCGTTATTGGACTGTCACGGCGGCTTATCTTTTCTAAATTAATCATGCCATAATAAAAATAGACTACAAATGAGACACCTTAAATTTTTCCTTGTCGTGGCGGCTTTATCGTTGGTGATACCTGCGTCATCCCAAGTTACTTGGGGCCCTAAAATCGGAATCAACCACACTAATCTGTCAATGGACGACAATGATGTGTTTGATGCTGATGGCGGTGTCGGTTTTATCGCCGGGTTGATGGTCGAGGCCATGATTCCCGGAACAAGCTTTGGATTTGATGCTTCGTTCCTGTATGCGAGAGTCACCTCATCACTCATTAATAAGGGAAACTTTTGGGGTGAAGTTGGTGCCAAACGAAACGTAAACCGGGATTATCTTGAAATTCCGATTAATTTCAAATGGAAAATATCTATTCCAGCGGTGAAAAAGATACTGATTCCAAGCATCTACACAGGCCCGACGGTATCGTTTTTGTGCTCAAAAAAGTATATGTATGATGATTATGTCGAATGCCGTACGGTTAAACCTTCGTGGCGATTCGGTATCGGTTTCCAGATACTGAAGAGTATTCATGTCGGCGTTGATTATTCATTGGCTTTGAACACTTCGATTTTTAACAACATCGAATCGTTTGAGGGGATAAAATATCCGCCATTCAAAGGGAAAGACCAATACTGGTCGGCATCGGTAGCCTATCTTTTTTAATGGAATAAAAATATGAATTGATTTGGCGCAAGGCAGACAAAATCAGCTTTGCGCCAAATTTTTTATCTATTTTGAAACTATATCGACCAATTAGCGTCTAATTAATCGAAATGAGTTCAGAAGCCGACAAGGAACAACGATTTCTCGCCATTGTCGAGAAAAACCGAGGAGTGATCACGAAGGTGTGCTATATGTATGCCACCGACGATGACCACTTCAAGGATCTCTATCAGGAGACGTTGATAAATCTTTGGAAAGGTATTGGCTCGTTTCGCGGTGACTCGTCAATCTCGACGTGGATTTATCGTACGGCCATCAATACCTGTCTGACGGTATATCGACGCAATCGTCGTCATCAGATGGAAACATCTATTGATTCATTGCCCGATATCGCGGATAGCGGTGATGAGAAGTCAGCGCAGCTTAAAGAAATGTACCGTCTGATTTCTCATCTTGAGAGCCTTGACAAAGCGATAATAATGTTGTGGCTTGATGAAAATTCATATGATGAGATTTCTGAGATAACCGGGTTGACAAGAAATAATGTCGCTACCAGGCTCAGGCGCATAAAAGCGCGTCTGGTAGCTGCAAGTAACAGTTAACTTGAAAATTTATACCTACCATGGATATAGACCAAATTAAGGCACAATGGAAACTGATGGATTCCACTAAAGGTTTAGCCGATAAAGTGGACCGGGATTTTTTGTTTCGCAAACGGTATAAGAGTATGTTGTCTTTAACCGACAAATTGCGCCGGCGCTACTTGTGTTCGCTTATCCTGTGCAGCGTGGCGCCATTGCTTATCAAACCGCTTGCCGGATTTATCGAGCTGCCGACGGCTTTGATGATAGCATACCCGGCATATTTTGTCGTGATGTTCGCATTGAACCTATTACTTTATTTGAAATTGAACAAGACATCGGTTATCAATCTCCCGGTCAAGGATGCGTTGGTGGGTATAACTGAATTTGCCATAATGCGCCGACGTTTTGAGTGCGTTGGTATCTTGATTGCTATTCCACTTATAGTCTATATTATATGGATTCTGAGAGCTGCCGATAACGAGGGGCTGTATATTGGCGGATTATTCGGTGCCGTGTTAGGTGTGATTATCGGTTTGATAGTCGAATATCGCACCACAAGAGATGTCCATAGGCTGAAAGAGGGGTTACGCAAGAATCTTGACGATGATGCTGCATGAAAATGTGACCTTATAATTTGTTTCGGGTGGATGAAAATTGTAACTTCGCGTTACTCTACAAAGGATTTCAGCCCATGAACCAGAGCAGTCTTGTTTCTATTTCAGATATTTCCCGCGAGGAGATATTGAGCTTGCTTGAGCAAGCACGTTATTTTGAGAATCATCCCAACCACAAAATTCTCGACGGCAAGGTTGTTGCCACGTTGTTTTTTGAACCGTCGACCCGCACCCGGCTTAGTTTTGAGACTGCGGTCAATCGTCTTGGCGGGCGGGTGATCGGTTTTTCTGACGCAAGCACAACCAGTTCCACAAAAGGGGAGACCCTCAAAGACACCATCAAGATGGTGAGCAATTATGTAGATCTGATAATCATGCGCCACTATCTTGAAGGGGCGGCGAGATACGCTACAGAGGTCACCGATGTGCCCATTATCAACGCCGGCGACGGTGCCAACCAACATCCATCGCAGACCATGCTTGATCTTTATTCGATTTACAAGACCCAGGGGCGTCTTGAAAATCTTGACATAACCATGGTCGGTGACTTGAAGTATGGCAGGACTGTCCATTCTCTGCTAATGGCGATGCGTTATTTCAACCCGCGATTTAAATTCGTGGCTTGCGACGAATTGAAGATGCCCGTAGAATACAAAATATTCTGTGACGAAAACGGTATCGAATATACAGAATATACTGATTTTTCCCCCGAAGTGATTAATTCGACCGATATACTTTACATGACCCGAGTGCAACGTGAGCGTTTCACCGACATCATGGAATATGAGAAAGTGAAAAATCTCTATAATCTTCATAATTCCATGCTTGACGGCTCGCGTGATAATCTGAAAATACTGCATCCGCTGCCGCGAGTTAATGAAATTGCTCTCGATGTCGATGATAATCCCAAGGCATATTATTTCCAGCAGGCCCGCAATGGGCTTTACGCGCGTCAAGCCTTGATATGCCGTGCGCTTGGAATAGATGTTACAAAACTAAAGGAATCAGACAAATGACAACAGCCAAGAAAGAACTTGCCGTGGCCGCTTTGCGCAATGGCACAGTCATAGACCATATACCGTCGTCGGTATTGTTCAAGGCCGTCAATATACTCGGCATTGAAAAACTGGATACACAGTTGACAATCGGAAACAATCTCGCAAGCGAACGTTATGGTACCAAGGGCATCATAAAGGTCGCCGATGTCTTTTTCCCCGAAACCACCCTTAACCGCATCGCGTTAATCGCTCCGACGGCGGTGGTCAATATAATCCGCGATTTTGAAGTGGTGGAGAAACGGCCTGTAGTGCTGCCCGATGTCATAACGGGTATTGTCACTTGCGACAATCCTAAGTGTATCACAAACAACGAACCGATGAAGACGCGTTTCCATGTCGTTTCGCGCGAGCCGGTCACAATACGTTGTCATTATTGCGGACATTCGGTAACGAGCGATAAGGCTCATGTATTATAACAGCAACTCATAAATTACATTTTGGTTTTATGAAGCAAGATTGGAAACCGGGTACGATGATTTACCCCTTGCCTGCGGTGTTGGTGAGCTGCGGAAGCTCCATCGACGATAGCAACCTGCTGACTATCTCATGGACCGGTACCATCTGCACCGATCCGGCTATGTGCTACATATCCGTCCGTCCCGAGCGGCACAGCTACGATATGATCCGGCGTCAGATGGAGTTTACCATCAATCTTACGACCGAGGCGATAGCGAAGGCCACTGATTGGTGTGGTGTCAAATCGGGCCGTGAGTTCAACAAATGGAAAGAAACCGGCCTCACACCCGAACCGGGCGTTAAAGTGTCATGCCCTTCAGTCAAGGAATCGCCACTCAGCATTGAGTGCCGCGTGAGGGATATTATCCCACTCGGGAGCCACCATATGTTTGTCGCCGAGGTGCTTAATGTCAGAGCCGATGAGTCGCTGATTGACAAAGAAACCGGGGCGTTTAACCTCGGAGATGCCGGCTTGATTAACTACAGTCATGGCGCGTATTACAAGCAAGGCGAAAAAATCGGGCGCTTCGGATGGACCGTACAAAAGAAAAAATAAAATTCATACACACAAATTTCATATATCTAAAAATGGAAAAAGACCAACAGATTTTCGACATCATCGAGCGCGAGCATCAGCGCCAACTCCATGGTATTGAACTTATAGCGTCAGAAAACTTCGTCAGCGACCAAGTTATGGCTGCGATGGGTTCTTGCCTTACAAACAAATATGCCGAGGGCTATCCCGGTCACCGTTATTATGGCGGTTGCCAGATCGTAGATCTTGCCGAGCAGCTTGCAATCGATCGCATCAAAACTCTGTTTGGAGCGGAATATGCCAATGTGCAGCCCCATTCGGGAGCACAGGCTAACATGGCTGTTTTCATGGCTTGTCTGAAGCCGGGTGATAAGTTCCTTGGCCTGAATCTCGCTCACGGTGGTCACCTGTCACATGGTAGCCCTGTCAACTTTTCCGGCTTGATGTTTCAGGCGTTGGAGTATAATGTGAAAGAAGAAACCGGTCTGATTGACTATGAGCAGATGGAGGAAGTGGCTCGTCGCGAGCGTCCGCGTCTGATTATTGGTGGCGCGAGTGCCTATTCCCGCGAGTGGGACTACGCCCGAATGCGCCGTTTGGCCGATGAAATAGGGGCTATCCTCATGATTGATATGGCTCATCCCGCAGGGTTGATTGCCGCCGGACTCCTTGACAACCCCGTCAAATATGCCCACATTGTCACCTCGACAACCCACAAGACACTTCGCGGACCCCGCGGCGGTCTGATTTTGATGGGTAAAGATTTTGACAACCCGTTTGGCAAAACAAATAACAAGGGTGAGATTCGCAAAATGTCATCATTGCTTGACTCTGCTGTGTTCCCCGGCGTTCAGGGCGGCCCGCTTGAACATGTCATAGCCGCCAAAGCTGTGGCATTTGGCGAGGCTCTACAGCCATCTTACAAGGAGTATCAGGCCCAGGTTAAGAAAAATGCCGCAACTATGGCTCAGGCTTTGGTCGATAAGGGCTACAAAATTATTTCAGGAGGAACCGATAACCACTGTATGCTTGTGGATCTCAGAACCAAATTCCCCGATTTGACCGGTAAGGTGGCCGAGCGCGTGCTTGTTGAGGCCGACATCACGGCCAACAAGAACATGGTGCCTTTCGACAGTCGTTCACCTTTCCAGACCTCTGGAATACGTCTCGGAACACCTGCGATAACAACCCGCGGTGCTAAAGAGAACCTGATGGGCGAGATTGTCGAGATGATTGACACTGTGTTGTCCAACCCTGAAAACGGGGCTATAATCTCATCAGTGCGTGAAAAGGTTAACTCGGTGATGGCCGATTATCCCATTTTTGCCTATTAATCCGCCGTTTACGATTAGTCGCTATGCTCCTCCTTCTCTATCGCATTTATCAGATTCTGTTCATGCTCCCTGTTCTGCTTGTACTCACCGCATTCACGGCGATTGTGACCATAATAGGGTCGTCGCTTGGCGGCGGCAAGTGGTGGGGGTATTATCCGGCATCATGGTGGTCTAAGATGTTCTGTTGGCTCACATTTGTCAGAGTGTCGGTGGCCGGACGCGAGAATATCGATTCTAAAACCTCCTATGTGTTTGTTTCAAACCATCAGGGCGCATATGATATTTTCACTATTTATGGTTTCCTTGGGCATCAGTTTCGATGGATGATGAAAAAAAGTCTTGAGAAGATTCCGTTAGTGGGGTATAGCTGCTTGAAATCCGGACAGATATATGTCGACAACTCATCTCCGTCGGCTTTGCGCCACACTATGGATGAAGCGCAGGATCGATTGAAAGGTGGTATGTCGCTCGTGGTTTTTCCCGAGGGAGCCCGCACATGGGATGGGAGTGTCAGAAAATTCAAGCGTGGGGCATATAAGCTCGCCGCTGAGTTCCAGTTGCCGATGGTCCCTTTGACTATCGACGGAGCGTTTGCCGTGCTTCCGCGTTATGGGAAATTACCTCACTGGGGACATATAAAACTGACCATACATAAACCTGTGCCGCCACCTCCGTCTGAGCATGAAGTCGCTGACACTATGGAGGCGACCCGAGAGGCGATTTTATCGTCGTTATAATCCCTCTATAACGATTTAAAACAATGCGCACCCCCGTCGGTAAAAGATTTCGACGGGGGTGCGTTATTTCCGTACCGCTCTTTAGTAGTGGTTACTTAGACCAGAACCCCGGGGTGAACAGAATGAGGACTGTAAACAGTTCAAGACGCCCGATCAGCATCAGCAATGCGAGAATCCACTTGCCTGCATCAGGGATTATCTCATATGATCCGCCATATCCCGTCACGCCTGCTCCAAGACCGGTATTGCTTATGGCGGAGAATGATGAGAAAAACGCGTCGACAAGAGGAATGTCAAAAGCCGTGAGTACTATTCCCCCGACCATAATCAGCATGACGTAGATACAGAGAAATGCGATAACTTTGTTGACAAGGTCAAAGGACATCACTTTGCCGTTGACTCTTACCGGCAGAATTGAGTTGGGGTGTATGCAGCGATAAATCTCGTTGCGTGTGTTCTCCCAGAGGAAAATAAGACGGTCGAGTTTGGCACCTCCGCTTGTTGATCCCGCGCAAGCTCCGAAGAACATCATCAAGAAGACGAGTGCGAGGACAAATCCGCCCCAATTTTCAAAATTGGTCACGGTGTAACCGGTAGAAGTCATTGTAGATACAATTTGGAATAGCGGGTCGATGGTCACAGACGCTATGCCGTGCATCTCGCCGCGAGAGATAATGGAAATTACAAACATTACCATCATTACCGCTATAGCCCCGATATAGAGTTTGAACACGTCGCTTTTCCATGCGGCTTTTGGGTCGCCGGTTACTACTTTGATGAGAAGGGCAAAATTCACACCACCAAGAAACATGAATACGGTCAGGACAATCTCGATATAAGTTGAGTGGAATGCTGCAATGCTATCGTCGTGTGTTGAGAATCCACCGGTTGAAATAGTCGAAAACGCATGGCAGATGCTGTCAAAAACGCTCATGGGGCTGAAACATAAAAGTCCACACAACGCGATTGTTAGTATTATGTACATATACCAAAGACTCTTCGCGGTCTGGCTTATGCGCGGTCGTAATTTCTCATGAGTTATGCCTGTGACTTCGGCATTGAACATCTGCATTCCTCCCGACGAATTGAGCATTGGGACGACAGCGAGAGTGAAAAGTATGATTCCCATGCCACCAATCCATTGCATAAGGCAACGCCATAACAATATGCCGTGAGAGAAATGCCCGATTTCCTGAAGGATAGATGCTCCGGTTGTGGTGAATCCCGACATTGATTCAAAAAAAGCGTCACTGAGTGACATAGGGGTCCTGCAAATCAAGAACGGTATCATGCCGAAAGCCGAAAACACCACCCACACAAGGGCTGTCAATAGGAAGCCCTCGCGTTTTCCCATATCGGTGTGGTGTGAACGTATGCCGAAAGTCATGAGTAATCCTGTTCCAGCCGTGATTCCGGCCGATATGAGGAATGCCTTGAAATCTGACTCGTCATAAATGAGGCAGGTAACCATAGGCATGAGCATAAATATCGCCTCGATGACGAGCAGCCAGCCGACCACCCTCATGAGCATTGGAAAGTTGATTGTTAGTTGATACCTGAACATGATCAGTTGAAAAGTTTCTCCACTTTATGAATCGCTCCCGACAGGCAGAATACCACAACATGGTCGCCGGGTTCGATGACGGTGTTTCCCTCAACGAGCATACCGTGTCCGTCTCTTATTAGTCCGGCAATTGTCATGTCGCGAAAAAGTTTCAGATCTTTTACAGGTCCGCGGGTGATTTTCGACTTGGGCTTTGCTTCGATTTCCGCCACTTCAGCATCGGCGAGGGCGAGGCATTTGCTTGACGCGGAATCCGCGTCAAGCAATAATTGGAAGATTTTGCTTGAAGCCAGCAGCTTCTTGTTGATGATGGTGCCTATGTTAAGCCCCTCGGCTTCTGAGATGAATTGGATGTTTTCCACCTCGGCTATTGTTTTCCATGCGCCCATCTCACGCGATGTCATGCATCCGAGTATGTTGGTCTCTGAACTGTCGGTCAATGCTACAAAAGCATCGACATCATCGATGCCTTCGTCACGCAGCACTTCGTTGTCGCGGGCGTCGCCATAGATGATTTCGGCATCAGGGCATTTCTCGGCGAGCTTGCGGCATTTGTCGCGGTCATTGTCTATGATTTTTATCTTGAACTCATCGCCGGCAAGGTTGGCGAAGCGTATGGCTATGCGGCTCCCCCCCATAACCATAACCTTTTTTACATTGCGGTTGATTTTACCGCAAATTGTCAGCAGGTCATCGACATGGTCGCGCGTGGTAGTGAAATAGACGATATCGTTGGCTTTGATGCTGTCATCGCCTCGCGGGATTATGGTCTCATGCCTGCGTTTGATAGCCGAGACGTGGAACGTGCGTTGCGATGCAAGCTCTTTCAGTTGGTGTCCAACGATTGAAGCGTTTTCCCTGACTTTAACGCCTACCAATATAATCTCGCCGTCATGTAGCTCAAACCAGTTGCGGACCCATGTACGTCTAAGTGCGGTGATAATTTCCTGAGCGGCGAGATATTCAGGGTAAATCAGGTGGTTGACTCCCATGCGTGTGAAAAAATCTCGGTGTTCATCTTTCAGGTATTCATGGTTGTCTATACGGGCAACGGTTTTTTGCGCTCCAAGACTTTTGGCTATCTCGCATGATGTGACATTGCTTGTCTCGAAAGGTGTCACGGCTATGAAAAGATCGCACTGGTCGACTCTGGCTTCACGCAGGGTGTTGAACGATGTCGGGCTTCCGGCTAACGTCATCAGGTTGTAATTGGAATCGAGATTTTCCAATTTGCCCGGATCCTGGTCAATCACCGTAATATCCTGTTCTTCTCTTGACAGTAGTTTGGCAAGATGCGAACCGACCTCTCCCGCTCCGGCTATAATTATCTTCATTATTCGTTACCCGTTTTAATTTTTATAATCTCGTTGGCGATAGAATCGCTGTCCATACCGCAGATTTTTCTCAGTTGCGCTACGGTACCGTGGGCTATGAACCTGTCGGGTACCCCGATGCGTTTTACCTGTAGTTGATAACCATGGTCGCTCAGCCATTCCATCACGGCTGAACCGAGACCTCCTGCAATCGCTCCGTCCTCGACCGTGACTATGGGTAAACCCTTTTGAGCGATTTCTTCCATCATTTCGTTGTCGAGCGGTTTGATGAAGACCGCGTCATAGTGGGCTACGCTGATTCCTGCCAATTGCAGGATTTTTATGGCGCGATTGACTTCATTGGCCATCGTTCCGGCACTTATGATTACAACGTCTGAACCGTCGCTTAGTTTCTCACCTTTACCGATTTCTAACGCTCGCATAGGTGTCTGCCATTCTGCGTTAAAACCGTTGCCTCGCGGATACCTTATAGCCATTGGCCCATGGTTGGCGTTCTGGGCTGTGAACATCAGGTTTCTCAGAGTTTCCTCGTCGCGCGGTGCGGCGACTATCATGTTGGGGATAGATCTGAGATAGCAAAGGTCGAAAACACCGTGATGGGTCATGCCGTCTTCACCTACAAGCCCCGCCCTGTCTATGCAGAAAGTCACAGGCAGTCCGGCAATGGCGACATCGTGGATGATGTGGTCATACCCGCGTTGGAGGAAAGATGAATATATGGCGCAGAACGGTTGCATACCGTCTTTTGCAAGACCGCCGCTGAATGTTACGGCGTGCCCTTCAGATATTCCTACGTCAAACGTCCTTGATGGAAATTCTTTCTGAAGCAGGCTCATTGACGTTCCCGATGGCATTGCGGCGGTGATACCTACGATTTTTGGATTTTTGCGTGCAAGTTCGACCAGTGTGTGCCCAAACACATCCTGAAACTTTATAGGCGCAGGTCCGTCGGTTTTCTTTTCGATACGTTTTCCTGTAACCGGGTCAAATTTGCCCGGAGCGTGCCATGATGCCGGGTCGAGTTCGGCCGGTTCATATCCTTTTCCTTTTTTCGTTCTGAAATGAAGTATGCGCGGGCCTTCCATCTCCTTGACATCGTTTAGCACCTTGACGACCCTCTCTATGTCGTTGCCGTCAAATGGACCGAAATATCTGATGTTGAGTCCTTCAAATATGTTTTGCTCGTGGGTGATGAATGATTTTAACGAGTTGTTGAGACGCAGTATCGAACTTTTTCGCCGCTCTGAAATCAGCTTGAGTTTCCTGAGTAGTTTATAGACGCTGTAGCGCAGGGTGTTGTAGCCCTTTGATGTTGTGACATGGGTGAGATAGTGGTTGAGCGCGCCAACATTGCGGTCAATCGACATATCATTGTCGTTAAGTATGATTAGCAGGTTGTTGGGCGTATTGGCTGCGTTGTTTATCCCTTCAAAAGCGAGACCCCCGCTGATTGATGCGTCGCCTATTACTGCCACGACGTTGCGTCGCGGCCGGTCATCGTTCAGCTCAGAGGCTACAGCCATACCCAATGCCGCTGAGATTGAGTTGGACGCATGCCCGGCTGTAAACGTGTCATACTCGCTTTCCTGTGGGTTAGGAAATCCGCTGAGTCCACCAAGTTTGCGGTTGGTCACAAATGCGTCCCGACGTCCTGTGAGCAGTTTGTGCCCGTAGGCCTGGTGTCCGACATCCCACACGATTCGGTCGCGTGGCGTGTCAAACACATAGTGTAATCCTACTGTCAGTTCCACGGCGCCCATACTCGATGCGAAATGCCCGGGATTTCCGGAAAGTTGGTTAATGAGCATTTTGCGTATATCTGCGCACACTTGCTGAAGTTGCTGGGGTGACAGCTTTCGAAGATCTTCCGGCGAGTCTATCTTAGAGAGCAAAGGGTAGGGACAAGTCTCGTCGGGGAGCTGTCGAGTGGTCTCGTTACTTCCCTTTTCCATCTCTGATGTATTTTTTATATAACGGAACAAAGATTATAATGCCCGATGCGATGATTACAAAGAGAGTCCAAAGCGTGAAGGCGCGTTGGCTGAGCAACAGGTAGCATAGCAGTAGCCATAGCGACAAAACGCATATAAATCTTACAAGTATCGCTCCTTTCATATATCTTTTGCGTAAATTTTTATCGTGTGACATTCGTATGCGATCTGGGCGCATACTTTTGTCGCTGATTCAATCAACAAAATTAATGAAGATTTGCCAATTTTGGAAGATACCTAAAATATAATCGACAACAGGGATGCAACAGACAAAATTATTGTGAAAATATTTGCGCGGTAAAAAACTTTTGTCTACCTTTGCACCCGCAAACCTCAATGGCGGGATAGCTCAGTCGGTTAGAGCGTCGGATTCATAACCCGGAGGTCCCGAGTTCAATTCTCGGTCCCGCTACAAGCAAAACTCCCTGACGGAATCAAACTGTCAGGGAGTTTTTTGTTAGGCGAATATTTAAATTATGTTAGTAATTTAAATGAAGCAATGCCTGCCGATTCACGTTGAGGATATTGGCAGGCATTGTTGTTAGTGCTGGCAGGGAATGACTGTGAAACCGTTATTTATAACGAGCCCATCTGATAAGTTCCTTCAAGTTTGGTTTTTTCCCGTACATGAATATGCCGACACGATAAATCTTTGCGGCAATCCAGACAGTTGCGATAAATGATGCGTACAGGATGACGAGTGACACGATTATCTCCCATACTGGTATGCCGAACGGAATACGAGTCATCATGACCATAGGGGATGTGAATGGGATGAACGACATCCATATCGCCAAAGGGCTTGACGGGTCGTTGACCACGCTGATTCCGAAAACCAACCCTATTATGATAGGCAGCACCACAAACATCTGCAATTGTCCGGCATCCTGTATGTTATCGACGGCAGATCCGAATGCGGCGTTGATAGCGGCATAAAAGAGGAAGCCTCCGATGAGGAACAGAAGCATATAACCGAATAAACCGATTATGTAGCCTATACTGCCCAAAGCCGAGAACATCTGTACCATTTCTATGTTGTTGGCCGCCGAGGCAGCATCAAGGTTTCCTGCGTTGTAGGCTGCGATGTCGGTCGCCATAGTGTCCGGGAGTATCGCAGGCATGACAAACGAAGATATGATTGACAGCAAGAGTCCCCACAGTATCACCTGTGTAACCGCAACCAATCCCACGCCTATAATCTTGCCCATCATAAGGTGTGACGGTTTGACAGATGATACCATGATTTCAAGCACACGGTTGTTTTTCTCCTCGATTATGCTTGTCATAACCATCTGCCCATACATCATCAGGAACATATATAAAATGAATGTCATTACCATTCCCATGACGGTGCTGAGTATGGTCGATGATTCGGTAGCCTCGTTCTCATCAGTTATGCGGGAGGTCGGTAAGGTCACATTGACTTTCACCTCCTCAAGAATTTTTGACAGGTCGGCGATGTTATATGATTCTATTCGTTCGCGCTCTACGATGCGTTCCACCTGGTTCTCTATATTCCCTGTCAATTCGGTCGATGCGGCATCGCGGGTATAGAGCCTGAGCATCTCGGGCTTTGATATTATTTGCTTGTCGATGACAAGTATGCCGTCGAGATCCTCTCTACCCATGAGCGAGTCAAGGGGTAGGGCGGTTGATGTGAATCTGACCGTCTCGTCGTTCTCCAATTGTGGGAGTATTTTGCCTGACTCATCGATAACCATTATATTTTTAGAGCCGGAAGTGTTGAGCGACATTATCAGTGCCGGAGCCGCCGATAGCAGCAACATGAAAACCGGCATGAACAGGGTGGTGATTATAAAACTTTTTTTCGATACGCGCTCCAGATACTCGCGGCGTATGATTATTCCTATGTTGCTTGTCATTATTTTTCTGCGTTATAGGTTTTGACGGTTTGAATGAAAATTTCGTCCATCGACGGAACCTCGCGGTTCAGGGCCGTGATTAGCACTGTGTCGTTGGCGATTGAGATGATTTCGCGCATATCGTTTTCGTCACGCAATTTTAGCGACAACGATTTGCCGCGGATGTCGGCGGGGATGAATTTATAGCTTTCCACGTGTTGGCCAAGGGCTTCGAGCAGCCGGTTTTCGTCGCCGTCGAAGCTGATACGGTAGCGGCCATAGCTGTGGGTGCGTCGGACATCTTCGACAGAACCAGACAAGATGTTGTGCGACTGGTTGATTAGTGTAATGTCGTCGCAAAGCACTTCGACAGAACCCATGTTGTGGGTGCTGAATATTATTGTCGCGCCCTGTTGTTTCAGGTTTAGAATTTCGTTTTTAAGCAATTCGGCGTTGATGGGGTCAAATCCTGAGAAAGGTTCATCGAATATGAGCAACTTGGGGTGATGGAGAACCGTGACGATGAATTGCACTTTTTGGGCCATCCCTTTTGATAGTTCCTCGACTTTCTTGTCCCACCAGGGGAGTATATCGAATTTTTCAAACCATTCTTTTAACCCGTTGACGGCATCGCGTCGCGACAATCCCTTGAGCCGTGCGAAGAAGACGGCTTGTTCGCCGACTTTCATCTTTTTGTATAGCCCCCGTTCTTCGGGTAAGTAACCGATGGAGGTGACATCTTTTTCGGTCAATTGGTGTCCGTCGAAAATCACACGTCCTTTATCGGGGGCTGTGATGTGGTTTATGATTCTGATAAGGGTCGTTTTACCGGCGCCGTTTGGCCCTAACAACCCGTAAATCGAGCCTTCCTTCACCGTCAGCGATACGTCATCGAGGGCGGTGTGGCCCGAGTAATGCTTTGATACATTTTCGACTTTAAGCAATTCCATTGATTGTTGTTATATATGAGATATTGATTGTTCTTTTATGTTAGATGCGTTTAGTCGGGATTAGTTTCATCGGTATGGCGTTTTTTAGATATATGGTTGAAAAAAATCAGGCTCCTGATGTCTTAGTTGACAATTCAAGAGCCTGACAGCATATGAAAAAGTTTACTTTAATCGGAAAGGTCTACTGCGTAATATACTTTGCGGCCAGTGGGGTAGATACCCACGATGAACATCACTTTGTCGGTGCTGCGGGATTTCATTATAGCCGAATAGATTTTTTCGACATCTTCCTGCGATGTCACGCGAGAGTCGTTGATTTGCAGGATGATGAACCCATCTTTTATGCCGGCGTCCTTGAACTTGCCGTCCTTTATTCCGGTTACCTGTACGCCCGATGATATTTCAAGCTGTTTCATCGTTTCGGCGGGCACCTTTTTCAGTGCGCAGCCAAGAGCGGTGAAGTCGTTGGCGCGGGTGAGTTTGGTGTTTCCCGACGAGTTGCGCAGTGTGACGTTGGTGGTGTGTCGAGAATTGTTGCGAATGTAGGTAACTGTGATTTTGTCGCCGGGACGGAACTTGGCCATGGCTTCTTGCAGTTGAGCGGTATTGCGGGTCGGTGTGTCGTTGATTGCTATGATCACATCGCCTTCTTTAAGCCCCCCCTCAAATGCCGCGCTGCGGTCTTCGACCGAGCCGACGTATAGACCGTAGTTGGTGGCGGTGATATCCTTTTCTTTTGCGAGGTCATTTGTCAGCTCGCTGAATGCTATGCCGAGTACGGCTCTTTGGACTGTGCCGAATTGTTTTATGTCGGTCACCACTTTCTTAACGATGCTCGTAGGTATGGCGAATGAGTAGCCGGCATAGTTGCCCGTCTGGGAGTAGATGGCGGTGTTGATTCCGACAAGTTCGCCGCTTAGATTGACGAGAGCGCCGCCTGAGTTGCCTGGATTAACGGCAGCGTCAGTCTGAATGAATGATTCGATCCCCCCCGAGAAATTCCCCGTGATGCTTGAGATGCTGCGCGCTTTGGCGC
Source organism: uncultured Muribaculaceae bacterium (assembly GCA_947625935.1). Taxonomy (GTDB): domain Bacteria; phylum Bacteroidota; class Bacteroidia; order Bacteroidales; family Muribaculaceae; genus JAJPXC01. The sequence goes on along the minus strand of CANQQE010000027.1, from coordinate 28,992 downwards.
TTACAATGCCTGTGGTTACGGTGGATGTGAATCCAAACGGATTACCAACTGCGAGCACCCATTCGCCTATCTTCAAAGACTCGGAATCTCCAATAGGGATTACATGAAGATTATCGGCATCAATCTTTATCAAAGCGATGTCGGTCGATGGATCGGAACCTATGACTGTAGCGTTAAACGTGCGGTTGTCGTTGAGTGATACTTCCAACCTGTCAGCCCCGTCTATCACATGGTTATTGGTAACTATGTATCCATCAGGGCTGAGTATTACGCCCGATCCAAGTCCCATCTGGCGTTGCTCTGGTTGACGCTGTTGGCGTTGAGGACGTTGTTGCCTTGGCTGAGGACCGAAAAAGAAATCAAAAAATGGGTCGCCAAACATATCGCCACCGTTCTGGTACTGGGATCTGGGCGAAGCGAAACTCTTTATTGAAACTACTCCATTGACTGTTGACTCTGCGGCCGATGTGAAATCGGTAGGTGGAGTGGCGCGCTGAGAAACGGTGTAGACCGCACCTTCTTGGCTGCCGTTTTCTATTATGGCGTTGTCGCTATTATTGCTGAACGCTTTGTCAGATGAGTTGATGGCCATGACGGTCGTGGCCGATGCGATAACCGACACACCACAAACAAGTAAAGCTAATTTGCCAAATGTTCTCATAAAAGCATTATGTGTTAAATGTTAAAATCGTCTCTGTTAAAAATTAACTTTATGACGGCAAAAATAGTAGTTTATTTCATCAGAAATCTGCTTTTTAGTCGCAATTAAGCTAATTTAATAGGTTCGTAGTCGCATTAATCCAATTTAGTATTAAAATAATTAAAAAACGTTGTCACGGTCAACAAAATTATGCTGACAATTAGTCATATTGGTGCCAATCCCTTAAATTTGTGAAATATATCGCCTGATGTAATAAAGGTGGACACCAACACTCGCATTTTTTTGATGTTAATGAGAAAACGCAACTATTTATATCTTCTTATATCATCGTTGTTCGTCCTGTCGCTTACGTTGCTGACCGGATGCGGCACATCGCGTCCGTCGACCGATCGCCAAACGGCCTCGCATTATAACAAGAAGCTAACGCCGGCTCAAGAGCGAGAGCTTGTGAAGGAGGCTAAAAAGTGGCTCGGGACTAAATATCGTTATGGAGGGCATTCTCGTTCAGGCACCGATTGCTCCGGGATGGTGATGGAGGTATATAAGAAGGTGTGTGATGTGAAGCTTCCTCGCAGTTCCCGTGAGCAACGTGACTTTTGCAAAAGCATCAGGCGCGATGATTTGCGTAGAGGCGATCTTGTGTTTTTCTCGACCGGAAAAAGCAAATCAACTGTTTCTCACGTCGGGCTCTATATCGGCGACGGCGAGATTATCCATGCCTCATCAAGTCGAGGGGTGATGGTGAGCCGCCTCGACGAACGATATTTCCAGCGTGCCTACCACTCGTCTGGGCGGGTGTTGGCTGCGGCCGGTGTTGCTGCGGCAAAAGCGGTGTCTATTCAATCTGCCGATGGGGACAAACGGCAGTCATCAACGCCATCGAGGGATGGCCAGCGGGAAATCTCCCTTGATAAATTCATTTCGGTAACGTCGGCTATTGAACCGTCGCCCGAGAAAAAAAAGGAAGCCGACGACCCGTCGCTTCCGTCGTCTTTGTTGCTTGATGATGTGATTGATCAAAAGATTGACTCTATATATTCAGATTTGTTTGATTGAGATGTGTCGATAAATGAACAGCTTGTTTAGAATCGTTCTAAATAACCTCAATCTTTATTAACGCTGAGCCTATATGGCATAAGTCGGGTTAACAAGCCATTATTCAAGGGCTTTTAATCGTGAAACGATGTTAATGTTTCACGATAATTTTTAGACGCAAATAGCTGTGATATAGTGTATTGTGATATAAATATAGATTATTAGTTTAATAAATGCTTAACTGATTTGTAATTGATTGTACCTCAGTATAGTTGGAGATACTTTATAATTTCCAAATAATTTTGCAGTTGTTTTTAATTATTTTTTTTGAGAATTTTGTAATGCAAAGTTTAGCCTAACATCCCACTACGAGAAATGGAAAAAAGCCATCAACAGCTTTGGGAGGATTGCCTCGCTATCATTCGCGACAACATCTCTCCTGAGCAATTCGACGCCTGGTTCAGGCCCGTGACCTTCCTTGGGTTCAAGGACGGGGCTCTGACGCTTCATGTCGATTCTCCTTATTTCATGGAGCATCTTGAGGTCCATTATTTGTCGATAATGGAGCCTGTGTTCCGTCGCATTTTCGGAAAAGGTGAGAAGGTTAAGCTGTTCTATAGTTTCAATCAGATTGGCAACCAGCCATCGACGAAGGTCACGCTCGGTGGTGCAATGCCGTCATCGGCGATTCCGCCAAAAGCTCCCGCTCCGGCAAGCCCGTTCCAGCCACAGCCTCGCGAGGCGATTGACTCACAGCTCAATCCGCGATACACTTTTGAGAATTATTGTGGTAGCGGCAGCAACAAGATAGCGCGTTCGATTGGTGAAGCCATCGCCGACGACCCCCATTGCAAGACATTTAACCCTCTTTTTGTGTTTGGCCCCACCGGTGTGGGGAAGACCCATCTTATCCAAGCCATAGGAATCCGCATCAAAGAGCGGGATCCGCGATCTCGTGTGCTTTATGTGACAGCGCGTCTTTTTGAAAGCCAGTACACAGCAGCGGTCCGCAACAATAAGATCAACGAATTTATCAACTTCTACCAAAGTATTGATGTATTGATTCTTGATGATATTCAAGACTTGATGCGCAAGCCTGGTACGCAAAACACTTTTTTCCACATATTTAATCATCTGCATCAGAATCAGAAACAGATTATCCTCTCCAGCGATGTTTGTCCGCCGCAAATGGAGGGCATGGAGGAACGTCTGTTGTCTCGCTTCAAGTGGGGTATGACCGCTGAACTTGAGCGCCCTGATTTGGAGTTGCGCAAAGATGTCCTGACTCAGAAAGCGGAGCAGGACGGCCTGTCGATACCTCATGACGTGCTTGAGTTTATTGCATCGAAGGTGACCGACAGCGTGCGTGAACTTGAAGGTATAGTTGTGTCGCTCATGGCACACGCTACGGTTCTCGGTGTCGATGTGACGCTCGATCTTGCCAGAAATGTGCTCGCCAATGCTATAAAAATAAATCGGCCTGTAGTTAATTTTGAAATGGTAACCCAGGAAGTTTGCAATTATTTCAAGATCGACGTGGATCAGATTTACACCAAGAGCCGTAAGCGCGAGATTTCTGATGCGCGACAAATGGTTATGTATTTGGCAAAGAAACACGTCAAGATGCCGTTGACTGCGATTGGAACTCGCCTCTCGCGCGGACACGCCACGGTGCTCCACGGGTGCAAGAATATCGAGGAACGGCTGTCGGTGGAAAAACCGCTTCAGGAGGCTATTGCAGCCATCGAGCAATCGCTCAACTAATTGCTCAAGTTCAGTTTTAATTAATTATAGTGAAAAGAGAGGTCTTCGGATTCAAATCTGAAGACCTCTCTTTCGTTAGTTCCGGTTGCCGTTCCGATGGAAGAAGTTATAAAAGTTTTTCTCTGATTGCGTAACGCGGACGATTCTTCACCTCAATGAAAATTTTGCCGATATACTCCCCGACAATGCCGATTCCCATGAGAATCAGACTTCCTAAGAACCATACGGAGAGCATAAGTGATGACCATCCGAGAATTGCCGAATGAGCGAAAAACGATATTAACACATATATGGCCACTATGATGTCGATGATGAGAAATGTCAGTCCCGTAAGGAATATGAGCCTCATAGGTTTGGCCGAGAACGAAGTTATGCCGTCGATAGAGAAGCTGAGCATCTTTTTCAGCGGATATTTCGACTCCCCGGCGACGCGCTCATGACGTTCATATTTCACTATTGAGGTTTTAAGCCCTATCTGCGGGATAATGCCTCGTAAAAACAGGTTCGACTCGCCATATTCGCTGAGCAGATGGAGTGCCTCGTTGCTCATTAATCGGTAGTCCGCATGGTCATAGACGGTGTCGAGGCCCATGGCTTTTTGAAAACTGTAGAATCCATGAGCCGAAGTTCGCTTGAACCATGTGTCGGTTGCGCGGCTGCTCCTGACTCCATAGACGATGTCGATGCCATTGCGATAATCCTCGACCATACGCACCATTGCCTGCGGGTCGTCCTGAAGGTCAGCGTCGATTGAGATCGCCGCGTCACAGTTATCCATGACAGTCATCAATCCAGCGAGTAGAGCGTTTTGGTGGCCGCGGTTATGGGCGAGGTCTATGCCTTTTATGCGCCTGTCTGCGTCGTGTAGCGAGCAGATAGTCGCCCATGTCTTGTCGCGGCTACCGTCGTTGACACACATGACGTAACTGCTTGAATCGGCCAATCCGTCGGCCTCCATCTTGTCAAGCAACGACAATAGCTCTTTGGCGGTAACGGGGAGGGCCTCCTCCTCATTATAACAAGGCACCACTATTGCTACTTTAGGCGCTGTTCTTTCTTTGGCGTGGTCGTCCATAATAATATATGTGTTTGACTGATGTCAATAGTTGCGGGCGAAAATCACTCTTTGAGCCGAAGGCTTGCCTGTAACCATACATTTACCGGGAGTCTTGTCGCCTTCAAGGGGTATGCACCTGATAGTGGCTTTGGTTTCTTCTTTGATTTTTTCTTCGGTCTCGACCGTGCCGTCCCAATGGGCGAGAATAAATCCGCCTTTCTCGATTTCCTTTTTGAACTCGTCATAGGTATCTACGGTGCGGGTCATAGCCTCGCGGTGGGCCAAGGCCTTGTCAAAGATATTCTGTTGGATTTCTTCAAGGAGGTTTTCAACGGTTTTGGCAATGTTGTCGAGAGGCATGACGCTTTTTTCAAGGGTGTCGCGGCGCATCACTTCGACTGTTCCGTTTTCGATGTCGCGCATACCTATGGCCAGACGCACCGGGACTCCTTTTAGCTCATAGTCTGCAAACTTGAAGCCCGGACGTTTGTTTTCTGCGTCGTCATATTTGACACTTATGCCGGCATTCTTCAATTCATCCACAATCGGAGTCACTTTCTTGCTGATTTCGGCAAGATGCTCGTCGTTTTTATAAATAGGTATTATGACGACCTGTATCGGAGCGAGGTGCGGGGGCAGCACAAGGCCGTTGTCGTCTGAATGGGTCATTATCAAAGCGCCCATCAGACGGGTCGATACGCCCCATGAGTTGGCCCATACATATTCAGGCTTATTCTCTTTATTGACAAATGTCACGTCAAATGCCTTGGCGAAGTTCTGTCCGAGATTGTGTGACGTCCCCGACTGTAGGGCCTTTCCGTCCTGCATCATGGCCTCGATAGTGTAGGTGTTCAATGCGCCGGCAAATCTCTCGTTTGCGCTCTTGACGCCTTTGATTACGGGCATGGCCATATATTTTTCTGCGAAATCGGCATAGAGGTTTATCATTTGCACGGTACGCTTCTCCGATTCCTCGGCCGTAGCGTGAGCGCAGTGTCCCTCCTGCCACAGGAACTCGGCTGTGCGCAGGAACATACGCGTGCGCATCTCCCATCGCATGACGTTTGCCCATTGGTTGCAAAGGATAGGCAGGTCGCGGTAAGAATGAATCCAGTTTTTATAGGTACCCCAGATTATGGTCTCTGAAGTCGGCCTGACTATTAATTCCTCCTCTAATCGTGCGTCGGGGTCTACGATGACTCCGTTTCCGTTGGGGTCGTTTTTAAGACGATAGTGGGTGACAACGGCGCATTCTTTGGCAAAACCTTCAACGTGCTCGGCCTCGCGGCATAGAAATGATTTAGGAATGAGCAATGGAAAGTAAGCGTTTTGGACACCGGTTTCCTTGAACATTTTGTCGAGAGTTTGCTGCATTTTTTCCCAGATGGCATAGCCGTAGGGCTTGATTACCATACAGCCTCTCACGACTGACTGCTCTGCCAAGTCGGCTTTTACCACTAAGTCATTATACCATTGCGAATAGTTATCCTTACGTTTGGTGAGGTCTTTCAGTTCCTTTGCCATTGTTTAATATGTGATTATATTTGATGTTATTACTATTCAGATTAATAAAATATATGTTGGGCAATAATTTCACAAAATTACAAAAATCTGTCTAATTATAATCTTCATTATTCCGCTAATGACTATCGCCCCGATTTTTTATGTTGATTTATTCGGTATTTTACCGTCGTTAATGCCCATGTAGACCGTGAATAGACCTAACTTTTTTGGCTTTGGTGGCCACTGCAGGCGAAATTCGCGAAAAATTATACCAACAATATTTTAGTATGAAAAAAACTACGCTTATTCAAATTTTTGTATCATTGTCTATCCTTTGTGGGACTGATGTCGCTGTTGCCGAGACGGTTCAGATTTCGCCCGAATTAATCGGTAATGTAATTGCGTCGAGCGGTGACGGGGTTTTCGATGTGGAAATATCGGCTAATCCTGAGAACAAACCGACAGGAATGGTTGCGATTCCCGCTGAAACTGTCATCGATGGCAAAACTTATCGTGCGACAGAGATAGCCGAGTCTGGATTTTCAGGGTGCGATTTGACGATGGTTACTTTTCCTCCGACACTGCACAAGATTGGAAAACTTGCGTTTTTTAATTGCAAAAAACTCACCAATGCGGTGGAAACCACCCACGGAAGTGTCACCACGTTGAGCTATGATTCGTTCCGCAACACGAAATCTCTTGTATCGGTTTACTTCCCGTCGGTTGTGTATATTCCTGACGATGCGTTTTATGGGTCTGGACTTGTTAGTGCTGATTTCCCTGCTGCGTGTGTCATTGGAGAAAGAGCCTTTTATGAATGCAATAATTTAGGTTCTGTGACTATGTCGCCCGAACTTAACACTATTGGAGCTAATGCGTTTCTCAGTTGCTACTCATTAAAATACATCGAGCTTACGCATAAATTGCAGACTATCGGCATAGGAGCGTTTCGATTTTGTTACTCGTTGGAGTTTATAGTGATTCCCCGTGGAGTGTCATCTATCGGCGATGATGCTTTTAGCGGGTGTGCGGCCCTCAAGACGGTTTATCTGCTCAACCCCGAATACACTCCTGACGCTGACGGTTCGAGGCTGTTGAATAACAGTAATATCGAAACAGTTTATTGCGTCAACAATCTGAAACCGCTTGTAGTGAAATTTTACAAAAATAACGAATCGGCCCCTCAGGTGCGTTTGATGTCTGATATTGTTAAACCGGTATTATTGTCCACATCGGCCGAAGGCTATAGGTTTAAACTTGACGCCCTTGTCGGCGACGTATTGGATCTGAAGGTGAGCCCATTCGATGACATTTATTCCTACCTGTCTATGGATAGCGAGGGAGCCTATTGCTCTCCTGTCAGTACGATACATCTCGAATATTCGATAGGGGCTTGGAAGCCGATGTGGTACGATGAACAAGTTAATGCTAATTCGGGTGTTGAATCGGTTGTTGCGAATCAGGCTGAGATTTCAGTGGCGGTCGACGGAAGTTGTGTCGCTGTGAATGGTGCTGATGGGCTGAAAGTCGATGTTTATTCAATGCAAGGCGTCAGAGTCGGCAGTGCCGATATCATCGACGGAGTGGCTATGATAGACCTTTCATGTCGGGACAAGGGCATTTATTTGGTAAAAGTCGGCTCACGAGTGACGAAAGTGTGTCTTAATTGATGAGTGATTCTGAATATTTGCCGAAAAATGATTAACTTTGCGCGCAATAAAAATTAAAGCTACCAGTTTTATGTCGTTTATTGCAGATAGAGTTAAGATGGATGGACTCACATTCGATGATGTCCTCCTTATTCCGGCTTACTCCGAAGTCCTCCCGCGCGAGGTTGATCTCAAAACCAAGTTTTCACGAAACATCACGCTCAACGTTCCCTTAGTGTCAGCAGCGATGGACACTGTAACCGAGGCGCAACTCGCTATTGCGATTGCACGAGAGGGGGGTATCGGCGTTATTCACAAAAATATGTCGATTGCCGAGCAGGCGCGTCAGGTGCACGCCGTTAAACGCGCCGAGAACGGTATGATTTACGACCCCGTGACCATTAAACGCGGCAGCACGGTGAGAGATGCGCTTGCGATGATGGAAGAATTCCATATCGGCGGTATTCCTGTGGTTGATGATGACCGGCGTCTTGTCGGGATTGTTACCAACCGAGACCTGCGTTTTGAGCGTGACCTGAATCGTCCTATTGACGATGTTATGACTTCTGAGGGGCTTGTGACTACCAACCAGTCTACTAATCTTGAGGAAGCCGCTCAGATTCTGCAGGAACACAAGATTGAAAAATTGCCTGTGGTTGATTCCGATGGCAAACTTATCGGTCTTGTGACTTATAAGGATATCACGAAGGCCAAAGATAAGCCCAATGCTTGCAAGGATGCTCTCGGACGTCTTAGAGTGGCCGCAGGCGTTGGTGTGACCAACGACAGCATGGAGCGTGTGGATGCCCTTGTAGCTGCGGGTGTTGATGCCATTGTCATTGACACAGCCCACGGGCATAGCCGCGGTGTTATTGGCGTACTTCGGGCGGTTAAGGAAAAATATCCCAATATAGACGTGGTGGTAGGTAATATTGCGACAGGCGATGCTGCCCGCTATCTCGTTGAAAATGGCGCCGACGGCGTTAAAGTAGGTATCGGCCCCGGCTCCATCTGTACCACTCGCGTGATTGCCGGAGTGGGTGTCCCTCAGCTCACAGCGGTATATGATGTGGCTAAAGCGCTTGCCGGGACTGGTGTACCGTTGATTGCCGATGGAGGCATACGTTACTCCGGCGATATTGTCAAAGCCCTCGCTGCCGGCGGGTATTCGGTAATGCTCGGCGGCATGTTGGCGGGTGTCGAGGAATCGCCCGGTGAGACGATTATTTACAATGGACGTAAATATAAGGCATACCGCGGGATGGGTTCGCTTGAAGCTATGGAAAAAGGGTCTAAGGACCGTTATTTCCAAGCCGGTGAGACCGATACGCGTAAGCTCGTTCCTGAAGGCATTGCAGCGCGTGTGCCATACAAGGGGTCGCTATATGAGGTGGTTTACCAGATGCTTGGCGGTCTGCGAGCCGGTATGGGATACTGTGGCGCACCCAACATTGATCGACTGCACGAAGCGAAGTTCACCCGCATAACCAACGCAGGTGTAGCCGAGAGCCATCCCCATGATGTGGCGATTACGAGCGAGGCTCCCAATTATAGCTCATCGCATCAATAATAAGATGCTGGATTAAACAGGACACAAAGTCCCGCAGGTCGCAACCGTCAGGTTGCTTCTTGCGGGGCTTTGCTCTATTATTGACAGTTGTCAGTATTATTTGGTCATGCGGTTTTATAATAAAATCGGCAAAGGATTCGTTATTAATCTGTATTTTTGTATAAAATTTAAACTTAACTAATATCTATTATCCCGCATACTGGCGGTGACATGAAAATAAAAACAGTATGAAAAGAAAAATTCTGTTAGTTGCGCTTGCAATGGCGGCAATGGCGACGGTTGAGGCGAAGAAACCTTCCGATCCCGTTCTCATGACCATAAATGGCAAAAAGGTTCCTTTGAGCGAATTTCAATACCTTTATAACAAGAATAACACTCAGCAGTCCGAGAAGCAATCAATTGATGATTATGTCGATATGTTTGTCACTTATAAGCTGAAGGTTGCAGATGCCGAGGCCGCCGGGATTGACACGACCGCTGCGTTTCAGAAAGAGTTTATTGGATATCGCAACGAATTGTCACGGCCTTATATGCGTGATACCGTTGTATATAATAAACTGATTGCGGAGGCTTATGACCGCATGAAAGAAGATGTCGACGTGAGCCACATCATGGTTCACCGTGGCGAGTCCCCTGAAATGGACGCTAAGAATGCGGCGATGCTCGACAGCTTGCGCACGGCTATTTTAAATGGTGCCGATTTTAATGAGTTGGCCTTGAAATATTCGATTGATCCGGGTGCGAAACGCAACAAAGGCCACATGGGGTGGATGTCGGCGAACCAATACCCCTATTCATTTGAACTCACTGCCTATAACACACCCGTTGGAACCATATCGCCGGTAATTCAGACTGATTTTGGACATCATATCGTAAAAGTTCATGGCCGCCGTCCTGCGCGTGGCGAAGTGCTTGTGCAGCACATACTCAAACTGACGCAGGGCAAGAATGAAGCTGAAGCCGCAAAGCAAAAAGCGGCTATTGATTCAATCTACACGCTGTTGAAAAACGGAGCTGATTTCGATTCATTGGCAATTGCGCTGTCCGAAGATCCCGGTTCTGCTCGCAACGGTGGTAAACTCCCTTGGTTCGGCCCCGGCCGCATGGTGCCTGAATTTGAAGATGCTTCATTCTCCCTCGCAAATGGAGAAATTAGCGAGCCGTTTGCAACAAGCTATGGCTATCATATCGTGAAACGCCTTGATTGGAAAGGGGTCAAACCCTTCAATGAGGCTAAAGATGCCATAATTGGAACGATGAACCACGATATGCGTAGCAATATGCCTGAGGAGGCTAAATTGAAAGAACTCAAAAAAGCCTACAAATCCACGGTGAACAAGTCGACTCTTGCTATGGTGACTGACGAAATTAATGCCCGCGGTCAGCTCGACTCGGCTGTTGTTGACAAATTCCGTAACAGTCGGGCACCGCTTCTGAGCGTTGGTAAAAAAGTGATTCCACTGTGCGACGTTATCGGCGAAGTGCCGCTCTATTCTGTTGCGAAGGCCGAGAGCGGTGTGGCTATAGTGACAAATATTTTCAATAAAGCCCTTGACAAAGCCACTATTGAGGCTGAACGAGAAACTCTTGTTGACAAATATCCCGATTATCGCAATCTTGTGAACGAATATCGCGATGGTATGTTGCTCTTTGAGGTTAGCAATCGCAATGTGTGGGACAAGGCATCAAAAGATAAGGAAGGTCTGGAAGCCTACTTCAAGGCAAACCGCGCCAAATACAATTGGGAAGCTCCCCACTTCAAGGGCTACATCGTGTTTACCCCCAACGACTCTATAGAGACTGCCGTCAAGAACTATATTGCGTCCCATAATGTCACCGCCGACTCAATTAACACTGTTATGCGCCGTGAATTTGGCCGCGATGTGAAGGTTGAGCGCGTGATTGCGGCTAAAGGCGACAATGCTATTGTCGATGCGGTGGCTTTCGGTGGCGAAAAACCGGCCTCTACCGGTAAATGGACCAATTATTTCGCATTTGAGGGACGTGTGATAGCGTTCCCCGAAGAAGCTGCCGATGTGCGCGGATCGGTTACCACCGACTACCAGTCGCAGCTTGAGAAGGAATGGGTGGCGTCTCTTCGCTCGAAATACCCGGTCAAGATAAACCAAAAGATACTCGACAAACTGAAATAGGTAGTTCTGAGTTTTAATATAAAGCGGGTTGACTATTGAGGCCAACCCGCTTTTTTGTTATGCCGATTAGACTGCGATTGTTATTCTTTGCGTGAGGCGCATACGTTTTATCATCGTTTTGGCTTTTATATTATGTTAAAACATACGGGTTGCTCAAATGAAAAAGTATGATTACTTTTGTGAGTTGAAATAAACCCGATTATTCATCAAATATCACGATGATTGTGAATATTAAGAACGTAACTTTGACTATAGCGTGCGCCGCTGCGGCCACATGGTGTATTGCCCAGAATAATATTGCGGAAGAAGTGGCCTGGGTGGTCGGTGACACGCCGATATATAAATCGGAAATTGAGGAGATGTACCAGCAGATGCAATATGAGCGCACACCCATCAACGGTGACCCTTATTGCGTGATTCCTGAACAGATTGCTATTGAAAAACTGTTCCTGCATCAGGCCGATCTTGACACTGTGGAAGTGCCTGAGTCGGTAGTGTTACAGGAAGTGGACAGCCGTATAAACTATCTGGTATCAAATCTCGGATCGAAAGAGAAGGTTGAGTCATATTTCCGAAAGTCAATGCCCGAAATACGCGAATCTATGGCCGATATGCGGCGCAACGGCTATAGGGTCCAGGAGGTGCAGAGGTCGCTCACGAAGAACCTGAAGACGACACCGTCTGATGTCCGGCGTTATTTCGACAAATTGCCTGCCGACAGCATTCCTTATGTACCGCTTCAGGTCGAGGCGCAGATTATCACAATCAATCCCATCATTCCCGTGCAGGAGATTGAGGATGTGAAAGCGCGCCTGCGCGACTTCACCGATCGAGTCAATAGAGGTGAGAGTGAGTTCTCTACGCTCGCCATTCTATATTCTGAGGATGGCAGTTCTGTAAGAGGTGGCGAAATCGGCTTTATGGGCCGCGGGCAGCTTGTCCCTGAGTATGCGGCGGTGGCGTTTAATCTCAATGACCCTAAGAAAGTGTCAAAAATTGTCGAAACACAATATGGTTACCACATCATACAATTGATAGAGAAACGTGGCGACCGCATAAACACTCGACACATTCTGCTTCGTCCAAAGGTTGCCGATGCCGACTTGATAAAAGCCGTGAATCGTCTTGACTCGGTGCGTGCCGACATCGTTGATCATAAAAAATTCACGTTTGAGGAAGCTGCGCCATATATCTCCCAGGATAAGGATACGCGCAATAGCCGCGGTATGATGGTCAATGAGAAAAACGGTACTCCGCGTTTTGAAATGGCAGATCTGCCTCAAGAGGTGGCAAAGGTTGTTGATACTCTCAAAGTAGGGGAGATTTCACATCCTTTCATTATGAAGGACCCAAAACGCAATCGCGATATAGTAGCGATGGTCAAGCTGTCATCGCGTATCGAACCGCATAAGGCCAATCTTGCCGACGATTACCAGTTGATCAAAGGTATGTATGAAAATTCGGCTCGTACCAAAGTGCTTAACGATTGGATCGCGCGCAAAATCAATGACACATATGTGCGCATCGAAGATGGCTGGCGCGACTGCAACTTTCAGCATTCAGGATGGTTGAAAAAATAAACCGGTCCATCCCGTAACCTGATTGTCTTGCTGTATAATTAAATGGGGATAATGAAACCTGCAGATAGATTGGGAAAATCCAACTGCCCAAAGCGAAAGACTGGCGGCCGTTATGCCGTGGTCGCTGCGCTATCGGTATTGGCTTTGAGCATTGCGGTGGCACAAACACCCGATAATACTCCAATACGGCCAACTATACCAACAGCTAATCGCTATCAGCGCGACAAAGTATTCCTTGAACGGGCCGATGAGCTGACCATGCGGGAGGGTACCGACTACCAGCTCGTTGTTGGCAATGTGGAGTTCCGCAAAGGTGATATGTTCATGTACTGTGACAGTGCGCATTTCTATGACACTGACAATTCACTCGACGCATACGGTAACGTCAGGATGGAGCAAGGCGACACTCTGTTCGTGTATGCCGACGAGTTGAGTTACAACGGAGAGAAAGAACTTGCCGAGCTGTTTGCGTCGCCGGGCAAGAAAGTACGCCTGATTAATCGTGATGTCATGCTTGAAACAGATGTGTTCAACTATGATATGGCAATTAATCTCGGTTATTATAATGTGGGGGGAGTGTTGACCGATAAACAGAATCGTCTGGAGTCAATAGAGGGGGAATACAGTCCCAATTCCAAAGACGCAAATTTCTACGGGCAAGTGCATCTTAATTCACGTTCTCAGAAAGACACCCTCGACATCTATACCGACACGTTGCTTTACAACACAGGCACACATATAGCCGAATTGGTTTGTTACTCTGAGATTATCAATGCTCAGGGAACGATTTTCACTTCTAATGGCACATACAATACAAATGATGGTATGGCCGATCTCTATGACCGTTCTTTGGTTGTGACAAAAACCGATAAAACCTTGACCGGAGATACGCTGTTCTATGATAGAAAACGAGGCTATGGTGAAGCGTTTGGCAACATGGTTATGACCGACTCTGTGAAAAAAACTACACTAAAGGGTGATTATGGCTTTTACAACGAGCTGACCGATAGTGCATTCGTAACGGGTCGCGCTCTCGGAATGGAGTATTCGGGACAAGACACATTATATATGCATGGTGACACGATCAGAGCTTTCAGGGTTATAAATGAGATTCCCGCTGACTCAATCCGTAAGGCTTATGCCGACACCACGCATTATGTCGTGGTAAACCCCCGTGTCAGATTTTATCGTGTCGATATTCAGGGGCTTTGCGATTCCCTTACATTTGTGCAGCGCGACTCGATGATGTATCTTGACATACATCCGATAGTGTGGAGTGGTGAACGTCAGATATTCGGTAACACTATCGAGGTGCATTTCAATGATTCGACAGCCGATTGGGCCAATCTTCCGAGATTCGGTTTAATGGCCGAAGCGATAGAGGAGGGATTCTACAATCAGTTGAGCGGAAAAGTGATGAAAGCGTATTTTGAGAATCAAGATTTGAAACATCTTGATGTCAGCGGCAACGTTCAGGCGATATTCCTGCCTCAGGAAAGTGACTCTACCTACAATAAGATATTCAATGTCGAGAGTAGTTTCCTTGCTGCCGACTTCAATAAGCGTCAGCTTGAGAAAATGAAGCTGTGGCCTCAGACCAACGGCACAGGCACACCGCTATATCTTGCAAAAAAATCCTTGTACTACCTGCCGCAGTTCAAATGGTATGGTGACTTGCGGCCTGTATCACCCGAGGATGTTTTTAATTATCCCGACGGAATGACCGAGCTTTTAGCGGTTCCCGATCCGACGGAGAGGCATCGTTCAGTGGCTCCTGCTCCCGTCGCACCTTCCGAAAAAGAAAATCAATCTCCTAAACCTAAAGAATGATGAATACTGATAACCATGGACTGATTGGCGACTTGATGTCGTTTATGGATTCGAGCGTTTGCAATTTTCTTGCCGTGAAAACTATCTCGGAGCGATTGGAAACGGCTGGATTTGTTAAACTCAATCCATCCGACCGATGGCAACTTGCTCAAGGTGGGAAATATTTTATGACCAAAAATGATTCAGCTTTGTTTGCGTTCGTGGTCGGAAACGGAACTCCGACCGATGGTTTTAAAATCATCAGTTCTCATAGCGACTCACCGGGATTCAGAGTCAAGCCCTCGCCTGAGATGTTGAGCGACGGTGGTGTATTGAGGCTAAATACCGAGGTCTATGGTGGTCCGATACTCTATACCTGGTTTGATAGACCTTTGTCATTGGCCGGACGCGTGATTGTCAAAAGCGACAACCTTTTGCGCCCTGAGGTCAAGATAGTTCGTTTTGATTCTCCTTTGCTGACCATACCCCATCTCGCCATTCATTTCAACCGCAGCGTTAATGAAGGTAACCCGTTGTCAAAACAAAAGGATATGATGCCGGTGCTTGCCCAACTTAAAAACGATGTCAACGCCAATGGCTATCTGCTAAAAATGGTTGCTGATAAAGCTTGTGTTGATGTTAACGATATTCTTGATTTCGATATGTCGCTTTATGACACCACTCCTGCCGTTCTGGTGGGGGCGAATAACGATTTCCTGACATCAGGCCGGCTTGATGACCTTAGCATGGTTCATGCGTCGTTGACGGCATTGCTTTCGTCTAAGCCGTCAAAAATGACTCAGATTATGGCTGTGTTTGATAACGAGGAGACGGGAAGCGGCACAAAGCAGGGGGCGGCCTCGCCGGTGCTTTATAATCTGTTGACACGCATTAACGATTCAATTGGTGGTGACAACGAGACACTACTCCGCGCTATCGATTCATCGTTTATGGTATCGGCCGATAATGCCCATGCGCTTCACCCCAATTATCCCGAAAAACACGACCCCACCAACCATCCTGTGCTGGGCGGTGGTCCGGCTATAAAGATTAACGCCAACTGCAAATACATGACAGACGCTCAAAGTGCGGCGGTGTTCAGGTCTGTGTGTGAAGGTGCGGGAGTTCCGTTCCAGTATTTTGTTAATCATAGCGACAGTGCCGGTGGCTCTACTCTCGGCAACATCCTGACATCGCAGATTGATTTGCGGGGTGTCGATATGGGAGCCGCAATATGGGCTATGCACTCGGTGCGTGAGACAGCTTCGCCGCTTGACCATTGCTATATAACGAAGGCGTTTACATATTTCTACGACATTTGATGGCTGCCGTAGTAGATAAAGACGGATGTAACATTCTTGCCGGTCTGTTGGTCAGGCATGGCGTAAAAACCGCCATACTTTCGCCTGGATCGCGTAATGCCCCAATAGTTGTATCGCTCGCTCGCAATAAAGAAATTGAAACGCGTGTTGTCGTAGATGAGCGGTCGGCGGCTTTTATCGCTCTCGGCATAGCGGAGATTACGGGACAACCGGTGGCTGTCGTGTGCACATCGGGAACCGCCTTGCTTAACTATGCGCCTGCTGTGGCCGAAGCCTATTATAAGCATTTGCCGCTTATTGTAATATCGGCCGACCGCCCGGCTGAATGGATTGATCAGGATGACAGCCAGACCCTGCGCCAACCCGGAGCGCTTACAAATTTTGTCAAGAAAACCTATGCGTTAAAAGCCGAATGCGCCGGTGAGACTGAGGTATGGTGGCTGAACAGAGAGATAAACGATGCGTTGATAACCGCTTGCGGAGATTGCCGCGGTCCTGTGCATATAAATATGTCGGTCGATGAACCGCTTACGCCTATGACTGCGGTGTTGCGACATAATGACGAACGTTTTATTGCGGTCACACGTCCGCGCGAAGATGCGTCGTTGGGCGAAATACGTTGGCTCGCGTCGCAACTTGGAGCTCCCCGCAAGGTGATGGTTGTGGCAGGTTTCATGCCTCCCGATGAAGGACTTAACCGGGCGTTGGCCAAACTTGCCAAGATGCCCAATTTTGTTGTGCTTGCCGAGAACCTGTCTAATTTGCGTTTTCCCGATCTTGTGTCATGTATTGATAGCGTTTTGTGCGCTATACCCGAGACTGACATAGATAAATTCCGCCCTGATGTCGTGATTACTTGTGGCGGTGCGCTGGTGTCGCGGCTTGTGAAACGTTTTCTCAGGCAGTCACCTGGGTTGCGGCATTGGCATATAGGCCATAATGAACATACCGTGGATTGCTTCCAGTCACTTGAACGCAGAATACTCATGAAGCCGGGGGCGTTTTTCTCTCAGTTGAGTTCGGCCGTACAGGCGCATAAGTCATTTGATGTCTATGGAGCGATGTGGAAACGTTTGCGACAGAACTCCGCAAGTTCCCATGATGAATTTATTTCATCTGCTCCATGGTGTGATTTGACGGCATTTGCGCGCATATATCCGTTGATACCCAAAGGGTGGAATCTGCAATTGTCCAATGGGACTTCGATACGTTACTCTCAATTGTTTTCTTCGGCCAAAATAGCCAGGTATGATTGCAACCGTGGTGTTAGCGGCATTGACGGATCTACTTCAACAGCCATTGGTGCGTCATTTGCATATCAAGGGGTGACTTTGTTGATTACGGGTGACATGAGCGCGCAGTATGATGTCGGTGCTTTGGCCTCGAATTTGATTAGCCCCAACTTTAAAATGGTGGTTTTTTGTAATGGTGGAGGTGCGATATTCCGTTTTATCGGATCGACATCATCATTGCCCGAACTCAACGAGTATTTTGCTTGTGGTGCTAATTTACCGCTCGATAAATTGTGTGAGGGTTATGGGTTCTCCTTCTTTGAGGCATCGGAGTCAGACGATTTGGAGTCTGTGTTTTCCGATTTTGCGTCTGAAAAATCTCACCCCGCATTGCTCGCCATACACACCGATGGGCTGCTAAGTGCTGAAGTGTTAAAGCAATATTTTAATCGGAATAAATCAACCAAACTAAGACCATAAACTATTATGTCACAACGTCAATGGATTAAGATAAAAGAATACGAAGATATTTTGTTTGAACGTTTTGGGCGGATTGCCAAGATTACAATCAATCGTCCGAAAGTCTATAATGCGTTTCGTCCACAGACCAACCGCGAGATGCTTGATGCTATGGACTATTGTCGTGAATCACCCGAAATCGGCGTGATTATACTCACAGGCGCAGGTGACAAAGCTTTCTGCTCAGGAGGGGACCAAAATGTCAAAGGGGTAGGTGGATACATTGATGACAACGGTGTACCCCGCCTTAATGTCCTCGATTTGCACAAAGCGATTCGTTCCATTCCGAAGCCTGTAATTGCCATGGTCAATGGTTACTCCATTGGCGGAGGTAATGTGCTTCAGGTAGTCTGCGATCTCTCGATAGCAAGCGATAATGCTCGTTTTGGCCAGACCGGGCCTAAAGTGGGCAGTTTCGATGCCGGATTCGGCTCCTCATATCTCGCACGATGTGTCGGTCAGAAAAAAGCTCGTGAAATTTGGTTCCTTTGTCGTCAATACACCGCCGCCGAGGCTTTGGAGATGGGGATGATTAATGCTGTTGTTCCTTTTGAACGACTTGAGGATGAAACTGTGGAATGGTGTGAGACCATTTTGAAGCGCAGTCCCATGGCCATACGCATGATTAAGCGAGCTCTTAATGCGGAGCTTGATGGCCAGCGTGGGCTTATGGAGTTTGCAGGCGACGCGACTCTGATGTACTATTTGATGGCGGAGGCGCAAGAAGGTAAAAACGCATTCCTTGAAAAGCGTGATCCCGACTTCGACCAGTTCCCTAAATTTCCGGGTTGATGCTCAGAGCCGCGTATTGCCGATACTTTCTGGCGTTTAACGAGCCGGCCAAGACATCACGGTCGACAATGAGGGTTAAGGAAACCTTCTTTGTCAAAGTATGGGACGATGCTTCGCCCGAAGTTTTCGGAGTAGGGGAGTGCGCCTTGTTCCGAGGACTAAGTCATGACGATATCCCTGATTATGAAGCGGTTTTATCGCAAACTTGCCGTTATGTGCATTTGGTCAACATCGCCGACATCCCTTATAGTTCCATTCGCTTCGGTCTGGAAACGGCTATGCTCGATTTGGCTAACGGCGGGAAGCGTATGCTTGTCGATTCGCCATGGAGCCGTTCTGAATCGTCTATTAAGATTAATGGGCTCGTTTGGATGGGAAGCCATGACGAGATGCTTGAGCGCATCAAAGCCAAATACAATGTCGGTTTTCGCTGCCTGAAACTTAAAATCGGCGGAATTGACTTTGATGAGGAACTTGATCTGATTCGCCACATAAGGAACCGTTTTTCTCCACAAGAGATTGAGTTGCGGCTTGACGCTAATGAAGCGTTTCCAATCGGTGAGGCTATGTCGAAACTCAAACGTCTTGCCGATTTCGGAATCCATTCAATCGAACAGCCCGTAAAACGCAGCCAGTGGAATCATATGGCCGATTTGGCAAAGAAAAGCCCAATACCCATTGCGCTCGACGAGGAATTGATCGGATGCCGGGATGACCGTCAAAAACTCGAATTACTCAAGGCGATTAAACCGCGATACATAATACTGAAGCCATCGTTGTGCGGAGGTTTTGCCGACGCCGACAGATGGATATCTATTGCCGACTCATTAGGTATCGGTTGGTGGGCGACATCGGCGTTGGAGTCAAACGTCGGGCTAAACGCCATAGCGCAGTGGGTGTCGAAATATCCACTCACGATGCCTCAGGGGTTAGGAACAGGAATGCTTTACCGAAACAACATCCCCTCGCCGTTGCGACAACTTGACGATGGTATCGTGACGCTGAAGGGTGCGGTGTGGAATCTTTCTGATTTGGTATGGAAATCATAGGAGTAGACCCGCAGACACTTGATTTTGTAAGCCAATGGAAATCGGGGGCTGAATATTTCACTGCCCACACGTCGGGTTCCACCGGCGAACCTAAAGAGATTTTGCTCCCGCGTGGCGATATGTTAAGGTCGGCTACGGCCACTTGCGATTATTTTAACTTGTCGTCCGGCTCAACAATAGTGTCACCACTGTCAGCCTCATATATCGCAGGTAAGATGATGATTGTGCGAGCGGTCGTTGCCGATTGCCGTTTAGTTATGGAAACCCCATCAAACAGACCGCTGAATGATTTCTACGGCGACATTGATTTGCTGCCGATAGTTCCGTCACAGGCCGAATGGCTGCTGACTGGTGATTTGAAGGGCAACCGAGTGAATAATGTCATTGTCGGTGGTGCGCCCTTGTCGCCTTTGCTTGAACGACGTCTCGCATCCGCGTCATTCCACTGTGTCGCTACCTACGGAATGACCGAGACCTGTAGCCATGTTGCTTTGAGACCTCTGGGGCAACCGTTTTTTGAGGCTATGCCCGGTGTTACGTTTGATGTGGATACCGACCGACGCTTGATTATATGCGCAGACGGATATTCATTCGACCGTATAGTTACGAATGATCTTGTTGAGCTCATCGACAACCGGCGATTTCGTTGGCTTGGTCGGAAGGATAATGTCATCATTTCCGGGGGTGTGAAACTCCACCCTGAGGAGATAGAGCGGGAACTGTCTGAGTTTATCGACAAACCGTTTTATCTGATTGGCCGATCCAATGACAAATGGGGAACGGAGATGGTTATGTATGTCGAATGCGATGACCGTGAAATTGATGCCGACAAATTGAAATCAAGAATCAAAACGATTGTTCATCCCCATAAAGTGCCGCATGAAATCAGGCTGTGCCGGAAGTTAGAGCGCACGCCGAGCGGGAAAATCAAACGAGTGTTGTTGTAGTTCTTTCTCGATTAACCGAACTTGCTTATCTTGCGCAGCATCGGCTCATTGATTATTTTGATGCGCCGTCCGTCGACAATGATTATTTTTTCATTGACGAAACAGGTCAGGGTGCGTATTGCGTTTGAGGTGGTCATGTTTGAAAGATTTGCGAGATCTTCGCGGCCCATATAGATGCGCAGGGTCGAGTTGTCATCCTCATATCCATAGTTGTCCTTCAACACCATCAGAGCCTCGGCGAGGCGTCCACGGATATGCTTTTGAGTCAGGTTGACTATGCGCGTGTCCGATCCTCCGAGATTGCGTGACAGCTCGTGAATGAAAAACCATGCGAGATCGATATTGTGCTGTATCAAGTCGGCCACAAGCGACATTGGTAAAGCTCCGAGCGTCGACGGTTCGATAGCCGATGCGCTTGACACATAAGGCTCGTTGGCGAAATATGCCCGGTAACCGAAATATTGCACGGGGCGTATCAATCTCAATATCTGAACTCGGCCGCCTACACCGTCTTTGAATAATTTCGCTTTCCCTGAGAGCAGGCACCATAGGTATTCGGGATCTTCTTTCTCTGCGTAAATTATCTGATTCTTTTTGAAATGATGAATCTCAAAATGGTCGATTATACGGCGTTTTTCATCGCCGTCAAGTATCGACCAGATATCTGACATATCCTCGCTGATAACTTTTTCAAGAGCCTTTTTTATCATTGTAGATGCCGAATAAATATGTTTTATAACACAAAGATATAACAAAATTTCTAAAAATAAGAAATTATCGTAAAATAATTATAATTGTGACTCAACTTTCAGTGTTATAATCACAGACTGTAATGAAATTTTTTGGCACAAAATTTGCACATTATGGTTATATTTGCAAATATAATTCCAGTTATGACTGACACTGAATTAAGAAACACCGTAAATGAAATAAAGCGTTTCGTCACCGACGGCCGATTGCGTGATGCGTTCATCTATCTCCGTAATCTTTCGGAACGTCTGATGACATGGGAGTTAACGTCATCGATCAATTCCCTCGAGCAGTCTTATCGCTATATGCTTGACTATGCCGCAAAGGGCATTGTCGATCCGGGGCGTGACGGTATGTATCGTTCCATATCTGAAAAGATACTCACTCATGCCGACCGTCTTCTGCGTCATGGACTGAGGCGCGAGTCGCCCACACTTTATTTCAACACGTTACGTTACGAAGGCACTAAGAAAGACGATACCATAAAGGCTCTTCTTGACACCTACTCATCTCTCGATGAACACTCCTCGTTGTTCAATCTCGTTGCCGACGGATCGACCGCGGTGGACGCCGAGCGTAGCCGGCGTGCGAAGGAGGATTTGGAGAAACGTCTCTTTGATCGTATATGGGTATCGTTCCCGTTGCACCAAGAATCGGTTGATGCCATAAAGGGCGTGATAACCTCCGATCGGTATTCTGCCGAGTTCGTTCACTTGTTAGTGTGTGCGGTCGCTCTCGGCGAGCTTCACTACCATGATGAGAACAGGCTCTTGTTGCTGATGGAAGCATATTCTTCATTGCCCGACAATTATGTTTCAATGGCGGCCCTGGTAGGGCTATTGCTTGGCCTGTACCGTCATCGCGACAGGGACATCTCTGAAAAAGTAATGTATCGGTTTGAGACTGTTAAGGAAACCAAAAATTGGGCATCTGATGTCAAGAGCGTGTTTATGGAACTTATTAGGACTCGCGACACAGAGCGCATAACCAAGAAAATGCGCGAGGAAGTGATTCCCCAGGTGCTGAAACTTAGACCTGACATCTCAAAGAAACTCAATGCTTCCGAAGGTATAAATATCGGCGATTTGGAGGAAAATCCCGAATGGCAGGAAATGCTTGACAAGAGTGGAATCACCGACCGGCTGAAAGAGCTGTCGGAATTGCAGGAAGAAGGTGCCGACGTGTTTATGGGAGCTTTCTCCCAGCTCAAAACCTATCCGTTTTTCAACGATATTATCAACTGGTTCAGGATTTTCTCACCCTCACATTCCGCCTTGGGAGTTAACCGTGCCGATGGTAATGATAAAATCTTGGATATGGTCTCGCTGTCACCCATGCTGTGCGATAGCGATAAATACTCGTTTGCCCTTTCGGTAAGTTCCCTCCCCGAGGCTCAGCGTAAGATGATGCTCAGCCAGCTTGAAGCGCAAAGTGAGCAACTTGCCGAAATCAGATTGGCGACTGAAGTCACCATGCCTCTTGAGCGCAAGACGGCGGCAAAGATGTTCATTCAAAACATCTATAGGTTTTTCAGACTGTTCCGTCGCAAAGGCGAGTTTTTCGACCCCTTCACCACCGATCTCAATTTGACGGCGGTGGGTTGTGTAGCCGACGCTGTCGGCGATTCCGAGACTCTCGGTCTTGTATCTGAGTTCTACTTCAAGCGCCATTACTGGAGTGATGC
Organism: uncultured Muribaculaceae bacterium; assembly: GCA_947625935.1. GTDB lineage: Bacteria > Bacteroidota > Bacteroidia > Bacteroidales > Muribaculaceae > JAJPXC01. Next base: position 5,916 of record CANQQE010000027.1, on the reverse strand, counting down.
GCTTGGTGCGTTCATCTCTTTGTCTGCATTGGTGCCTCCCTCGGCCCAATTGTTCCAGAAGATCGGTTACTGTTACCAGAAACTTGGCGAAACGTCGTCGGCTCTGGAGAGCTACGGGCAGGCCGAGTTGTTAAATGCTGAAAATCACTGGACGCTACGCCGCCTCGCTGCCTGCCATCGCATGATGGGTAATCTCGACAAAGCGTTGTCCTACTATATGCGGTTGTCCCGGTTTTATCCCGATGATGTGACTTTGGCGATGAATCTCGGCCACACATTTCTTGAGGCCGGACGTGAGAAAGAGGCCATTGAGCAATACTATAAGGCCGATTATCTCGACTCGAAGTCATCCCGGGCATGGAGACCATTGGCCTGGTGCCTGTTAAAGACGTCCGACTTCAAGGGTGCGCGCCGATACTATGAGAAAATATTGTCGACCGATCCGATTGCCGAAGACTACCTCAACATGGGGCACCTGTCGCTTGCCGAGTCATCATTGAAGGAAGCTGTGAATTTTTATAACCTGTTCATCGATCAGACCGGCGGAAATGTCGATAGCTTCATTGAGGCGTTTAAGTCCGACGCCGACACACTGGTCAAAGTCGGTGTTGACAAATCACTGTTGCCCCTTGTTATAGATACAATGCTTTATAGCCGAAACTGATAATTAACCTAATAAAACAATACAAAGAAATGGTAATTCAACGTTGGCAGTCAGTACTGCTTTTCATCGCGGCCATCTGCATGGCGCTCTTTTGTTTCACACCGTTCGCATCGTTCAATGACTCTGCTTCAGCCGAAAGCATATCATTGGTATCACCGAGTGATTTTATAGTGTTCTTTGTGCTTAACCTCACGATAGCCGTGCTTCTGTTCATATCCATCTTTTTGTTCAGGAATCTGAAACGCCAGCTCACCGTCACGCTGTTATCCATATTGCTCATGGCAGTTTCGGCTGTGACAGGCATATTCATCGTTTATGGACGGCTCGACGGCGGACGCATAGAACTTTGGGGCGGAGTGTTGCTCCTCATCCTTGCACTTGTGGCTGCCCTTTGGGCCTACCGCCGCATAGTGTGCGACCGCCGTCTGCTTGCGTCGATGGACAGAATCAGATGACAATCACAACTTTTCGGCTATATATTGGCCGGTGTAGCTTGACGGGCACTTCGCGATTTCTTCGGGGGTGCCCGTAGCTACTATATTGCCCCCGTTTTCGCCTCCTTCCGGACCTATGTCTATGACATGGTCGGCGCATTTGATGACGTCCGTGTTATGCTCTATGATTACCACCGTGTGACCTTGTGCTATGAGCCGGTTGAACGAATCCATCAGGGTGTTGATGTCATGGAAGTGTAAACCTGTGGTGGGTTCGTCAAAAATAAACATTGTAGGTTGTGGCTTCTCGGCGGCGAGGAAATAAGCCAGCTTTACCCTCTGGTTTTCTCCGCCCGATAGTGTCGATGACGACTGGCCGAGCTTTATGTAACCGAGGCCCACATCTTTCAGTGGCTGCAAGCGGCGCACGATTTTCTTCTCGGTGGCCCCCCCCGATTCGGAAAAAAAGTTTATGGCTTCATCCACGGTCATGTTAAGCACATCGAATATATTTTTCCCTCTGTACTCTATTTCAAGCACGTCGCGTTTGAACCGTTTGCCGTGGCATTCCTCGCAAGGAATGGTGATGTCTGCCATAAATTGCATCTCGATGGTGATTGTGCCTTCCCCCTTGCACTCCTCACAGCGGCCACCCTCAGCGTTAAATGAGAAATAAGCGGGGCTGAATCCCATCTGTTTAGCCCCTTGCTGATCGGCAAACAGACGGCGTATTTCATCATACGCTTTCAGGTAGGTTGCGGCGTTGCTGCGTGTCGATTTTCCTATAGGGTTTTGGTCTACAAACTCAACGGCCGAGATTCGCGACAAATCGCCGTCCAATGATTTGAATGCCCCGGGTGCGTCCGACGCCTCCCCGAGTTGTCTCAGCATGGCTTTGTACAATATGTCTTTGACAAGCGTTGATTTGCCTGAACCGCTCACTCCGGTTACGACTGTCATGATTCCGAGCGGAAATTTGACGTCAATGTTTTTAAGATTGTTTTCTCTCGCTCCTTTTACCTCTATATACGAGTTCCATTTACGGCGGCGTTTAGGGACGGGGATTGCCCGTGTGCCGGTCAGATAGTCGAGTGTATAGCTCCCTTTAGCATTGCCGATGTCGGCCAATAACCCCTGGTGGATTATCTGACCTCCATGGCTTCCTGCATCGGGTCCCACATCTATTATATAGTCTGCGGCGCGTATGATTTCTTCATCGTGTTCAACAACTACCACCGTGTTGCCGATTGCTTGCAGATGGCGTAGCACCTTTATGAGCTTCTGAGTGTCGCGTGAGTGGAGTCCTATGCTCGGTTCGTCGAGAATGTAAAGCGACCCGACAAGGCTGCTCCCTAACGAAGTGGCAAGATTTATGCGCTGGCTTTCACCCCCCGATAGCGTCGATGAACGTCGGTCGAGAGTCAGGTATCCGAGTCCTACGTCCACCAAAAATTGCAAACGGTTGGTTATTTCGGTCAGTAGGCGTGCTGCGATTTTGCTGTCTTGCTCGTTAAGTCGCAGTGCTTTGAACCACTGGAGCAGTCTGTCTACCGGCATTGTGACAAGGTCTCCTATGGCTGCGCCGCCCACTTTGACATATGAAGCCTCAGGCCTGAGGCGGGAGCCATGACACTCCGGGCATATCGTTTTGCCGCGATAGCGGGCAAGCATAACGCGGTATTGTATCTTATATAGATTTTCTTCAACCATTTTGAAGAAACCGTCAATACCGCTGAATCGGCTGTTGCCATGCCACAGCAAGTCCTTCTCCTTCTGCGACAGGTCGCAATACGGACGGTGTATCGGGAACCCTATGTGGGGTGCCTGATGAATGAGCTCGCGTTTCCATTCGCTCATTTTTTCTCCCCGCCAGCAAACCACGGCATCGTCATAGACCGATAGAGCCTGATTGGGTATGACGAGGTTTTCATCTATACCCATTGTCTTGCCGAAACCCTCGCAGCGCGGACATGCTCCGTAAGGGTTGTTGAAATTGAACATTAGCTCGTTAGGCTCGATAAACGTGATTCCGTCGGCCTCAAAACGTTTCGAGAAGTCGTGGCGATGAATTTTGCGTTCCGAGTCCCACACTATCAATGACATCTCATCGTGCCCCTCGAAAAAAGCTGTTTCCGACGAATCTGCGAGCCGGCTCAACTCGTCACCCTGTGATGCCACCGACAGGCGGTCGATAAGCAGGTCATATCCATCAGGCGAAGTTGGTGGTTTCTTTGATTTAAGCAAATCCTCAATCGCCAGAAATTCCCCTTTGTGCATCACGCGTGAATATCCTTCCTTCATGAATATCTCAAGCTGTGATGTAAACGTCCGCTTCTCTGGTAGCCTGATAGGCGACACGACCGCTATGCGGGTTTCTTCTGGGTACGACAGTGCGGTGTTGACCACATCGTCAACCGTGTGTTTCTTCACCTCACGTCCTGTTACAGGCGAATAAGTGCGGCCGACCCGTCCGAAAAGCAACCTCATGTAGTCATAAATTTCAGTCGATGTCCCCACTGTGCTTCGAGGGTTGCGTGTATTTACTTTCTGCTCTATGGCGATTGCAGGGGGAAGGCCCTTTATGTAGTCACACTCAGGCTTGGCCATCTTGCCCATAAACTGGCGGGCATAGGCCGAAAGGCTCTCGACATAGCGGCGTTGCCCCTCGGCATAGAGAGTGTCGAATGCCAGCGATGACTTTCCCGAACCCGACAGGCCGGTAATAACTATGAAACGGTTGCGGGGGATGGTGACATCCACATTTTTCAGATTGTTGACTCTCGCCCCCTTGACGGTTATATCTTGTGTCGTTGATGACATTTTCAGCTATTGATAGTTTAACTTACAAAGTTACCATAAAATTTACACATTCATCTAAATGGATAGTTTTAATTAATGAAAATGTTATAATGTTAGTCAAGAACAACGGAAAATGAAGAAAAAATCAGACATTATCGCACTTTTTTCTATCTTTGTTGTTATAGATTTTGAAACCAAACCAAAATTTTAAGAAGGTATGAAAAATCTGAACATTGTATTAGCTGTTATCGGTGGCGCAGTCGCCGGTGCGGCAGTCGGTCTTCTCGTCGCTCCACACAAAGGTGAGGAGACGCGCAGAGAAATTAAGAAATTTATCCGCAGCAAAGGTCTCAAACTGAAAAAAGACCAATTGGACGAGTTGGTTGATGAAATCGCCGACGAAATTAAGAAATAAAACGTTTATTACATTCACTTTTATATAATTATCCATCATGAACAAGTTGAATTTATTGTATGCTTTCTTGGGTGGCGCCATCGTCGGTGCCGGTGCCGCTTTGCTTTTCGCTCCTGAAAAGGGCGAGGAATTGCGTTCGCAGATTAAAGAACTGCTTCGCAAAAAAGGTCTGTGCTGTTGTGATTCAGAGGTTGACGAGCTTATCGCCGAAATCTCTGAAGCGGCTAAGAAATGATTTGGATTAATTTACTGGATTTATAAATCACAATCAGAGCGGAGACTGTCGGCATAATAATGTAATCGGCGGCCTCTGTTCTGATTTACATGAAACCATCGGATTTTTATGGGCCCATCAAACGATAATTCATCATTCACCGTCATTTGGCAGATGATTCAGCGGCTTTGCAGGCTATATGTGTCAAAGGCGCGTCTCGACCTTTCCGAAAAACTGGCACGCTTGTTTTCGGGGGTAGCTTTAGCTTTGATTGTGCTGATTCTTGGCATATGTGTCATGGTGTTCTTGACGCTTGCGCTTAGTGCGGTTATAACTGACGTGCTCCCCGATTACTGGAGCTATCTTATCATTGGTGGTTTCTATGTAATCGTCATCCTGTTGTTAATCGCCTTGCGAGGGCCGATCTTGATTAATCCGATCACTCGGTTTATTTCCAGAATTATTGTCGAATCACCTTTAAATAACACCCCTGACGATGAACAAGATTAATGCCGGTAACCATGTACTTGCTGAAAAAAAGTGGCACGGATATTCGTTGGAGGAACTGCGTTACCGCCGTGCGCTTAATGAAGTGGAAATTGCCATTGAAAAAGATAAGTTGATGAGGCAGGTAAGTGAGACATTGCCTCGTAATGAGACCGGGACGTCAATGTTGTCACGAGCGATAGGCGCGTTGACCTATATGGACTATGTTATCCTCGCTTTTAAACTAATGACCCGCATGGCAAAACTTTACAGGGCTTTGAAACGTAGGTGACCTACCGTTTGATGACCTGATTATGGCAATCTCGAAGCCATCTTATGAATAAAGTTGACTCAGCCCGTGACTGCAACGCCTCGTGGGGTATGAATATGAAATCATAGGGCGTGCCGCCCCATTCAATTATTAACCCTTTGCGAGTGATAGTGTATTCGACTGTTTGGTCAAAAAATATTGTTTCGGCTGGTGGGGCGGGGGCTTCGCTATCGCTAAGTTGAAAATAGGTGATTGTCATTTTCCGAGGGGTTGCTGTTACTGAGTAACTGAACACAGCCTTTCGCGCTTGGCTGCGCAAGACATATCTGCTGAAAAGTAAGAGCAGCAGTGATGGGTAGCAGAGCAACAGCAGCATGAACGCAACCAATAGCCATGCTTGATTGACTGTCACACCGAGTGCCACAGGAATGGCGATAGGTATTAGCAGCGCCCACCACCGGCGTTCAATCCATCGTGAGGCTATATGTGCGATATATCGGCTGGTCGAGCCGCTGATAACTTCGGTTTTTATTATTGATTGGGCTGGAATCATACACAAAATTACTCATTTTTTCTTATTTGGGCAAACTCGGTGATTTTCAGAGGGGTTTGGAGAGGCGTGGGTACTAATCG